>CALRQP020000009.1:0-130873 GCA_943370355.1 Sphingomonas paucimobilis
AACATCGGCGTGTGGGTGGCATCGCTGTCGGAGCGATAGACGCGGCCCGGCGCAATGATGCGGATCGGCGGTTGCTGCGATGTCATCGTGCGGACCTGCACCGGCGAGGTGTGGGTGCGCAGCAGCATGCGCCGGCCATCGCGGTTGGCGCTCTCCGGGAAATAGAAGGTGTCGTGCATCGCCCGGGCCGGGTGGCTCTCGGGGATGTTGAGCGCGGTGAAATTATGCCAGTCGTCCTCGATCTCCGGACCGGTCGCGACCGCGAAGCCGAGGTCGGCGAAGATTTCGGCGAGTTCATCCATGACCTGGGAAATCGGATGCACCGACCCTTGCGGGCCGAGGCCGATAGGCAGCGTCATGTCGAGCCGCTCGGTCGCGAGGCGGGCGTCGAGTGCCGCAGCTTCGAGCGCTGCCTTCTTGGCGGCGATGGCTGCGGACACGTCTTCGCGCAGGCCGTTGAACGCCGGTCCGGCTGTCGCGCGCTCTTCGGCGGACAGGCTGCCAAGCGTCTTGAGCAATGCGGTCACCGCCCCCGACTTGCCGAGCGCGCGCACGCGGACGGCCTCGATCGCATCGAGGTCGGCGGCGGTCGCGATGGCTTCGAGCAATTCGCTGCGAAGGGATTCGACGCTGGTCATTCGGTCTCCCATCCCCGCCTTGCGGGAACGACATGAAAAAGGCGCGGGCCGCCATTACAGCAGCCCGCGCCCCTTACCTATTACGCCTGTTTGTTAGGCGGCCTTGGCGAGCGCGGACTGCGCCTGCGTAAAGACCGTCTTGAACGCCTCCGGCTCGTGCATCGCGAGGTCGGCGAGGACCTTGCGGTCCAGTTCGACGCCGGCGAGCTTCAGGCCGTGCATGAACACGCCATAGGTCATCCCTTCGGCGCGGACAGCGGCGTTGATGCGCTGGATCCACAGAGCGCGGAAGTTGCGCTTGTTTACCTTGCGGTCGCGGTAGGCGTACTGGCCTGCCTTCTCGACCGCCTGCATGGCGATGCGGATCGTCGACTTGCGGCGGCCATAATAGCCCTTCGCAGCGTCGAGAACCTTCTTGTGGCGGGCGTGCGCGGTGACGCCCCTCTTTACGCGTGCCATCTGCTACCCTCCTTAACCGAGACCGTAGGGCGCCCAGAGCTTGACGCGCTGGGTGTCGGCGACCGAGAGCACCTCGGTGCCGCGGTTCTGGCGGATATATTTGGCGTTGTGGCTGATGAGGCGGTGACGCTTGCCAGCGACGCCGTGCTTCAACTTGCCAGACGCGGTGAGCTTGAAGCGCTTTTTGACGCCGCTCTTCGTCTTCATTTTGGGCATTTTCGACTCCTGTCTAGGGGTTCGATTATGAGTCGCCACGGCAGCCCGTTAGCCGGGCGACTCTCGAAGGGACGGGCCTATAACGGGACGGGGCATGAAACGCAACGGCGTGCGGACCGTTGTGTCGCATATGACCGCAACCGTAACGAACGATCCCGAGCAAAACGACAACCGGCGACCGTGGCTCTGGCCGCTGCGTATCGTCGCCGGCGTATTGGCCCTGCTGTTTGCAGCCTGGCTGGTGCTTTACGTCACCAAGGGGCGGTTCCTGAAGGACACGGTCGTTGGCATCGCCGAAACACGGATGCACCGCGACATTTCGGTGGGCGGCGATTTCAACCTCTATTTCAATCCCTTCCATATCCAGTTTCTCGCCGAGGATTTGTCGGTGGCCAATCCGGCGTGGGCCAAGGACAAGCAGCTGCTGACCGCGAAACGCGTCGCGTTCCAGCTAAATCTCTGGCGGCTAATCGGCGGCAAGCGCGTGTTCAACACGCTGGAATTGCGCGATGCCAGCGTCGGGCTTGAGCGGCAGCTCACCCGCAACACCTGGACCTTCGACGGCAGCAACGAACCGTTCACGCTGCCGGACATCCGTCACGCCGCAATCACCGGCACCAACCTGCATTATCTCGATGCGCCGCTTTTGCTCGACGCTAAGATCGCTGTCGGCGATGTGACGGCCGCGAACACGCGCTTGCAGCCGCTTGTGCCGTTCAATGGCGGCGGCACCTCGCACGGGGCACCGTTCACCGTGACGGGCGCGCTGACCTCACCGAACGAAACGCTGGCGGGCGGCGCGAACAAGCTCGACGCGACGATTCGCACGGGCGACAGCCGCGTCCGCATCTTCGGGACGCTGCCCGGTGCAACGGTGCTGCAAGGCTCGGACCTCAACCTAGATGCGCAGGGCAAGAATCTGACGACGCCGTTCCGGATGCTCGGCGCCGCGGTCCCCGCGACCCGGCGCTATCATGTCCGCTCCAAGCTCACGCTCGACGGCAGCGACTGGAAGTTCACGCGCATTGCCGGGACGTTCGGCGATTCTGACTTAAACGGGCGCATGACGATCTCGCGCCCAGCCGAGCGGCTGACGATCGATGCGACGCTCGACAGCCGCAATCTCGACATTCTCGATGCAGGACCCTGGATCGGCTATTCGCCCGAGCGGCTCGATGCGATGGGCGGCAAGGGTGCGATCACCGTCGAGGGCGGGCACCCGCGCGTCCTGCCCAACACCGCGCTGGCCTCGGCCGAAACGCTCGACCGGTTCGATGCGAAGGTGCGCTACAAGGCAACCAAGGTGCGCACCGGCAGCATTCCGGTGGCCAATCTCGACGTGCAACTCGGGCTCGATCACAAATTGCTGACGCTGAAGCCGGTGTCGTTCGATCTCGCCGGCGGACGGCTGACCGCCGACATCGCGATCGACGCGCGCAAGGTCCCCGTCGCGACCGACTATGACATCCGGCTGTCGCCGATGGCGCTGTCGAAGCTGATGACCGGCTTCGACATCGACAAGAGCGGCGTGCGGGGCACGCTGAAGGGTCGCATCCAGCTCAAGGGCTATGGCGACACGGTGCGCAAATCGCTTTCCAGTTCGTCGGGCCGGATCGCGATCATCCTGCCGAAGGGCAGTTTCTGGATCCGCAACATCGAACTGCTGGAACTCGATATTTTCCAATATGTCGGCAAGGGGCTGCTGAAGCAGCTCAAGGACCCTTCGGAGGTCCGCTGCGGGCTGTTCGGCTTCACCGTCAAGGACGGCGTTGCGCAGGCCGATCCGATCTTCATCGATACGCAGCGCAACGTGATCCGCGGCACCGGTAAATTCACGTTCGACGATGAGTCGCTCAATCTTTCGATCAAGGCGGATTCGAAGAAGTTCAGCCTGTTCTCGGGCCAGTCGCCGATCGGCGTCGGCGGCTATTTCGCGGCCCCAACGGTGAACCCGATTTCGAAGCAGCTGATCACCCGCGCGGCTGCCGGCATCGCCGCCGGGATCGTCGCGACGCCGTTCGCGGCATTGCTCGCCTTCGTTGATGTCGGCGACCAGAAGGACACCGACTGCACCGCCGTCCTGGCCGGTGCGCGTGGTCCAGCGGTCGCGGCAGCCGACAAGGCGGCCGAGAAAAAGAAGAAGTAGCGGCGCTAGCCGAGTTCGGCGACCGCCCGCTTGAGCATGACACCGCACAGATGCGCGCGGTACTCGGCCGAGGCGTGGATGTCGGTGTTGAGGCCGTCGGCGTCAGGCGCAAGCCCGTCCAGGCTCGTGCCGCCGTTCAGCGCGGCTTCCGCCTCGCTCCAACGGAACACGCCCGGACCGGCACCGGTGACGGCGACGCGGTGGCCATCGGCGAACTTCGCGACGAACACCCCAACGATTGCATAGCGCGACGCCGGGTTGCGGAACTTGGCATAGGCCCCGGCATGCGGGACTTTGAACCCGATCCGCGTGACGATCTCGCCATCGGCGAGCGCGGTCGTGAACATGCCCTGTAAGAAATCGTCGGCGGCATGGCTGCCCGACGAGGTTTCGACCACCGCATCGAGGGCGAGCAGTGCCGCGGGATAGTCGGCGGCCGGATCATTGTTGGCGACCGAGCCGCCGATGGTGCCGCGATTGCGCACCTGCGGATCACCGATCAGCTGAGCGAGCGCGGCGAGCGACGGAATTGCGCCCCTGACGACGGCGCTGTCGGCGACCGCCGCGTGGCGCGCCAAAGCGCCGATCCAAAGCCGGTCGCCCTCGACCGCGATGCCGTCGAGCCCGGGAATGGCGTTCAGGTCGACAATCGCATCGGGCATCCGCAGCCGCGACTTGATCGCCGGGATCAGCGTATGCCCGCCTGCGAGCAGCGCCGCCTCGCCACCGCCGGCGAACAGGCTGGCGGCTTCTGCGACCGAAGTCGCGCGGTTGTAGGCAAACTCACGCATTTTCCATCGCCTTCGCACCTGCCTGAATGGCACTGACGATATTCTGATAGCCCGTACAGCGGCACAGATTGCCTTCGAGGTCGTGCGAGATCGTCTCGCGGTCGAGGTCGTGGCCGTGGCGGCGGACGATCTCCAGACCGGCCATCACCATGCCCGGCGTGCAGAAGCCGCATTGCAGACCGTGATGCGTCTTGAACGCCGCCTGCATCGGATGCAGCTCGGCACCGTTGGCGACCCCCTCGATCGTCGTGATCGCCTGCCCGTCGAGCTGCACCGCGAGCAGCGTGCAGGACTTCATCGCCTTGCCGTCCACCAGCACATTGCAAGCACCGCACTGCGACGTGTCGCAGCCGATATGCGTGCCGGTCAGGTGTAGCTGATCGCGCAGCAGGTCGACGAGGAGCGTGGCCGGCTCGATATCGAGCGCATGCCGTTCGCCATTGATGGTGAGGGTGGTTTGCATGGCGCAGAGGATAGCGGCGGGATGTGACGCGGCAAAGTGGGTAAAGGTGGGAGGAAGCGGAATCCGATTTCAACCGTCCAAGGCGGCCAGTTCTGCCAGGGATTTTCCCGTCAGCCGGTAAACCGTCCACTCGTCCTGCGAGGTGGCGCCAAGCGAGCGGTAGAATCCAATCGCCGGCGCGTTCCAGTCGAGCACCGCCCATTCGAACCGGGCACAGTCGCGCTCCACCGCAATTGCCGCGAGCCGCGCCAGCAGTGCCTTGCCGCCGCCGCCACCTCGCGCCTCGGGCACGACATACAGGTCCTCAAGGTATAGCCCGCGTTTGCCCGTCCAGGTCGAAAAATTGTGGAAGAACACCGCAAAGCCGATTGCGACGCCGTCGTCCTCGGCAATCAAAGCCTCGGCAGAAGATGGACGTCCAAACAGCGCGGCACCGAGCGACGCCTCGGTCGCCTCGACCTGATCGGACGCACGCTCATAGTCTGCAAGGCCGCGGACAAAGGCGAGGATCGTCGGGACGTCAGCGGCGACGGCGGAGCGGACCGAGACCGTCATTTCGCTTCCGCCGCCCGAGTGCCTGCTCCATTGGCGTTATCGATCAATTGTCTTGCTTTCATGACCTCGTCATTCGCTTGGGCCGCTTCTTCGTCGCGAGCCGTCGTGATGCGGCCAAGGCCACTTCCGCCCACGTTCGCAGCGCCTCCGGATCGTCATGGCATGCGCTTGGGGCGCGGCGATAGTTCATCGTGCCGAGGACGCCATTCCCTTTGTCGAAGGTAAAGCGCTCGCAGCCGGCTTCGTCCCAGATCGGGTCGGCTACGGAATCGGAGCGGAACCACAGGTCGTCGTCGCCCAGCATCGCGAAGATCAGCCCGTCGAGATAGATGCTGTGCCCGCCGAACCGCGCCGGAATGTGCACGACACCGAGCGGCTCCATCGCCTCGCGGACCCAGCCGGCGAGGCCGTCCGTCATTCCGCCGCTTCGAGCCGTGCGTTTGCGGCTTCGATTTCGGCGGCCTTTTTCTCGACGAGTTCGACGATGTGATCGACCATCGCTTCATTGGTGATGTGATGGTCGGTGACGCCCGACAGATAGACCATCGCCTTGCCCGCGCCGCCGCCGGTCACGCCGATATCGGTCTCGCGCGCCTCGCCGGGACCGTTGACGACGCAGCCGAGCACCGAGAGCGACAAGGGCGTGCGGATATGTTGCAGCCGTTGTTCGAGTGTTTCGACCGTTCGGATCACGTCGAATCCCTGTCGCGCGCAGCTGGGGCAGGACACGACGCGCACGCCGCGATTGCGGATGCCGAGCGCCTTCAGCATCTCGAAGCCGACACGGACCTCTTCCTCGGGCTCAGCCGACAGCGAGACCCGGATCGTGTCGCCGATGCCGGCCCAGAGCAGCGAGCCGATACCGATCGACGACTTCACCGTTCCGCCGATCAGGCCGCCCGCTTCGGTTATGCCCAGATGCAGTGGACAATCCACAGTTTCGGCGAGCTGGTGATAAGCGGCGACCGCGAGGAACAGGTCGGACGCCTTCACCGCCACCTTATATTCGCGGAAATCATGCTCCTCGAGCAGCCGGATATGATCAAGCGCCGATTCGACAAGCGCCTCGGGGCAGGGCTCGCCATATTTTTCAAGCAGGTCCTTTTCCAGACTGCCGGCATTGACGCCGATCCGGATCGCACAGCCATTGGCCTTGGCCGCCCGCACCACTTCGGCGACGCGCGCCGACGACCCGATGTTGCCCGGATTGATGCGCAGGCAGGCCGCGCCCGCATCGGCGGCTTCGAGCGCCCGCTTATAGTGGAAATGGATGTCCGCAACGATCGGCACCTTCGCGGCGCGCACGATCTGCGACAGTGCGGCCGTCGAGGCTTCGTCGGGGCAGGACACCCGGATGATATCGACGCCGGCCTCCTCGCAGCGGCGAATCTGGTCGATTGTCGCCTTTGCGTCGGAGGTCGGCGTATTGGTCATCGTCTGCACGGTGACCGGCGCGTCTCCGCCCACCGGCACCTTGCCGACCATGATCTGACGGGATTTGCGGCGGGTGATATCCCGCCAGGGACGGAGGCTCATTTATTCGCCACTCAAGCTGCGCTGCCCGAGCGATATAGACCCTCCGCCCCCGTGGCGCTAGCCGATCGCGCCCGAGGTAATCACCGTCACCGCGCGGCGGTTCTGTGCATAGCTCTCGTCGTCGCTGCCGGGGACTGCGGGGCGTTCCTTGCCGTAGCTGATCGTCGTGATGCGGCCGAGCTGTACGCCCTGGCCGGCGAGATAGTTTTTCGCGGCATTGGCGCGGCGGTCGCCGAGTGCCAGATTATATTCGCGCGTGCCCCGCTCGTCGGCATGGCCTTCGAGCGTGACCTTGACGTTCGGATAGCGCTTCAGCCAGCCCGCCTGCTTGTCGAGCGTCGCCTTGCCGGCGTCGTCGATGTCATAGCTGTCATAGGCGAAGAACACCCGGTCGGAGCCCGACACCGCCGCGAAATCGGCCGCGGAACCGGGCACAACCGCATTCGTCACCGGCGCATTGTTCATCCCCGCATTGGGATCGGTCGCAGGGCCGGTCTGCGCCGGAGCCTGAGTTGCCGGCGGCACGGGCGGCAGGTCTTTCTTCTTCTTTCCGGCGCAGGCGGCCGTTACGACGAGGCTGGCGATGACCAGCGACTGAAGGGGGAGATTGCGCATCGGGCGGTCCTTTCGGATGGGGCTGATCGGATCGGCGTTAGAACCATGATAATCATGCTGAACACAGGCTGAAAGGCCACAGCGCTGTTAAAGTTTCACGGCAACAGCGGCGACCAGGCTGGGTCGGACCCGTCTAGCGGCGTCGCGATCCGCCGTTCGTTGACTCCGGTCAGGTCGACCGACCACAGGTCCGCGCCACCGCGCGACGACTGCGGCGTGCGGAAGAACAGAATCACGCGGCCGTTGGGCGACCAGGTCGGGCCCTCGTCGGCCCAGCTGTCGGTCAGTAACCGCTCGCCCGAGCCGTCGGGCCGCATCACGCCGATGCGGAACTTGCCGCCGCCAAGCTTGGTGAAGGCGATGAGGTCGCCGCGCGGACTCCACACCGGAGTCGCGAACCGCCCGTCGCCGAAGCTGATGCGGTTCTGGCCCGAGCCGTCGGCGCTCATCACATAAAGCTGCTGCGTGCCGCCGCGGTCGCTTTCGAACACGATCTTCGACCCGTCGGGGGAGAAGCTCGGCGAGGTGTCGATGCCGGGGGACTGGGTCAGGCGCGTGATCTGCCGCGAGCCTAGGTCCATACGGTAGATGTCGGTGTTTCCGCTCTGGCTCATCGAGAAGACCAGCGTCCGTCCATCGGGCGAGAAGCGCGGCGCGAAGCTCATGCCCTGAAACTCGCCGATCTGCTGCTGGCTGCCCGAACCGATATTGTAGATGTAAACGCGCGGCCGGTTGCCCGCGAAGGACATGTAAGTGATCGTCTGCTGGTTCGGCGCGAAGCGCGGCGTCAGCACCAGCGCCTGTCCGTTGGTCAGGAAGCGGTGGTTCGCGCCGTCCTGGTCCATGATCGCGAGGCGCTTGATCCGCGCGATCTTCGGGCCGGTTTCCGACACATAAACGACGCGGCTGTCGAAATAGCCGGTCTCGCCGGTCAGCCGCGCATAGACCGCATCGGCGCATTTATGCGCGGCACGGCGCCAATAGGCCGGCTGGGTCGAGAAGCCGGTGTGCGTCAGCTCTTCCTCGGAGAAGATATCATAAAGATAACAGCCGACGGTGATCGTCCCGTCGGGGTTCGCCTGGACATAGCCGGTGATCAGCGCCTGCGCTGCGACGGTGCGCCAGCTCGGAAAGGCCGGCTTGCCGACATCGGGATAGCTCACCTGCGTCGTGAACGCGGCGGGGTCGAGCGGGCGGAACAGCCCCGATGATGCGAGGTCGCTCGAAATCACCTGCCCGATCTGCTTGCCGAGATCGGCCGTCGAGCCGGCCGGGGTCGCCGCCGCGGACGGCGTCGCAAAGGCAGGCACCGCGATCGGCAAAGGCTGCTGGATGCCGCCGGTCACATCGACCCGCAGCACGGCGTGCGCGGGCACTGCAAGGGCAAATAGTGCGATTGCGGCAGCGAAAACTGAGGTGATACGCATCACGCCTCCAATGCAACGGCTGTCATCCCGGCCTTGAGCCGGGACCCAGCGAAACCAAAACCCTGCGAGCAACGCGCGCGCCGCCCTGACCCGGGCGGCACTGGGTCCAGGGTCAAGCCCGGGATGACAGGAAGAGAATAGCATAACCTCATCACATCATCTGCGACGGGTCGAAGTTGAACTCGATATCGTTCCACGCCTCATACAGCTCGGGCGGCAATTTCAGCGGTGCGCAGCGGAGCACGGCACGCTTCGCCGCATCGGCCATCGGTTTGGCATAAGACGCATTCAATCCTGTTACGCCCGATTGCGAAACCACGGCGGGCTGCCCGATCACTGCGCCGGTCCGCGCGAAGCGGATGTGCAGCACCGTGTTGATGCCCGCGACATCCTTGCCGCCCATCGGCAGGTTCCAGCAGGGGCGCACCTGCTGGCTGATCGCTTGCGCCAGTGTCGCGGTCGCCCGCGCGTCGATCTGCACGCCCTTGGGCAGCGACTTTTCGATCGATTTCGCGAAAGCCGACGTGTCGAGCGGCTTCACCTTGGCAACAGGCAGCGCCTTGTCGAGCAGGTTCGCCAACTCCTGCGCCTCGAACTTTTTCGGTGCGACTTTCTTCGCCTCGACCTTCGGCTGCGGTTTCGGCTTGACCTCGGGCGCGGGCACATCGGGCAGCACGGGCGGCGGCGGCTCGACGATCTTTTCCGGGACCGGCTCCGGCTCGGGTGCTGCGGCCTCGACCGTTTCCTGCGGCGCGGCCTCCACCGACGGCTTCGGCGGTTCGGTGACGCGCGGCACGTCGTCGATCTGCACGATTTCGACCGGCACCGATTCGACGATCTGCGGCAGATCCTTCGACGCCATCGCCCAGCTCAGCGACAACGCCGCGAGCAGCGCCAGATGCGCCGTCCCCGCCAGCAATATCGCCCGGCCTTCGGTCACTCGGCCTCCTTCGCTGCCCCGCCCGTCTTCGCGCCTTCGCTGACCAGCGCAACCTTCTTGAAGCCTGCCGCACTGACTTCGCCGACCACGCGCATGACACGGCCATAGTCGAGCTTGCTGTCGGCGCGCACATAGACGCGCGGCTCGTCGTTCGCGCGCGCCTCGCGGATCGCCGCCAGCTTGGCGGCAAGGCTATCGTCGGGCACGGCTTGCTCGTCGATGAACGTCTTGCCCGTCGCATCGACCGACACTTGCACCGGCGTATTGTCCTGCTTCAGCGCGCCGGCATTGCTGTCGGGCAGGTCGACCGGCACGCCTGACACGAGCAGCGGTGCGGTGATCATGAAGATGATCAGCAGCACCAGCATTACGTCGACCAGCGGCGTGACGTTGATCTCCGCCATCGGCGCGCGACGGCCGCCGCGCTTGCCGGGCATGTTCATCGCCATCGCGAGTGCCCCCTCCACCACGCCCTCTGCGGGGCGCGGTCCCCCTCCCCCGCTCGCGCGGGAGAGGACCTAGATAAGCACGCCAATTCCTCTCCCGCGTAGCGGGGGAGGGGGACCGCGCCGAAGGCGTGGTGGAGGGGGCACGCCGCCTGAATCACTTCTCCGCTTCCATGCCGTCGAGCTGCCGCGACAGCAGGCCGTGGAATTCCTCGGCGAAATGGCTCAGCCGCGCCTCGATGCGGCCGATGCCGTGCAGCAGCCGGTTGTAGCCGATCACCGCCGGGATTGCCGCGAACAGGCCGATGGCCGTCGCGAACAGCGCCTCGGCAATGCCCGGCGCAACGACGGCGAGCGTGGTGTTCTGCGTCGCGGCGATCGAGGTGAATGACCGCATGATCCCCCACACCGTCCCGAACAGCCCGACGAACGGTGCGACCGAGCCGATCGTCGCCAAAATGTTCAGCCGGTCGCTAAGTTCGTCGATCTCCCGGCCGATCGCCACGCCCATGATCGAGGTCAGCCGCGCACGCACGCCTTCTTTGTCGACAAGCCCCGTCGAAAGTGACCGCCGCCATTCGCCCAGGCCGGCGGAGACCAGCCGCGCCATCGGATGCGGCGACTTGGCCGAACTGTCGGCGAGGCCGTCGATCGACTCCGCCTTCCAGAAATGCGTCTCGAACGCCTTCGCCTCACGATTGATCGCGCCGAGCTTGCGCGCCCGGTCGATGATGATCGCCCAGGACCAGATGCTCGCGAACAGCAGCCCCAGCATCACCGCCTTCACGACGAGGTCGGCCTGCATGAACAGGGCGAAGGGCGACAGGTCGGCGGCGCTCTGAGCCGTAACCGAAAGCGCGTCCATCAAGCCTCCACCAATATTGCAAACGCGTCGCGCCAGGCCGCCGGCTGGCGGCGTGGCCGGCCGTCGGGGCCGAGGAACGCCGCCGTCACCACGGCCTCGGTCAATGTCTCATCGCCGCGCGTAATGACCTGCGAAATCTCGCAAGCCGCCGCGCGCACCGCCAGCACCCGGCTCGTCACGAGCAGCGCATCGTCGAGCCTGGCCGGCCGCCGGTAGGTGATGTGCAAGTCATGCACCGCATAATAGCCATTGCCGCCTTCCATGGTTCCCCGCTGGTCGATCCCGGCTGAACGCAGCATGTCCGACCGGGCCCGCTCCATGAAACGCAAATAATTCGCATGATAGACGATGCCCGAAAGATCGGTGTCCTCGAAGTAGACGCGCACCGCAAAGAGATGAGCCGTGCCGGAAAAGCCGCCGGAGTAGGGCTGGGTGAAATCAGTCATCGAGCAGCGGCAGCGGCGCAGGCGGCGCGCCTTCGGGCGGGTTGAGGCCGAGATGTTTCCAGCCGCTCGGGTTGAGCACACGGCCGCGCGCGGTGCGGGCGATGAGGCCGGTCTGGATCAGGAAGGGTTCGAGCACCTCCTCGATGGTATCGCGCGCCTCGCTCAATCCCGCCGCCAGCGTTTCCACACCGACCGGGCCGCCGCGGTAGATATCGGCGATCATCGTCAGATAGCGCCGGTCCATGCTGTCGAGGCCGAGCTTGTCGACCTCGAGCCGGTTGAGCGCCGCATCGGCGACACGCGCATCGACCGGCGTGTGGCCCGCGACATTGGCGAAGTCGCGCACCCGGCGCAGCAGCCGACCGGCGATGCGTGGCGTGCCCCGCGCCCGTCCGGCGATCTCGCGCGCACCATCGTCGGTGAGGTCGAGGCCGAGCAATCCGGCCGCGCGGCGCACTACCTGCTCAAGCTCGCCGACGGTGTAGAAAATCAGCCGCACCGGGATGCCGAACCGGTCGCGCAGCGGCGTCGTCACCAGCCCGGCGCGCGTCGTCGCGCCGATGAGCGTGAAGGCCGGCAGGTCGATCCGGACCGAGCGCGCCGACGGCCCCTCGCCGATCATCAGGTCGAGCGCCCGATCCTCCATCGCCGGATAGAGGATTTCCTCAACCGCCGGATTGAGCCGGTGGATCTCGTCGATGAACAGCACGTCATTGGGTTCGAGATTGGTCAGCAGAGCCGCGAGATCACCCGCCTTGGCGATGACGGGGCCGGACGTCGCCCGGAACCCAACCCCCATCTCGCGCGCGACAATCTGCGCCAGCGTCGTCTTGCCGAGCCCCGGCGGCCCATGAAACAGCACATGATCCAGCGCGTCGCCCCGCCGCCGCGCCGCCTCTATGAACACCCGGAGATTTTCTCGCGCCGATTTCTGTCCGACAAACTCGTCGAGCGACTTGGGGCGCAAGGCCGCATCGACGTCGTCGGGACGGCGTGCTGGCGTAGTGAGGCGATCATCATTCATCGGGAACTACGCCATAGTCGGGTTGACCGAAGAAAAGCCGACACTCTTCAAGAAATTGAAGAGCCTTGCCCTTGAGGTTGGCACGCGCAATCCGCTGGGCGCTTGCACTGTCGTTCAGCAGTTCGATCGCTCCGGTTTTGAGGGTCGTCACAACCTCCAGATCTTCGCTTTCGGCGACATCGTTGAAGTAGGCGAATATCTGCTGCTCTTCCGGCGTGGACCAACGTCCTTCAATCAGGCCTAGCGCCACATGTCCAAAATAAGCTGTCGGCAACTCAAGATCGTTGTCAAACAAAGGACTTTTGAGAAATGGGCAAGCCTCGCGAAAACTCCGGACCGTGGGATGTGGACCCTTCATCGCGCCGACTTCTTCAAAGCCACCCGCACCAGCTCCCCGAACGTCGCTCCCTCGCCCAGCTCCGCCTGCGCCTCGGCTACCGCCCGGCTCGCATCGATCGGCTTGAAGCCGAGGTTGCCGAGCGCCGACAGTGCGTCCTTGACCGCGCCGCCCGCGCCTGACTGCGCGACGAAGGCCGCCGTCACGCCGCCGCTGACGACGATGCTGCCGGCCTTGTCCTTCAACTCGTTGACGATGCGCGCGGCCAGTTTCGGGCCGACCCCGTTGGCGCGCGCGACGCTCGCCTGATCCTTCATCGCGATGGCGGTCTGCAGGTCGGCGGGCGGCAGCACCGACAGGATGGCAAGCGCCACCCGGCCGCCGACGCCCTGTACCGATTGCAGCAGCCGGAACCAGTCGCGTTCCTCCTCGGCGAGGAAGCCGAACAGCGTGATCGATTCTTCGCGGACCTGCGTGTCGATGTGCAGCACCACTGCCGCGCCGAGCGATCCGACCGCGCTCAGCGTCCGCGACGACGCCTGAACCAGATAGCCGACGCCATTCACATCGACGACGAGGCTGTCCGCACCGACGCTCGCCAGCAGCCCACTCACTCGCGCGATCATGCGCGCACCCGTTCAAGCGCCCGCTGCGAGCCGAGCATATGCGAATGGGTGATCGCCACAGCGAGCGCATCCGCCGCGTCCGGTCCGTCGAACACCACGCCGGGCAGCAACCGCGCGACCATATCCTGCACCTGCCGCTTCTCAGCAGCACCCGTCCCGACCACTGCCTTCTTGACCAGACGCGCCGCATATTCGGACACTGGCAGCCCGCATTTGGCGGCAACGAGCAGCACGACGCCGCGCGCCTGCCCGAGCTTCAGCGTCGATTGCGGATTGGCGTTGACGAAAGTCTCCTCGACCGCCGCGCTGTCCGGCCGGTGCAGCGCAATGACCGCTTCCAGGGCGTCGTAAAGCTGCGCGAGCCGCGTCGCCATCGGGTCGGTGCTCCGGCTTTTGACACTGCCATTGGCGACGTGGCGCAACCGGTTGCCGACCGCCTCAATGACGCCCCAGCCGGTCGTCTGCAGTCCGGGATCGAGGCCAAGGAGGAGCATGGCACTATGTTTAGGTGAACGGGAGGGGAACGGGAAGAGTTTTGCCGTCAATTTCCGGCCACCCCACCCCGGCCCTCCCCTGCAAGCAGGGGCGGGAGTTCAAAACGGCGTCCCCTCCCCTGCTTGCAGGGGAGGGGCAGGGTGGGGTGCTATGGACCTACCCCAGCTTCGCCATCACCTCGTCAGGCACGTCGTAATTGCCCCACACGGTTTGCACATCATCATCATCGTCGAGCTGGTCGATGAGCTTCAGCAGGCTCGCCGCATCGCCTTCGCCCACCGTGACCATCAAGCCCGGCTTCCACGCAAGCTTTGCGCTCTCCGCCTCGCCAAGCACTGGCTCCAATGCCTTGGCGACACCATGCAGCGTATCGATCGCCGTCCAGATCTCATGCCCGTCCTCGCTGGACGTCACATCTTCGGCACCGGCCTCCAGCGCCGCCTCGAACACCTTGTCGGCGCTGCCGGCCGTATCCGGGTAGCTTATCAGCCCCAGCCGCTCGAAGCCGTGGCTGACCGAGCCGCTGGCCCCGAGATTGCCGCCATTTTTCGAGACGATGGTCCGTACATTGGTTGCGGTGCGGTTGCGGTTGTCGGTCAGCGTCTCGATGATCAGGCTGACCCCGCCGGGTCCGAAACCCTCATAGCGGATTTCCTCATAGGCGTCGCCGCCGCCACCCGCCGCCTTGGCGATCGAGCGTTCGATATTGTCCTTCGGCATGCCGCCCTGCCGCGCCGCGATGACAGCAGCGCGCAGCCGCGCGTTCATATTGGGATCGGGCAGGCCGTTCTTCGCCGCGACGGTGATTTCGCGGCTGAGCTTGGAAAAGGCCGCCGCGCGCTTTTTGTCCTGCGCGCCCTTGCGGTGCATGATATTCTTGAACTTGGAATGGCCTGCCATGGGTGTCCCGCCGAATGAATTCGGCGGGGGGTTTAGCCGAGGCGGGTCGAACGGCGCAACTCGCGCGCCGGTTCAGGCAAGTGCAGCCACCGTTTGCGCGATCAGCGCGGCGTCGCCCGCCGCGATCACGCGCCCGTCGCTACCCGAATGCAGCGGCTGCCCCTGCCAGTCGCGCATCGCGCCGCCAGCGCCTTCGATGACCGGCACCAATGCGGCGAAGTCGTGCAGCTTGAGGCTCGCCTCGACGACGAGATCGAGCCAGCCCGACGCGAGCAGGCCATAATTGTGGCAGTCGCCGCCGTAGATCACGTCACGCACCTGCAACCGCAGCTGCTCGAATCGCGCGAAGTCCGATCCCTCGAACGCCTGCGGCGACGTCGTGCCGACATGCGCTTGCGCCAGCGCCGGGCAGACACGCGTTGTCGTCGGCATGCCATTGAACAGCGTCGGACGGCCTTCCGCACCGACCCAGCGGTCAGCCGAGATCGGCTGGTCGATGACGCCGAGTACCGGCCGCCCCTCTTCCAGCAACGCGATCAGCGTTCCGAAGATCGGCCGCCCGGCAATGAAGGCGCGCGTCCCGTCAATGGGGTCGAGCACCCAGACATAGCGTGCGCCTTCGCGGACCGATCCGAACTCCTCGCCGATGATGCCATGGTCTGGATAGCGCGCCGCGATGAGGTCGCGGATCGCCGTCTCGGCGGCGCGGTCGGCGGCGGTAACCGGCGACAGGTCGGCCTTGGTCTCGACATCGAACGGCCTTCGGAAGAATGGCCGGATGGCTGCACCCGCCGCATCGGCGAGAGCTTCCGCGAACAGGATGATGTCGGCTTCGATCATGCGAGCCCCAGTTCGGCAAGGATGGCAGCGCGGTGTTCGTCGAGCAGCGGGGCCTTGGCGCGGGTCGCCGGGTCGGGGTGCGCGGACATTTTCACGGGATTGCCAGCAGCGATCAGTGGCGCGCCGTCCGGGAAGGCCGTCTCGACGACCATGTTGCGCGCGCGGACCTGGCGGTGGTTGAGCGCCTGTTCGGTATTGTGCAGCGGCCCGCACGGGATGCCCGCCGCTTCGCAAAGCGCGAGCGCATCGGCCGCGCTGGTTTGCGCGAGCGCGGATTCGATCGCTGCGGCTACTGCGTCGGCATGCTCAGTACGCGAGGCATTGCTCGCGAAGCTAGGGTCAGGCGCAAGGCCGAGCGCAGCGCTCAATCGCCCCCACAGCACGTCATTGCCTGCCGCGATAACCACGAAGCCGTCGGCACAGGCATAGGCCGCAAAGGGCGTGATCGACGGATGCCGTGCGCCGAGCGGCCCCGGCGACACGCCGGTGACGGCGTAGCGCGCAATGGCATTTTCGAGGATCGCGATCTGCCCGTCGAGCATCGCCACATCGACAAACTGTCCCTCACCCGTCTTCTCCCGGTGATGGACGGCTGACAATATGCCGATGACGGTGAACAGACCGGCGGTGATATCGCCGACCGAGGTACCGACCCGCGTCGGCGGCCCGCCCGGCCAGCCGGTGATCGACATGATCCCGCCCATCGCCTGCACGACCATGTCATAGGCCGCCTTGTTACTGTCCGGCCCCGTGTGCCCGAAGCCGCTCGCGGCGGCGTAAATCAGCTTCGGAAATCGCGCATGTAGCGCCTTCCAGCCATAGCCGAGCTTTGTCATCACGCCGGGACGGAAATTCTCCACGACGACATCGGCGCGCGCCAGCAGCGCCTCGAATGCCGCGCGGTCCGCGTCCACCTTCAGGTCGAGCGCGATCGACTGCTTACCTCGGTTGATCGAGCTGAAATAGGCCGACTGGCCCGCCGGCGAGAACGGCCCGATATGCCGGCTGTCGTCGCCTGTCCCCGGCTGCTCCACCTTAATAATGCGCGCGCCCAGATCGCCCAGCACCATCGTCGCATAGGGTCCGGCCAGAACACGCGACAGATCGACGATGAGCAGGTCGGCAAGCGGTCCGGCGGCAGTTGTCATGACGTCAGCGTTAGCGGCTTGGATCGGCGAGGCCAACAGGTCTGGCGTACCAAAGCGCCCTCGCGCTAGATGAGACCGCAATCGTTCAAGGGAAGCCGATGCAGCTCTACATGTCGCATACCTCGCCGTTCGCCCGCAAAGTGCGCGTGTTCGGGCTCGAACTCGGCCTCGAGGACCGGCTCGACGAGGTTCCTGTCAATGCCATGGAAGACCCCGAAGCACTGGTGACCGTCAATCCGGCGGGGAAAATTCCGGCGCTGACCACCGACGACGGCATCAGCATCCACGACAGCCGGGTGATCATCGCCTATCTCGCCAGCCTCGTCGACGCAGGCGAACTCTACCCGCGCCCCGCCGACCCCAACCGCTGGCAGGCGATGACGCTCGCAGCGCACTGCGACGCAATTCTCGACGCCGCCGTTGCGTGGCGCATGGAGCAGATGCGCACGCCGGGCGAACGCTCGATCTACTGGCAGGGCCGCTGGCAGAGCCAGATCGAACGCGCGCTCGATGCGCTGCCCGCGCGGATCGCGGCGCTGCCAGCCTACCGCCCCTATGCCGAACTGCTGACCGCCGTGGCGCTCGGCTATCTCGACTTCCGCCACGCCAGCCTCGACTGGCGGCGCACCCGGCCCGAACTGAAAGCGCTGGCGGACGCTTGGAACAAGCGCCCGTCGATGGTTGCAACCCGGCCGGTCGGCTAGCTCGCCGCGATCACCTTGGCGATCTCGTCGGCTGGGCGGTTGACGAGGTCCTTGGCAATCTCGCCGGCGAGGCGCGATTCCACTTCCTTGTGATAATGTTTGCGGATCTCGCCGAGCGTTTTCGGCGGCGCGACGACGATAAGCTTGTCGAATTCGTGGCGCAGCACCCGGCGCTTGAGCATGTCTGCCGCATCGGCGGCGAAGCGGTCCTCGGCCTGCTGATGGAAATCGGTCGAGTCGTGGCCCGAGGTCACGCTCCCATCCGATGACTCCTTGTTGGCGTCGGCACCCGATGAAGCGGTCTGCTCGTCATGGGACACGACTTCGAGACTTGGTGCCGCTACGTCCCCGGCATTCCGGAACAGCAGCATCTTTCGCCCGTCGGCGACCAGCACCAATGCGTTCTGCGGAATGTCCATGCCTTGCTCTCCTGATTGATCGTCGCAGCCTGAACGCGCCGCACGGCATCGCGGGTACGGCTTGGCAACTTTCCGCTGGGCCGCCATAGGGGAGCCATGCTCACGCTCTATATCGGCAACAAGAATTACTCCTCCTGGTCGCTGCGCGGCTGGCTCGCGCTCAAACAGTCGGGCCTGCCGTTCGAGGAGGTGGTCGTCCCGATGTGGACGGCAGACCATGACAAGCTGGTCGCCTCGGGCAAGCTGCCGGCCAACAAAGTGCCGGTGCTGTGGGACGGCGACACCTGCGTCTGGGACAGTCTGGCGATCGTCGAATGGCTCGCCGACCGCGTCGGACGCAACCTCTTCTGGCCCACCGACGACGCCGCGCGGGCCTTTGCCCGCTCGATTTCAGCGGAAATGCACAGCGGCTTCGCAGCGATGCGCAATCAGGCCGGCATGAACATCCGCCGCCGCGTCGTCGGTCATGCGATGGACATTGACGCCGTCGCCGACGCCGCGCGCGTCGATGCGCTCTGGACCGAGGCACGCACGCGGTTCGGCGCAGGCGGCGACTTCCTGTTCGGCAGCTTCGGTGCGGCGGATATCATGTACGCACCCGTCGTCACCCGCTTCCTCACCTATGGCATCCCGATGTCCGATGTGAGCCGTTCCTATTCCGACGCGCTGTGCGCCCAGCCCTTCATGGCGGACTGGATTGCAGCTTCGGCAGCAGAACCCTGGACGATCGACCGCTACGAGGTCTGACCCGGCTTGCGCCGGAATGGGCGCGCCGCCATACGAGCGGCCATGCACGATATCCGCTCCATTCGCTCCGATCCCGACGCCTTTGATGCCGGGCTTGCCCGCCGTTCGGCGGCTGCGGCGTCGAGCCGCGTACTGGCGATCGACACGGAGCTGCGCGGCGTTCAGACCGAGCTTCAGGCCGGTCTCGCGCGGCGGAACGAAGCCTCACGTGCCATTGGGCAGGCCAAGGCGCAGAAGGACGATGCGGCCGCCAACGCGCTGATGGCGGAAGTCGCGGCGCTCAAGACGCGCCTGCCCGAACTGGAAGCCCGCGAGCGCGAACTGAGCGAGACGATTCAGGGCGAACTGGCGGCGCTGCCGAACCTGCCTGCTGCCGACGTGCCGGAAGGCCCCGACGAATCCGCAAATGTCGTCGTGCACGAACGCGGCATGCCGCGCGATCTCGGCTTCCCGGCGCTCGAACATGATGCGCTCGGCGCAAAGCTCGGTCTCGACTTCGACGCCGCTACCGCGATCTCTGGCAGCCGCTTTGCCGTGCTCAAGGGCCAGGCCGCCCGGCTGCACCGGGCGCTCGGGCAATGGATGCTCGACATGCAAACGCGCGAACATGGCTATCTCGAGGTCGCGCCGCCGCTGCTCGTGCGCGACGAGGCGTTGTTCGGTACCGGGCAGCTGCCAAAATTCGCCGAGGATCTGTTCAAAACCACCGACGGCCGCTGGCTGATCCCGACCGCCGAAGTCTCTCTGACCAATCTGGTCCGCGAGCAAATCCTGACCGAGACCGAACTGCCGCTGCGCTTCTCAGCGCTCACGCCCTGCTTCCGCTCGGAGGCAGGGGCAGCAGGGCGCGACACGCGCGGGCTGGTGCGGCAGCATCAGTTCGACAAGGTCGAAATGGTGTCGATCACCACGCCCGACCAGTCCGAAGCCGAACATGAGCGCATGACCGCCTGCGCCGAGGCGATCCTCGACCGGCTCGGCCTCGCCTATCGCCGCATGCTGCTGTGCACCGGCGACATGGGGTTCAGCGCGAAGAAGACCTACGACCTCGAAGTCTGGCTGCCCGGACAGGGCCGCTACCGCGAGATCAGCAGCTGCTCCAACTGCGGCGATTTCCAGGCCCGTCGCATGGACGCACGTTACCGGCCCGCCGAAGGCAAGGGCACCGCGTTCGTGCACACGCTGAACGGCTCGGGCCTTGCCGTCGGCCGCGCGCTCGTCGCGGTGCTGGAAACCTATCAGCAGGCCGACGGTTCGGTGGCCATCCCCGACGTGCTCGCGCCCTATATGGGTGGACTGAACAGGCTGGAGCCGAAATGAGAATCCTCGTCACCAACGACGATGGCATCCATGCCCCCGGCATCGAAATCCTCGAAGCGATCGCGCGCGAGCTCAGCGACGATGTCTGGACCGTGGCGCCGGCCGAGGAACAGTCGGGGGCCGGCCATTCGCTGACGCTCGCCGATCCCGTCCGGGTCCGGCAGGTGTCGGATCGCCGCTTTGCGGTGCGCGGCACGCCGACCGACAGCGTGATGATGGCGGTCGGTATCGTCATGAAGGACGCGCGGCCCGACCTGATCCTGTCGGGCGTCAATCGCGGTGCCAACCTCGCCGAGGACGTGACCTATTCGGGCACCGTGTCGGCAGCGATGGAAGGGACGCTCGCCGGCATCCGCTCGATCGCCTTGAGCCAGACCTTCGGCGAACAGCAGGGCGAATATGAGCCTTTCGCCTGCGCGACCGCATGGGGCGCAAAGGTGATCCGTGCGCTGCTTGCCGGCGAATGGACGCCGGGCGTGCTCGTCAACGTCAATTTCCCCGCCGTCGCGCCCAACGCCGTCAAGGGCGTACGCATCACCGAACAGGGCTTCCACGACTATGGGCGGCTGGTCATCAAGGAGCGCCGCGACATGCGCGGCACCCCCTATTACTGGTTCGGCCTCGGCCCCGACAGCCAAGCCCCGGGCCATGAGACCGACCTCAAGGCGATCCGCGAGCATTACATCTCGGTGACGCCGCTTCACCTCGACCTTACGCATTATCCGAGCATCGCAGGCCTGCGCGCGGCGCTGGCGGGGTTGTGAATTGCGCCGCAGTTCGATCTTCCACTGTCATCCCGGCGAACGCCGGGACCTAGTAGCATTCAATAACGCACGCGGTAGCGTGCGCGCGCTGCCGCGCGCATTTTTCTTGAGCTCCTGGGTCCCGGCGTTCGCCGGGATGACGATGGTTTTGGCGGCTTGCACCTCGACCCCCGCACCGAAGCCGGTGTCGCATCCCGTCCAGCGACCACCTCTCACACAACCCGCAAAGCCGCAGACCCCGCTCCCCATCGCCGCCAAACCGGCGCCCAAGCCGCAGAAGCCGACCTGGACTGCGCGCAAGGTCGTCGCCGACGCAGTCGATGTCCCCGCGTCCATCGCCACGGTCGCGCCCGGCGATACGCTGGCCAAAATCGCGACGCGGACCGGTGTCTCGCTCGGCGCGCTCGCGGCCGAAAATGGTATCGCCCCGCCCTACCGCATCAGCCTCGGCCAGACGCTGAAAATCCCCGCCGGCCGCTACCACCGCGTCAAGCCCGGCGAGACTGGCATCGCCATCGCCCGCGCTTATGGTGTCGCCTGGGACCGCGTCATTGCCGACAACCAGCTGGCAGCCCCTTATGCGTTGGCAGCCGGCCAGATGCTCCGCTTGCCCTCCGCCAAGGCAGTCGCCGCGATGAGCATCGAGGAGCGCGCCAAGGCGTTCCAGCTGGATATCGGCGATGTCATCACCGGCTCGGAGCCCGCTGCGCCGGTCAAGTCGGCCGCGGCCCCCAAGCCAGCCCCCGGCGCGCCGCCGCTACCGAAACCGCTCGCCGAGCCGACGCTGTTCACCGGCCGCTTCACCTGGCCGGTCGAGGGGCGGCTGCTGTCGACCTTCGGACCCAAGCCGGGCGGCCGCTACAATGACGGTATCAACATCAAGACGGCCGCCGGCACGCCCGTCCATGCCGCCTCGGACGGCATCGTCGCCTATGCCGGCGACGAACTCGAAGGCTTCGGCGGTCTCGTCATCGTCAAGCATGGCGACGGCTGGGTCACCGCTTATGCCCATAATGAGGCCCTGCTCGTCGCGCGCGGTGACAAGGTGAAGCGCGGTCAGGTCATTGCCCGCGCCGGCAGCACCGGCTCGGTCGATGAACCGCAGGTGCATTTCGAAATCCGCCGCGGACGCACCGCCGTCGATCCAGCACGCTACCTGCCACCGCGCTCCTGAGCGTCAGCTCTTCGTACCACCCGGCCAATATTCGCTCGCGCCCAGCCCTTCGAGCGCCAGACCGTAGCCGAGATTGTCGAGCATGAGCTTCTTCAACTGCTGCGTCATAGCCGACCGCGCATAGCGGAGCGTCAGCGGCGGGCGCTTAACCAGATCGCCGGCCAGCGCCCAGGCGCGCGGCAGCAGATCAGCGGCGGGCAGCACTTCGCCGACCACACCGAGGTCGAGTGCTTCCTGCGCGCTGATCTTCTGCCCGGTCAGCAGGAAATAGCGGCCCCGGTTCGGGCCGAGCAGCAGCGGCCAGATCACATGCACGCCGTCGCCAGGCACCAGTCCGCTCGGGAAATGCGGCGCGTCTTGGAAATAGGAGTGATCGGCCGCGATCACGATGTCGCAGAGCAGCGCGAGTTCGGCATGGATCGTCGCCGGACCGTTGACCGCCGCGATCATCGGCACTTCGACGTTCAACAGGTTCATGAGCAGCCGCTTGCCATCCTGATAGACGGCATCCCAATGCCGCGCGGCAATCGGTTCGGCTGGGCCGGGATGAAAGGCATCGCAGAAGGCATCGCCGGTTCCGGTCAGAATGATGACGCGATTCTCCGGATCGCTGCCCGCATCGGCAAAGGCGAAGCCCAGTTCCTCATGCGGCCGTGCGCCCCATTTGAGCGGACCGCCCTTGCTGTGCAGCGTCATCTGAAGGATGCCGTCGCGGCGCTCCATCTGCACATGCCGGTATTTGTCCGCATAGTCCGCAAGCCCGCGCATGACCGCCTCCCCCTTTGATCTCATCGTCATCCTCGCAGATCGCGCGCCGATAGTGTAGGGAGCCGCGCCTTATGGCGTCTCTCCTCACTCTCCCCTCCCAGCCGAAGGTCGGCATGGTCTCGCTCGGTTGCCCGAAGGCGCTCGTCGATTCCGAGCGCATCCTGACCAAGCTGCGCTCTGACGGCTATGCGATGTCGGCGGATTATGCCGGCGCCGATGTCGTGCTGGTCAACACCTGCGGCTTCCTCGATTCGGCAAAGGCGGAAAGCCTCGCAGCAATCGGCGAGGCCATTGCCGAAAATGGCCGGGTCATCGTCACGGGCTGTCTCGGCCATGAGGCCGACATGATCCGCGCCGCGCATCCGTCCGTCCTCGCCGTGAGCGGTCCGCAGCAATATGAGGCCGTCGTCGCCGCCGTGCATGCCGCCGCGCCGCCTGTACCGTCGCCCTATGTCGATCTGGTGCCGGAAGCGGGCCTGAAGCTTACGCCGCGCCATTACAGCTATCTGAAGATTTCAGAGGGCTGCAATCACCGCTGCAAATTCTGCATCATCCCGAGCATCCGCGGCGACCTGGTCAGCCGCCCGGCCAATGCTGTCATCCGCGAGGCCGAGAAGCTCGTCGCAGCGGGCACCAAGGAACTGCTGGTCATCAGCCAGGACACGTCGGCCTATGGCGTCGACATCCGCCATGCGACCTCGATGTTGCACGGTCGCGAAGTGCGCGCGCATGTCACCGATCTGGCGCGCGAACTCGGCAGCCTCGGTGCCTGGGTGCGGCTGCACTATGTCTATCCCTATCCGCATGTCGACGACCTAATCCCGCTGATGGCCGACGGGATCATCACCCCCTATCTCGACATCCCGTTTCAGCATGCGAGTCCCGCCGTGCTTCGCGCGATGCGCCGTCCGGCGAACGAAGCCAAGGTTCTCGACCGGATCCGCAAATGGCGGTCGATCTGCCCCGACATCGCACTGCGCTCGACGTTCATCGTCGGCTTTCCCGGCGAGACCGAGGCGGATGTCGCCTATCTGCTCGATTGGCTCGAGGAGGCGCAGTTGGACCGGGTCGGCTGCTTCAAATATGAGGCGGTGTCCGGTGCCGCGGCGAACGAACTGCCGGGCGCGGTCCCGGAGGAGGTCAAGCAGGACCGCTGGGACCGCTTCATGGCCGTCAGCGCCCGCATCTCCGCCGCGAAACTCCAAGCCAAGATCGGCCGCACCCTCGACGTCATTATCGACGAAGTCGACGAAGAAGGCGGGGCGACAGGCCGCTCCAAAGCCGATGCGCCGGAAATCGACGGGCAGGTCCACTTGCGCGACACGGTCGGCCTTGCACCCGGCGACATCGTCCGAGCGGTGATCGAAGATGCCGACGACTATGACCTGTTTGGAGCCGTAGCCGCATGACCGAGTTTGCGACCCTCCTGCTGCCAGACCGTGCGCAAGCGGCCCGGACGCTCCACGTGCTTGACGCGACGGCCCTCGACAACTGGCTCGCCGCCCAAGCAACCCGCGTGCGGAGCGCGATTGGAGCGGGGAGATTCAAGGCAAAGCCCGACGAAATCGTGATCCTTCCTGGCGATGGGCCGGAGGATTGGGCGGTGGCCGTGGGAGTCGAAGATTCCGCAAACCTCGGTCCTTGGTGTCTTGCCGCCGCGGCGGGGCAGCTTCCTGCCGGGACCTATCGTCTTGCCTCGAGCAATCCCGGCGATGCCGCGCTTGGCTGGCTCCTCGCGCAGCACCGGTTCGACAGGTATCGCAGCAAGACTGAGGTCGAAGGGCCCCGCATACTTTTGACCGGCGATCCTGCCAGCTTGGCGGCCGCAGTCCAGCTCGCCGAGGCGACGGCGCTCATCCGCGACCTTGTCGATACGCCCGCCGAGGACATGGGCCCCGCCGATCTCGCGGCCGCTGTTGAAGCCGAAGCCGAGCGGTTCGGCGCGAGCGTCACGGTCGTGCAGGGCGAGCAATTGCGCAGCGGCTTCCCGTCCGTCCATGCTGTTGGCCGCGCCGCTGCCAAGCCGCCGCGGCTCATAGACCTAACCTGGGGCGACCCCGCGCATCCGAAGCTGGCGCTGGTCGGCAAGGGCATCACCTTCGATTCAGGCGGACTGGATATCAAGCCGGCCTCGGGCATGCTGCACATGAAGAAGGACATGGGTGGTGCGGCGCATGCGCTGGCGCTCGCCCGCCTCGTCATGCAGGCGAAGCTGCCGGTGCGGCTTCGCCTCGTTATCCCTGCGGCAGAAAACGCCATCGCCGGCAACGCCTTCCGGCCGGGCGATGTGTTGGCGACACGCAAGGGTGTCTCGGTCGAGATCGGCAATACCGATGCCGAGGGGCGGCTCGTCCTGTCCGATGCAATAACCTACGCGCAGGAGGACAAGCCCGACCTGCTCATTGACTTCGCGACCTTGACCGGGGCGGCACGCGTGGCGCTCGGACCCGACCTCCCGGCCCTCTTCGCAAATGATGACGCGGTCGCCACGGCCATTGCCGAAGCGGCAGCGCAAACGCGCGACCCGCTGTGGCGCATGCCGCTCTGGCAGCCATATAAGTCGATGTTAAAGTCCGAGATCGCCGACATCGGCAATTCGGCGGAGGGCGGATTTGCCGGCTGCATCACTGCTGCGCTGTTCCTCGAGCGCTTTATCGAGCCCGGCACGTCTTGGGCGCATATCGACCTGTTCGCCTGGCGGCCGTCGGCCAAACCCGGACGCCCAAAAGGCGGCGAAGCCATGACATTGCGCGCGATATGGCGCTTCCTGCTGTCACGTTACCGCAACTAATCGTCGCATTTTCGAACATTCGTGCAACGCCTTGCCCGTTCAGCCGTTTCGTCACCGTTGCTAATCCCGCTGCGCTTCCGCGCGCGGACCAGTGTGCGAGGTGCGTCAAATGGCCGAACCAATCCGGAACAGGCAGTCGCTCGAGACTCTGGGCGATTGGATGGGGACGTTGATCGGCTATGTGCAATCGGCGCGGCCGGACCTCACCAATCGCCAGATGGCTCTGCTTATGGTGGTATATCTGAAGGACGGGCCGCACACTGTGCGTGGGCTCGCCGCCGAATTGAAAGTTTCAAAGCCCGTGGTCACACGCGCCTTGAACACGCTGGGTGCGCTCGGCTACCTTCGCCGCCAGAAGGACGAAAGCGATCTGCGCAATATCTTCGTCGAGCGGACGGCGGCTGGCACCGCTTTCCTCGAGGAGTTTGCGGCTCTCGTCGAATCGGGGGCAAGTCTGAATGAGCCGAAGCGCCAGCGCAGCAGTCCTGAGCAGCGCACCACGCACTAGGCAGGTCCGGCTGACCGGCACCTCGCCCGGCCTCGATCCGCGCGCCAATGTGTACCGGCCCGATCTGGCCGACATCTCGCTCGCGGGCCGGGTCGCTGCCGCGCACTATGCGGAACCCATGGCGCTGGTCTGCACGGCTCCAACAACTGCACTGCGCTCGCGTCCTTCTGACGAGGCGATCGCGGTGTCGGAATTGCTGCTCGGAGAAACGTTCACCGTTTTCGAAATTAGCGGCGGCTGGGCGTGGGGCCAATGCGAGCATGACAGCTACGTCGGCTATGCGCGCGCTGATGCCTTCGGACCGCCGCAGGGCATTGCCACCCACCGGGTCATTGCACCGCAGGGGCTGGTGTTTTCCGAGGCTGACATCAAGTCACCGCTGCGGTCGACGTTACCGCTCAATGCGCGGGTCGCGGTCGCCGATACGCAGGGCCGGTTTCACGCGCTGGGGAGCGGCGGATTCGTACACGATCGCCATGTGGCACCGGTCGGATGCTATGCAGACGATATGTTCGGTTTGGCGCACGAGTTTCTCGGCACTCCCTATCTATGGGGCGGGCGCACCCGCGCGGGCATCGACTGCTCCGGCCTCGTTCAGACGGTCCTAATCGCGTGCGGCCATCCCTGCCCGCGCGATACCGACCAGCAACGCGCCACCGTCGGTGTCCCCGCGGACGCGTCGACCACCAAGCGCGGCGATCTGGTTTTCTTTCCCGGCCATGTCGGCATCATGGCGAGCGACACCGATCTGCTGCACGCCAACGCCTTCTGGATGAACACCGTGATCGAGCCGCTGGCCGATGTCATCGACCGGTTGCGGCCCGACCATCCGGAGCCGGTGCTCGCGGTGCGCCGCCTTACTTCGGCTTGACGAAGCGCAGCGTCATCCGGTCGGATTCGCCGATCGCCGCATATTTCGCGCGGTCGACGTCGCCTTCCCGGTAATTCGGCGGCAGCGTCCACACGCCCTTCGGATAATCCGCCTTGTCCTTCGGATTGGCGTTGATCTCGGATGCGGCTACGAATTTGAATCCAGCATCAGCGGCAAGCTTCTTGACCATCGAGACTTTCATATAGCCGCTCGACTTCATGTCCTCGTCCGAGCGCGACTCGGGCAGGCGATGTTCCTCGAGGCACAGCGTGCCGCCGGGCTTGAGCGTATCGTAAAAGGCCTTGAACGCCTCTGGCGCATAGCCGCCGATGTACCAATTGTGGATGTTGCGGAAGGTCAGCACGAGGTCTGCGGACCCGTCCGGTGCGATCTGGTCATAGAGGCCCTTGCCGAACATCGTGACCTTGGCTTCGCTGTAGATCGGATCGGCGGCGAGCTTGGCTTTGAACGCCTCGACCTGTTTCGCCGCGCCGGCGCTATTAGCGGGGTTCACATGCGCGCCATAATAGGTGCCGCGGCGAAAAAGCGCCGGTGCCAGGATCTCGGTATACCACCCCCCTGACGGCCAGATTTCAACGACGGTCTGCCCCGAGGCAAGGCCACAGAATTCCAGCGTCTGCTTGGGGTGCCGGTACACATCGCGTGCGGCATTCGCGGCCGCCCGGCGCTGACCCATGATCGCACTATCGAGCGCCATCGGCATTTTGCGGTCGGCAGCAAGCGCCGGAACGGCGAGCGACACAGCGAGGGCGGCAAGCAACGGACGACGCATCTGATTCTCCCGATCGGTCTTGACGGCTGACTCTTAGCAACAGCTTCGTTACGAGCCTAGGACATGGACGAACCGACCACCATCACGCTCATCGTCATCTCGGTCGTGACCGGCGCATTCGCGCTCTGGCAGGCGCGGCGCAAGCGGCCGTTCGGCACGGTCAGCCTGTTTCCATGGAACGGCCTGCTGTTCGTGGCGCTCGTCGCGGCGCTGGTGCTCGGGGTTCACCTGCTCGCGCTGCTCGGCCATCATGTGCCGCCCCCGCCGGCTTACTAATCAGGCCTCGTCGGGCGAATTCGCACCGAACTGTGCGAGCACGACATGGTGCCCGCCGGGCTCGCGGAAGCCGATCTCGCTCGCGCCGTAGAAGG
The DNA here is from genome assembly GCA_943370355.1 of Sphingomonas paucimobilis. Lineage (GTDB taxonomy): Bacteria > Pseudomonadota > Alphaproteobacteria > Sphingomonadales > Sphingomonadaceae > JADCGM01. Next base: position 28,144 of record CALRQP020000009.1, read on the forward strand.
TGTCGCGCTTCGGCAGGAAGACGTCGTGCCCGTCGAGCGATTTTGCCGCCGCATCGACGTCGGCAACCGACAGGAACAGGAACGTTGCGCCCTTGTCGAAGATCGCCGGGTCGGCTTCTTCCATGTCGTGAACCGCGCTGGTCCGCGTCTGCAGCATGACACCGAGTCCCGAGTCATTGCTGCCGCCCTGCATGAGGATCACAAAGCCTTCGCCGTTGCCTTCGGGCACCATGACCGTGCGCTCGAAGCCGAGCTTGCGGAAGAAGTCTTCCGAGGGCTTGATCTTGTCGACGAACAGCACCGGGGTGGACTGCAGGATCATCGCTTGGCTCCTTGTGCACGAGGGACGTGCCACTATAACGCCGCTGCGTGACATCCCGCCCCACGAATCTCGTCATTGCCGTCGATGGCCCCGCCGCGAGCGGCAAGGGCACCATCGCCAAGTCGCTGGCCCGCCACTATGGCCTGCCGCATCTCGACACCGGCAAACTCTATCGCGCCGTGGGTCTGTCGGTGCGTCTGGCAGGCGAGGCAGCATCAGATGCGGCGACGGCCGAAGCCCACGCCCGGGCGCTCGACACCACGCTGCTCGACGATCCGGACCTCATGAGCAGCGAAAATGCCCATGCCGCCTCGATCGTCTCAGCCCATCCCGGCGTCCGCGCCGCGCTCCTAGAGGCCCAGCGCGCCTTTGCCGGCCAGCCGGGCGGTGCGGTGCTCGACGGGCGCGACATCGGCACCGTCATAGCGCCCGACGCCAGCGCCAAGCTGTTCGTCACCGCCAGTCCCGAAGTCCGCGCCAAGCGCCGCCACCTCGAACTGTCGAAGACCGGTGACCCCCGCGATTTCGCCGCCGTGCTAGACGACATCAAAGCGCGCGACGCTCGTGATTCGGGGCGTGCCACGGCACCGCTGATCCGCGCCGACGACGCGCTGTTGCTCGACACCAGCGATTTGGCTATAGACGCCGCCGTCCGGCGAGCCGTTGCGCTCGTGGAATCAAGGATCGGCGCAGGGCGCGAGCGGGACTGATCGTCCGGCTTCGCGCCATTTCGCTTTTCCACGGACATTCGAAACGGGGGCAATGGTGCCGCCGTCACGCTTTGCGAGCCCTATGCCCAAGCCGGCCCGGCCGCATCCCGATCAAACCCGAAAGCACTCCCACCATATGGCAACCGCCGCCCAACCCACCCGTGACGATTTCGCCGCCATGCTCGAAGCATCGCTCGGCGCCAGCCAGAGCTTCGAAGGACGCGTCGTCAAGGGTACCGTCACCGCCATCGAGAATGACATGGCGGTCATCGACGTCGGCCTGAAGTCCGAAGGGCGCGTCGCGCTCCGCGAATTCGCAGCCCCCGGCCAGCGCGCCGACATCAAGGTCGGCGACGAAGTCGAAGTCTATGTCGACCGCGTTGAGAACAGCCATGGCGAAGCGATGCTGTCGCGCGACCGCGCGCGCCGCGAAGCCGCATGGGACAAGCTGGAAACCCAGTATACCGCCAATGAGCGCGTCGAGGGCGTCATCTTCGGCCGCGTCAAGGGCGGCTTCACCGTCGACCTGTCGGGCGCCGTGGCCTTCCTGCCCGGCAGCCAAGTCGACATCCGTCCGGTCCGCGACGTCGGCCCGCTGATGAACATGCCGCAGCCGTTCGTGATCCTGAAGATGGACCGCAAGCGCGGCAACATCGTCGTTTCGCGCCGCTCGATTCTCGAAGAGACGCGCGCCGAACAGCGCACCGGCCTCATCCTGACGCTGGCCGAGGGCCAGATCGTCGACGGCGTCGTCAAGAACATCACCGACTATGGTGCGTTCGTCGACCTCGGCGGCATCGACGGCCTGCTGCATGTCACCGACATGAGCTACAAGCGCGTCGGCCATCCGTCGGAAGTTCTGAACATCGGCGACACCGTCAAGGTGCAGATCGTCCGCATCAACCGCGACACCCAGCGCATCTCGCTCGGCATGAAGCAGCTTGAGAACGATCCTTGGGCCGGTGCCGGTGCCAAATATCCGATCGACGGCAAGTTCAAGGGCCGCGTCACCAACATTACCGAATATGGTGCGTTCGTGGAGCTGGAGCCGGGCATCGAAGGCCTCGTCCACGTCTCCGAAATGTCGTGGGTCAAGAAGAACGTCCACCCTGGCAAGATCGTCTCGACCAGCCAGGAAGTCGAAGTCGTCATTCTCGAGGTCGACGAGGACAAGCGCCGCATTTCGCTCGGCCTCAAGCAGGCCCAGCGCAATCCGTGGGAAGTCTTCGCTGACCAGCATCCGGTCGGCTCGATCGTCGAGGGCGAAGTCAAGAATTCGACCGAATTCGGCCTGTTCATCGGCCTCGACGGCGACGTCGACGGCATGGTGCACATGTCGGATATCGCATGGGGCGTTGCCGGCGACTCGGCGCTGACGCTGCATCACAAGGGCGAAACCGTCCGCGCCGTCGTCAAGGAAGTCGACGTCGAGCGCGAGCGCATCTCGCTGTCGATCAAGGATGTCGATAACGCCGGTCAGACCGATGCTGCCGCTCCGAAGGCTCGCAAGTCCGCAGCTACGGACGGCGAAGGTGGAAGCACGGGCGGCGGCGTTCGCAAGAATGCCATCGTCACAGTGACCGTCATGGCGATCACCGACGGTGGTCTCGATGTCTCGCTCGCCGATGAAGGCGGTTCGGGCTTCATCAAGCGCGCCGAACTCAGCCGCGACCGTGACGAGCAGCGCCCCGACCGCTTCCAAGTTGGCCAGAAGCTCGATGCGATGGTTACCGGCTTCGACCGCGGCAAGAAGCCAACCCTGTCGATCAAGGCGATGCAGATTGCCGACGAGAAGCAGGCTGTCGCGCAGTACGGGTCGTCCGACTCGGGTGCGTCGCTCGGCGACATCCTCGGTGCCGCGCTCAACAAGGCGCGCGAGACCAAGTAGCCGTTTGATTTAATTGCACTTGCGTTACAATACCCCGCCGGGCGGATCGTCCGGCGGGGTTTTTGTTAACCAGTCGCCACATGCTCGATCGCGCAAATCGCGTCCGAGCCGCAGTTTTCCTTGATTTTTTCCGGGGGAGCGGCCTAGTTTCGCAACTGGGGCAAGGCGGCGCCATCCATGGCGAGAATTTGAGGGGCGAATGATCCGGTCGGAACTCATCGCGAAGGTCGCGCAAGACAACCCGCATCTGGGCGCTCGGGAAATCGAGCGTGTGGTTGCCACCGTGTTCGATACCATTATCGACACACTGTCGAGCGGCGGTCGCGTCGAGCTTCGCGGCTTCGGTGCCTTTTCCACCCGCGCTCGCGAAGGCCGGACCGGCCGCAATCCCCGCACCGGCGAGCCGGTGCCCGTGGACGCCAAGCGCGTGCCCTATTTCAAGCCGGGCAAGGAGCTGCGCGAAAAATTGAACGCCTAGCGGCCTAGCGCCTGCCACTTCCTGACGGTTCGGTCGTTGAACGGCCGAAACTGACAGGAAGCCTCATGGACATCACACACCTCATCCTCGACGACCATGCCGAGTTCCGCCGCCTGTTCGCAATGATCGAACAAATTGGTCGGGATGATGTGCAGGCGGCTGCCGCAATCTGGCGGCGGCTCGGTGCGATGCTCGACACACATGCCGAGGCGGAGGAACGCTTCTTCTATCCCGAGCTTCTCCGGGTCGGCGACGGTGCAGGCGACGCCGACAGCGCGGCCGGCGAGACCAAGGACGCCATCAAGGATCACAACGACATCCGCGACACGGCCGCCGCTGTCGACAAGGAGACGCCCGGCAGCGATGCCTGGTTCAAGGCGATCGATGCGGCGAACCTCGCGAACAGCGAACATATGGCGGAGGAGGAGCGGCAGGGACTGACCGACTTCCGGCGCAACGCGCCGCTCGACACGCGGCACAGGCTTGCTATCCAGTTCGCGGGGTTCGAGGCGGCGCATCTGACCGGCGTCGCGCCCGTCAACAAGGATCCCAAGGCCTATGTGGCCAGCGGAGGCGAGACGAACTGATGGCCGCACCGATCGTCATCGACATTCCGCACCGGCTGACTCGCGAGGAGGTGCGGCGACGGCTCAGCGCCCGCATCGGCGAATTGCCCGCGCATATCCCCGGTGGCGTCGCCGAGGTGCGCTCGGCCTGGCCGACTCCTGACCGAATGACGCTCGATGTGAGCGCGATGGGTCAGAAGATCACGGCGACGCTCGATATTGACGAGCGTGCCGTGCACGCGACTTTCACACTGCCGCCGATGCTGTCGTTCCTGAGCGGTGCGATCACCGCCGCAGTCCGCAGCAAGGGCGAGCAGCTGCTTCTCGGTTAGCCCAGTTCGCCGCCGGTGTAGCGGTCGAACTGCTGGCGGTAGTTGCGCGTGATCTTGTTGTTATCGGCGGCGCTGAGTTTTTCGAGGATTTCCGGGAACCAGGTCCCCTCCTCCTGATAGACATGGTGCTGCACCGCGCCCTCGATGTGGCCGAGCTTGTCGACATAATCCTGGCTCATCGGATCGAGGTCTTCGAGCGCGGCCATCTGGATCTTCACGGCAGTCTGCTCGGTGTAGCCCATGCCGGCATGCGCCTTTTCGCCGTGCAGCGCGAGCGCCGGGTAGATCGCCGATTCCTCGGCAACGGCATGGCCGGTCAGCACGAGGCCGAGCTGCTTCTCGGCGGCACGACGGGACCCTACATCGCCAGCCGCCTTCACGGCCGCAAATGCCGATTCGATGTCGAGATGATGCTGCAGGATCAGCGACAGCCAGCTGCCGGGAGCAGCGGCGGCCTGGGCTTTTGCGCGTGCTTCGGCGCGCGCCTCGTCACTCTCGGGCGGGGTGACGGCGGCGACGATCTTGTCGATGACGGACATGGCGGGATTCCTTACGCAACTTGGTCCGCGCTGAACCTTCCGGGAAATGCGAAGGTTCCGCGTCGTTGGCTGCCCGTCCGTCGTCGCACCGTTTCGCCCCATAAAACTGGCGTCAGGGCAGAGCCTCCGCTAAACCGGCGGCGATGCGCATCCTCAATTACCTGCTGCTCGCGATCCTGATCTTCGCGCTGGCCGCTTTTGCGGCAGCGAACTGGGTCATGGTGACCGTCAAATTGCTGCCGTCCTACGAGCTGGTCATCCGCCTGCCGGTATTGCTGTTCGCGGTCGCGCTGCTTGGCGCGTTGCCTGCCTCGATCGCTCATTCGATCGGGCGCTGGACATGGCGGCGGCGGCTAACTCGCACCGAGCGCGAACTCCAGTCGACCCGCACGGCCGTTGTCGAGCCAGAGGTCAGTGCGCCGACCGCCTTCGACGCCATGCCGCCGCAGGCGCAGCCGCTGGTCGTGCCGCCGGCGGGCGCATGAACCCGATCTATGTCGCGATTGACACCGGCGACCTCGATCGGGCCGAAGCGCTCGCGCGCAGCGTCGCGCCGCATGTCGGCGGGCTGAAGCTCGGCCTCGAATTCTTCATGGCACAGGGCCCGCAAGGCGTCCGCTGCATGGCCGATATCGGACTGCCGATCTTCCTCGACGTAAAGCTGCACGACATTCCGAACACCGTAGCAGGGGCGATGCGGTCGCTGTCGCCGCTCGGCCTCGCCATCGTCAATGTCCATGCCGCCGGCGGCATGGCGATGATGCAGGCGGCGCGCGACGCGATGACGCCCGCGACGAAGGTCATCGCCGTCACGGTCCTGACCAGCCTCGACGCCACCGACCTTGGCAACATCGGCGTCGCTGGCACCGCCGCCGATCAAGTTGAACGCCTCGCCGATCTGAGCCGGAGCGCAGGCCTCGACGGCATCGTCTGCTCGGGCAACGAGGTCGCGGCCCGCCACGCCGAATGGCCACAGGGGCTGTACGTCGTCCCCGGCATTCGTCCGTCCGGCCAAGCCGACGGCGACCAGAAGCGCGTGATGAGTCCGCGCGCCGCGCTCGATGCGGGCGCCTCCGTGCTCGTGATCGGCCGGCCAATCACCGAGGCTGCCGATCCTGCGGCTGCGGCTGAGGCCATCGCCGCCTCGCTCGCATGACACTCGTCAAAATCTGCGGACTGTCCGAGCCGGACACGCTCGACGCTGCTATCGCGGCCGAGGCGGACCTTGTCGGCTTCGTCTTCTTCCCGCCGTCGCCGCGCGCCGTCGATCCGGCCAAGGCCGCCGGCCTTGCCGCGCGCACGCCCGCACATGTCGGACGCGTCGGTGTGTTCGTCGATCCAGATGACGATTTGCTCGACCGGGCCGTGCGCGAGGCGCGGCTGACGGCGATCCAGCTGCACGGCTCGGAGAGTGCGGCGCGCGTTCTCGACGTGAAGCGCCAGTTCGGTCGCCCGGTCTGGAAGGCAGCTGCGGTCCGCACCCGCGCCGATATCGACGAAGCGCTCAAGTTCCGCGGTATCGCCGACTGCTTGCTGTTCGACGCCAAGCCGCATAACGACGCTCCGCTGCCGGGGGGCAACGGCCTGTCATTCGACTGGCGGCTGCTCGAAGGCATCGGCATCAACATGGCCTGGTGCCTGTCGGGCGGGCTCGACGCCGGCAATGTCCGCGAGGCGTTGGCGCTGACCCGGGCCCCGCTCGTCGATGTGTCGTCGGGTGTCGAGGACTCGCCGGGCGTAAAGTCGGCTGCGAAAATCAGGTCGTTTGTGAAAGCAGTGCGGGAACGATGAACATACCAACGAGCTTCCGCGCCGGACCCGATGCGCGCGGCCATTTCGGCGAGTTCGGCGGACGCTACGTCGCCGAAACGCTGATGCCACTGATCCTCGATCTGGAGCGGCACTACCGGCTGGCGCAGGCCGATCCGGCGTTTCACGCCGAGTTCGACAATCTGCTCAAACATTATGTCGGCCGCCCGAGCCCGCTCTATTTTGCCAAGCGGCTCACCGACCATTGTGGCGGCGCGAAGATTTACCTCAAGCGCGACGAGCTCAACCACACCGGCGCGCACAAGATCAACAATTGCATCGGCCAGATCCTGCTCGCCCGCCGCATGGGCAAGACGCGAATCATCGCTGAGACCGGCGCGGGCCAGCACGGCGTCGCGACCGCAACCGTCGCTGCGCTCTTCGGCCTGCCCTGCGTGATCTATATGGGGGCAAAGGACATCGAGCGGCAGTCGCCGAACGTGTTCCGCATGAAGCTGCTCGGTGCCGAAGTCCGCCCCGCGACTTCGGGCCGCGCCACGCTCAAGGATGCGATGAACGAGGCGCTGCGTGACTGGGTCGCGAATGTCGACGACACGTTCTACATCATCGGCACCGCTGCCGGGCCGCACCCCTATCCCGAACTGGTTCGCGATTTCCAGAGCGTGATCGGCCGCGAAGCCAAGGCGCAGCTGCAGGAGGCGGAAGGGCGGCTGCCCGACCTGCTCGTCGCGGCGATCGGCGGCGGATCCAATGCGATCGGACTGTTCCACCCGTTCCTCGATGACCCGAGCGTGCGGATGATCGGCGTCGAAGCCGCCGGGCGCGGCCTCGACGGTCCCGACCATGCTGCCAGCCTCGCCGGTGGCCGCCCTGGTGTCCTGCATGGCAACAAGACCTATCTGCTGCAGGATGAGGATGGCCAGATCATTGAGGGCCATTCGATCTCGGCAGGGCTCGACTATCCCGGCATCGGGCCGGAGCACAGCTGGCTGCACAGCATCGGCCGCGTCGAATATCAGTCGGCGACCGACAGCGACGCGCTCGACGCCTTCAAGCTGCTCTGCCGCCTCGAAGGCATCATCCCGGCGCTCGAGCCCAGCCACGCGCTGTCCGTCGTCGCCAGGGTTGCGGCAACGAGGCGCAAGGACGAGATCATCATCGCCAACCTGTGCGGCCGCGGCGACAAGGATATTTTCACCGTCGCGGAAGCGCTCGGGGTGGGGTTGTGAGCCCCTCTCCCTTCAGGGGAGAGGGCGACTCGCGCCCTTGCGCGAGCGGGGTGAGGGAGTTCTCCCGCATCGCCGCTCTCCCTCACCCCGGTCGGCTGCGCCGACTCGCCCTCACCCCTGAAGGGAGAGCGAAGTGACCGACCGTCTCTCCACCCGCTTCGCCGCCTGCGCTGCTGCCAATCGTGCGGCACTCGTAACCTTCGTGACCGCAGGTGACCCGGATGCCGCAACGTCCGCCGCCGTGCTCCGCGCACTCGTTGCAGGCGGAGCGGATGTCGTTGAACTCGGCATGCCGTTCACCGATCCGATGGCGGATGGCCCGGCGATCCAAGCCGGCAATATCCGCGCGCTCGGCACCGGTGCGTCGCTCGCAGGAACACTCGCAATCGTGCGCGACTTCCGCCGCGAGGACAGCACGACGCCGATCATCCTGATGGGCTATATGAACCCGCTGTTCTCCTACGGCATTTCCCGCTTCGCGGCCGATGCTGCGGCAGCCGGGATCGACGGCCTGATTGTCGTCGATGTCCCGCCCGAGGAAGCCGAGGAATTGCGCCCCGCGCTGACCGGGAGCGGCCTGCACCTTGTCCGCCTCGCCACCCCGACCACGGATGCGTCGCGACTCCCCGCCGTGCTCGATGGGGCCTCCGGGTTTCTTTACTATGTCTCGATGGCCGGGGTGACGGGCACGCAGAGCGTCGATCCGGTCACCGTTGCCGCCGCTGTGGCCCGGCTCAAGGCATCGACCAGACTCCCCGTCGCGGTCGGCTTCGGCATCAAAACGCCCGCTGACGCAGCCGCTGTCGCGCGCTCGGCCGATGGTGTCGTCGTCGGCTCGGCGATCGTCTCGCTGATCGGTGAGGCCGCCGCCACGCGCGCCAACGACCTGCCGGTCCGCGTCGAGGGTTTTGTTCGTTCGCTTGCCGATGCTATTGCGTCGGCCCGAGTGAAGGAATCCGCATGAGCTGGCTCACCCGTCTCCGCCCCGCGCTGAACTTCCTGCAGAAGCGGGATACGCCCGACAATCTCTGGCACAAATGCCGGTCGTGCGGGCAGATGGTGTTCCGCAAGGAGTTTGAGGAAAATCTGTCGGTCTGCCCGCGCTGCGACCATCATGAGCGCATCGGCCCCGACGCGCGCTTCGCACAGGTTTTCGATGGCGCGTTCAAGCGGCTGCCGTCGCCTGCCGCGCCCGAGGACCCGCTCAAATTCCGCGACCAGAAGAAATATGTCGACCGCATCAAGGCCGCGCGGGCCGCGACGGGCGAAGCCGAGGCCTTTGCGATCGCCGACGGGCAGATAGGCGGCGCGCGCGCCATCGTCGGGGTGCAGAATTTCGCCTTCATGGGCGGATCGATGGGCGCAGGTGTCGGCGAGGCGTTCGTCGCGGGTGCCGAGGCGGCGCTGGCGGCACGGGTGCCCTATATCGTGTTTACGGCTGCGGGCGGCGCGCGCATGCAGGAGGGCATCCTGTCGCTGATGCAGATGCCGCGCGCGACGGTCGCCATCGCTGAACTCAATGAGGCCGGCATTCCCTATATTGTCGTGCTGACCGACCCGACCACCGGCGGCGTCACCGCCTCTTATGCCATGCTCGGCGACATCCAGATTGCCGAGCCCGGCGCACTGATCGGCTTCGCGGGCCAGCGCGTCATCGAATCGACGATCCGCGAGAAACTGCCGCCCGGCTTCCAGCGCGCCGAATATCTGCTCGAACATGGCATGATCGACATGGTCACGCACCGCCGCGACCTGAAGGATGTTCTGTCGCGCCTGACCGGCATGCTGGCGAAGGCAGCGTGATAGAAGGCGCGAAGTCGGCCAACCCCGCGCTGCAGGCCCTGTTCGACGAAGCGCTGTCGCTGCACCCGCAGGTCATGGACCTGTCGCTCGACCGTATTGCGCGGTTGCTGGAACGGCTGGGCGATCCGCAAGACCGGATGCCGCCGACCTTTCATGTCGCGGGGACCAACGGCAAAGGCTCCACTGTTGCCTTCCTGCGAGCCTGCCTCGAGGCGTCCGGCCGCCGCGTGCATGTCTATACAAGCCCGCACCTCGTCCGCTTCAACGAGCGCATCCGCCTCGCTGGGCAACTCATCGACGATGCGCTGCTCATTGCGACCTTGCGCGACGTGCTCAGCGTCAATGCGGGCGATCCCATCACCTTTTTCGAAGTCACCACCGCTGTGGCCTTCCTCGCCTTTTCGCGCGTGCCGGCCGATGCGGTGATCCTCGAAGTCGGCCTCGGCGGTCGGCTGGACGCGACCAATGTCATCAAGCGCCCCGTCGTGACAGGCATCGCCCAACTCGGCATCGATCATCAGCAATGGCTTGGCGACACCATCATCGCCATCGCGGGCGAGAAAGCCGCGATCGCCAAGCCCGGCGTGCCGATGGTGCTCGCGCGCTACCCTGCGACCGTCGCGCAACGGATCGGCAGCATCGCCGGCCCAGTTGGCGCGCCGCTGATCTCGCGCGGCATCGATTGGGATGTCGCGGCCTATGAGGGGCAGCTGCACTATCGTGACGCGAGCCTGAAGCTGTCGCTGCCGCTGCCCCGCCTGCAAGGCAGTCACCAGCTCGATAACGCCGGTCTCGCCATTGCGATGCTGCGGCATCAGGATGCGCTGCCGATGCCTGACGCGGCGTTTCGCGCGGGCATGGGCTGGGCGGAGTGGCCGGCACGACTGCAACGCCTCGAAGGCGGACCGCTCAACGCGCTGCTGCCGCCCGGCTCCGAACTCTGGCTCGACGGCGGTCACAACCCCGCAGCCGCCCGCGCGCTGACCGACGCCTTTCGCGGCCAGAATCTCGCCGAACGGCCCTTCCATCTGATCGTCGGCATGCTCGACAGCAAGGACAGCGCCGGCTTCCTGAAGCCCTTCGCCGAGCGCGCGACCTCGCTGCACGCCGTGCCGATCGCCAGCCACTCGCACCGCGAGCCAGCCATCCTACAGGCACAAGCTGAAGCGCTCGGCATCCCGGCCACGACGGCCGCCGACGCCGCGGAAGCCTTGACCCGCATCGCCCGCGCCGCCGACCGCAGCAAGCCGCCAGTCGTACTGATCGCCGGCTCGCTCTACCTCGCCGGCGACGTGCTCACCGCGAACGGCTTCATCCCGTCCTGATCTAAGCGCGAGGCTGTCCGGCCCCACCGCGCGGCGTAGATTGGCGCATCCGCTGGAGGACGTCCCCATGCCCGACACCGCCGCAAAATTTCCCGGCTTCTCGCGCGCCACGCCGGACGATGGGCTGGTCAATCCCGAGGTCATGGCGAACGAGGCGGAAATCCATGCGCTCTATGCAACGCTGCGCCGTGACGACCCCGTGCACTGGACGACGCCGGCGGGTTTCCGGCCCTTCTGGTCGATCACCCGCCATGCCGACATCGTCGCGGTCGAAAAGGCCAGCGACCGCTTTATCAACCGTGAGCGCACCTATCTCGGCCCGATCGAGAGCGAGGAGTGGATCAAGGCGACCACCGGCGACACGCATCTGTTTCGGACGCTCGTCGATCTCGACGACCCTGAGCATATGAAGCTCCGAAAGCTCACTCACGACTGGTTCCTGCCGGCCAATCTGCGCAAGATCGAGCCGCGCATCCGCGATATCGCGCGCACCCATATCGACCGCATGGCCGCGCTCGGGGAGAGCTGCGATTTCGTCAACGAGGTCGCGCTATTCTACCCGCTGCGCGTCATCATGGACCTGCTCGGCGTGCCGGAGTCCGACGAGCCGATGATGCTCAAGATGACGCAGGAGATATTCGGGTCGGGCGATCCCGATGTCGTCGCCCGGTCGAGCCGGCTGACTACGGGCGCCAACGCTGTCGCGGGATCCGGCAACCCGCAAGTCGATCTCGTGGCGCTCGCGCAGGAATTCTTCCGCTATTTCGGCGCGGTGACCGCCGACCGGCGTGCCAATCCGCGTGACGACCTGTCAACCGTCATCGCCAATGGCCTCATCGACGGCGAGCCGATCGGCGAACTGCAGGCGATGAGCTATTATGTGATCACTGCAACGGCAGGGCACGACACCACGAGTTCGACGGCAGCTGGTGGCCTGCTCCAGCTGATCCGCAACCCCGGTGAACTCGCAAAGCTCAAGGCCGATCCGTCACTGATCCCCGCGGCGATTGAGGAAATGATCCGCTGGGTCACGCCGGTGAAGCATTTCATGCGCACCGCCACCGAGGATAGCGAGGTCGGCGGCCGGACGATCCGCAAGGGCGAGGCGCTCGCGCTCTTCTACTGGTCCGGCAACCGCGACGAGGCGGTGTTCGATGATCCCTATAACTTCAAGGTCGATCGCAAGCCCAATCCGCATGTCGCGTTCGGCCACGGCGTGCATCTCTGCCTCGGCCTACACCTCGCGCGGCTCGAACTGCGCATCCTGTTCGAGGAGCTGGTGCCGCGGCTCGACCGGATCGAACTGGGAGGCGAGCCGAAGAACAGCCTTGCCAATTTCGTCAGCGGGCTGAAGACGCTGCCCATCCGCTACGCAATGAACTGACGGGCCTCAGGCCGATTCCTGGCCCTGCAGCGTGGTCTGCCGCGCCTGGCGCCAGGTACGCGCTTCGGTCCGCCGCCGCACCGCCCAGGGTTCGTCATATTCCTGCGGCCTGACTGTCGGCACGATCAGGCAGACGCTTTGCATCGGGAGCACCGAGGCCCAGTCCGAGATGAGCTGTTTGAACGCCGTCCCGACCGGGCGGATTTTGCGATCGAGGTCGAACAGCCCGACCGGGTTCACATGGCCATTCTCTTCGCGCAGCGCCGTGTCCCAATCGACCTGATCGGTCAGCGAATACCAGGTGAAGCCCAGCACCGGGACGCCGTCGTTCCGAACCCGCAGCACATTCGCCCATTGCTTCCACAACCAGGCGGGTGCGGCTTGCCCGTCCTTGAAGTCGTTGTAATTGGTCTCGGTGTGCATGACCGGCAGCTTGTAGCGGTCGAAATACTGCCAGGTGATGCCGTCATAGCCGAACACTTCGCCGCTCGGTCCCGATGAGCCGTCGAGCATCACGCGGTGCTCGTTGGTCTCATAATAGTCATTGCCCATGATGCAGTGCTGCTTGAGGCGGTTTTCGAGGAAGAAGTGATATTCGTCCCGCGTCATGCCGTTATCGAGCAGATATTCGTACATCTCGGACTCGATGCGCCGGCCATAGTTTAGGTCGAGGCTGAGGAAGCGCATCGAGTTCATGAACTCGGCGTCCTTGATCGCGCCCGGCCCCTCGGCATGGAAATATTCGGAGCTTTCGGACTGGATGAAGATCGCATCGGGACGCACGTCGAGGATGCACTTCATCGCCATGACATTGGCTTTGACGATATGCTTTAGCGCATTCACGAATGCCGCGTCGGTGGTCAGGCATTCGTTCCACCAGCCGTAACGCGCTGAAAAAAGCGCGCAAATATACATCTCGTTGACCGGTGTGTAGAGTTGCACCCAGGGGAAGCGCTCGGCGAAGGCGCGCGCATAGTCCGCAAACAGTTGCGGGAAATCGGGGTTCTGGAAATCGCCGATCCAGTCGGGCACACCGAAGTGACACAAATCGACGATCGGCGTCATGTTCATCGCCTTCAGTTCGGCGAAGGTCTCGTCGGCAAAGCTCCAGTCATAGTTGCCGGGGCCGCGGAAGGTCGTGTGAATCGGCGGGCCGTAGCGCAGGAAGCTGATGCCCAGGTCCTGGACCAGCGTGAAATCCTCGCGCCAGCGCTTGTAGTGACCGCATTTGTCCATCTGATCGATGCGTTTGCGGGAAGCGCCAATCGTCGGGATCGAATTCTCAATACCCGTCGCAAACATGAAGCTGGTCATGCACCGTGAACGACCCGCCCCGGCGATGGTTCACAACGCTTGATCTCCTATCCCGATTAGGGACAATAGCCGCGCAACCGAGGGGGAAAACGGGCATGTTCGGGGAATTCAAGACGTTCATCGCGCGCGGCAACGTGCTAGATCTGGCAGTCGGCGTGATCATCGGCGCAGCATTCGGCAAGATCGTCGCATCGCTGACCGACGACATCATCATGCCGGTCATCGGCGCGGCCTTCGGCGGTCTCGATTTCTCCAGCTATTTCATCCGCCTCGCGCCGATCCCCGACGGGTTCAAAGGCTCGCTCGACAGCTATGCCGATTTGAAGACCGCCGGCGTGCCGCTGCTCGGCTATGGCCAGTTCGCGACCGTGCTCGTCAATTTCCTGATCCTCGCCTTCATCATCTTCCTGATCGTGCGCGCTGCGAACCGCGTCGTTCGTCCTGCCGAGGCGGCCCCGGCCGCGCCGCCGCCGACGCCCGAAGATGTGCTGCTGCTCCGCGAGATCCGCGACTCGCTGAAGAAATGACGCTTGAGGTCGCGGGTCTGGCGATCGACGAGGCTGAACTCGTCGAAAGCTTCATCCGCGCCTCGGGACCCGGCGGACAGAATGTCAACAAGGTATCGACGGCGGTCGAGCTGCGCTTCGACGTGCGCCGCTCACCCGCGCTGCCCAATGATATCGCGATCCGGCTGATGAAAGCGGCGGGCAGCCGGCTCACGCTCGATGGCATTCTGGTCATCCGCGCGCAGCGATTCCGCACTCAGGAACGTAACCGGCAGGACGCGCGGGACCGCCTTGTCGCGATGATTGAGGCTGCGGCGGTTCCGCCTCCGCCACCGCGCCGCAAGACCAAGGTTTCGAAGGCGGCGAAGGCGCGCCGCGTCGACAGCAAGGTCAAGCGCGGCTCGGTGAAAGCGTTGCGCGGCCGCCCTGACGGCGATTGAGTCGACCTGCGGCGCGCGGTCGCATGCCCGCTAAACCTCTGGAATAACGCTTTCGAAACGAATATCCTATACTTTCGATATAGGTCGGAAGTATTGGGAAACCTGGTCATGCGTGTCGTTGCGAAAATTCTGCTCGGTGCATTGCTGGCTGCGACCGCTGCGGCACCCGCCTTTGCGCAGGCATCGGCGTCGGCATCGACCACCGGCACCACCAAAATCCTGACGCCGATCTCGCTGACCAAGAATAGCGATCTCGCCTTCGGGTCGGTGGTGCGCACGGCTTCAGGCACCAACACCGTTACCATCGACGCCTCGACCGGTGCCCGTTCGATCTCCGGGGCCGGCACCGGTGTCTTGGTCACCTCGACGACGAGCCGCGCGGCCTACACGGTGGGCGGCGAAGGCGGCCAGACCTTTTCAATCACGGTCCCTGCGTCGTTCAACATGACAAGCGGTGCCAACACGATCGCCGTGACCCTGGTTGCCAGCGCCACGACCGGCACGATCAGCGGCACGATCGGCTCCGCTGGAACAGCGACCTTCGGCGTCGGCGGCAATTTCGCGCTGCCGAACACCCAAGCCAGCGGAAACTATAGCGGAAGTTTCACCGCGACCGTCGCTTACAACTGATCGCCCGCCCGCCGACCCCCCGCGGCGGAGTCACCCCGGGCTCGATTGTTGCGTTGCGTACCCCCTGCCAGACCAACGGCTTAGTCGATCACTGAAACCGGAATAATCGGTTGGATCGAATAACGCGAACTTCATATTGCTTTTGGCACGGCAGAACGCCGGGTTGAGTTCGCGAAAAGGAACAGCAGATGAAGTTCGGTTTGAAGATTTTGATGGCGGTCGCGGTCTTGGGCGTGACCGCGCCGGCTATGGCGCAGGCAGCCGCCTCGGTCAGCACGACGGGCACGACCAAAATCATCCAGCCGATCTCGCTGGCAAAGAACAGCGACCTCGCCTTCGGCACCGTCGTTCGCGCCAGCACCGGCACGAACAGCGTCGTCATCGACGGTACGACGGGTGCGCGCACGATCACCGGCGCTGGCGACGGCGTCCTCGTAACTTCGACAACCAGCCGCGCAACCTTCACGGTCACCGGCGAGGGCGCCCAGACCTTCTCGATCTCCGTGCCGGCCTCGTTCAACATGACCAGCGGTGCCAACACGATCGCCGTCACCACGGCGGCGTCGGGCGCGACGGGCACGCTGTCGGGCACGATCGGTTCGTCGGGCACCGGCACCTTCGGCGTCGGCGGCAGTTTCTCGCTTCCGAACACCCAGGCGTCGGGCAGCTACACCGGCTCCTTCACCACCACGGTCGCCTATAACTGACCGATACTCGGCCCGGCGTGACCCCACACGCCGGGCTTCTTATGCCTCCGGCAGATCCTGCTTCGAGTTGCACTCGAAACAAAAGTGCGTATCATAGGTCCGCACTTGGATCCGAGTCTGGAGACCGCTCTTGAACGCGCCCATCGACCATAAGACACTTGCCCCCGCCGAAACTTGGCGCGACCGCTACCGCCGGCTGCCTGAGGCGGGGTTTGAGGGGCTGAAGCATCTTCCGGGCCTGCCCAAAAATGCCTTCCCGCTGTTCACGACGCTGCGCTTCCTGAAGGACCCGCTTACCTTCGTCCGCGACCGCGTTGCCGAATTCGGCCGCGTCTACCGTGTCAACAACTTCGGCGGCTGGAATGTCGCGATGGTCGGGCCCGACGCCAACGAGCTCGTGCTGATGAACCGCGACAATATCTTCTCATCGGAACAGGGCTGGAATCCGGTCCTCGAATATCTGTTTCCGCGCGGCCTCATGCTCATGGACGGCGACGAGCACCGGACGCACCGGAAAACGCTGGGCGTCGCGTTCAAGCCCGCGCCGATGAAACATTATTTCACGCAGCTGTCGGACGGCATCGCGCGCGGCATCACCAAATGGCCCGAGCAGATGAAATTCTATCCGGCGATCAAGGCGCTGACGCTCGACCTCGCCGCGACCTCCTTTCTTGGCATCGCCTGGGGTCCGGAGGCGGAGAAGATCAACCGCGCCTTTGTCGATATGGTGCAGGCGTCGGTCGGCATTGTGCGCGTGCCGATCCCGGGTTCGCTGATGTTCAAGGGCTGGCTCGGTCGCCGCTACATGTCGGCCTTCTTCCGCCGCGAAATCCCGAAGCGGCGCGGCAAGGCGGGCGACGATTTCTTCACGCAATTCTGCAATGCGACCGACGACGACGGCAAGCTGCTAACTGACCAGGAAGTCATCGATCATATGAACTTCCTGATGATGGCAGCGCATGACACGCTGACGTCGTCGTTGACCTCGACCGTCTATTATCTCGCGAAGAACCCGGAATGGCAGACGTGGCTCCGCGAGGAAATCGCGGGCGTCCCCGAACTGACCTTCGAGAGCCTCGCCAAGCTCGAGCGCTGCGAAATGGCCTTCAAGGAAGCGATGCGCCTCAATGCGCCGGTGCCCGGAATCCCACGCCGCGCGGTCAAGGACTTCACCATAGGCAATTTCACGATTCCTGCCGGCGCGCATGTCGGCATCAACCCGATGATGACGCACCGGCTTGAAGAATTGTGGCCCGATCCGGACCGCTTCGACCCGACGCGCTTCACGCCCGAGAACAGCAAGGGCCGGCACAAATATGCCTGGGTGCCATTCGGCGGCGGCGCGCACATGTGCCTCGGACTGCACTTCGCTTACATGCAGGCCAAGACCTTCCTGTGGCAGCTGCTCAAGGATCGCGAGCTCGTCCTGCCCGAGGGCTATGAGGGCGATTTCGCGATGTTCCCGATGCCCAAGCCGCGCGACGGCCTGCCGATCCGGCTCGCCCGACTGTCGCACTAAACCTATCCAAATCCGCTCTCGTACGCGGGGCCGATTGCGATAGGCTCGCGGCCGGACAGGGGAGGTCAGCATGGCAGGTGGCACGCAATCGTCGGGACGGCGCTGGCTTGGCTGGATTGCCGCAATCCTCGGCCTGCTCGCTGCGCTGGTCTGGTATGCACAGGTGCCCGACCGCTCCGTTACCGAACTGCGTGGCAAATATGCCAATGCCGAGAGCGAATTTGTCGAAGTCGAGCCCGGCCTGACCGTCCATCTCCGCGACGAGGGGCCGAAGGATGCGCCGGCGATTGTGCTGCTGCACGGCTCGAACGCCTCGCTGCACACCTGGGAGCCCTGGGTCGCCCGGCTCAAGACCCGCTACCGCGTCATCAGCTATGACCAGCCCGGCCATGGCCTGACCGGCGCGCATCCCAAGCGCGACTATAGCGCCGCGGCCTTCGTCCGCGTGCTCGACGAAGTTGCTGCCAATCGCGGGCTGAGCAAATTCGCGCTCGCGGGCAATTCGATGGGCGGCTGGGTCGCCTGGAACTATGCGCTCGCGCATCCGGAGAAGCTCTCGGCGCTGATCCTCGTCGATGCGGCCGGCGCGCCGGTGCAGCCGGCCAACACGCCGATCGGCTTCCGCATCGCGCGCACTCCGGTCGTCCGCGACCTCGTCGGCAACATCACGCCGCGTGTCATCATCGAAAAATCGCTTACATCGACCCTTCACGATCCGAAGCAGGTCACGCCGCCGATGGTCGACCGCTATTGGGAACTGCTGCTCTACCCCGGCAATCGCCAGGCCACGCTCGATCGCGGGAAGACGCCGCGCGTGCAGGTGTCGAAGGCGACGCTCGGCGCGCTCAAAATGCCGATCCTGATCCTGTGGGGCCGCGAAGATCACCTGATCCCGCTCGCCGCCGAACAATGGTTCACCAGCGCACTGCCAAGCGCGCGCGCGATCATCTACGACAACGTCGGGCACGTTCCGATGGAGGAAACCCCCGACCGCTCAGCAGCCGACGTCGCTAGCTTCCTTGACGCGTTGCCCCGGACTCCTGCGACCCCTGACGAACCAGCGCGCTGACGGCTAGCCCGTCGTCGTACGCAACCGGCCCTCATAGTCGCCCTTGCCGATCGGCACCCCGCGCGTGCGCAGGATGTCATAGGCCGTGACAGCGTGAAAATAGAAGTTGGGCAGCGAATAGGAGAGCAGGAACGTCTCCGGCGTGAACGCCATGGTCCGAGGGGCCCAAGGCGACTTGAACGCGTTCTCGGGGTCCACGGGCCGGAAGAGATCGATCGTCAGCTCCTTACCCGACCAGCTGTTGACCTGCCCAGGGCTCAACCCGTCCAGCACCGCGATAGCTTCCGCGATCATCGCCTGAAGGCCGGCAAAAGACATCGTCGCCCCCGCCAGCGGCGGCGCCGCAAACACACCCGTCCTCACCGCGTCCAGCCCCCATACGGAATGATTTTTCACAGACTCAATCTGGAAATGGAGTGGTGCCATGTCGGGGTACAGGCGGGCATGAACCAAGCTGTCCGCGTCGGCACCGGTTTGGGCACAATGCCTAACGGCACGATCGAGCACGCCCGATATCGCTCTGGCGGTTTGGAGAAATGTCGGGACGCTGAGGTCGTAGAGGGTGATGGTCATCGCCGCAATTTAGACCATCTCGAACAGGACGCCACAATCAATTGGATTGGAAATCCGTAGCTTAACAGCGCCCGAGCGGCGTCTCTGTGCCACAGCGCCTAGCCCAATTCGGCGAGTTCATAGCGGCCAGCCAGATGCTCCCAGGTCATCAGCACCAGCACGGCGTCCGGACCGGTTGTCCACATGTCGATGGGCGTGTGCCCCTGATAGGTGATGGTCCAATGCGCGCAGTCGAAGCTTCCGGCGGCGACGGTGACGGTCTCATCTGGCAAGCGGGTCAGCAGTGCCTCGCTTGCCAGCAGCGCCGGGACCCCGCCGCCGTTCGCTTGATGCGAGCAGGTTGCGCCGCGCACGGTCCGGGCGTCGCCGACGGCAAGCGGTCCTGCGGCAAGCGACATCCAGCCGTCGTTCAGCAACGCATGCGTCCCGAAATAATCGGCTGGTCCCGACAAGCTGACCGCGGCATCATGACCGGTACCGCTCAGCGTCGCCACCGTGCCTGCGTCCCCGCGCCGGAAATGCGCGCTACCCATCCATACGTCTCTCTCGGTGACGCGTACGAACGCCTCGGTCGGCCGCGCCTCGGGATCGAGTGCCAGCAGTGCATCGCGTACCAGCGCATCGTCGTGCATCTCGCAGTGCGCGCAAAGTGTGCGACTGCCATCTGCCTGAACGGTGATCGAGAACTGCTCGAAGCCGGTCGAACCGCCCGCGGCGTCGAGATAAGCGATGCGCCCAGTCAAGAGTCGCGGGTTTCCCTTTACCATCTCCCGGGTCTAGCGTGGCAGGACATGATGGGGGAAGCCGACGATGTCCGACATGCGAGAAGTTCTGAACCGGCAGCGCGCCGCCTTCATGGCCGAGCTCCCGGTGAGTCCCGCGGCGCGCAAGGATCGGCTGAAACGGGCCATCGCGCTCGTCAAAGACAACCGCGACGCGCTCGCCAAGGCGCTCAGCGATGACTTCGGTCACCGCTCGACCGAGCAGACCATGCTCACCGACATCATGGCCTCGGCCGGACCGCTCGCGCATGCGCTCAAACATGTCGACGACTGGATGAAGCCCGAGAAGCGCAAGCTCGACTTCCCGCTCGGCCTGCTCGGCGCCAAGGCGCGCGTGGAATATCAGCCAAAGGGTGTGGTCGGCGTGATCTCGCCGTGGAATTTCCCGGTCAACCTGACCTTTGCGCCGCTCGCGAACATCTTCGCGGCCGGCAACCGCGCGATGGTCAAGCCGTCGGAATTCACGCCCGCCACATCGGAGCTCATGGCCGAACTCGCCGCCAAGCTGTTCGACCCGGCCGAACTGGCGTTCATCACGGGCGGCCCGGAGGTCGGCAAGGCTTTCGCCGAACTGCCGTTCGACCATCTGATTTTCACCGGCGCAACGCCGATCGGCCGTCACATCCTTCACGCCGCTGCCGATAATCTGACGCCCGTGACGCTCGAACTCGGCGGCAAATCACCGACCATCCTTGGCCGCAGCGCCGATGTCGGCCCGGCAACCGAACGAATCGCGCTCGGCAAGCTGATGAACGCCGGGCAGATCTGCCTCGCCCCCGATTATCTGCTGGTGCCCGAGGAGCGCGAGCATGAGGTGATCGGCGGGCTGCAGGCGGCGACCGCGCGCATGTATCCGACGATGCTGTCCAACCCCGACTATACGTCGGTCATCAGCGGGCGGCACCGCGAGCGGCTCGAACGCCATGTCGAGGATGCGCGCGCCAAGGGTGCCGAGGTCATCGTCGTCAACCCGGCGAACGAGGATTTCAGCCAGCAAAACACCCACAAGATGCCGCTGCACATCCTGCGCGGCGTCAGCGACGACATGACGGTGATGCAGGAGGAGATTTTCGGGCCGCTGCTGCCGGTCAAGACCTATAAGGCGGTCGGCGACGCGATCGACTATGTCAACGCACATGACCGCCCGCTCGGCCTCTATTATTTCGGCCAGGACGCCGCCGAGGAGCAGCAGGTGCTCGACCGCACCATCTCGGGCGGCGTGACGGTCAACGATGTGATCTTCCACATCTCGGCAGAAGAATTGCCGTTCGGCGGTACGGGCCCGTCCGGCATGGGCAATTACCACGGCCATGACGGCTTCAAGACCTTCAGCCACGCCAAGGCGATCTACCGCCAGCCGAAGATCGACCTCGCCAAATTGGGCGGCTTCAAACCACCCTATGGCGCGGCGACACAGCGGACGCTGAAGCAGCGGCTGGGCATCTGACGCCAGCGGGGCCGGGGCACCATGTATCTTGCGACCGTTCTCCTGCTGATGCTGGTGCTGCCAGCCGGATCGGTCCTGCTCGATCCGGCGTTTGCGCCGACGGTCGCCGTGGCTATGCCGCTCGTCGGCAAATGGTTCGTATTCTGGGCCTGCGGCTGGCGGCTATTGCTGGCCGGATTGCGGCAATTCTTTCAGCCGCGCTTTACCGCAGAGGCCATTTTCGGCCTCACCAGCGACGATGCGCTCCCGCTCGTACGAGAGCTTGGGGTCGCCAATTTCGCGACAGGGGCGGTCGGCATTCTGTCGCTGCTCCGCCCCGATTTCACGCTGCCCGTCGCAGTCACCAGCACCATCTTTTATGGCATCGCCGGTATCCGCCATGCCGCTGCAGGGCATCGGACGGGCAATGAGAACATCGCAATGATCAGCGACCTGTTCGTCGCCGCGATACTGACCAGCTACGTCGGTGCGGAGCTGCTGACCTGAGCGAGCCTGTTGACACGCTCAGGAGGCAGTGTCGTCCCGCCCGACGCTTTCGTCGATCAGACCCGCGCGCAGCATCCACCAGTAGAGGACGATGCCCGGAAGCGCCGCGATCGTCGTCATTATGTAGAAGTCGACATTGCCGAACCGCTCCATGAGCGCGCCCGCCGACGTCCCCGTCACCAACCGTCCGACGACACTCGCCGCAGCCGAAATCAGTGCATATTGCGCTGCCGTGTAACGCAGGTCGCACAACGCCGAGAAATAGGCGACGACGGTCACACCGCCGATGCCGCTCGCGAAATTCTCGAAGCCGATCGCCGCGCCCATGCCGAGATTGGAATGCCCCGCTGCCGCCAAGGCCGCGAAACTCAGATTGCTGACCGCCATCAGGATCAGGCTGACCATCACGGAGCGCTTCATGCCCATCCGCGCGAACAGCACGCCGCCTACAAAGATACCGATAAGGTAGGCCCAGAACCCCACGCCGACGTCCCAGGTCGCGATTTCGTCATTGGTGAAGCCGAGATCCTCGAACAGCAGCCGCAGCGTGAGATTCGCCAGCGTGTCGCCGATCTTGTGCAGCAGGATGAACAGCAGCACGAGCGCCGCCCCCTGCCGCTGGAAGAATTCGGCGAGAGGCCCCCAGATCGCGCGCAGCTGATTGCCGAGGCCCGGCTTGGACGCCGGTTCGCGGTGCCGCTCGGGTTCGCCCATGACGAGGCCTGCCAGCATCGCCGGAAGCGCCAGCGCGGCGCAGGCGATATAGGCGACGCTCCACCCCGACCGTGCCGCGAGCAGCAACGCCAGCGCGCCGGCACCTGCCGAGCCGATGCGCCAGCCATATTGGCTCATGCCCGACCCAACGCCCAACTGCTCCGCTGATAGAAGTTCGATGCGATAGGCGTCGATCACGATGTCGAAGGTTGCGCCGGCCAACCCGACCAGCACCGCCGCATAGGCCGTCGCGAGCAGGCTCGCATGCGGATCGACAAGCGCGAGATTGACCACCGCTGCCATGACCAGCACGCCCGCAAGCAGCAGCCACGACACGCGCTGGCCGAGCCGGCCGATCAGGGGCAGCCTCACCCCGTCGACGAGCCATGCCCAGAGAAATTTCAGGTTATAAACGAGGAAGGCAAGGCTGAAGGCCGTCACGCTCTTCTTGTCGATCCCGTCCTGCGCAAGCCGCGTCGTCAGCGTTGCGCCGATCATCGCATAGGGGAAGCCCGATGAAATGCCGAGAAACAGCGCGGCCAGCGGCGCCGGTTGCACATAGGGCCGCACCGCGTCCCGCCAGCCCGTCGTCTCGCCCATCGCCACCCTCTCAGCCGCAAACCCTGTCACGATAGAGACTTGGCGAGTCCCGCGTCAAAGCGCAAAACGCAGACCAATCACCAGCGAGCCCAACCGATGGACGCCATCACCCCGATCCGCACCGCGACGCCCGGCCAGCTGAAGCTCGCGCAGGCGATTCCGCACCACAAGCCCGGGGCACCCGTCATCACCCGCGTCGCGGCAGCAAACTACACCTCACCCGAGATTTTCGCGGCCGAACAGGCGAAGCTGTTCCGCACCCACCCGCTCGCCATCGCCACCTCGGCGCTGATCCCTTCACCGGGCATGGCGGTGACACACGATGCCTATGGCGTGCCAATCCTGCTGACCCGCGACCGCGAGGGCGTCGCGCGTGCCTTTCTGAACGTCTGCCGACATCGCGGCACGCGGCTGGTCGAAGGCGGCGAGGCTGCGAAATGCCCGCGGCTCGTCTGCCCCTATCATGCCTGGGCTTACGGGCTCGACGGCGAACTCGTGGGCCTGCCGCGTCCTGAGACATTTCCCGACCTCGACAAGTCGCAGCTCGGCCTGATCCCGCTGCCATCGGTCGAAGCCGGCGGCATCCTGTGGGTCGGCCTCGACCGCGACCATGCGCCCGATTTCTCGACGGTAACCGGCGAACTCGCCGCCGATCTCGATGCGCTCGAACTCGGCGACATGCATCTCTACAAGCGCCGCACGCATGACGTCGCGGCTAACTGGAAGCTCGTCATCGACGCGTTCAGCGAAAGCTATCACGTCACGCGCCTGCATGCCGAAACCATCGGCAAATTCTTCGCCGATTCGGTGACCGTCGGCGACATGATCGGCCCGCATAGCCGTTCGGCGGTCGGCCGGGTGTCCTTCGTGGAAGCAGCCGGCAGCGCCGATCTCGGCGCGCTGCGCAAGGCGGTGACCTACACCTATCTCGTCTTCCCCAACACGGTGATCATCGCGAGCCCCGACTATGTGAATGTCATGATCGCGATGCCGCGCGCCCACGACCGCACGCTCGTCGAGGACTTCATGCTGATCCCCGAACCGCCCGCGACCGAAAAAGCCGAGGATCATTGGCGGCGCAGCTTCGAACTGCTCGACGGCAGCGTGTTCGCCAGCGAGGATTTCCGCGCCGCCCGGCTCGGGCAGGAAGGCCTGTCAACCGGCGCAATCCCCGAACTGACCATCGGCGGCCTCGAACAAGGCATCAAACGCTTTCACGACCAAGTCGAGGCGGTGCTCGCCGATTGAGGCCCCTTGACGCGGGCGCGACCTGCCCGCCTATTGCCGTCAATCACTTGCGCGGGGCTCCATGCAGAAGCGACTGACGACGTTCATCCTGATTGCCATGATCCTCGGCATCCTGACGGGTGCGGTGATCCACCAACTGCTGCCCGAAGCGCAAGCCAAGGAATGGGCGGGCTACCTCGGCATTGTCACCGACCTGTTCCTGCGCATGATCAAGATGATCATCGCGCCGCTGGTGTTCGCAACTTTGGTCGGCGGCATCGCGCATATGGGCGACGGCGGGTCGGTCGGGCGCATCGGCGTCCGGACGATCGGCTGGTTCCTCGGCGCGTCGATCCTGTCGCTGTCCCTCGGGCTGATGCTCGTCAACCTGCTGCAGCCTGGCGTCGGTCTGGGCCTGCCGCTGCCCGCCGCAACCGAATCCTCGGGCGTCGCGACGTCCGCGCTGAACCTAAAGGACTTCGTCACACACCTCGTACCCAAGTCGATCTTCGAGGCGATGGCGACCAACGAAGTGCTGCAAATCGTCATCTTCTCGGTATTCGCGGGCATTGCGCTGACCAGCATCGGCGAGAAGGGCGCGCCGATCGTGCGCGGGCTCGAAGCGCTCACGCAGATGATGCTCAAGATCACCGACTATGTGATGCGCTTCGCGCCGTTCGGCGTGTTCGCAGCCATTGCGGCGGCGGTGGCGACGCACGGGCTGCAAATCCTGTCGACCTACGCCAAGTTCCTCGGCGGCTTCTATCTGGCCCTCGTCATTCTCTGGGCAATCCTGATCGGCGCGGGCGCACTGGTCATCGGCGGAAAGCGTGCGCTGATGATCCCGCGCTATGTGCGTGAGCCGCTGCTCATCGCCTTCTCGACCGCGAGTTCCGAAGCCGCCTTCCCGCGCCTGCTCGAACAACTCGAACGCTTCGGGGTGCGCGGCCGCATCGCCGGTTTCGTGCTGCCGCTCGGCTATTCGTTCAACCTCGACGGCTCGATGATGTACTGCTCCTTCGCGACCATTTTCATCGCGCAAGCTTACGGCATCGACCTGAGCCTCGGCCAGGAAATCACCATGCTGGCGCTGTTGCTGGTGACCTCGAAGGGTATCGCCGCAGTGCCGCGCGCCAGCCTTGTCGTCATCGCGGCGACGCTCGGCTTCTTCAACATCCCCGAGGCGGGCCTGTTGCTGATCCTCGGCATCGATGTGTTCCTCGACATGGGCCGCACCGCGACCAATGTCGTCGGCAATGCCGTCGCGGCCTCGGTCGTCGCGAAATGGGAGGGCGTTCTGGAGGAGCCTTACGGGCCTGACGGCGAACTGGCACCGGCCGCCGCAGTCGGCTAGGGTCGCGTCATGCCCGATGCCGTTCGCCAGCCCCGCACCACCCGCCGCAAATTCCTGATCGGGGCGGGTGCCGCCACCGGCCTGCTGATCGGCTATGCCGTCTGGCCGCGCAACCGCCCGTTGAACCTCGTCGCGCGCGAGGGCGAGCAGATCATCAACGGCTGGCTGAAGATCGGCAGCGACGGGCATGTGACCGTCATGGTGCCACAGGCCGAAATGGGTCAGGGCGTCTATACCTCGCTGCCGCAGATCCTCGCCGACGAGCTCGGCGCGGACTGGCGCACCGTTGGCGTCGAGCCTGCACCGCTGCATCCGATCTATGCCAATATCGCGATGGCGGCGGGGGCCGCCGAAGCTGCCCCCGGTTTCCTGAAGGGCGTGGCGCGCTGGGCGGCGATCGAGATGACCCAGCGTTTCGACATGCAGATGACCGGCGGATCGACCTCGATCGCGGCCTTCTACGACACGCTGCGCCTCGCCGGCGCGTCGGCACGCGAACTGCTCTG
Source organism: Sphingomonas paucimobilis (assembly GCA_943370355.1). Classification (GTDB taxonomy): domain Bacteria; phylum Pseudomonadota; class Alphaproteobacteria; order Sphingomonadales; family Sphingomonadaceae; genus JADCGM01. The sequence continues at coordinate 54,364 of CALRQP020000009.1, forward strand.
CAAGGCAGCGGCGCGCGATTGGGATGTCGACTGGAAGCTGTGCGACACCGTCGATGGCTTTGTCGTGTATCAGGCCAACCGCGCGCGCTTTGCCGATCTCGCCGCCAAGGCGGCCGACGAAACCGCCTCGGACGAGCCGACACTGCGCAGCAAGCCGCGCCTGATCGGCACCGCAGCGCCACGCCTCGATATTCCGTCCAAGACCGACGGCAGCGCGCGCTTCGGCCTCGACGTGCGGCTGCCCGGCATGGCCTATGCAGCGATCAAGGGCGGCCCGGTGCACGGCGGCGCACTCAAGTCCGCCAAGGCACCGGCTGGCGTGAAGATTGTGCGCGGCCCGACTTGGGTTGCTGCCGTCGCCGTCACCTGGTGGGGCGCGAAGACGGCCGTCGAATCGGTCACCGCGACCTGGGAACCCGCCCCCAAGCCTGCCGGGCCATGGATGGACCAAGCGCTGACTGCAGCGCTGACCGGCGACGGCGTCAAAGCCTTTCGCGACGAAGGCGATGTCGAGGCGACGCTCGCCGGCAAATCGGTCAGCGCCGATTATGGCGTGCCCTTCCTCGCCCATGCCTGCATGGAGCCGATGAACGCGACGGCGCGCGTCACCGACGGCCGCTGCGAAATTTGGGCACCGACGCAATCCACGACTCTGGTCAACTGGGCGGTCGGCAAGGCGCTCGACCTCAGCGCCGGCGATGTCACGGTGTTCCCCACGCTGCTCGGCGGCGGCTTCGGCCGCAAGGCGGAGGTCGATGCCTGTGTGCAGGCCGCGCTGATCGCGAAGGAAGTCGGCCGTCCGGTCCAGCTGATCTGGAGCCGGGAGGAGGACATGGCGCATGACATGTACCGCCCGCCCGCCAAGGCACGCATGCGTGGCAGCCTGACCGCCGACAAGCGCATCGCCGCGCTCGACTGCACGATCGCCGTGCCGTCCTGCGGTGCGAGTTTCTTCGGGCGCAACCTATCGGCGATGGCCCCCAACCCCGGCAAGGCGGACAGCGCCTCGCTCGGCGGCGCGGCCAATACGCCATACAGCATCCCCAATATCCGCGTGAGCCATGCGCCCGTCGAAGTGCCGGTGCCGCTGGGATTCTGGCGCTCGGTTGAGAACAGCTACACCGCTTTCTTCATCGAAAGCTTTATCGACGAGATGGCCGCTGCCGCGGGCGTCGATCCGCTGACCTTCCGGCTCCGGATGCTCGAAAGCCACCCGCGGCATGCCGAGGTGCTCAAGGTCGCGGCGTCGCGCGGCGAGTTCATGGGCGCGAGCGACGGCATCGCGCGTGGCATCGCGCTGCACCAGAGCTTCGGCAGCATCGTCGCGCAGGTCGCCGAGGTCGAGGTCAAGGGCAGCGAGATCAAGGTCAAGCGCGTGACCTGTGCCGTCGATTGCGGTGTCGTCGTCAATCCCGACATCGTGCGGCAGCAGATGGAGGGCGGCATCATCTTCGGCCTCACGGCGGCGCTAAAGGGCGCGATCACCTTCGCCGACGGGCAGAGCGAGCAGAGCAATTTCGACAGCTACCCGCTGCTGACACTGGCCGAGACGCCCGAGATCGAGGTCATCATCGTGCCCTCGACCGAAGCGCCGACCGGCTGCGGCGAACCCGGAACGCCGCCGATTGCGCCGGCCGTCGCCAACGCCATCTTCGCTGCCACAGGCAAGCGCCTCCGCTCGCTGCCGTTCCAGCTCTGATGGAGCGTCCCGCCGACCATCCGGCGATCCCCGCGCCGCGCGTCGGCGTGCTGCTCGTCAATCTCGGCACGCCCGATGAGCCGACCGTGCCCGCGGTCAAACGCTACCTCGCCGAGTTCCTGTCGGACCGGCGTGTCGTCGAAATCCCGCCGCTGATCTGGCAGCCGATCCTCCGCGGTATCATCCTAAACACCCGCCCGAAGCGCTCGGCCGCGGCCTATGCCAAGGTCTGGCACCCCGAGACCGGCTCGCCGCTGCGGTCGATCACCGAGGCACAAGCGCACGCGATTGCCGACGCGTTCGGCCCCGGCGTGATGATCGACTGGGCGATGCGCTATGGCAGCCGCCCGATTGCCGAGCGGCTCACGGCGCTGAAGGACGCGGGGTGCGAGCGCATCCTGATCGCGCCGCTCTACCCGCAGTACAGTGCCGCCACGACGGCGACGGTCAACGATGCCGCCTTTGCGACGCTGGCCGAGTGGCGCTGGCAGCCGGCGCTGCGGACGCTCCCGCCTTATTATGACGACCCTGCCTATATCGAGGCGCTGGCCGAGAGCGTGCGCACCGGGCTGGCCGGGCTCGACTTCGTGCCCGAGGTGGTGGTGACCAGCTTCCACGGCATGCCCGAGCGGACGCTGAAGCTCGGCGATCCCTATCATTGCCACTGCCAGGTCACCGCCCGGCTGCTGCGCGAGGCGCTCGGCCGGGACGAGCAGTCACTGCGCCTGACCTTCCAGTCGCGCTTCGGGCGGGCGGAGTGGTTGAAGCCCTATACCGACGCGACGCTCGCCGCGCTGCCCGGCGAGGGCGTCCGCCGCATCGCGGTAATCGCCCCCGGCTTCGCCGCCGACTGCCTCGAGACGCTCGAGGAGATGGCGATGGAGGGGCGGGAGATCTTCCTCGAGGCGGGCGGCGAGTCCTTTGCCTATCTGCCCTGCCTCAACACCAGCGAGCCGGGAGTCCGGATGCTGCGGACGCTGCTGTTCCGGGAGTTGTCAGGCTGGTTGTAGGGCCGCGCTAGCGGCGCTCCGACGACCAGGGGAAGTCGATAAAGTGGTCGCGGCTATCGAAGCAGATATTTCCATACATTTTCAAATAGCTGTTGCGGCGGCGCGGGTCGGCGTAGACGGCCCGGGGGTCGGCGACATCGCGCTCATATTGCGCGATATTGGTAATCGTCAGCGCCTTGGGCAATATGTCCATCGCCTGCGGCACCGACTTGCCGTCGAGCCAGTCGGCCCCGAAACGCCCCATCGCATAGCCGAAAATCGGTGACGCGAGACTGATACTGGCCATGTACGGGCTGCCGGCCTTCTTCAGTTCCGCGACAGCCTCGCGCTCCCCGTCGATACCGCCGAGAAACAGCGTGGGCCGCGCCTTGCCGGCCTCGCGCAGCGCCTGCAGCGCGCCGAGCACCACCGTGTCGGCCCCGAGCACCACATCGACATTGGGCTGCGCGAGCAGGATCGTCTTCATCGTGCGATACCCGCCGGCCTTGTCGACCGTGGCGGGCGAAATATCGGCGACAATCGTCACGCCGGGCAGTTTGCGCAGCGTATCGCGCATCGCGGTGAAGCGCGGCGCGAGGAATTGCAGATTGTCATGGGTGAGCAGGACGACCTTGGCCTTGCCGCCGAGCCGCGTGCGAATGTGCGCGGCGGCCGCATCGGCGAGCACCTTGCCGGTCCGGTATTGCGGCGCGTTCAGGATCGTCGTGGCGGGCGGCGGCACGATCGCGCCGACATAGGCCCCGCGCCCGATCACGCGCTTGAGGCTGGGGCTCAGCGACGGCGGATCGATGGGCGCGACGACGATCGCACCGGTCTTGCTCGCCTGCAGGCCATTCACCTGCCGGATCATCAGCGCCGCATCATTGTCGGCGCGCAGCACGCGATAGGCCAGCCCGCGGTCCGCCGCGGCAAAGGCGAGACCACGCCCGATGCCCTGCACGAACTCGCGTTCATTGTCCTGGACGAACACCAGTTCGCGGCGCAGCCCGCGCGGCTTGGCACAGCTCTGCCGCGCCGGATCGAAGGGCGGCAGCACGACGGGCCGGGTGAGGCCGCCGCCTTGCGCCTGCGCGGCCATCGGCGCGGCGAGGGCCAGCAACGCCGCCAGCACCGCGCGTGCCAGATGCCGCCGGCCCGCGCGGCCCGATGACCCTGTCGGCGCAGCCAACGCGGCGCCTGTCATGCCGGCTGGGCCGTCGAGAAGATCAGCCGCGCCGCAGTCCCCGGCGTCCGGTTGATATATTCGACCTTGGTCTTCAGCGCCGCCGCCATCGCCGCGATGATCTTCGACCCCAGCCCCGTGCCGCCGGGACGCACGGTGGTGCCGAGCCCGACGCCATCGTCCTGCACGACAAGCTCGGCGCGCCCTTCGGGCAGCTCGCGCAGCAACACATGGATGTCGCCCGACTGGCCGGCCGGATAGGCATATTTGAAGGCGTTGGTGACCAGTTCGGTGGCGACGACACCAAGGCTGATGCTCTGGTCGGTCGGCAGCTGGACGGGATCGAGACTGCTGATGAGCCGCGCGGTATGGCCGTCGTTGCGCATCGCGAGATCGAGATTGTCGAGCATGACGCCCAGATAGTCGTTCAGCGCCACCGATGTGACATCGCTCGACGTGTAGAGGCTCTTGTGGATCTGCGCGACCGCCTGGATCCGCGATTCGGTTTCCTTGAGCGCGCCCTTGGCCGCTTCGTCCGTGACGGTCCGCGACTGCATATGGACGAGTGCCGCGACGAGCTGGAGGCTGTTGGCGACGCGGTGATTGACTTCGGACAGCAGGAGTTCGGCACGTTCGCGGGCCAGCGCCAGTTGGCCCGTCCGCCGCTCGACCCGCTCCTCGAGCGTGTGGTTGATCGCGCGCACCTCATCCCGTGCCTGGGTGATCTCCTGCCGGTTGCGATAGACGGTGAAGGCGACCGCCGCGACGACCAGCACGATGACGAAGGTGGCGATGATCGAGACGCCGCGCAGCATCGCGGCATTGGTCTGCTGCTCGACCTCGAACAGCGTCGATTTTTCGTCGGCGTCGAGCATCGCGCCGTACAGGAAGACGTTGACCTCATCCATCAGCGCCTTGCCGCGATTGCTGCGGATGATCGACAGCGCGTCAGCATCCGAGCCGGCACGCTTCAGCGCGACGCTCTGGTCCATCTCGCCGAGCTTTTCAGCCACGGCCTCGCCCAGCCGGGCGAGGAAGGCGGGTGGCCGGGACGCCGTGGTCACCAGCCGGCCGAGATCGGCCATCTGCTGCCGGGCGCGCGCCTTGGCCGTGTCATAGGGTGCGAGGTAGATTTCATTGCCGGTCAGCAGATAGCCGCGCTGGCTCGACTCCGCCGTGCGCAGCGCATCGCGCAGTTCAACCGCCGCGATGCGGGTGTCGCGCTGCAAGGCCGCGTCGGACAACAGGGCATTGGACCGTTCGCCGAGCCACACCGTCATCCCGACAATGGCGAAGAGGGCGAGAAAGCCGATGACAAGCCCTGCTGCGACACCCAAGGCGAGGCGACGGCTGGCCAATTCATGGTCTCCTGATGCTGGCGCACGGCCGCGGGGCCCCTCGCCAACGCTAAGGTACGGATAACATGGGATGGGGGTGGCAGCAACGGGTGGGGGAGAGAGGTGGCGGGTTGCGTCTGCGGGTTATGGAGAGGGGTGAAGCAATAGAGTTGGAATAAGATCGATGTGTCCGTCAGCGACCATTGGTTGTCCGTACCTCAACCTTGTCGAGGCGATCGAATAAAAACACTGCCGCTCTCATAGCTCGCTGTTCCTCGTCTGAGTCGATATTCTCGCCGTGGATCGAGCGGTTAGCGGTGCGAAGAAACACCCCATAGGCAGCTTGCAACGACTTGGGCCCGATGGCCGACGGGGAGGGCAGCGCCCGTCTATCGCGTAGCAAACCCCGGTTCCTCAACGTGCGCTCTAGCTCACTCCTCAGCAAAGCAAATGCACTCCACCCCTTGCCTACGGAAAGCAGCGCTTGCGCTTCGCTAATAACTGCCGGCATTTTGCCCGTTGCGAAACTCTCGATAGTCTGGATTCCAGCGAACTGCCCCTCTTCTGCCGACACGCCCGGCTGAATGGGCTGATTGAGATACTCGCGCAGTCGGCGAAGATATTTTTGGGCGCGATCTCGAACGTCATTCGAGTCGGCAAAAGCGTCGAGGCGTAGCGAACCGAGTTGATCGCGCAGATAGCCTCCCAAGACTTCTAATTTATCGCTGCCAATTGCGGTCTCGAAGGCGGCATTGTTCGTCGCACGTTTTGCGACCAGCCATGCATGACAACGCCAAACAGCGACGACGATAATCGCGAGCAAAACGACCGCAATCGGCGTCCATGAAATGATTGTGTCGGCTTGGGCCTGTCCTTCGATAATCGTAAGTGGCGGAGGGGAATTGTTGCCGCTCATAGAATTCCGTTTCGCCTCAGCAGCTCCAAGAAGGGACGTAGTTCCTCCAGATCGGCGACCAATGCTGCCAAGCGAGTGTAGCGGCGATCCAGCAGCCTTAAGTGCCAGATAGCAACCAAGCCGACGATGCAGCACAAGGTGGCGGTAGCGACAATAGCAATGTGCCCATATAGCGAGATTGGCCCATCAGGCTTAGCGAGGAGCGTGACATCAGTAACGCCCAGCGCGAGGCCGATCCCTAAAAACCACTTTCCGACCTCAAGGCCGCGCGCATGCCGCCATTCAAAGGTTTTCTGCAGCACTGATGCGGCATCACCCTTCTCGCTTGCCACAAGCTTGAAGACGTCAAGCAGATCGACGGCACCAAAGTTCATATCATCGACACTACTGGCTGACGATCTTAGCGCAATGGTTTCGCGTCAAAGATATGGGAAAGCGCTTAAGTGGCGCCTGAAGCCCCCGCGACGATCCCGGCCAAGAGGGCGAAACGCAGCATCACATCAAGCCTGAGTGGAAATGGTTAGGCCCTCGACAGTTGCAGATTTTCGGACGGGACGGACGTGAGAACTGCGGCTCGACCGAGATGTTCTGGAAGCATGATGTTCCACGCGAGACCCAAGCGCTCAAGGATTCGTATGAAGCCGAAACCCCAATCGCTCTGGCCCGGATATAGGCCGATCCGCGCTGATCCCGGGAAGGCATGGTGATTGTTATGCCAAGCCTCCCCCATCGTCGGGATTGCCGCCCAAGGCACATCGTAGGCCTGGACGCCCGCGCCATCCACCAGCCAGCTCTGTGGACCGCGACGATGCGCCAGATGACCGACAAACCAATGCCCGACCACTGACGCCGTTACTCGGGCGCAGATGCCCCAAACAACCCAACTCCATCCCCCGCCGAGGAAGAGGAGCAGCGCGACCGGAAGCTGCTGCGCCATCCACGTTGCCTCAAGGAAGCGATAGAAGGGATCGCGCCCTGTCTTGCCCAAATCGAACAACGGCGGGCGGTCGAGTTTGAGGCGGCAATGCATCTGCCACCAGCCGTCGACAAGCATGGGCCGACGGTGCGCCAGATAGTCATGGCAATCGCTTTGGCGCTGCGCCCAATCGCGGAGGTCGTGCGTCCGGACCATCCACTGCGGTCCGCTCATGCCGACAATCGTGCCGGTCCAGACCAACACATATTTCAACCACGTTGGACATTCGAAGCTGCGGTGGATCAGGCAACGGTGGAAGCCCACGCTGTGGCCAAGCAGAATTGTCACGCCGGTCAGCCCGAGGAATACCGTAACGGCACCCCAGCTGAAAAGGATTGGGGCGAGGAGCAGCGTGGCGGCAGCCATGCCGCCGTTCCACAAGGAGTGAACGGGATCCCACTCAACGATGCCCTCGACGGGGCTGGCGTCCGGACTTTCGACAAGGCTGTTCACGGCGCACCGGTCAATCGAAGCCATCGGGCAAACCTCCAAGCTATTTAGTGAATAGCTTAAATGATGCCATGCCCTTGTCAAGCGATTAGCTTACTCCTTAAATAGGGAATATGCAGAAGGTCTTCGAAGCTCTCGCGTCAACGCCCCGTCGGAAGATTCTCGCCTATCTCGCACATACCGAGTTGAGCGCGGGCGAGATTGCCTCGCGTTTCGAAATATCGAAACCCGCGATTTCCCAACACCTCGCCGTTCTTGAGAACGCCGGATTGATCGCCAGCGAGAAGCGCGGCCAATTCGTCTATTATCGATTGGTGCCCGAGAGCCTCGCAAATACGCTTAACTCCTATGTCCAAGAAGTTTGCCCTGTGTCACGGCCGTTGAAAGCGGAGAGCGCCAAGATCGCGCAGGCACGGGTTGCGACCGCGAGCACCGAGGAACGCGCCGACAAGTAGTCAGAACAACCCGAAGCCGTCGCTGTGTGGAAGCACCCGGCTAGATGACCCAGCAGCGGTTCTTTGGACGAGGACCGCCCCCTAAAACGCCCCCGCCCCCGCATAGGCAAACACCGCCAAACTCCCCAGCACGATCCCGCCCGCGACGAGTCGGCTGCCGTGCAGCCGCGTCCACAGCAGGAAGCCGGTCAGGCTCATCGTGATCAGGGCGCCGGCGATGGTGTCGAGGAACAGCACCCAGGCGATGGGCAGGCCGGTGCCCTTGTGGATGTTCTTGATCGTCGCGAGGAAGCCGAGCGACTCGCGTTTGGCGCTCACATGGCTTTCGCCGGGCACGTAGCTGACTGTCACGCGTGCGTCGGGCAGGGTGAAGGCCTGTTTCCACGCCTTGGCCTCCGCGACCTCGCGGCCGAGGAAGGATTTGGGGCCGTCCTTGCCGCCCTTCGGCGGACGGGCATCGACCTTGAGGCCGAGCGCGCTCTTCGCCCATTTGCCGAGCGCATCGGCATCGCTGATCGTGCCGGGCGCGACGGGCAGGTCGATTTCGGAGACCTCGACGGGCTGGTCGACGTCGATCTTGAGCTTGTCGCGGTGGTTGAGCAGGAAGCCGCTCGTCCCCATCATCAGGAACAGCAGCGCGCCCCAGAAGCCCGTCCAGGCGTGGATGCGCTTCAGCCAGTGCAGGAATGTCACGCGCTGCCAGCTCTTCGGCACGAACAGCAGGCCGGATTGGTTGAGGGCCATGGGGCTTCCTAAAGCTCGGCCCAGCGGCGGAGCAGATTGTGATAGACGCCGGTCAGGCGGATGATCTCGGGATCGTCCTGCCCGCTTAGCGCGGCGAGCGCCTGAATCCCACGGTCGAGTTCGAGGAGGATCGCCCGGTCCTCGCCGCTGCGCACCATCGACTGGACCCAGAAGAAGCAGGCGGTGCGCGTGCCGCGCGTCACCGGCGTGACGCGGTGCAGCGTCGTCGCGGGGTAGAGCAGCAGATGCCCGGCGGGCAGCTTGATGCCGGGCCGGTCCTCGATGACGAGCTCGCCGCCGTCATAGCTGTCCGGATCGGCGAGGAAGAGCGTCGCCGACAGGTCAGTGCGGATGCGGAAGTCGCTGCCGCGCCGGATGCGGATCGCGGTGTCGACATGCGTGTCGAACGCCTGGCCCCCGGCATAGCGGTTGAACAATGGGGGATAGACTTTGAGCGGCAGGGCGGCGGCAACGAACAGCGGCGAACAGCCGAGCGCGTCGAGCACGAGCTCACCCGCCTCCCGCGCGGCTGGCGAGCCTTCGGGGAGCTGCGCATTGCGTTTGGCGAGCGCAGCCTGATCGCCCGAGGTCGCATTACCGTCGATCCACTCGGCGGCGTCGATGAGGGTGCGGAGGCGCGTGACCTCGGCAGGGGTCAGCACGTCGGGGATAGTCAGCATGCGAAGAACTCCCGTGCGGCGGCGAGGTCTGGGTGGCCGCAGCGGTCGAGCCACTCGGCGACCTGCGCGCGGAACCTGGCATTTCCGCCCGCTGCCGCCTTAGCGAGCCAGGGCAGCGCGTCGTGCGGCTTGCCGGCATCGGCGAGCATCCGCGCATGATTGAACTGCCCGCGAAAATCGCCCCCCGCCGCCGCCCGCGCATAGCAGGCCGCCGCCGACGCCAGATCGTGCTCGACGACCCAGCCATCCTCATAAAAGCTACCGACAAAGTTGATCGCCTTGGCATTGCCGAGTGCGGCGGCGCGCTGGAACCAGACGAGGGCGGCCGCCTTGTCCTCCGCCACGCCTGCGCCGAGCGCGAGCAGCGTCGCATAATTATACATGCCCCAGTCGAGGCCGCGCCGCGCGGCGATCAGATACCAGCGCGCGGCCTCCGCCTTGTCGATCGGCGTGCCCCAGCCGAGATCGTGACAGCGCCCGACCATGTTGATCGCCTGCAAATGCTCCTGCGCGGCGGCGGCGCGGAACCAGCCGAAGCCTGCCTCGGCCTGCCCGGCATCGAGCAGCATCTGGCCATAATAGGCCTGGGCTTCGGCCGACCCGGCTTCGGCGGCCGTGCGCACAAGATCGGCAGCACCGTCGCCGGACAAGCGGCGCGCGAGTTCGTCTGCGCTCAGCGCATTGATCGCGGCAATTGCCGCAGGCTCAATATTTGACGCTGAGGGTGGCAAAGGCGCTGCGCCCCGGCGCGATGCTGGCGTAATGGTTGGTGTAGACCTGGTTGAAATAGGCCTTGTCGGTGAGGTTCTGCACGTTGACCGACAGGCCGACGGCGTCGCTGACCGCATAGTTCAGCCGCGCGTCGAAGCGCCAATAAGCGGGGACGGCGCGGGCGAGGATGCGCGTTGCGGGGCTGACGGTGACGACACCGGCGGCGGTCTGCGTCGCGGCGCGGTCGTCGGCATAGCCGCCGAACACCCGGCTCGAATAGAGCGCGCCGCCGCCGATCGTGAGCGCGGAGGTCAGCTGGTAATTGCTCCAGACGGTGAAGCTGTGTTTCGCGGTCTGCGGAAAGGGCTGGCCGTTGCTCGCCGAGGTGACGAGCACGGTCTTTGCCGCCTGCGCGCCGACAGCGGGCGCGGTGAGGGCGGTGAAGCCGGCGTCTGTGATGATCGCATCGAGATAGGTATAGCCGCCAACGATGCTCCACCCCTTGGCGAGCGTGCCGTTGACCCCGAGTTCGACCCCGCGAATGCGGCGCTTGCCGATGAAGGCGATGCTGTTGGCGTCGCTGGTCACGCGCGCATTGCGCGTGTCGGTCTGGAACAGCGCGCCGGTGAGTGACAGCCGATCATGGAACAGGTCTGCCTTGGCACCGATTTCGTAGGAGCGGGTCTTTTCAACTTGCAGCGAGTCGGTGATCGCCTGCGTGTTGGTCGTGCCGAATGCGTTGAACTCCTGCCCCTCGCCGAGCAGGCTGTTCGGCGGCGTCGCGGCGGTCGCGTAGGAGGCATAGAAGCTCGTCGCGGGCGTCGGCTTGAACACCAGCCCGGCCTGATAATTGACGAGATCGTCCTGCCGGGTCAGCGAGAAAGTCTGCGTCGCGGTGACCGGCTGGCCCGGTGTCACCGTCGAGCGGAAACTGTCGTAGCGCAGGCCGAGATTCAGGATCAGCCGGTCGCTCAGCGCCATCGAATCGAAGGCGTAGATGGCGCGGGTGCGCGCGTCATTCTGAGTCTCGGCGATCGGCAGGTTCCGTGAGATCGGAGCCTGCACGCCCGAGGTGTCGTTCGCATAATTGACCCAGGGGTCGTCGGGGTTCGGGTTGAACAGGCTCGTGCAATAATAGCGCGCGACGGTCGTGGCGGTGCAGCGGGGGCTGAGCGTCGAACCGGTCGACAGCAGCTCGTTGCCAGCCGAATTGACGAAACCGCGCGTCACGAATGCGCCGCGCCGCGCCTTCTCCCACGACAGTTCGATGCCGGCCGCGAAACTGTGCTCGATGCCGCCCGTCGCGAACTTCCCGTACAGGTCGGTCTGGTTGATCAGGCTTTCGGTATAGCCGTAGCGGGTGTTGGCGCGCCGCCAGACATAGCCGCCACTCGTCAGGTTGCTGCCGCTGTTCGCGACCGTCGTGCCGAAGACGTTTCCGCTCGAATCGTCGGGCAGCAGGAAGATATAGGCTTGGTTGGTATGGCTGAACCGCGCGGTGTTGCGGAGCGTGATGCCGCCGAAATCATGCTCGGCGCGTGCGGTCAGCTGATCGGTCGTCGCGTCGCGGAAATCGCGGTTCTTGAGGCCATAGAAGGTCGAGCGTTTCACCGTGCCGGTCTGCCCCCCCGCCGTCGTCACCGTGCCGAGCGCGGGCGTGGTGATCGTCGAACCGAGCGGCGCGTTGCAGACATTGGTGTTGCACGCATAGAGGAAGGGCAGGCCGCTGTCGGGCAGCTCGTCGCTGTCGAGATGATAATAAGCGAGCGTCATGCGCGTCGGCGTGCCAAGGCCGATGGTGATCGATGGCGCAACGCCCCAGCGCTTCTGGAACACCGCATCGCGGCCCGCGACATCCTGATCATGCCACGCACCGGCCAACCGCACCGCGACGCTGTCGGTCAGGTGGTAGTTGGCGTCGGCAGTCACGCGTTTGTAGTCGGCGGTTCCATAGCTGACGTCGGCAGCGACGAAGTCGCGGCGCTGTGGCAGCTTCGAGATGATGTTGAGCGACCCGCCTGCGGAGCCACGCCCGCCCAGTGTCGAATCGGAACCGCGCACCACCTGAAGCTGGTCGACCGCGAACACCTCGCGGCTCTGCGAGCCGATGTCGCGCACGCCGTCGAGATAGGTCGAGCCCTGCGAATCGAAGCCGCGGATGAACGGCCGGTCGCCGATCGGATTGCCGCCCTCCGCCGCGCCGAAGGTGATCCCCGGCACGGTGCGCAACGCATCGACGAGCGTCGCCGAGCCGGTCTCCTTGATGACCGTCTTGTCGACGACGACGATCGAGCGCGGCGTATCGAGCAGCGGCGCGACGGCCTTGGCGGACTCCAGTTCGGTCTTGGCGCTGCGCGTGCCGGTCACCACGATGGTTTCCGCCCCTGAATCGTCGACATTGGCCGCATCGTCATTCGCCGCCCAGGCCGGGTCGCTCGCGATGAAGCCGACGCAGCCGAGTGCCAGAAATGCCGGGTGGCTGGATGGTCGAGGGGCAGCAACAAACATGCTGTTGTTGCTATTGAGAACCGTTCGCACCGTCAACAGTTATTGCGAGGCGTTCGCATAAACAAACTACCGGCGGCGTCTTGAGCGAGGCCGGACAGCCGCCTAGTCTGCGCCTAACAAAAGCGCTGGGGAGAATGGCAAAATGGGACGCGTAGCAATCGTGACCGGGGGATCGCGCGGCATCGGCGAGGCGATCAGCCTTGCGCTCCGCGACATGGGCATGACCGTGGCGGCCAACTATGCCGGCAATGAGGAGCGCGCCAAGGAGTTCGCGAACCGCTGCGGCATCTCCGCCTATAAATGGGATGTTGCGGACTATGACGCCTGCCAGGACGGCGTGGCGCACGTCGCCGCCGAACTCGGGCCGGTCGATGTGCTCGTCAACAATGCCGGCATCACGCGTGACGGCACGCTGATGAAGATGACCTATGAAATGTGGCGCGAGGTCATGGACGTGAATCTCGGCGGCTGTTTCAACATGGCGAAGGCGGTGTTCCCCGGCATGCGCGAGCGCGGCTGGGGCCGCATCGTCAATATCGGATCGATCAACGGCCAGGCGGGCCAATACGGCCAGGTCAATTATGCCGCCGCCAAGTCGGGCATCCACGGCTTCACCAAGGCGCTCGCGCAGGAAGCGGCGCGCTCGGGCATCACCGTCAACGCGATCGCACCGGGCTATATCGACACGGATATGGTCGCCGCCGTCCCGCCCGACGTGCTCGCAAAGATCGTTGCGAAAATCCCGGTCGGCCGCTTGGGCCAAGCCAGCGAAATCGCGCGCGGCGTCGCCTTCCTCTGCTCCGAGGACGGCGGATTCGTGACCGGCTCGACGCTCAGCATCAACGGCGGCCAGCATATGTACTGACGCAAGCGACCGGCTTGGAGAAGGCAGCATGGACATAGCGGCGGCGCAAGCGGACTTCGACCGGGCCTATAATGGCGGTGCGGCCGGCGTGTTCGTATCGGGTGCGGTCTGGCTCGCGGTCGGTGCGGTGTGGATGAGCTACGGTCTCCCGGCGGCGTTCGCGACGCTGTTCTTCGGCGGCATGGCGATTCACCCCGTCTCCGTATTGCTCGCCAAATTCGCGTTGCGCTGCCCGGCAACCGATCCCGCCAACCCGCTGACGCGTCTTGCCGGAGAGACCACCTTCGCGCTGATCGCGGCGATCGTCGTCGCCTATGCGCTGTTGCCGCGCGCGGGTGCGCTCGTGATTCCCGCCTTCGCCTTGGTCGTCGCCGCGCGCTATTTTATGTTCCGGACGCTCTACGGGTCGATGCTCTACTGGGCGCTCGGCACCGCGATCGCCGCGGCCGGCGCGATCGCACTGTTCTCGCCCACGCTGGCTGGCGGCCCGTTCGCCTTGATCATCGGCGGCATCGAGATCGTCTTCGCCGTGGCGATCCATATCGCCCGGCGGCGATGACCGGCGCAGGCGCGCGCGGCCAGCTCGTCAAACGATCGGTGACGATACAGGGGCACCGGACATCGATCAGTCTGGAGAAGGTGTTCTGGGAGGCGCTGGTTGCCGCGGCGCGGGACATGGGGCAACCGCTCAACGCACTGATCGCCGACATCGACGAGGCACGCACCACCAATTTATCGAGCGCGATCCGGGTGTGGCTTTTCGAGCGGGCGGCGCGGACCCAAGCGGAAGCCTGACGCCGCCCGACGCTACCTTCAGTCGATGTAGTAACCCACCACGCGCCATGTACCGTTCTCAGGGGCTAGCGCCACCGTCTCGATCACCCCTGACTTGTTGGCAAAGTCCGTCCGGAACTTGACGATCTGGTTTCCGGCCGGGATGGCTGGCACGCTTTGCTCGCTGACCAAGACACGTGACGAGGGCTGCCCCAGCGGTAGGCGCACCTTGATCGAAACCGACTGCCATACCTCGACCGTATTGAGCTTTCGGAACGACTTGCCGGTAGCTGCCCAGCTCTCCTGCCACTTGCCCGCATCGACGAGCGCCAGCCATAGCCGCGTCGATTGCGTGACGGCGGATTCCGCGACGGTCGCCGAACCGGCCGGGTCGGCGGGCGTCTCCGGTGCAGTCCCGAACATGAGCAAGGCAGCTGCAAGTAAAATCATGACCAATCCTCCCGCGACCCAGGTCGCCCGCCCCGATGACGGCGATCCCGCGGTCGAGTTCGGAAGGGATTGCGCGGAACTTGCGCCAGTGACGTCCCGCAAATGGTTGTCCACAACCGAATCGGGGGCAGACCCTTCCGCATCGCGCAACACGCGAGCCGCCTCCCGGCTACTCGACGCCGACAGCTTGCGGCGGGCGTCGCGCAGGCGCTCGTTGACGGTATGGACCGAGAGGCCGAAGTGCCGCGCCATCGACTTGGCATCATGACCGGCCAGCAGCAGCCGAAGCGTCTGCTTCTCCTTTTCGGTCAGTGCCTGATAACCCTGCGCCATCATTCCCGCCGCTTCGTCGTGCTTCGACCTAGGGAGATCCAGGAAGGCGGACCACCCCGAATAAATCGTACCTGAAGCCTGTCGAGCGGGCGACGGGGCGGTGAGAATATCCGTCATCCTGACGAACGTCAGGATCTCATCGATGTTAGCGGCTACCCGGCGGGAGATCCTGACGTTCGTCAGGATGACGGGCCGTTCGGCGTCTCACAGCCACGTCACATGGCCCATCTTGCGGCCCGGCTTGACTTCGGTCTTGCCGTAGAGATGCAGATGCGCTTTCGGGTCGGCGAGCAGCTTGCGCCAGTCGCGCACCGCGTCGCCAAGCAGGTTTTCCATGACCACCGATGGTGCAGTCAGCGCTGTCGAGCCCAGCGGCAGGCCGCAAATGGCGCGGATGTGGTTCTCAAACTGGCTGACACGCGCGCCCTCGATCGTCCAGTGGCCGCTGTTGTGGACGCGCGGGGCCATTTCGTTGAACACCGGTCCATCGGTGGTCGCGAAGAATTCGAGCGTCAGCAGACCAACATGATCGAGCGCGTTGGCGGTGCGCCGC
Organism: Sphingomonas paucimobilis; assembly: GCA_943370355.1. Classification (GTDB taxonomy): domain Bacteria; phylum Pseudomonadota; class Alphaproteobacteria; order Sphingomonadales; family Sphingomonadaceae; genus JADCGM01. The sequence continues at coordinate 69,987 of CALRQP020000009.1, forward strand.
GCAAGCGCAATGGCTTCCTCGGCGCACGCGGCCACCACCGCACCGGCCGGCACTACCGACCGCACCAGCACGCCCGCTGAATGGCTGTTCTCGGGCAGGTCATAGAGACGCATGTCGCCGTCGGCGCCGCGCGCGAGCAGCACCGAAAATTCGGTGTCGAAGCGCACCAGACCTTCGAGCACGCAGGGCGCGCCGCCGGTCCGCGCCCAGGCCGCGTCGGCATCGGCGGGCGTTTCGATGCGAGCCTGCCCCTTGCCGTCATAGCCCATGCGCCGCGTCTTCAGGATCGCCGGCGTGCCGAGGCCCGCCAGCGCCACGTCGAGGTCGGCCCGCGTGTCGACGGCGCGATAGGGCGCGGGCCGTCCGCCCAGTCCCTCGATGAAGCGCTTCTCGTTGAGCCGGTCCTGGCTGATCTCCAGCACGCGCGCGCCGGGATGCACGCCGACGCGGCCCGCGAGATGCGTCACGGCCGCGACATCGACATTTTCGAACTCATAGGTGACGATATCGACGCCGGCCGCAAAGGTATCGAGCGCCGCGACGTCGTCATAGGCACCGCGCGTCATGTCGGCGGCGACATCGGTCGCGCATTCGGCGTCAGGCGCGAAGATGTGAACGCGGTAGCCGAGCGGTGCGGCGGCCAGCGCCAGCATGCGCCCGAGCTGGCCGCTGCCGAGAATGCCGATGGTCGAGCCGGGCGGGATCATGCGGTTGGCGGTCATTCGGGGCTGTCGGCCACCGCATCGGTCTGCGCCGCACGCCAGGCCTCGACCCGCCCGGCCAGCGCCTCGTCGGTTGTCGCCAGCATCGATGCCGCGAGCAGCGCCGCGTTGATCGCGCCCGGCTTGCCGATCGCGAGCGTGCCGACCGGAATGCCGGCGGGCATCTGCACGATGGAGAGCAGGCTATCCATGCCCTTCAGCGCATGGGATTCGACGGGTACGCCGAGCACCGGCAAGCGCGTCATCGCCGCCGTCATGCCGGGCAGATGCGCCGCGCCGCCGGCACCCGCGATGATGACCTTAAGGCCGCGCCCTGCCGCAGCGGCCGCATAGTCGCGCATGCGCTCGGGCGTGCGGTGCGCCGATACGACCTTGGTTTCATGCGGCACGCCGAGCGCTGCCAGCGTGTCGGCAGCGTGGCGCATCGTCTCCCAATCGGAGCGGCTGCCCATGATGATGCCGACGCGTGGTTGGTCCACTATATGCCCCCGGTTCAGGAAGCGCCGGACCTTAGCGGCGGGGGTGGCAGGCGACAACCACGTTGTCCTGCCTTGCGCGAGCGGCTCAGCGATCCCGCAAATAGAAGCGGTCGGTCGCCTTCAAATCCGCATCCAGCTCATACACCAGCGGCTGCCCGGTCGGGATTTCGAGGTTCGGGATGTCGGCGTCGGATATGCCCGACAGATGCTTGACCAGTGCCCGCAGCGAGTTGCCGTGCGCGGAAATGATCACGCGCTTGCCCGCCTTGAGTTCGGGGACGATCGCGCTCTCCCAATAGGGCAGCACGCGGGCGATGGTGTCCTTGAGGCTTTCGGTCGCGGGCACGGCAACGCCGGCATAGCGGCGGTCGGCGCTGAGGTCGTAGGGGCTGCCGGCTTCGAGCGGCGGCGGCGGGATGTCGAAGCTGCGGCGCCAGATCTTGACTTGTTCTTCCCCGGCCTTCGCAACTGTCTCGGCCTTGTTGAGGCCGGTCAGCCCGCCATAGTGGCGCTCGTTCAGACGCCAGTCCTTGACCACCGGCAGCCACAGCCGCCCCATCGCCTCCAGCGCGAGGTTGAGCGTCTTGATCGCGCGGGTCTGGAAGCTCGTGAAGCAGATGTCGAAGTCATAGCCCTTCGCACTGAGCAACTCGCCCGCCGCCTTGGCCTCCGCCGCGCCGACCTCGGTCACATCGACGTCCCACCAGCCGGTGAAACGGTTTTCGAGATTCCAGGCGGATTGCCCGTGACGAAGCAGGACGAGGCTGGGCATGGGGTCTCCGGTTCGGGCGGCTGGTGCGCGGCCAGCGGTTAGCGCAGGCCGCCGCCGACCTCAACCCGGCGCTCAGCGTCCGCGCGCATGAAATTCGACGCGATGCTCGACAGCGTGGTCTTTCACCACATCCCGGCTGTCGTCCCGAAAGCCGAGCACTTCGTCACGGGCTGCCGCCGCGATCTCGGCGCGATGCGCGCGGAATTCCGCATAGGCCCGGTACCGATCCGCGACGAACCGTTCGATCTGTTGCGGCGTGCGCGTGTCCGGCACCGGAAGGCTGGCGCGGTCGGTGCGGAGCAGGTCGTTCAGCCCGTTGGCATCGCGAGTCCGAAGATCCGCGAGGCGCGCCTCGATCTGTTTCTGCCCTTCCGTCGCCAATTCGCTCAGGAGCGCATCCCGCCAAGCGTCGATGAGCGCCCCTGCCAGTCCCTCGACGGGGTTACCGATCGCCTTGGCAAGCGCCTTGGTCGCAACGCCGCGCACAGCGCTCTCCGCTGCCGCCGCGTCGTTCAACGCGGCGCGCGTCCGCGCCAGCAGCACCGAAAGCTCGCCGAACGCCGGCCTGTCGGCCCGGACTGCAACCAGCGGCGTCATGTCCTCAAGCGTCGGACCAACCATGACATCGGTGGTGAATTCCGGCACCCAATACCGATTGGTGGAGGTTGGCACATCCTCGGCGGGCGGTCTCCACAGCGCAATGCGCGCATATTCGTCCCAATCGCAACCGGCAGGATCGGGTGGCCGGCTTCCGTCACCATCGCGCCGTTTGGCACAGATTTGTTGGGCAGCAGACTGCAGCGCGGCTAACCTCCGTGCCACTTCACCGCCCGGCACGACCTGAGTCTGCATTTCAGCGGCGGCCCAGCGCAGCGCAGCAGCGTCCTTCCGGAGCCGCACCGTTTCGGCGATATTTGCGGCGATCTGCGCACGGATCGGGCTGGCTACGAAATCGTAGCGTGCATCGCCATTGTCGACGGCAACGAAGCCAAACATGGTCGCCCCCGCCAGAACCGCGAGCAGCGTCGACAGCCATTTGCGCACCTTGGCGACGGCCACGAGCGGCGCATAGCTGCGCAGCGCCACGGACGCGGCAAGTGCGCCGCCGATGAGTGCAGCGGCGGCCGATAGCGATGCATAGGGCTTCAAAGCCGCAGCCAGTTCGTAGAAACGCCGCTCCGCTATCAGCGCCTGCGATGGTTGCAGCTGGTCGCGGTAGAGGTTGAGGCCGACCTGGGCGATCCAGACGGCGGCCGTCGCGCCGGCGAATATCAGCGCAGCGCGACGTAGATCTTCGAGAGCCTTGCGGGATACGGTCCGCAAAAGCGTCTTGCCTGCCGCGTCTGCCGCCTCCAGCCCTTTGGCAACGGCATGAGCAACCAAACCCCCAAGCGCCGCGCCGAGGCAGTAGAGCGAGACAGGTGCATTGCTTGCGATGACATAATAGATGCCGTCGATCACCAGCATGATCAGCAAAAGGGCGATGAAGCCGACGACCCAGCCGATGACTGTCGAACAGCCCGCTGGCATCGACTTATTGGTTGGCACAGCTGTCATATCGCCTCCGTACCGAGGCTAGCGCGTTAGGCTGAAAGGTCCAGCGTGAAGAAACGGCTGAACGGGTCGTCCCGGTAACTACCGAACGGGCCGCACGGCAAGAATCCGTGGCGAACATAGAGCCGGTGCGCAGCAGCGAAGGCCGGGGTCGATCCGGTTTCGAGGCTGAGCCGGGTCAGGCCCATTCGACGCGCTTCCGACAGGATATGCCGCAGGATCGCGGTGCCGACGCCGCGGCCGAGGAAGGCGTCGGCAGTGCGCATCGACTTGATCTCGCCGTGGCTGGCGTCGAGTACTTTGAGCGCGCCGCAGCCCGCCAGCGCATCGCCCTCCCACGCCGACCAGAAGTGGATGCCGGGCGCGCGCAGCGCGTCGAGGTCGAGTGCATGCACGCTCTCCGGCGGCGAATTCTCGTGCATGCCGTCGAGGTGACGTTGCAGCAGCGCGGCGATTTCCGGGCCGGTCAGGTCGTCCGCAACGATCCGCAGCATCGCTAGCGCAGGTCGCCGATCACTTCGAGGAGCGCCGCGAGGCAGTCGCGGGCGAGCGCCTTCGACCGTTCGGGCGACCAGCCGTAGCGCGGGTCGGGAAGGTTCGCATTGTCCTTGAACGGCATTTCCAGCGTCATCGCGAGGCAGCCGAAGCGCTCGGCGAGCGCATTGGTCGACATCGTCATGTTCGACTTGCCGGGCGGGGCTGGCGGATAGCCGTGCTTGGTCTGGAAATCGGGCGACAGCCGTTCGAGCGAGGCCTGATAGCCCTTCAGCAGCCGCATCTGTCGCTCGGTCAGCGAGGGGATGCCATCGAAACCGGCAATGAAATTATAGGGCAGCGCCTCGTCGCCGTGCACGTCGAGGCAGAAATCGACGCCCGTCTCCGCCATGCGGTTCAGCACATGGAACACCTCGGGCGAACGTTCGAGGCTCGGCGCGGCCCATTCGCGGTTGAGGTTCGCGCCGGCCGCATTCGTACGCAAATGCCCGCGCCGCGACCCATCGGGGTTCATGTTCGGGACGATGTGGAAGCGCGCCTTCGCCCGGAGCGCCCGCGCCACCGGGTCGGCGGGATCGACGAGCCGCTCCAGCGCGCCTTCCATCCACCATTCGGCCATCGTCTCGCCGGGATGCTGGCGCGCGATGAGCCAGATATTGAGCGGCCCGTCGCCGAGTTCGACGAGGTCCATCGACTGGCCGTCGAGCGTGGTGCCGAGCACCGACACCTCGACTCCGGCCTCCTGTCCGACCTCGGCGATGAGATCGTGGTGCCGCTCCATCGAATAGGGCGCGAAATAGGCGAACCAGACGCTGTTGCCCATCGGCGTGTAGCGGATGGTCAGCGTGCCGTCGGCATAGCTGCTGTCGGCGCGCGTCCAGTCGGCCCGGTCCTCAGACACGCAGGCCCCATAATCGGTCCAGCCGCCCGGATAGGCGCTGCCGGCCAGATCGACGATGCGGATCGTGCACGCCTCTCCTGCCGCGCCAGTCAGGCGGAAGTGAAACCATTGGTAGAAATCGCTCTGATGATCCTTGCGGACCGCGAGTTCGATGTCGGACGGCCCGCCGATGCGGCGCACCTCGATATTGCCGCTGTCGAAGGCGGCGTTGATGGCGATGGACATGGGCGAAGCTATAGTTTGACGTGCACCGTCTGGCCAGACGCGCCGGGGAAGCCGTTGAGCATGGCGGCCGCCAGTCGCGGCACGACGGCGCTCGGGCTGGCGTCAGGCGTCGATACACGCCCCTCGGTCACTGCGCGGCCCTCCCAGACGATCGACCCGTCGGAGCGGCGCTTGATCTGCAGCGAGAGTGTCGACACGGCAATGTCATTGGGCTTCGCCTTGCCGATGGGCAGCGTCACGCCGCCACCGACCCCAACATGCCGCCCGAAGGTGCCGCCGCCGATGCCGATCGAGAAGCCCGATCTGCGCGACCCGCCTTCGCGAATGCCCTGATTGAAATCGACGAGTCCAATGAGCTCCGCCTGTTGCGGCGACAGGATCGGCTGGAACCCCTGTGTCGCGAGTTGGCCCGCCACCGCATCGGCATAGTTGCGAAACTCCAGCGTGCCGACCTGGCCGCCCTGCTGCGGCACCAGTGCGATCGTCGTGCGCGCGACGGGCTGGCCAAGGTGGAATCGCGTGACATCGGCGCCCGTGGAGGTGGCGCAGGCGGACACGGCGAGCGCGGCAGCGAGAGCGAATAGCGGGCGGGTTGTCATGGCGAGCCACCTTCTTCGATAATTAGACGTTGCACCTTCAACGCTCGGGCAACAATTGCGGATGCACCACGTTGAGGCGGCGAATCGAATTCGTCCAGATCAGGAGCTTTGCATGGAGTCGTCCACCCCCGTTCTCGTCACTGGCGGAGCGGGCTATATCGGCAGCCATGCCGTGCTCGCGCTGCGCGACGCCGGCTTTCCGGTCGCGGTGATCGACAATCTGACGACCGGGTTCCGCTGGGCCGTGCCCGACGACGTGGCCTTCTACGAGGGCGATATCGCCGACGAGGCGCTGATCGACCGCATCGCCGCCGAGCAAGGCATCAAGGCCATCATGCATTTCGCGGGTTCGATCATCGTCCCCGAATCGGTCGAAAAGCCGCTCGACTATTATCTGAACAATACCGTGAAGAGCCGCTCGCTGCTCGCCTCGGCGGTGCGGAACGACATCCGCCATTTCATCTTCTCCTCGACCGCCGCCGTCTACGGCCTGCCCGAGCGCAGCCCGGTGCAAGAGGACGATCCCAAGCAGCCGATCAACCCCTATGGCACCTCGAAACTGATGACCGAGCTGATGCTGCGCGACACGGCCGCGGCGCACCCGATCAACTATTGCGCGCTGCGCTATTTCAACGTCGCCGGTGCCGATCCGCAGGGCCGCACGGGACAATCGACGGCGGGCGCGACGCATCTGATCAAGGTCGCGGTCGAGGCAGCGCTCGGCAAGCGCGAGGGCGTGCAGGTGATGGGCACCGACTATGCGACGCCCGACGGGACCGGCGTGCGCGACTATATCCATGTCTCCGACCTCGCCGGTGCGCATGTCGCGGCGCTGCGGCAGCTGATCGCCGAGCCGGACGTCTCGCTGACCGTCAACGCCGGCTATAGCCGCGGCTTCTCGGTGCTTGAGGTATTGAACGCCGTGGATCGGGTGGCAGGGACGACAATCCAGCGCACCCTCGCCCCGCGCCGCGCCGGCGACCCCGATTCGCTGGTCTCCGACAACCGCCGCATCACCGAAACCTTCAGCTGGCAGCCGCGCTGGGGCAATCTCGACACAATCGTCGGCCATGCGCTGGCCTGGGAGAAGCAGCTGGAGAAACGGCGGGGCTAAGCCGCAACTTCAGCGCTTTGAATGCGGGACTGAATGTCCAACTACGGGACTAATTCCACGCTGGCAGGGTCGTTCACCGACATCACGTGCAGCGATATGTCCATGGTGACTACAACGAAATGTTGCCACTCGAAGCCTTCCAGTCCTCCGTTTCGGCCCACCACGCGCTTGATCCAGGCAGAGTTTTCGACCCGCTGCAACGGCCATACCCACGGGTTCAATTGGGGGTTCGCGATCATTGGCTGCTCGGCCTGAGAATCCATCCAAGGGTCTGAAAATTCTTCATAGGCCTTGAAAGCGTTCACTTGTCCGAAGTCGATGCGGAGAGCGCTAAAGGGCGGGTCCAATGCGTAAAGCGCGTTCGCGGCAAGGCGAAAGCCATCATAGTCTAGGCGAACGGTTTCGAACGGGTGTTCCGGCAAGCCGGGCAGCGGCTCCCATCGCAAATGGTGTTCGATAGAGTTGAGCATACGACAATTGTGACAGGCCGACAGCAATCGCGCTATCCGTCGTCGATCGGGATTGGCTTTGTGCTCCGTCAGCTACCTGTCGCCAAGTATCGCCGCGTGTCGCCCTCAAGCACCAGCGCTGTGAGCCGTCCCGACGCATAAGCCCCGGTGTCGATACCGATGCGGTTCGGACGTTCGTCCACTTCGGCCTTGATGCTGTGCCCGTGCACGACGGTGAAGCCATGATCGGCGCGCGAGTCGAGAAACTCCTCGCGAATCCACATCAGGTCGAGCGGGTTCTGCGCCTTCAGCGGCACGCCCGGGCGGATGCCAGCATGGACGAAAACATAGTCGCCCGCCTGATGGCCAAGCCGCAGCTTGTGCATCCAGTCAATGTGCCGCCTCGGCACCCGTTTAAGGATTTCCGCCCGCAGTGCCGCCATGTCGTCGCCGAACGACAGCGTCGAGGGCACCTGATAGCTGCGCATCGTGTCGCGGCCACCGAAATTGCGCCATTTCTCCATCGCGCGGTCGCCGCCGGGCGCCAGTGCATCGAGCATGGCCTGCTCGTGATTGCCCTTGAGGCACACCCAGTCGGCCCAGTCGGGCAGCGCGCCGCTGCTCAGCCGCTCGACGAGTTCGGCGGACCCGCGCCCGCGATCGACATAATCACCAAGCAGCACGATTTCTGGCCGCCTGCCGTCGCGATCGGCGTCGATCTGGGCTACCAATTGGTCGAACAGATCGATCCGGCCATGGATGTCACCAATCGCGTAAATGCGCCGCCCGTCGGGCACCCGGTGCACGGGTCGCGGGCGCGCGAAGATCGAACGGAGTGCGGACAGGGCCATCGCCGCTAACATAGGCGGCGCGGCGCATGGCGGAAAGGCGGCTGCTTGCCTTGACTTCCCGCGCACCCGCCTCTAGGGACGCACGCTTTCCAGAACACCCTAGACGCCGGACGGACCGACGCCATGAAGATTCGCAACAGCCTCAAGTCACTCAAGGGGCGTCACCGGGACTGCCGCGTCATCCGCCGCCGCGGCCGTACCTATGTGATCAACAAGACCAACCGCCGCTTCAAGGCGCGTCAGGGCTGATCGGCACTGCGCGCATGCGCGCAGTGGTGTTCGATGTCGGGATGGTCCTCTATGAGTGGGACCCGCGTCACCTCTATAAGAAACTGATTTCAGACCCGGTCGAACTCGACTGGTTCCTGTCGAACGTCGTCACTCATGCCTGGCATTTCCAGCATGATGAAGGCCGCGATCTCGCCGATACCTCGGCCGAACTGATCGCCCTCTACCCGCAATATCGTACATTGATCGAAGCCTATGGGCCGCGCTGGCTGGAGACGATTTCCGGTCCCGTCCCCGGTATGATCGAACTGGTCGAAGACCTTACCGCGACGGGTATTCCGCTCTACGCGATCACCAACTTCAGCCATGAATTCTGGCCACGCTTCATGGCAACCGCCCCGGTGTTCCGGCATTTCCGCGATATCGTCGTGTCGGGCGACGAGCGCATGGTCAAACCAAATCCGGCGATCTTCGACCTCGCCATGCGCCGGTTCGGCCTAGCGCCGGGCGACGCACTGTTCATCGACGATCGCGCCGACAATGTCGCGGCCAGCGAAGCGTCAGGCTTTGTCGGGCATCTGTTCACGGGCGAGCCGGCGCTGCGACAACGGCTAGTGGACCTGCGGCTACTCTAGCCAGCGCCACACGGGCGCTTGGTTCAGTCGGCGACGCTGGTTGCGCCGGCAACTTCGCCTTCGGGCGCAAGCACTTCAGCGCTCATCTCGACCGAAGGTTGATCGATCCGCGCGATCTGCTTTGCGTTGCTGTCCGGGTAGATGAAGCCGAACACTGGATAGGCCGAATTACCAACTGCCTTGATCGGTGCATACCAGACCTTGACCGAACTCCAGTCGTTGTTGGGCGAGGTGTCCACGACCTTCACGTCGGTCTCGATCTGGCCACGGCGGCCGTTGATTGGCGACCAGTTGGCGTGGGTGACCTTGACGGTGCGCGAATCGATGATGCCGGTGACCGTCGCGACATGACCGACGCGCATGGCATGCGCGGCTTTGAAGACGAGCGCTGCGCCGATGGCGGGCGCGTTGCCACGCGCATAGCGGCCGAGCGCTTGGCCCCACCAGCTGGCCGCATCGCCGAACAGTTGAATTCCGGAAATCGCGCGAGCGAAGGGTGCGCACTGCCAGCGCTGCGAACCGAAGTCCTGCGCCGCTGCCGGCATGGCGATCCCGAGCGAGAGGAACAGCCCCAGTGCCAGCGTCGCAGTGCGTTTCAACATTATCGCTAGCCCCCCGGTCGCGTCCCCTGCCGACATGTGTGGCGGGCAAAGTTCCACCGCGTAACCCCCGCTGCGGCGAAACGATGGCGCTGCGCGTTGGGCCGTTCCTGCCGACGGAAGCGCCCGCAGAGGCTTATCGCCAGCAATAGCGAGCCATCCGAGAGGCGCTTCCGATTCCGCCGGCCCGACCAAGTCGCACGAGAGCTGGCGCTGCGTTCCCCCCGCGGCTGGGCAGCTAGCCCCGACCCAAATTCAGCACGTCCCGGACGCAGGCCACATGGCTCTGCAGCCCATTGGCGATGCTGTAGCGAAGCGCGGTCGCGCGGACGTCCACCGGCACCGCGCTGGTGAGCTGCGCATCGATGAGCGCTGCCAATCGATCGGGCTCGGGCGGATCGATGATCGCACATCCAGGCGCTCGGCCGACCAGTTCCTGAGCCGCCGGGAAGCAATCGGTCGAGATGACCGGACAGTCGGCCGCCATTGCTTCGAGCACGACCGCGGGCAGGCCTTCATAGACCGAGGGCAGCGCGAACAGGCTGGCGCGGGCATACCAGTCCGCGACATTCGTGACGAACCCCGGCATCGACACGCGGTCGGCAATGCCGAGATGGTTCGCGAGCGCAGTTAGCGCTGCGCGATCGGGGCCGTCGCCGAGAATGGTCAGCCGTGCGTCCGGATGCTGGCACTTCGCAAAGCCGCGCAGCAGCAGATCAAACCGCTTTTGCGGCATCATCCTGCCGACACCCAAGATGAGCCTGGACTCGCGCGCTTTTGCTGAACTTTGCAACATGCGGTCGGTGACATAGGGATTGGTGACGGTGCGAAAGTGGTCCGCTGCGTCCGGAAATGCCGCCGCGAGTTCGGCGGTCTCCGCATCGCTCAGCGCCAGCACACGGTCGGCAGCGGCGAAGGCGCGTGCATAGCCGGCGTGGCGGGCCCAGGCCCGCATTCCCGTGTCGCGCGAACGGATGATCGGATTGGTCGTCTTGAGCACAAGGCGGCAATTGCGGAGACCGGACTGGGATCGGCCAAGCGCACTGACCCAATTCATGCTGTTGCCAGTCGACATGAGGCAATCCGGGCGCACATCCTTGAGGTGCCGGACAAAAGCAGGAAAGCGGCGGATCAGATCGCGGGTCCGCGATCCGCTTTCGGGACCGAGGACGGTCAGACGCACCTGCTCGCCGAACAGCGGCAGCAGCGTTTCGGTGGCTTCGCCGCCGCCGCCGAAGATCACCACCTCGGTCCGGAATCCTGCCTCGGCAAATCCCCGCGCAACATGTGCCGAAACCCGGTCGGCACCGCCCTGTCCGAGCGAATAGAGCGTCAGCAGGATCGAGGGGTGGCGTTGCGGCATCACCGGCTCATGCCGCCCGATTCTGACCGCACTATGTCCGTGGTTACTCGCCCGAGCGGGTCAGCAAGTCGATAAGATCGGCTTTCCAGAATTTGGCCCAGGTGTGGGTGCCGTGCCCCTTGCCGTCCTTGCTAGCGGGGATCAGCCGGAAGCGGGCCTTCGGCATGCGCTTTGCGGCTGGTTCGGCGATCCCGAGCACCGGCGGGTTGATGAAGTCGTCGGCGCTGTTCACCCACATGACCGGCACCTTGATGCGCTCCAATGCCCCCGAGGGATCGTAATTGCGCGAGGCATCGAGCTGATAGAGCAGGTCGTTGGCGTCGCGGGTCGCAATGTCCTTGGCCACACGGTCGGGGAAGGCGTTATCGACCGATTCGCGCGTGGGAAACTGCGCCTGCCATGCCAGCGGCGCGCCGCCCGCGATGGTGAGCAGGTTCACCGCACCCCGGAGGCCCATGACCGGCTGACTTGTGTAATCGCCGCCAGCCCAGGCCGGATCGGCGCGGATCGACTCGATCGCGAGTTTGCGCCATGCTCGGTTCTGGCCGGCAATTGGCCCCGGCAGGCAGGCCATCGGCATCAGCGCTCTGGCAAAGCCCGGATGCGCCTCGCCCCACAAGAACGCGTGCATGCACCCCATCGAGGTGCCGATCAGCAGCCGCAGCTGCGTGACACCCAGCCCTTCCGCGAGCATGCGGCGCTGCGCCTCGACCATGTCATCATAGTCGTATTGCGGGAAAGCCATTTTCAACCCGTCGCTCGGCTTCGAGGATTTGCCGTGGCCGATGCCGTCCGGGAGGATGACATAGGTCTTGCCGAGATCGAGCGGCTGGCCGGGGCCGTAAAGCTCATCGGCGAATTGCGGGCTGAGAAACTGCCGCCCTGATCCGCCCGTACCGTGCAGCACCATGACGGCGTTGACGATCCGACCGCCCGCGTCGCGCTTCGGCGTGCCGAGGGTCAGATAATGAATGCGCAGCGAGGGTAGCGTTTCGCCCGAGCGGAAGCGGAAATCGCGCAACTCGACATCGCCCTCCGTCGCGTGCGGGAGGGGCGTCAGCTGCGCGAAGGTCGGTACGGCGATGAGGCTTGCCACCAGCAAACCTGCAGCGATCAGAATGCGGATCATCACGGAAGGCTAACGCCTGCGGCGTGCACCGACAATGCGCGTCATTTGATCGTCGGCGGCCTTGTCGAAGGACGGATGATCTCCATGGCCTCGACGATCGCCTGCATCGCCACGCGACCGGACTCGGTCGTCGCGACCAGCACGTCGCGCTTGTCGGACTCGCCCTTCGTCCGGACGATCCAGCCCCGCCGTTCGAGCGCGACCAGCGCACGCGAGGTCGCAGGCTTGTGGATGCCGAGTGTCGAGGCGACGTCGCGGACAGTCATCGGCGATTCGCGCGAATTGAGCAGCGCAAGCGCAGCGAGCTGGCGCAGGGTCAGGTCGTAGTCGAGCGTCTGGACCAGGCCGATGACGCCAAAGGCGATCTGATGCATTGGGCACTCCCGATCCGTTGCCCTAGCCTCGTTACGCAACTCAAACAACGGAAATGATTGGTATATGTCTTACCTATCGTTTGGGCAGACCCTTTAGACAAGCCAAAAGAGGCTGCGGCTTGTCGTACGCAGCCGCCGCCGGTAAGCCGGAAGACCATGTTCGTGTCGGGGACAATTTCCATGCGCCTGCTTGTTGTTTCGGCCCTTCTCCTCTCGGCAGCTGCCGCCGTTGCAGCGCCTTCATTCGACGCGCCCCGGCTCTCATCCGTCATCAAGACGCTGTCGTCTGACGCCTTCGAGGGTCGCGGCCCGGCGACGCGCGGCGAGGACAAGACGGTCGCCTTCATCACCGAGCAGATGCAGGCGATCGGGCTGGAGCCGGGCGGCGATCTGAAGGACGGCAAGCGCGGCTGGACGCAGGCAGTGCCGCTGCTGCGCGCATCGATCAGCGGCACTCCTTCGCTGACGATTGCGCAGGGCGGAACGACGATGCCGCTGACGCAAGGCGAGCAGATTTCGGTGCGCGCCGCGCTGAACGGCGCGAAATTGGTAGACATCAAGAGCGCGCCGATGGTGTTCATCGGCTACGGCGTCAGCGCGCCCGAGCGGAAGTGGGACGACTACAAGGGGGTCGACCTCAAGGGCAAAGTCGCCGTGGTCTTCGTCAACGATCCGGATTTCGAAACCGGCGCCGGCGACTTCGGCGGCAAGGCGATGACCTATTATGGCCGCTGGACCTATAAATATGAGGAAGCGGCGCGGCGCGGCGCGGCGGGCCTGCTGATCATCCACGAAACCGCGCCTGCGGCCTACGGCTGGGCGACAGTCAAGAATTCCAACACCAACACGATGTTCGATATTGTGCGCAAGGACGCCGCCAAGGCGCATGTGCCGATGGAGGCGTGGATCCAGCGCGATCTCGCGGTGCAGCTGTTCAAGGGCGCGGGGCTCGATTTCGACGCGCAAAAGGCGCTCGCCCAGACACGCAGCTTCAAGCCGGTGCCGCTCAAGGCCACCTTCACCGCCAACTATGCCGTCGATTCGCAGGTCATCACCTCGCGCAACGTTGTCGGCAAGATCAGCGGCAAGGGCCACCCCGATGAGTTCGTCATCCACTCGGCGCATTGGGATCATCTCGGCGTCGGCCAGCCCGATGCGCGCGGCGACAAAATCTACAATGGCGCCATCGACAATGCGACGGGCGTCGCGGCGCTGCTCGAACTGGCGCGCGCCTATAAGTCGGACCCGCAGCCCGACCGCTCGGTGGTGTTCCTCGCCGTCACCGCCGAGGAGAAAGGCCTGCTCGGCTCCGAATATTATGCGTCGAACCCGCTCTATCCCGTCGGCAAGACCGTCGGCGTCATCAACACCGACTCGCTCGGCGTGTCCGGCCCGGCTCGCAATTTCAGCATCTCGGGCAGCGCCCGTCTTGGCCTGCTCGATGACCTGATCCGCATTGCCAAGACTCGCGACCGGACATTCACACCCGATCCGCGCCCCGAGGCCGGCGGCTTCTTCCGCTCCGACCATTTTCCCTTCGCCAAAAAGGGCGTGCCGGCGATTTCCTTCGGATCGGGCAATGATCTCGTCGATGGCGGAATCGAGCGCGGCCGCAAGATCGGCCAGGATTATGTGCGCGACCGTTATCACCAGCCCGCCGACGAATGGAGCGCCGACTGGAACCTGTCCGGCATGACCGCCGACCTATCGATGCTCTATGAACTCGGCTCAAGCCTCGCCAATAGTCGCGAATGGCCGGAGTGGAGCGCAGACAGCGAATTCCGCGCCGCACGCGACAAGACGGCGGCAATGCGGCGCTAGGCGGCGTCGCGCGGAAAGCGGCTCCGGTAGAGTTCGAACAAGCGCCACGCGAGCATCACGGCGAGGAGGATGCCAATCGGCCAGATCGCTTCGCCGAGCGCCCAATCGATTGATCGGCCCACCGGATTGGCGGAGCCGCTGATCCGTTCGGCGAGCCATGCGACCGCCGCGAGACCGGCAAATGCCGCACCGGTCGAACGGGCTGCGGGGTAACCGCGTGTCGCTGCGAGCCAAAGCAGCAGTGGCGTGACGGCGGCAACGACCGCGAGTTGCACCAGTTCGATGCCGAGATTGAAGCCCAAGATCGACAGCGCCTTCTCGGTGGCCCCGAGCCCGAAATGGCCGACGACCGTTGCGAAAGCGAGGCCGTGAACGAGACCGAAGCCGGCCGCGACGGCTGGCTCCCGGCCCGGAAATAGCGGCCGCCAGGCGTGGATCGCCGAGCTGAGGATGGATACCGCGATCAGAGCCTCGACAAGCGGCGCGGGCAATTGCCAGCCGAAGGCCGCAGCGCCGATGAGCGTGAGGCTGTGGCCGATGCTGAAGGCTGTGACGATGGCCGCGAGGTGCCAGAGCGTCGTGCGCGCATTGCGCGGCGTGCGCCAGCGCCCACTGGCCGCGAGCATCGGCGCAGGCAGCAGCAGTGCGAGCAGGAACAGCAGATGGTCATGCCCTTCGGCAATGTGCCGCATACCGACCCGGACCGCGGCCATGAAACCGCGCAGAAGTCCTGTGTCACCGCGATCGATGGCCAGCGTCCGCCGCTCGCCCTGCAGCGCGCCAAGGATGCGCCGGTCCTCACTGAGTTGCCCAGCCGCAAAGTCGGAGCGCAGCACGAACAGCACGAAATGGCTGGGCACCCGGTCGATGATCGCTCTCCAACCCAGGGTCAGCCGCCGCGTCGACGCCCCCGGCGGCGGGGACAGTGCGACGATAGCGTGCAGGTCGGGCGGCCCCGCGATCTGTTCGAACCCGATCGAGCGGATTGCCATCCGCCAAGCGCGTCCGTCAGCGGCTTGCACGCGGACGTGATGGGTAAGGAAGCGCGACGCGGTCGCCAGCGCGTCCGGCGTGTTGTCGGTCGGATTGCCGGTCGCAAAGCCATATTCGCCCTGCGGGATGACGATATCGGCGATCGCCGCGTCCGGGCCTAAGTCCAACTGCACTTCGGAATTGGGGGTCAGGTGCGCGAACGCCGGCGCGGCCAGCCAGAGCAGCAACGCGGCCAGCCAGTGCTGCATCAGTGATTGCCGAACCAGATCAGCGAAGCTGCCGGATCGAAGGCGCGCGGGTTGATCGAAAGCGCCTGCCGCCGCGCCGCTTCGCTGGCATCGGAATGACCAAGCAAAGCTTCGGCTTCGCTCAGCACGACATATTGCTGCGCGGTGCGCCATCCCGTCGGCTCAAGCGCCGATATGACGGCGGCCGCGTCTCGCGGACGCCCGTTGGCGAGCAGCGCCCAGCCGAGCATCGTCGCCGAATCGCCATAGGGCCGCGCTGCATAGTTGCGGCGCGCCAGATCGAGCGCCCGGGCGGGGTCGCCGAGTACCAGCTCATGCTCGAGCGCATGCCCGTAAGCGGCCTCGGCCAGTTGGGCGAGGCGGCGCGCCCAGATAGCGCCCGCTCGTGAGGCCCAAAGCCGGCTGTTCGCAGCATCCCCCTTGGCGCGATACAGCGCGGCAAGCGCGTCCATCACATCGGGGACGAGCCCCGGCCCAGCGCGACCGACAATTGCCAGATAGCGCCGCTCCGCGCCTTTGAGGTCACCGGAGGCCGCCACCATCTGCGCGACATGGGCCTCGGTCAGCCAATAGCCGGGGAATGTCGCATCGGCTCGGGCGAACAGCGCCTTGGCCGCATCCCAATCGCCGCGGGCCAGCTCGACCACGCCCTTCTGTAGCAGCATGTTCGCATAAAATTGCCGTGTCGGGCGCGGCGTCTCGGCAATCGCCGCATCGAACTGGCCGATCGCTTCCTCGAACCGGCCCATCTTCTTGTACCAATTGGCCAGCCGCACCGCATTGCCCGCGCCATGATCGATACGGTCGGCTTGGGTATAGGCGCGGAACGCGTCGGCGTAGCGGCCCGAGTAGAAGGCGACATCGCCGCCGATCGCCACCGCCTCACTATGGTCGCCTGGTTCGGCGGGGATCGCCCAGGCCGCGAGGCGATTGAGGTCGGCAGGCACGGGCGCGAGCCGGTGGATCGTCAGGTTGCCGACCGCATCGGTCAGCACCGGTCCCGACGGATAGACGGCATCGTTCATCGCGCGCGACAGCGCCTGAGAGGCCGCGAGCAGGTCGTCGAACGACCCGGTTAGCCGCGCCCGGCCGAGCAGCGCGCGCGCATAACTCTCCTGCCACGCCCAGTCGCCGGGCGACCGGGCGACCCGCTCGGTACCAAGCGCGACATAGTCATTGGCGAGCGTCAGCGCCGTGGCATAATCCTTCGGGCCGTAGCCGAACCGGACAGGGCCGGACGGCGGTGAAACCTGCCGATGTGCGAGGACAGCGACCAGAATTGCCACAGCCAGCAGGATCGCGGCGGCACCAAGCCAGCGGCGCGGCAGCCCGGCTGTCGCGGCCGCCATGATCGGTGCCCCTAGATCTTGGTCGCGCAGGTCGCGAGGCCGAGTGCGGCGAAATCGTCGGTCAGCGCATTGGTCAGCGTCGTCAGCTGCGCGCCGATTGCCAGCGTGAAAGTGCCGGCCGCATCGGCCACGGGATCGCCATCATTATAGGAATTTTTGTTGGTCGAGGAGATCAGCGCTGTAGCGATTGCTGGCATGCCCATCCGATCGACGCGCACATAGGCGCTGACCGGATCGGTGCGGAAATTGAAATTGGTCCCCCCGGTACCACTGAGCGGCGGCGAGTCCTGTGCGGCGGCGAGATAAGGGAAGGTTGAACGGAACGGCACGTCATTGGCGGCCGGATTGACCGGCAGATTGGCAAGTGCGTTGGGGCTCACTTTCGTCATGTCGAGGAAAATCACCGCGAGCGTTCGGTCGATGACCGGATCGGTCAGCAGACGCCCGTTCGGGAAGCCCGGCGCGGCCGCGAGGTTCAGCGTTACCGTGTCGGGGATGACGGCCTGCGCGACCGTCTCGCCGCCGGTGCCAGGGATCACCTGGTTGATGCAGCGTTCGACATTGAAGGTTGTCGGTCGGACCGACACTTCGGCGGTCTGGCTGCCGGTGCTGCCACTGCCGCATGAGGCCAGGGTTGCGGCCAGCGCGGTGATCGATGCGGTGCGAAGGATTGCGTTCATCACAGCTGCCCCCCGAAGCGCGCGGTGGTCGCCCAAATACCGATGGGGTTGGTGCCGTTCTCGATCCGGTCGCGCGGGATTTCGAGCACGATCGCCGTCAGATTCTGGCCGGCGAAGAAATTCCGGTTCTTGTCGAAGCTGAGCGTCCCACTGGAAACGGTGGTGCGAAATCCTTGCAGATCGAAAAAGAAGGGATCGTCGAACAGGCCCGCGCGAGCGATGACGCCGTCCTTGACGAGATCGGTTTCGACTGGCCCGGTGATCGCACCCGTAACACCCGGAAGACCGGTGATCTGGACACCATATTGCGGCGTCCCGCTGCTGATGTCTGCACCGAAACGCACCCGGATCGGGAAGGCGACCACGGTACGTGTGGGATCATTGGTGATGTTGATCGTGTAAAGCACGTCGCGGTCGTAGGTCGCCGGAAGCGTTGTCGACTGCGGACCCGCGAAGGTTACCGCAATGATGATCTTCGTTGCGGTGTGCCAAGCGTAAACATCTGCAATATCAGCAGGCTTGTCGGGCGTCGCGTCATTTGCCGGATCGGTACGGGTCGGCGGGTCGAGATGGTCGGCGGCGCGCAGCGGCTGGTCCGCGATCACAAATGCCAAGGCCATGGTGCCGGCGGCACCCAAACCCATCAGAACAGTTTTCCACTGCCCCTTCATTGGTCACCCCAGTCAGCGACGCTGCAGCCCACCCACAGCGGCCTCGTTGCCAGAAGATACTTTGTCAAATCGATTCGGATGCAAAATATCCGGGAAAAATATCTCAGTTCGACGCAATCCAAGCGGCGACATCTGACGCGACGGCGTTCGCTGCCTGGTTCAGCGCAATCGCCGCCGCTTCCGGCGTTTCCGCAGGCAGCGGCGCGCTGCTCCGGAAGCTGCGAACGCCGAGCAGCTTGCCGGCATTGGAGGTCAGGGTTGCATCGTAGCGCACCCGCACGACAGGGCTGCTCCGCACATCGAGCCCGAATTCGAGCAGCTGCCCGCTGAGCTTCCGTTCAGGCGCGACATCGAAGCTGCGGCCATCCAGCGCGACGACCCCAGCCTTGGCCGACACGACATCGAGCAGCAGCCGCTGGAACAGCTTGGCGGGCTGCTCGATCCAGCTGCCGTCCTTCAGATATTGCACCTCGGTGTTGGCCGTCGTGACGGGCAAGCGCAGCGTCTGCAGCGATCCCGGCACCGTCGGCAGCGCGATCGCCAGCGTGTCGCCGGGCTTGGCGCTGGCCGGGGCAGGCGGCAGATCGGCGCGCAGCGTCAGCAGCGCCGCCGGCGGCTTGGCGTTGCCGCCGATCTGCACGAGCGGCCCGCAGGCGGCGGTGGCTAGCAACAGCGCGGCGAGGGCGAGGCTATTTCTTCTTGGCATCATAGTCCGGGAGCTTTCGTCCGCCGACGAGGGCCCCTGCCGGGTCCTCATCGAGCTTGGCACTGATCGCGCCGAGGTTGGTGGTAACTTCGCGCAGGTCGCGCACCAGCTGGCCGATCTCGGGCAGCGTCTGCGTGCTGACCGTCTGGATCGCCGGCTTCGCGCTGTTGGCAGCCGATTCGAGCGCCGCGAGCGTCGCATTGGCGCGCTTTGTCGTCTCGCGCAGGTCCATGATCAGCGGCCGGCCCTGCTCGTCCATGAGCTTGGTGCCGCTGTCGGCGAGCGTCGCGAAATGATTGGCGGCGAGGCCCAGTTCACGCACGGCAAAGCGCGCTTCCGCGACCGTCGCGGCGATTTCGTCGGCGCGGCCTGCGAAGGATTTGGTGATCTTGTCGGTGTTGGCGAGAATGCCGGAGATGGATTTCTGGTTCTTGTCGTCGAGCACCTGGCTCAGCCGCTCGGTCAGCGTCGACAGCCTGTTGAGCAACTCCGGCGCGTTCGACAGCAATTCGCCGAGCGCGCCCGGCTTGGTCGGGATGACTGGCGCGCCATAGGGTCCCGGCTCGGTGATCGGGGCCGCGCCCTTGATCGCGCCATCGAGCTGGATGATCGACACACCGGTGAAGCCGACGCCGCTGATCGTCGCGGTCGTGCCGATTAGGACTGGCACGTCCTTATCGACATGGATGCGCACGCGCACGAATTCGGGCGTGTTCGGCAGCAGCTTGATCTCGTCGATCGCGCCGACCGGCACGCCGGAGAATTGCACCTGACTGCCCTTGGCGAGACCGCTCACCGACTGTTTGAAGAAGATGTCGAAGTCGTTGCGCCCGCGCGTATCGACATTCGCCAGCCACAGGATGAAGCCAAACAGCGCGACGACGAGCGCGAGAACCACGCCGCCGACGAGCACATTGCTGCTCTTGGTTTCCATGCCCTAGCTATGCTCCCGAGCGGTCTCGGCGGCGGCACGGCCGCGCGGTCCCGTGAAATATTCCTGCACCCACGGATGATCGAACGCCAGTAGTTGCGGTATCGTTCCGACCGTCAGCACCTTCTTGTCCGCAAGCACCGCGACACGGTCGCAAATCGAGTAGAGCGTGTCGAGGTCGTGGGTGATCAGAAACACGGTCAGCCCGAGAATGTCGCGCAGCTGCCGGATCAGTGCATCGAAGCTCGCAGCACCGATCGGATCGAGGCCGGCGGTCGGCTCGTCAAGGAACAGCAGCTGTGGATCGAGCGCCAGCGCGCGCGACAGGCCGGCGCGTTTGCGCATGCCGCCCGACAATTCGGACGGATATTTCGGGCCGGCTTCCGGCGGCAGGCCGACCATCGCGATTTTGTAGGCGGCGATCTCGTCCATGAGCTGCTGGTCGAGCCGGTAGAACTCGCGCAGCGGCACTTCGACATTCTCGGCGACGGTCAGGCCCGAGAACAGCGCGCCGCCCTGGAAGAGCACGCCCCAATGGCGGCGGATCTCGGTTGCGGCATCCCCCTCAAGGTTCAGCATGTCCTGCCCGAACACATGGACCTCGCCCGCTTCGGGATTTTGCAAGCCGATGATCGAGCGCATGAGCACCGACTTGCCGGTGCCCGACCCGCCGACCACACCGAGGATCTCGCCGCGCGATACTTCGAGGTCGACGCCGTCATGCACGACCTGCTCGCCGAACACGTTGCGGAGGCCTTTCACGCGGATGACGACATCCCCGTCAGGTGCCGGTGTCGGTGCCGGGGCTTCGCTCATATCCAGCCCAATATGCTGAAGAAGACGGCGAAGAAGGCGTCAAGGACGATCACGAGGAAGATCGATTGCACGACGGCGGCGGTGGTCCGCTCGCCAACCGACTCGGCGTTCCCGGTGACCTGCATGCCGTGGTAGCAGCCGGTCACCGCGATGATGATGCCGAACACCGGGGCCTTGATCAGCGTGATCATCAGGTCGGTCATCGGCACGACTTCCTGCGTACGCTGCACGAAAGTGACGAGCGGGATGTGCAGCGAGGCGGCGCAGAACAGCCCGCCGCCGATCATTCCCATGATCGCCGCATAGAAACTGAGCACGGGCATCATCAGCGCTGTCGCGATCAGCCGGGGCAAAGTCAGCGTCTCGACCGGCGACAGGCCGATCGTCTTCAGCGCGTCGACTTCTTCCGCCAGTTTCATCGAGCCGATCTGCGCTGCGAACGCCGACCCCGACCGGCCCGCGACCATGATCGCGGTCATCAGCACGCCGAGTTCGCGCAGGACCGACCGTCCGATCAGATTGATCGTGAACACCTCCGCGCCGAACTGGCGGAGCTGCACCGCACCCTGCTGCGCGATGACGATGCCGATCAGGAAGGACATCAGACCGATGATTGCCAGTGAATTGATGCCGACCACTTCGGCCTGCCGCATCACCGCAACCCAGCGCAGGCGCGACGGATGCGCGATCGTGCGACCAAGCGCGATCATCGCTTCGCCGAGGAACCCGAGGAAATGGCCGAGCAGCGCGACGGTGCGGACGACATATTCGCCAACCTCGGCAAGCCGGCGCGTCAGCGGATGGCCGCGATCCGGCCGGATGCGCACCGGCTTGTCATGCTCGCCGACCTTGTCGATGAGCTCGCACGCCCCCTCGGGCCCGCCCTCGATCTTGACTGCAAGATTCGCGCACTTCCAGTCGCGCATCAGCCGGTAGATCAGCCAAGCCCCGACGGTATCCATGCGCTCGACCTTGCCGAGATCGATCGTCAGCGGCTTGCCGTCCGGCTCAATCTGGTGCGTCTGCCGCGACAGGGCGTTCACATGCGCGACCGTCAGACGCCCGTCGAAGGTCAGCACGCGCATGTCATCGCGCGTCTCGTCGGAGAGCGTGGCCGGTCGAGTCATCTTCGGCAGGGTGGCGTCGGGATTCATATCGGGCAAGTCACAAACGCACGGAACTCGTTATGGGTTCGTTGCGGCGCATCATCATATTTCCGCCACAGCGGGGCGGCAGGGCGCTTCGATGAATTTGGACGTGCTTCCCGTGGGCGAGAATCGGGCGTGGACCGCACTGCTGCTGGCCGGACAACGGCCGGGCGGCGACCGGCTCGCCGAGCATTTCGGGGAGACGTGGAAGGCGCTCGTGCCGGTTGCGGGCGAAGCGATGCTGTCGCGCGTTGCGAAGACGCTGCTCGCCAATCCCGAGATCGGCCGTGTTGTCGTCCTGTCGCAGGACCCGGCGGCGCTGACGGCCCGGGCCGATACTCAATGGCTGGCGCAGGATCCGCGCGTGACCTGCCTGACCTCGCAGGCGTCGATTTCACTGAGCGTCTCGGCGGCCGCCGGATCGGTCGCCGCGCCTTGGCCAGTGCTGGTGACGACCGCCGACCATCCGCTCCTGACGCCCGCGATGATCGCGGCCTTTATCGCGGGGGCGGCGAATGCCGATGTCGCGGTCGGCCTGGTCGAGCGGCGGACGCTGCTCGCGGCGCATCCCGGCAATCAGCGCACCTGGATCAAGCTCAGCGGCGGCGCCTATTCGGGCGCGAACCTTTTCGCTCTGACGTCGGAAAAGGCGCGTGCCGCACTCGACCTGTGGGCGACCGTCGAAGCCGACCGCAAAAAGGCGGCCAAATTGTTCGCCGCGTTCGGGCCGCTGTTGGCGCTGCGTGCGGCAACGCGAACGATCACCCTCGCCTCAGCGCTCCGGCTCGCCGGACAGCGGCTCGGCCTGACCGCCAAACCCGTCGTGCTCGATTTCGCCGAAGCCGCCATCGACGTGGACAAGCCGTCCGACCATAGTCTCGCCGAAGCGATCCTGCAGGCTCGGCGATGACCGACTTTGCGATCTACGACATGGACCGGACGATCACCCGCACCGGCACTTACACCAACTGGCTCTTGTTCTGGGCGACGCGCCGCGCGCCATGGCGGCTCGTGCTGCTGCCGCTGTGCGGGATCAACGGGCTGCTGTTCGTGCTGGGCCTGATCGATCGCAAGCGCGTCAAGGAGTTGAATCAGCTCGTGCTCATGGGCCGCCGCGTCAGCCGCGCCCGGCTTGCGCCGATGGTCGAGGCCTATGCGGGGCGTGTCATGGCGCACAATTCGCTGCCCAAAGCGCTCGCGCAGATCGCTGCCGACAAGGCGGAAGGCCGCCGCGTCGTGCTCGCCACCGCGTCGCACCGTTTCTATGTCGAGGGAATCGCCCGGCAGCTCGGCGTCACCGACATCGTCGCAACCAATTCGATCTGGGACGGCGATCGCCTGACCTGGCGCCTCGACGGCGAGAATTGCTACGGCTCCGCCAAGCGCGACATGGTCGAAGCCTGGCTCAAGGCCGACGGCGCGCCGCGCGGCCATGTGCGCTTCTACTCGGACCATGCGACTGATGAAGCGATGTTCGAGTTGGCGGACGAAGCCGTTGCAGTGAACGCGCATCCGCCGTTGCGTGCGCTCGCGGCGGCACGCAGATGGCCGATACGGGATTGGCGTTAGCGAGCTCCCGCGCAGACGTGCCGGACATAATCTGCTGCATTTGCGAATCAGTCGAACAAAAATCTGAGTTTTCCGCCGCAAGTGTGCGAGTTTTGCTTGCTTTTTTGCGGCGCACCATTTCGTATTGTGCCGCGCACGGGGGTGGGCAACGGAATGCAGGCAAATTCCCGCCGGATCATCTTGCCGGCTGTCATGTTCGCGATACTGCTCGGCGCGGCACAGCTGCACGCCGAGGTGCCGCTGGCGCGCTTGACAGGGGTGCAGCCGCATCTTGCCTGGCTGATCCTTGCAATTGGCGGCTGGCTGTCAGGGGCCTGGCTTGTCGTCCGGCTGATGGCTGCGCTGGTGTGGAGCCGGGTCGGTCGTAGCACCGGCCGGCACGCGCCGGCCCTGCTGATCCAGCTGACAAACGTCATCATCTACCTCGTCAGTGCGCTCAGCATGGCGGCGAGCGTGTTCGAAGTCTCGCTGACCGGCGCGGTCGCAACGTCGAGCGTTATCGGCCTCGTCGTCGGCTTCGCGGTCAAGAGCCTGATCTCCGACACTTTCTCGGGCATCGCGCTCAATCTCGACAGCGGATTTTCGATCGGTGACTTCATCGAGGTGCAGGACCGCGGCAAGGGCGGCAGCCTGACCGGTCAGGTCACCCAGGTGAACTGGCGCAGCACCTATCTGCTGACGCCCGCCGGGTCGGTGCTGGTCTTGCCGAACACGCTGATGAGCGAGTCGGTCGTGCTGAACCTGTCGAAGCCCGACGCGGTCAGCGAATATGACATCATCATCACGCTCGATTTCGAGGTCGCCGTCGACCGGGCGATCCGCGTGCTGACGGCGGCGGTCGAGGCCGCGTCGGCGGAGAATCCGGCGATTTTCGACTGCCATGTCCGCGTCGAGGACACCAATATCAACGGAGTCGACTACCGCATCAAATATACCTTCAATCCAGGTACACTCCCGCCGGGCAAGGAAAACCGCCGGGTCCGCGCGCAGATCCTCCGGCATGTGCTGCGGCATCTGAAGCTCACCGGCCTCAGCATCGCGCATCCCAAGCTCGACAATTGGCAGCGCGCGGGCGGTGCCTTCGACGAAGAGCTCGGCGACGCAAGCCATCGCCGCCGCCTGCTGCGCAATGTCGACCTGTTCCGGGCACTGACCGACGATGAGCTGTTCGACCTCGCCGCCCGGATGACGCAGCGGACCTACCAGCCGGGCGCGCGGATCATAAAGACGGGCGAGCCCGGTCAGTCGATGTTCGTAATGAGCGAAGGCCTCGTCACCGTCCGCATCAAGACGCAAGAGAGCGAGGTCGACGTCGCGACGTTGTCGCCCGGCGATTTCTTCGGGGAAATGTCGCTGCTGACCGGCGAGCCGCGCAGCGCGGCGATCGTCGCGGTGACTGATGCGGTCGCCTTCGAGATCGACAAGGCCGATATCGAACCCCTGCTCGACAGCAATCCCGAGGCTGCGGAAATGCTGAGCCTCGCCGTCGCCGAACGCCGCCTCGCCTCCGACGCGGCCCGCTCG
The DNA here is from genome assembly GCA_943370355.1 of Sphingomonas paucimobilis. GTDB lineage: Bacteria > Pseudomonadota > Alphaproteobacteria > Sphingomonadales > Sphingomonadaceae > JADCGM01. Next base: position 94,932 of record CALRQP020000009.1, read on the forward strand.
GCCAAACCGCCCGAGGAACAGGCCGCCGACCGCGCGTCATTGGCCGGCAAGATTTTCGCGAGCATGTCGAAGTTCTTCGGCAAACGCGAGACGAAACCTGCTTTGCTCAAGACCGCGCGCAACTAACGTCGCAGGTGGTTGACCGCCTCGCCGAGCGCCGACAGGAACCGCGCGCGCTGTGAATTTGCCATCGGCGCGTCCGCCTGACATCCTCCCCGCCATCTGCTCGGGGGAGAGACCGCCATGACACTGCCCATCACCGCTTTGACCGCTGCGATCTGCGCGATCATGCTGCTGTTGACCGCCATCGATACCGTGCGCCGCCGGATGGCCGCCCGTGTCGCGTTCGGCGACGGCGGCGATGCCGGGCTGGTCAGCGCGACCCGCAGCCACGGCAATCTCGCTGAACATGCGCCGCTCACTATCCTGATGATCGGCGTGCTCGAGCTTTCGCATGCCGACCACCAGATATTGTCGGGGATCGCCGCGATATTCCTTGCCGCGCGGGCGCTGCACATCGTCGGCCTCTATGCGCCGATGAGCGCCAAGCCGCCGCTGCCACGCTCGCTGGGTGTCATCGGAACCTGGCTGACGATGCTGGCGCTGACCGGCTGGATCCTGTTCCGGATCGTCACCCTGAACGGCTGATCAGGCGCGCTGCAGCCGGTTCACCGCTTCGTCGAGCGCCGACAGGAAACGCGAGCGGTCCGCCTTGCCGAACGGCGCGGGACCGCCCGTCACATCGCCCATCGCGCGCAGGTCGGCCATGAGCGCGCGGGTCGCGACCGCGTTGCCGATGGTCGCCGCCGTGAACGGCTTGCCGGTCGGTGCCAGCACCACGGCCCCCGCCTTCACGCAGCGGTCGGCGAGCAGGATGTCGGCGGTGATGACGATGCTCTTCGGCCCGGCGCGCTCGGCGATCCAGTCGTCGGCCGCATCGAAACTGCCGCTGACCTGCACGCGCTCGACGAACGGCTCGGGCGTCACGCGGATCGGCGCGTTGGCGACGATCTTGACCGGCGTCTGCGTGCGGCGCGCAACGCGGTAGATTTCCTCTTTGACCGGGCAAGCGTCGGCGTCGACGAGGATCTCGGGGGTGTGCATGAGCCGCCCCATATCTCACTTCCGTCATCCCGGCGACCGCCGGGACCCCGGAGCAAAACAAAAAATGCACGCGGAAGCGTGCGCGCGCTGCCGCGCGCATTCTTTAAGCTTCTGGGTCCCGGCGTTCGCCGGGATGACGGAACAGCTACCCGTGCGCCCGCTCGCGCGTCGCCGTGAACCGCAAATCCGGGTTGCGCTGGCTCGTGTAGTTCAGCTCCCACCCGTCCCGCGCCAGATAGACCGGTGCACCGTCCCGGTCTTCGCCGACCATCGACTTATGCTCGTCGATGAACGCCGCGAGCTTCGCGGGATCGTCCGACGCCAGCCAGCGCGCCGTTTCCCACGGGCTCGGCTCGAAGCCGGCATCGACCTTATATTCGGCCTGCATCCGGCTGATCAGCACGTCCAATTGCAGCTGCCCGACCACGCCGACGATCCACTGCGAACCGATCATCGGGCGGAACACCTGCGTCACGCCCTCCTCGGCCATGTCGTTGAGCGCATTGCGCAGCTGCTTGGTCTTGGTCGGATCGCCGAGCTTCACGCGGCGCAGGATTTCCGGCGCGAAATTGGGGATGCCGGTGAAGGTGATCGCCTCTCCTTCGGTCAGCGTATCGCCGACGCGCAAAGACCCGTGGTTCGGGATGCCGATAATATCGCCCGGAAACGCCTCGTCGGCGAGTTCGCGGCTCTGCGCGAAGAAGAAGATCGGGCTGTGCACGGCGATGACCTTGCCGGTCTGCACCTGCTTCAGCTTCATGCCGCGCTTGAACCGCCCTGACACCAGCCGCAGGAAGGCGACGCGGTCGCGGTGCTGCGGGTCCATATTGGCCTGCACCTTGAACACGAAGCCGGTCACCGCAGGCTCGGACGGATCGATGTTGCGCGGGCTCGCCGGTTGCGGCCGCGGCGGCGGGGCGTGCGCGGCCAAGGCTGCGATCAGCTGCTCGACGCCGAACTCGCGCAGCGCCGAGCCGAAATAGACCGGCGTCAGATTGCCCGCCCGGTACATCTCGCCATCGAACGGCGCATAGCCGCCGACCGCCAGTTCGGCCTCTTCGCGCAGCTGCGCCGCGCGGCCCGGCGACAGCAGCGTGTCGAGCTTCGGATCGTCGAGGCCGGTCAATTGCTCGGTGACCGCGCCGTCGGGGCGGATCAGCCGGTTGGCCATGAGGTCGTACAGCCCCTCGAACTCGCCGCCCATGCCGGCCGGCCACATCATCGGACAGACGTCGAGCGCCAGTTTCGACGCAATCTCGTCCAGCAGCTCGAACGGCGAGCGGCCCTCGCGGTCGATCTTGTTGATGAAGGTGATGATCGGCACGTCGCGCAGGCGGCACACCTCGAACAGCTTCAGCGTCTGCGCTTCGATGCCGCGCGCCGCGTCGATGACCATCACCGCCGAATCGACGGCGGTCAGCGTGCGGTAGGTATCCTCGCTGAAATCCTCATGCCCCGGCGTGTCGAGCAGGTTGAAGGTGATGCCATTCTTCTCGAAGGTCATCACCGAGGAGGTGACCGAGATGCCGCGCTGCTGCTCGATCTTCATCCAGTCCGACCGCGCCCGCCGGTTCTGCCCGCGTGCCTTGACCTCGCCAGCCAAATGGATCGCGCCGCCCGACAGCAAGAGCTTCTCGGTCAGCGTGGTCTTGCCCGCGTCGGGATGCGAAATGATCGCGAAGGTACGGCGGTCGGACAAGGCGGCTTCCTGGCGGGGAGAGGGAGCGCGCGGGATTAGCGGGTTGGCGCGGCGGGGGCAATTGCCGGAGCTGGGGCCTCATCAGCCTACTCGCTGCATCGATCTGTTCGGCAACGCTTGATGCGAAGCACCTTCAAAACCCGAACCTCGTCGTCAAACCCGCTGATTGGGACGTCAAGTTTGCGATGAACGCCGCGAAATTCGATTTTGTAGGTGCGCCCATAGCTAGCTGACATATTTGCCGCCCGGTCCGCGCCTACCATCGCACGGCGCAACTCGCCATTTCCGTGGACCAGCCATCCCACTACGACGCTGATCGGTCCCCTCAGCATGACCTCGGGCACAAAGGCCGTCTCGGGACCAACGCTGACCTGTCCGCGGTAGATTTCCGTGCCTCCTCGGGCCGCGACGGGGAGCACCGCGCTCTGTCCCGTCGAAAGGACCGAAATCAGGAACAACGGAAGCGCAACCGCTACTTTCAGCACAAGCACATTCCCCTCTCGATACGCCCGCGTATCACGAGTCGACGGGCGGTGCGGGTTTCACTACCATATGCGCCCTTGGGAGCGGGGTGATTATGCGGGGACTGACAGCCGCCGGGCTGGCCTTTGCGGCGCTGGGGAGCGCTGCCGCTGGCGCGCAGGTGCTTGAGATCGGCGATGACGGCAGCGTCGCGACCTATAGCGGCGCGGCGACCTACACCGACGCCGGTGTGACCCCGATCAGGCAGGCGGTGCAGGCGCGCGCGACATCGGCTCCGGCCGAAACGGTGCGGCGCGAGCTGGCGGCGGCGGCGGCGGCGCAGGCGCTCGATCCGGCGCTGCTCGAGGCGGTGGCGTGGCAGGAGTCACGCTTTCGTCATCAGGCGCTGTCACCGAAGGGCGCGGCGGGCGTCATGCAGCTGATGCCGGAGACGGCGCTGGCGCTGGGGGTGGACCGGTTCGATCTGGGGCAGAATATTGCGGGCGGTGCGGCCTATCTCGGTGATATGCTGCGCAGATTCGGTGGCGACCGCAGTCTGGCGCTCGCAGCCTATAATGCCGGGCCGGGTGCGGTGTTGCGCTATGGCGGGGTGCCGCCGTTCGCCGAGACGCGGGCCTATGTGAATGCGATCCTGAGCCGGGTCGGTGCGGTATCTGGAGGGACGAATTGATGAAGCGTTTCGGTCTGGCCCTGGCGGCGTTCGCAGCCCCGGCGATGGCGCAAAGCGTACAGATGGATCCGCAGGGGTCCGGCGCGCTGCTCGGCGCGGTGAACTGGCTGCAGGGCACGCTGCTTGGGAATGTCGCGACGGCCGTTGCAGTGGTCGCGGTCGCGGCGGTCGGCTTCATGATGCTGACGGGCCGCATGAACTGGCGCTACGGCGCGACCGTGGTCGTTGGCCTGTTCATCCTGTTCGGCGCGGCGAGCATCGTCGCGGGCATCCGCTCGACGGCGGGCGGTCTGTAACATGGCCGACCTCGCCCGCGATCCCGTCTTCACCGCGCTGACGCGGCCGCAGATGTTTGCGGGCGTGACGTACAGCTACATGGTGCTCAATGGGACGGGGTCGCTCATCCTGTTCATTATCTTCAAAAGTCTGTGGATGCTGGCTGTGCCAATCGTCCTGCATCTGGTCGGTACTATCGCCTGCGTGAAGGAGCCGCGGATCTTCGACCTGTGGCTCACGCGCGTGTCGCGCAATCCCCGCGTGCGGAACCACCGCCTCTGGGGCTGCAACAGCTACGCCCCCTGATGGCGGATCGTGACGACATCGCGGCGCGGGAGAAGCGGGCGGGCGACCGGCTGCCCTATGCGCGGCATGTCGACGATTTCACCATCGAGACGCGCGATGGACTGCTGCTGCAGGTCATTCACCTGACCGGCCTGTCGTTCGAAACGGCCGACACCGACGAACTGAACTACCGCAAGGCGATCCGCGAGACGATGCTGCGCGCACTCGGCGGGTCGCGCTTCGCCGTCTATCATCATGTCGTGCGCCGCGAGGTGCGGCCCGAGCTCGACGGCCAGTTCGCCGACGATTTCAGCCGTGCCCTCGATGCGACCTGGCGCGACCGGCTCGCCTCGCGGCGGCTCTATGTCAACGACCTGTTCCTGACGCTGGTGCGCCGCCCGCTGCAGGGTCGGGTCGGCATCGCCGATCAGCTGTTGCGTCGCCTGTCGGGCAAGCAGGGCGACGGCGTCGAGGACAGTGTCGCCAGGGCGCGCGACCGTCGCGAGCTCGACGCGGCGCGGGAGGCGGTGATGGCGGCGCTGCAGCCTTATGGCGCGCGGCTGCTCGGCGTCTATGGCACCAAGCGCGGGGCCTGTTCGGAGCCGCTTGAATTCCTGTCGACGCTGTTCAACGGCGAGATGCGGCCGGTGCTGCTGCCGCGCGCCGATCTCGGCCATCATTTGCCCTACCGCCGCGTCAGCTTCGGGCCCGAGGCCATCGAACTCTCCTCGGCCGGCCGCCGGCCGCGCGAATATGCGGCGATGGTGTCAGTGAAGGACTATCCGGCGGAGACGCTGCCCGGCCTGCTCGACGATCTCTACCGCCTGCCGTTCGAGATGACCGTCTCGCAGAGCTTCGCGCTCGTCGATCGCCAGCCGACGCTCGACCGCATGAACCTTGCGCTGCGCCGCATGAAGGGCGCGGAGGACGACGCGCATTCGCTGAAGGCCGGCCTGGCGCAGGCGAAGGACGATGTCGCGGCAGGCCGTGCGGCGTTCGGCGAGCATCATCTGTCGGTGATGGTCAAGGCCGACAGCCTGACCGCGCTCGACGAGGCGGTCGGCGAGGTGCAATCGGCGTTCACCGAAACCGGCATCATCGCGGTGCGCGAGGATGTCAATCTTGAGGCGGCCTTCTGGGCGCAATTCCCCGGCAACTTCAAGGATATCGCGCGCCAGGCGCTGATCTCGACGGGCAATTTCGCGGGCTTCGCGTCTGGCCATAACTTCCCGGTCGGCAAGGCGGCGGGCAATCATTGGGGCCAGGCGGTGTCGCTGCTCGAGACGACGAGCGCCGGGCCGTACCATTTCAATTTCCACAAGGGCGACCTCGGCAATTTCACGATCATCGGGCCGTCGGGCTCGGGCAAGACGGTCGTGCTCAACTTCCTGCTTGCGCAGGCGCGCCGCTTTGCCCCGCGCATCGTCTTCTTCGACAAGGACCGTGGTGCTGAGATTTTCCTTCGCGCGATTGGCGGCCGTTATGACGCGCTGAAGCCCGGCCAGCCGACCGGCTTCAACCCGCTGCACCTGCCCGACAGTCCCGCCAATCGCCGCTTCCTGATCGACTGGACGACCAAGCTGGTGACGAGCGCGGGCGAATTGCTGACCGCTGAGGAACAGGCGCGCATCAAGGAAGCCGTCGATGCCAATTATGCGCAGGACATGGCGCATCGCCGCCTGCGCTATTTCGCTGAACTGTTCCGCGGCGGCGGGCGCGCGCGCACCGACGATCTCGCCGCGAGGCTCGCGCCCTGGTGGGGCGAGGGCGAGCGCGCCTGGCTGTTCGACAATGACGAGGACCGGCTCGATCTCGGCGCCGCGACGCTCGGTTTCGACCTGACTTCGATCCTCGACGAACCGGCACTCCGGACGCCTGCGATGCTTTACCTGTTCCACCGCGTCGAAGAGCGGCTGGACGGCGCGCCGACGCTGATCGTCATCGACGAGGGCTGGAAGGCGCTCGACGACGAGGTGTTCGTGCAGCGCATCAAGGATTGGGAAAAGACCATCCGGAAACGCAATGGCGCGGTCGGCTTCGCGACGCAGTCGGCCGCCGACGCGCTCGGCAGCCGCATCGCCTCGGCGATCATCGAGCAGGCCGCGACGCAGATTTTCATGGCCAACCCGAAGGCGCAGGCCAGCGAATATATCGACGGCTTCGGCCTGACCCGGCACGAATATGAGCTGGTCCAGTCGCTGCCCGACACGAGCCATGCCTTTCTGATCAAACATGGCAGCGATTCGGTTGTGGCGCGGCTCGACCTGTCGGGCGAACCCGAACTGCTGACCGTGCTGTCCGGCCGCGAAAGCAGCGTGCGCCGTCTCGACGCGCTGCGTGCCGAAGTCGGTGACGCGCCCGAAGCCTGGCTGCCGCGCCTGCTGGAGACGGCATGATGGCGGGGGCCTGCGATGTCACCGATCTGCCCCTCGTGCAGGGCCTGCTGACCAGCGTCGACTGCAATGTCGGCGGCATCGTGCAGACGGGCTATGCGGCGCTGTCCGATCCGGCCGGCGCGACCTCGCTGGCGCTGACCGGGGCGCTGACGCTGTGCGTGGCGCTGTTCGGCTGGCGGCTCATGCTCGGCCGCGCGTCGTTGACCGCCGGGGAGGCCGTGAGTGCTGCACTGAAAATCGGCATTGTGCTGCTGCTCGCGGGCAGCTGGGGCACCTATCAGACGCTGGTCTACAATACGCTCTACACCGCGCCGACCGAACTGGCCGCGGCACTGATGCCGCCGGGCAGCAATCCATTCGATTCTTTGCAGGCGACCTTCGACCAGATGCAGTCGACCGCCGATTTCTATGGCGCGCGCTCGGGCACCGCGTCGCCGCTGGTCGGCGGCATTGCCTATGGCGCGATGCTGCTCAACGGGTCGTCGATGCTGCTTCTGCTGTCGAGCGCCGGGTTGCTGGTCGCATCCAAGATCGTACTGGCGATGCTGCTGGCGCTCGCCCCGGTCATTGCCGGACTGCTGTTGTTCGATGCGACGCGCGGCATGGTCGAAGGCTGGTTGCGCGCGATGGTCGCGTTGGCGCTGACGCCGCTGTCGGTGATCCTGCTGATGACCGTCGAGCTGGCGCTGCTCCAACCGGCACTTGCGACCCTCGCCGACAATCGCAACGCCTCGCGCTTCGATGTCGCCCCGATGACGAGCATCGGCCTGACCGTCGCCGTGTTCACGCTGGTCATGCTCGCTGCCGTCATCTCGGCCGCGATGATCGCACGCGGCATCCGCCTGCCACGCCGCCAGCCCGAAGTTGCGGCCATGCCAGCGGCTGCATTGGCCGCGACCGCCGACAACGCTGCGCTACTCGCAGCCCCGACCCGCGTCGCGCGCGTCGCCGCAGCCGCCGAAGCCGCTGCACGCCGTGATCCGCGCGCCTCCGGCGTCGTCACCATGCGCGCCGACCGGCGTTCCGATACCGTCGCCGCCGGGCCGCGTGCACTCGCGGCGGTTGGCGATGCGCCGCCGCTCGGGCAAAGCTATGCGCGCGCCGCAGCGCCCCGGCGCTCGGCCGCCAGAAGCAGGAGGGACCGTTGAACCGCCCCGTCGCCCCCAATCAGGTCGAGCGTGACGCTTATTATGCCGAAGGCGAAAGCTGGGCCGAGGATCGCGCCAAGGCGGCGCAGCGCGCCCAGCGCACCGCCTGGATCGTCGCTGGAGCCGCCGCTGCCATCGCCGTTCTCGAGGCCATCGCACTGGCGCTGCTCGTGCCGCTCAAGACGGTGCAGCCGTATGTCGTGACGGTCGACCGGCAGACCGGCTTCGTCGAGACGACGCAGCAACTCGTTCCAGGCGGTGCGCTGACGCAGAATCAGGCGGTCACGCAGGCCGCGCTCGTCCAATATGTGCTGGCACGCGAAAGCTACGACCGGACCGACCTCAAGCAAAAATATCAGAATGTGCAATGGTGGTCGGCACCCGAGGAGCGCGCCGCCTATCTGCGCCAAATGGCTCCGCAGAATCCGGCCAGCCCGCTGCGCATCAATGGCCCGCAAACGACCGTCGCGATCACCGTCAAAGGCGTGTCGCTGCTCGGCCCCGACACGGCGCTCGTGCGCTTCGATGCCGAGCGGCGCGAGCCGGGCGCGGCAGCCGGCACCGTCCAACCCTATGCGGCGGCGATCTCCTTCCGCTGGTCGGGCGAGCCGATGCGCGCCGAAGAGCGCTTCATCAACCCGCTCGGCTTCCAGGTCACCCGCTACCGCCGTGACGCCGAAGCTGCGCCTGCACCGGCCGCGCCGCCAGTCAACCCGCTGGCCGGGCAGCTGCGCTGATGAAGCGGCTGCTGCCTTTGCTGCTATTCGCTGCCGCGCCGGTTGCGGCGGCGGAAAGTCCGCGTCCCGGTGTTACCGATCCGCATATCCAGACGATCTTCTACGATCCCGATCAGGTCGTACGTCTGCGCGGCCACTTCGGCTACCAGACGATGATCGAGTTCGACGAGGGCGAGCATATCGAGAATGTCGCGATCGGCGACGCGCTGGCGTGGCAGGTCACGCCGAACAAGCGTGCCAACAAGCTGTTCATCAAGCCGCTCGACCGGAAGGCAGCGACCAACATGGCGGTGGTCACCGACCGGCGGCGCTATACCTTCGCGCTGACGCTGGCGCCGCCCTCGGCGCGCGATGCCGCCGCCCCCTGGGTGGTGCGCTTCACCTACCCTGCCCCGGTCGTGCTCGTCGCCGAGGTCGAAAAGCCCGTGCCGCCCGATCCGTCGACCTTTCACCGCAACTACACCAAGGCAGGCGCGAAGGAATTGTGGCCGTCGCAGGTCTATGACGATGGCCGCGCCACCTATTTCAGCTGGCCGCAGAATGTCGCGCTGCCGGCGATTTTCGCGGTCGAGCCCGATGGGCGCGAGAGTCTCGTCAACTCTTCGGTCCAGGGCGACACGACCGTCGTGCAGCGCACCGCCGGCCGCTTCCTGCTGCGCAGCGGCAAGGCGCTCGCAACCTTGACCTATGCCGGAGCCGGCCAATGAGCGAGCCTGTCCTCGTCAAACGCCCTGCCGTCGCCACAACCGGACGCAGCCTGCCGCCAGCGCTGGGCTTCGCAGCGATGACCGCGCTCGGCATCATCATCTTCGCGGGACTCGATTCGCGGCGCGAGGTGCATGCCCAGTCGCTAGACAGCGCCGCCACGGGCAACGCACAGGGGCTGTCCTCTCCACCGCCGCAGCCGCTCCCCGCCTTGCCGCAGCCGCCCGCGCCACCGCCTGCTCAACAGGCTGTTGCGGTGCCACCGCCGCAGCCCGCGCCCGTCACCTATACGCCACCCGCCGTGCGTAGCCCTTCGGCGGAGGAAGAAGCGCAGCGCCGCCGCGCGCCGACGTTGATCGTCGATCTCAGCGACCCGCAGACGCGCCGCGTTCAGCTTGCGCAAGCCGATACGCCCGTCTCGCCAGCCGCCTCGGTCGCCACGCGCGGCGGTCTCAACGATACCGAACGCTTCGCAAGCCGTGTGGCAGGCGAGAAGCCAGAAGTTGTCGGCGCAACCTATATGGGTGCGCTCGACCGCATCGTGCCGCAGGGCGCGACGATCGAAGCCGTCATGGAAACCGCGATCGATTCGGACCTGCCCGGCTATGCCCGCGCGCAGATTTCGCGTGACGTGCTGAGTTTCGACGGCTCGACCGTGCTGATCCCGCGCGGCAGCAAGGTGATTGGCCAATATAAGTCGGGAGTCGCGCTCGGCGCGTCGCGCGTCTTCGTGATCTGGCAACGGGTGATCCGCCCCGACGGCGTCTCGGTCATGCTCGCCTCGCCCGCCACCGACGAGCTCGGTCGCGGCGGGCTTGGCGGCAAGGTCGACCGCCATTTCCTGCAGCGCTTCGGCGGCGCGATCCTGCTGTCGGTCATCGACGGCGGCATCGCGGCGGGCACGGCGGCGCTGACCTCGGGCAACAGCACCGGCGTCTATATCGGCTCGGCAACTCAAGCGACGAGCGTCGCGACCGATGCGCTGAAGAGCACCGATATCCCGCCGACCGTACGCACCAAACAGGGCGTTGGCGTCCGCATCTTCGTCGCGCGTGATCTCGACTTTTCAGCGGTAGGACCGGCACGGTGACGGCGCTCGGTACAGAGGCCACCGGCGTCTATCTGCGCTCCTACCTAGCGCCGTTCGCGCCCTTCCTCGAACGCGGCGACGTGACCGACATTTACGTCAACCGCCCCGGCGAAGTCTGGGTCGAAACGCTGAGCGGCGAGTCGGAACGGATCGAGGCGCCCGCGCTCGACGAGACAATGCTGTGGCGGCTGGCGCGGCAGATCGCCAGCCTGACCAGCCAGGGCATCAGCCGCGAGCATCCGCTGCTGTCGGCGACGCTGCCCGATGGCGCACGTGTGCAGATCTGCGCGCCGCCCGCCACGCGCGGGCCTCTGGCGCTCGCCATCCGCAAACATGTCATAGCTGACCTGAGCCTCGACGATTATGCCGCGACCGGTGCCTTCGCTGAAACGCGCCGCGCCGATCTCGCCGCGCGCGACGACGGCAACGCGGCGCTGCGCGCGTTGCTCGACAGCGGCGACACCGCCGAATTCCTGTCGGCGTCCGTGCGCGCGCGCAAGAATATCGTCATCGCCGGCGGCACCTCGACGGGCAAGACCACCTTCCTCAACGCGCTGCTCAAGGAAACGCCGGCGCAGGAGCGGCTGATCCTCATCGAGGACACGCCGGAAATCCGGCTCGAACATGCCAATTCGGTCGGCCTCGTTGCGGTGCGCGGCGAACTGGGCGAGGCGCGCGTGACCGCTGAGGATTTGCTGCAGGCGAGCCTCCGAATGCGCCCCGATCGTATCATCATGGGCGAGCTGCGCGGCGCGGAGGCACTCAGTTTCCTCCGTGCGGTCAACACCGGTCACCCGGGCTCGATCACGACGGTTCATGCCGACAGCCCCAAGGGTGCGCTCGATCAGCTCGCGCTCATGGCGATGCAGGCCGGCACGCACTTGGGGCGCGGCGAAATCATCGACTATGCGCGCGGTATCATCGACATTTTCGTCCAGCTCACCCGCCGCGACGGAAAACGCAGCATCAGCGCGATCGCGTTCGAGCCGAGAGGCTGAGTCGGATCAATTCGGTCCCGACATGTGTTTCAAACTGTAGATGTCGGTGAACTTGTAAGTCGACTGCGTGCTTGCCGCTTTCGCCGCTGTGACCTTCGAGATTGCTGTGTCGAGCTCAGCCACCGGTAGCGACAGGTCGCGCGCGAACAGCAGCATGCCCTCCATCTGGGTCGCCGTATGGATTCCGGCCGCGTTGAAAGTCGTGCGAGACGGCGTCGCCAGAAACGGCTGTGCGACGAGCCACTGGCCCCAACCCGTGTCGGTGGAGAACGGCGGCGGGGCCGGTGCCTGGATGCCAAAGCTATTCGCTGCACTGGGCCCGATTGCGAGCGCGGACCCGCGCTGGTCGGGCAGTCCGTCGACGCCCATCGTGCCGCCGATCGTATTCAGCCGCACTACGAAGCCGCGCGCGTAGACGATCATCCATTGCCGCACCGTTGCATTGCCTGCCTTCGCCCATAGCCACATCGGCACGACGCCATATTGCGCCGGCATGAAGTTGGAGGTCGACGCAAAGGTCTGCGTGCTGCCATCAGCCATGTCCCAAGGCGCGGGTCCCTGTGCGTTAAACGGCGTCCCGACAAGATTGTTGACATAGTCAGCAGCGACATTGACGCCGGCACTCGTCGGCGTGGCGACGGCGACGCGCGCCCTAATCGTGTCATAGTCGGCGATGAGTTCCGTCGCTTGCTGGTTCACTCGCGCCAGCGACCAGAATACCCGGCCATTGAGCGATGTGACTCGTCGTGACACCTCGCGCGACTTCCAAAGCGCACCGATCGTGTTGAACATGCCGCGTTCCTGAAGCGTCGTGCCGCGATAGGTCGCGAGGCCGCTGCGGAAGTTTTCGGCGAATGACGCCAGCGCGTAGGCAGCCTGCCGCTGCACCGCGAGTCCCGCGATCGGGTCCTCGGTCATCAGCCAATGGACGAAGGCGGTGTTCTCCAGATGGGCGACGTCGCGCCCCCATCCGGTCACATCCTGCATACTGTCGATATCGGCGCGCGGCGCGACGCTGAACTGCACCTCGTAAGGGCGGTCGCCGGGAAAGGCGAACTGCGGATCGCCGGTGACATGGTTGGTCAGCGACCACTGCGCACCCTGCGGCTGGGCAAGGCTGTAATAGGTATATTGCACGATCTGCGGCCAGATTGCGGTGATCCGGCTATCCTCATTGTGCACGGCAGCATCCACTAGCCGCGCGTCGATATCGTGCACGAACCCGCGCGACGCCGAAAATTCTCCGCCCTGCGCCGAGGTTACGCCGACATAATTGAGATTGGAGGTCGGCGCCGTGCTCGAACCCGGGATGGGGCCAAGGCTGGCCGGATCATAAGCCCCACGATTCGAATCTGGCGACAGCAGCGCCGGTGCCGTCGTCAGCCAGGTCCGCTCGCGTCGATAGGTCGGAATGACATTCGTCGTCACGGCCTCGCGCAGCCAAGCCGGATTGGGCGCGACCGGCTCTTCATTCTGCATGACCCGGCACGAGCCTTGCGCGACTGCCAGCGTCCAGTCGCTGACCGCACTGCCGAGCGTTAGCCGCACCGGCACACTGAAGATCGACACGGCGGTGTCGTCACCCGCCTCCTTGGTGAACAGCCGGCGGCAGATCATCACGCGGACGAAAGTCGTGTTGCCAGTCAGCCGCCACATATATGCGCGCGCGCCAACGCTTGCGTCGCCGACCGCGCCAAGGTCGGCGATCGTCCAGGTGCCCGACCGCGTCACGATCGAATCGAGCGCCGTCGGCGTCACGGTTGCCCCCGCAATCGTCAGAACCGGATCGGGCGGCGGAGTAGGGACCGTCGGCGTAGTAGGAGCCGTGGGGGTTGTCGGTGTCGTCGGGGTGGTACCCGTCGATGTCGATCCGCCGCCACCGCCGCAACCCGCTAGCAAGAGCGCAGCAGCAAGCGCCGCCACCCAGCGTCCATTGCGACGTGTCCGCCTAACCAGCCCGTTCATGAGGCCCCCGCCTCGCGCCCCCCGCGGGCGCTCCGGGCGTGATTACCAAAGCTCGTGGTCGGGGGCTATGGACTGATCGGATAGTGGGCTTTTATCTCGGCGCGCGCGGCTTGACCTTGAACGGCTTGGTCGGGTTCGAGCGCGGTTTGAGCGGCGCACCCCGATTCGGCGCACCCCGGTGCGGCATATGTGCCTGTTGCGGCGGCGGGCCGCCTTCCGCTGCGATGATCTTAACGCTGCCCTCGTCGGTCGCGCCGTCGTCGGCGGTGCGTTTGACCGCGGCGGCGAAGCGGCCGGCGATGGCGCGCGGCACCTGGAACATCGTCTCGTCCGGCGCAATGCGAATCGCACCGATCTCATTCTTGGTGATATGCCCGCGCCGGCACAGCAGCGGCAGGATCCAGCGCGGATCGGCATTCTGACGGCGGCCGATGTTGAGGCGGAACCAGACGACATCTTCAAATCCCGGCCGGTGGCCAGGCGCAACGGGCGCAATCGCTGACGCGTCGATGAGGTCCTCGGCTTGCGGCAGCTTGGCGCGATAGGCGCGCACCAATGCCCCGGCAATCTCCTCGGGACTTTTGTCGGCCAGCAGCCTTGCACCAAGTTCGCGGTCGAGATCGTCAAGCTCGACCGGTTCCAGCAGCGTCTCCAGCAGCCGTTCCTGATCCTTGCGGCGGATGTCGGCCGGCGTCGGCGCATTCATCCATTCGGTCTCGATCCGCGCGCCGCGCAACATATTCTCGACGCGGCGGCGCTGGTGGAATGGCACGATCAGGATCGCCGTGCCCTTCTTGCCCGCGCGCCCCGTCCGGCCCGACCGGTGCTGCAAGCCTTCGGCATCACGCGGCAGTTCGACATGGATGACCAAAGACAGGCTTGGCAGGTCGATGCCGCGCGCCGCGACGTCGGTCGCGACGCAAACCCGGGCGCGGCGGTCGCGCAGCGCCTGAAGCGCCTGATTGCGCTCCGACTGGCTGTGCTCGCCTGACAGCGCCACCGCGCCGAAGCCGCGATCGACAAGGCTCGCATGCAGATGCCGGACATTGTCGCGAGTCGCACAGAACAGCATCGCCGTCTCGGCCTCGTGCAGTCGCAGCAGGTTCACTACGACATTCTCGATGTCGGCCGGTGCGACGGTCACCGCCTGATAGCTGATGTCGCCGTGGCCGCGCTCGTCGCCGACCGTCGAAATCCGCAGCGCATCGCGCTGATAGCGTTTGGCGAGCGCCACGATCGGGCGCGGCATCGTCGCCGAAAACAGCAAGGTGCGCCGCGTGTCCGGCGTAGAATCGAGAATACCCTCAAGGTCGTCACGAAAGCCCATGTCGAGCATCTCGTCCGCCTCGTCGAGCACCGCGACCTTCAATGCCGACAGGTCGAGCGCGCCGCGCTCGAGATGGTCGCGCAAGCGCCCCGGCGTGCCGACGACGATATGCGGCCCCTGCGCCAGGCTGCGCCGCTCTTTCGAGGCGTCCATGCCGCCGACGCAGGTCGCAATGGCGATACCGGCCTTCGCATAAAGCCACATGAGCTCGCGGCTGACCTGCAGCGCCAGCTCGCGGGTTGGCGCGATGATCAACGCGAGCGGCGACTGCACCGGCAAGCCGTAATTGTCGTTGCCAAGCAAATCCGAGGCCATGGCGAGGCCGAATGCAACGGTCTTGCCCGACCCGGTCTGGGCCGAGACGATGAGGTCGCGCCCTTGTGCGCCCTCGGCAATGACCGAGGATTGGACGGGCGTAAGTTCGGTATAGCCGCGGGCGGTCAGCGTCTCGCTGAGCAAAGGCGGCAGATTTGGGAATGTCATCGCATCCCCATCGGACCCTGCGGCGCGAAGAGCAAGCCCTGCCTGTGCATAACCGCCATGTCGCGGAACGTCAGGCTCAGGTCGCCGCGCCCATCTTCACCATCTCGCCGCCGCAGGATTCGTGCAGGATGAAGCCCTCGTTCGGGTCGAAAGGATCGCGCCACGGCGCACGGTTCAGCGTTTCGCAGGTGTCGCGGTACCCGGCTTCCCAGCGTTTGCGAATGCCGCCGCGGCTGAAATCCACGTCGCGCGAATGGTCCTCATAATCGAGAGTCGGCGCCATCAGCCGCAGCACATGCATGCGGGTGCGGCAGCCATAGCCGAGCATCTCCGCGACGTCCGGGCGCGCCGCGACATCCTTTGGCAGCAAGGCACCCAGCTCGGCGATGATGTGGCGCGTTTTGTGCAGCTGGCGCTGCCGCCGGATGTGGTTCGCGGCGCGGCTCGAATATTGCAGATCCTTTTGCCGGTTCATCACCGCCCAGATCGTGTCCGGCTCGGTCCCGTCGGGATTCCACAGATGCACCGCGAACACGATCGAGTTGCGGCGCGGGTTGTCGTCGAACACCGCCTCGACGGGCGTGTTCGACAGGATGCCGCCGTCCCAATAGAGCTCACCATCGATTCGCACGGCCGGAAAGGCGGGCGGCAGCGCGCCCGAGGCCATGATATGCCGCAGGTCGAGCTGCATATCGCGGCTGTCGAAATAGACCATTTCGCTGGTCGTGACCTTGGAGACCCCAACGGTCAGCCGGATGCCGCCCGTATTGACCTGATCCCAATCGACGAGGTCGTTCAGGGTCTCGCGCAGCGGATCGGTCGAATAGTAGCCGGCATGCTCCGCCCCCATCGGCATGTGCGGCCCGAACGCCGCCAGCGGATTGGGCCGGAAGAAGTGCGGCACGCCGCCCGCCATCGCCGCGACGGTCCGGGTGGCTGCGGCGAACCAGGCCGGCATGAAAGTCGCCAGGTCCCCGTCAGTCTCGATGCGCCGCCAGAATTCGCGCATCGCGGCTAGCCGCTCGCCGGGCTCGTTGCCGGCAATCAGCGCGGCATTGATCGCGCCGATCGAGGTCCCGATGATCCAGTCGGGCGCGATCCCTGCCTCGTCGAGCGCCTGATAGACGCCGACCTGATAAGCCCCCAGCGCACCGCCGCCCTGCAACACGAGCACTCGCTGTCCGAGCGCGGCGAGTTCGCGGTCGAGGGACGGCGGACCGGTCATGATCGGGCGGCTTCCTCGCGCACTTCGGCCATTGGCCGCATGGCATCGCCGGTGATCAATCGCGCGCCGCGCTCGAAGGTCAGATAATTCCACAGCCAGCTCGTGGCGACCCCCAAGCGGTTGCGAAATCCGATCAGGAAATAGACATGCGCCACCGACCACACAAACCAGGCGGCAAAACCGGACAGACTGAAGCCGCCGAACGAGATAACCGCCCGGCTGCGTCCGATCGTGGCGAGATTTGCGAATCGACCGGGATTGAACACGGGTTCGCGCCGTCTTGCCACCCGCGCGGCGATGACCCGGCCCGCGTGGCGCCCCTGAAGCTTGGCGACCGGCGCGGTGCCGGGCAGCATCCCGCCCCGGCCATCCGGACACGCCGAAGTATCGCCGATGACGAACACACCGGGCCAGCCCTCGACTTCCAGCGACTGGGAAACGAGGACACGGCCGGCACGATCGCAGCGCGCCGATAGCCACTCCCCGGCGGGCGATGCCATGACGCCTGCTGCCCAGACGATCGTCCGCGCCGCAATTCGCTCCCCGCCGACACATACCCCCTCGGCATCGACTTCGCTGACAGGCTTACCGACCTGAACCTCGACGCCGAGCTGCATCACGCTGGCCTTGGCTTTGGCCGACAGGCTCTCGGGAAACGCTTTGAGCAGACGCTCTCCCCGATCGACGAGGATGACTCGCGAGCAATGCGGCGTGATGCTGCGGAAATCTTCCGACACTGCCCGTCGCGCGAGTTCGGCAATCGCCCCGGCCATCTCTACCCCCGTCGGCCCGCCCCCGATGACCACAAATGTCAGCAGCGCCTTGCGCGCCTCCACATCCGCTTCTGTTTCGGCATGTTCCATGGCCAGCAACACACGGTGGCGGACCAGTGTGGCATCTTCGAGACTCTTGATGCCGGGGGCGTAAGGCGCCCAGTCGTCGCGTCCGAAGTAACTGTGCCGCGCACCCGTCGCGATGATCAACCAGTTGTACGCAAGCGTCGCGCCGTCCTCCAATTGCACCAATTGGGTCTCGCGATCGATGCCCGTCACGCGACCGAGCACCACCCGGGTGTTTCGGCGCCCGCGGACGATGGCACGAATTGGCGCCGCAATATCCGCCGGCGACAGCCCGGCGGTCGCGACCTGATAGAGCAGCGGCTGAAAGATATGATGATTGCGTTGATCGACCACGGTCACATCGACCGGTTCGCCCGCGAGCGCTTCGATGGCGGCCAGACCGCCGAACCCCGCGCCGATGATGACGACCTGCGGGCGCATGTTCGATACACTTTGGGCGATCATGGCGTCTCCGGACTTGGTTCGAACCTCAGCGGCAAGACCATGATCTGGCTGTCGCAGACTCTGCTTGGAGCTTCGTTTCAAGTGCGCGGAAGGTTACGGACCCGGTTCAGCCACCGATGCTTTCGAACACTGACCAGCCCGTGCGCTGCGCCAGCCGTTCGAGCGCGAGTGCGCCGAGTTTCGAAGTACCGCGCGAATTGAGGCCTGGCGACCAGACTGCGATCGAGGCGCGCCCCGGCGCGATGGCGAGGATGCCGCCTCCAACGCCTGACTTGCCCGGCAGGCCGACGCGGTAGGCGAACTCGCCCGAGCCGTCATAATGACCGCAGGTCAGCATCAGCGCGTTGATGCGCCGCGCCCGCTCCGCCGACACGATCCGTTTGCCCGACCCCGGTTCGACTCCGCCGGCCATCAGGAAGCGCCCCGCCAGCGCGAGTTGCCGGCAACTCAGCGCGAGTGCGCATTGGTGGAAATAGACGCCGAGCGCATGCTCGACCGTATGCTCGATATTGCCGAAGGCCCGCATGTAATTGGCAAGCGCGAAATTGCGGAAGCCCGTCTGCTGCTCGGCGGCCGCGACGCGCTCGTCGATGAAGATATCGTCTTCGCCCGCGAGCGTCCGCACGAAGCGCAGGATTTCGCCGATCGCGTCGCGCGGCGCGCCGGTCCCGAGGATCATGTCGGCGACGACGATCGCACCGGCGTTGATGAACGGATTGCGCGGAATGCCCGATTCGGTTTCGAGCTGGACGATCGAATTGAACGCGCTGCCCGAGGGTTCGCGGCCAACCCGCGCCCAGACGGCGTCGCCCGCCGCACCGAGTGCGAGCGTCAGGCTGAACACCTTGGAGATGCTCTGGATTGAGAAGGGCAAATTGGCATCGCCGCCGAGGTGTTGGGTTCCGTCGGCTTCGACCACGGCGATTCCGAAGCGTGTCGGATCAACCTCGGCAAGCGGCGGAATATAGGACGCGGGCGTACCGCGATCGACAGCCCGCGCCATTTCGGCAGCGATGTCGGACACGATTGTTGCGAGGTCAGCCATGGCCTCTCCTAACAGAGAGCGTGCGCCGCAAATAGCAGGGGCGCAGTGGCAGGCCGGGTGTGGCGCAAGCGTTGACAGATTCACAATGTAATGGCACGGATAATGCCAATATAGGGGGAAGACGCGACATGCAGGTGCTCCGCACGCCCGACGACCGCTTTGCCGGCCTGGCCGACTATCCGTTCGCGCCGCATTATCGCGATGTGACCGATGCCGACGGCACCGTCCTTCGCATCCATTATGTCGACGAAGGCCCGCGCGACGCCGCGCCGGTGCTGCTCATGCACGGCGAGCCGAGCTGGTCCTATCTTTACCGCAAGTTCGTGCCGGCGCTCACCGCCAAGGGGCACCGTGTCGTCGCGCCCGACCTCATCGGTTTCGGCAAGTCGGACAAGCCCGCCGCGCGCACCGATTATACCTATGAGCGGCATGTCGACTGGATGAGCCACTGGCTGACCGCGACAGGGCTGACCGGCATCACGCTGTTCTGCCAGGATTGGGGCGGGCTGATCGGCCTGCGCCTTGTCGCTGCCTTCCCCGATCGCTTTGCGCGGCTCGTCATTGCCAACACCGGCCTGCCGATCGGCACGGGCTGGTCGGAAGGCTTCGACGCCTGGCTCAAATTCAGCCAGGCCGTGCCGGAATTCCCGGTCGGCTTCATCGTCAACGGCGGCACGACGCGCGACCTGACAGCCGACGAAGTGGCTGCCTATGACGCGCCCTTCCCCGATGAGAGCTACAAGGAAGGCGCGCGGCAGTTCCCGACGCTGGTGCCGATTACCCCGGAACACGCCTCGGTCGCCGAGAATATCGCCGCATGGAAGGTCCTGTCGGCGTTCGAGAAGCCGGTGCTGACCTGCTTCAGCGACAAGGATGCGGTCACCAGGGGCGGCGAACAGGTCATCATCGACCGCATTCCCGGCGCCAAGGGTCAGAAACATACGATCGTCGAGGGCGGCGGCCACTTCCTGCAGGAAGACGCGCCCGAGCAGCTGTGCACGATCATCGACGACTTCATCCGCGCCTGAAGGAACCGCCCGTGGACGTTACCAACGAAGTCTACCCGACCTCCGACAAAGCCGTGGCCTTCTTCGCCGACGCGGCCGATCACGGCCCGATGGTCATGGTCAATCTGCTGAAGTTCAAACCGAAGGCCGAATATCCCGACGGGTCGGACGCCGACCTGACCGGTGCCGAGGCCTATGCGCGCTACGGTCAGGCCGTCCAGGCGTGCCTCGCCGCCGTCGGTGGCCGCGCCATCTATGCGGGGCCGGTCACCGGCATCATCCTCGGCGATGTCGGCGAGCTATGGGACATGGTCGCGCTCGCCGAATATCCGTCCCCTGCCGCGATGATGCAGATGGTCGCGCTGCCGGAGTATAAGGCGATCGAAGTCCACCGCATCGCGGGGCTGGCGGGCCAGCTCAACATCCGTACCAAACCGGGCGGGGTCGGTTAGGCGACTGAGACCCGCGCGAGCTTGCCCATCGACGACCAGTAAAGATCCCGGCCCCAGCCCGGGCTCGGGAACACCACGCCCTGCGTCAGACCGCCGACGCGCACCCGGCCACGTTCGGCCCCGGTCTCGATATCCAGCACCACGACATGCTCGCCGCCTGCGCCGAAGTCGTTGGTCACGAGCTCGCCGCTGCGGGGATAAAGAAGCATGTGGCTCGCCACGCCGAAGCGGTCCTTGCGCCACAGTGGCGCGAGCGGTCCTTCGCCGAAGCGCCACGCCTGCATCATACGGTTCGCTGAATCGAAGCCGACGACGATGCGGCGGCCCTCGTCCACGACGGGCGGATTGGTGATGCTGCCGCGCGGGAGGCCGCTGACCTCGACCATCTCCCGGTCCTGCGCATCGTCCAGCGACACGCGGATCAGCCGGTTGGCGGTCGGGCTGACGCCGGCGCCGATCATGCGCGTGCGGTAGCGGTGACGGCCATTGTCCATGAACCAGGCGCTGCCGCCCGCCAGTACCGGATCCCAGCCATAGCTCTGCCGGTTTCCGGCGGCATAGGCGAACACCCAGGTCGGATCGCGCATCAGGCCAGCCTGATCGTCCCACAAATACCGCAGGATAGACCGCGTGCCGACGATGTACACGGTGTTGCCGACCGCGCTCAGCCGGGCGATCGACGGCTCCGGCACTTCGAGCGGCGTGTGCAGCTGCTGCATCGTCTCGGGGTCGATCACGCTCAGCAGCGCATTGTGCCGGTCGGACAGGTTCTTGGTGACGATATAGCCGTTGTCGAGGATGACGAAGCTGTTGTGCGGCTGGTCGACGGGCAGTTCGAGCGAGGCGCGCAACCGGCACTGCCGGTCGAGCCGGTGCGCGAACCGGCCATAGACGACATAGAGATCGCCATTGGCATGCACCGCCATCCCGCCCGGCCACATCGGCCCGCCGCGCAGCCGCGGCGAGCGATCGATCGGACGCAGTGTCTCTGGATCGATACGCTCGACCTGCGCGGTGGTCGGCAGCCCGATCTTGGCGCGCAGTGCCGAATGGCTCAGCAGATAGACCTCACCAGGCGCGCCGAGCACGGTCATTGTCGACATCAGCGTGTTGCGGGTGACCGCGCGCAGCGTTTCGCCCAGCTGGAGCCCGAGGCCATCGCCCGACAACGGAACGGCCAGCCGCTGCGGTCCGCCGTCCTCGCCCGGCCACGGGCTGTTGAAATATCCCGTGCTCATCGTCCGCCCAATGCCGCAACACAGGACGTTGCGTCCAGCAGCGGTTCGAGGCTGCGCCGTGCGGCGTCTGGCAGCGCCGCAAACCGGGCGCGAAGGTCAGCCAGGCATTTCACCTGATATTTGAACGTGCCCTGCGTGTAAGGCAGGCCCGAGCTCTCGAAGGCGAAGCTCGGCTCGCCCGCCTCGATCGCTGCGGCATTCGCCAGCAGGAACGGGAAATAGACATCGCCCACCACACGCAGCAACGCTTCGACGACAGGTGCCAGCGGCGCATCCCTGGCGTCCCATTCGCCGGCCACGCCCGACATGTCATCGATGTGCAGCAGCCAGCGGAAGGCATAGGGATAATCGGCGCGCATCATCGCCTCGGGGGTCGGGTCGACGCCGAGTTGCGACAACTGCCCGTACAGGGAGAATTCCGCCAGCGAGGGCCGGGTGCCGAACAGGCAATGCCGGTCCACGACATGCGATTCGAGCGCCGCCAGCACAGCCCTTGTCGACGCCTCGATCAGCGGGAAATTGGCTTCGGTACAGCCAACGATCGCCATGCGGCCGACCTGCCGCGCCCGGAAGTTCTCGGCGTAGCCTTGTGACGTCTCGACCCCGCCGCCCTTTAGCGCATCGAACGCCAGCCAGCGGCTCATCTGCACCTGATCGACCTCGCGCAGCCAGCGGTAGCCGAACATCGCCTTGGTCAGCCATTCGTCGGCGAAATCCTCGATCAACGCAGCGAGGAAGGCGCGCGCCGGATCGGGCGGCACGACCGATCGCCCGGCATGCCGTGCTTCGAGATCGTAGATCAGCGGAGTCGAATCATTGTGGAAGCTACCGTCGGGATATTCGACCACGGGAATGACCGGGGCCTTGACCCGCGATGTCGCGAGACCGTGCGTGGCCGCGCCGTGTACCCAGATATGCGGAATGCGCCGGTAGCGCAGCACCGCGCGCATTTTCAGCGAATAGGGCGACCCGAGCGCACCGTTCAGCGTGTAGCAGCCGTCCACCCCGGGGCTCCTCAGGCGTCGAAAGATCGCGCCGCAGCGAGCTTACCGAGCCGGGCGGAGATTTCAAAGAATTCGGCAACGGTCTCGTCGATGATCTGCTTGGCGGTCTTGACCTCGTCAATGAGGCCCGCTGTCTGTCCCGCGAGGCCAACCGCCGCTTCCATGTCACCGCCGAAATACAGGTCGAGGATGCGCTTGAACGTGTCGGCGGGCATCAGCCCCGCCTCGTGGATCGCTGCCGTCCGCTCGGTCTTCAGCGCGCGGATGCAGGGCGAGGCCTTCTTGTTGAGGACGTAAGTCCCCGTCTCCTTCGCATCGAGGATCGCCTGTTTGTAATTGGCGTGCACCGGACTTTCGGCGCAGCTGACGAAGCGTGTCCCCATCTGCACGGCTTCCGCGCCGAGCGCGAAGGCCGCCGCCATGCCCTTGCCGTCGCAAATCCCGCCCGCTGCGATCAGCGGCACATCGACAGCGCGGCGGATCGCCTGCAACAGCACCAGCGTCGAGACCTCTTCGGGATTCTTGAAGCCGCCGCCTTCGGCACCTTCGACAACCAGCCCATCGATCCCCGCCTCGACGCATTTCCGCGCCGCATCGAGCGTCGGCACCGCATGGTAGACGGTGATCCCCGCTGCCTTCAGCGGCCCGATGAACTTCGCCGGGCTGCCCGCTGAGGTGGTCACGAATTTCACCCCCGACTCGCAGATGAAGCGCAGGATCGCGTCGTCCTTGAGGAACAGGATCGGCAGGTTAACCCCGAACGGCGCATCGGTGAGGTCGCGCATCTTGAGGATTTCGGCCTTGCACGCCTCGGTCTCGCCCGACGATGTCTCGATGATGCCGAGGCCGCCGGCGTTGCACACCGCCGACGCGAGTTGCGACCGGGCGATCCAGCCCATCGGGGCCTGCACGATCGGGTATCGGGCGCCCGTATGGGCCAGCACGCGGTTCATCAGCGATCCTATTTCAGGCGTTTCTCGTCGATCGCGGTGCCACCCGCAGGCATCGAGAACATCATGCCATCTTCGCCGACGATGAGCTTCCCGCCGAAATGGGAGGGGGCGTCGCCGAGGAACGCCGGATAGACGAAGCGCATCGGTAGCGGCGGCACCAGATGGTTGAGCACGAGCTCTCGCACGCCTGCCTGCTTGGCGACGTTCGCCGCCTGCTCGGGCGTCGTGTGATAGTTGAGAATGTCGCGCGTGATCTGCGCGGTGTTGGCGAGGCCCTTTTTCGCAAGCGCCTCGGTCAAAATGCCGACGAGTCGCGGCTGCAGCGCCTCATGCACGAGCAGGTCGGCACCCTTGGCAGCGGCGATCAGAGACGGCGAGGGGATGGTGTCGCCGCTCACCACGACCGAGCGCCCCTTGTAATCGAAACGATAGCCGACCGCTGGATCGATCGGGCCATGATTGACGCGAATCGCGGTGATTTTCACCCCGCCGTCGTCAAGCGCGACCGCCGTGTCGCCCGACCCCTTGGCAGGCAGCGCGAAGGGCAGCGCCGTGCCGCCGGCGCCCTGCGGCGGCAGGATGCGCGGTCCGTGATGCGCGACGCGGTAGCCGGTATCGAGCCGGTAGGCCGCGTTGAAGCCCGCGACGACCTGATCGACGCCCGCCGGGCCATGGATGGGGAGCGGCGACGTCGCCGACGCCCCGGACCAGCGCATGAGCATGATCGGACCGAGTCCGTCGATATGGTCGGAGTGGAAATGCGTCAGGAACAGCCCCTCGATACGCCCCGCGGGAATCCCGATCGTCGCCAGCGACCGCGACGATCCTTCGCCCGCGTCCACCTCAAAGATCCGCTGTCCGGCGATGACGATCGTGCACGGCCCGGCACGGGTCGGATCAGGCAGCGGCGATCCTGTCCCGCAAAGCACGACATGCAGGCCGTCAGGGAGGCCCGCCGTGGCATCACGACCGACCCGCTGCGTCGCCACGCGCTTCAGCAGCGCCGTGCCGATTTGCACCTGAAACACGCGGACCAGTCCCAGCCCCGCAACCACGACGGCAATCGCCACAACGATCCGCGTCCACCGCTTGCTCATGCCGATCCTCCCCGTCTTTCGCCGAGCATGCGCCGAGGTTATGACATTATCAATGCCGAAACCTTGCCATCGGGCCCCGAACTGTTAGCGTAAGCCTGTACTTCGAGCGGGGAACAGCCAATGCGAACCATCATGCGCCTCCTGATCGGCCTCGTCGGCCTGTTCAACATCGCTGTCGGCCTCGGCTTCCTGGTCTACCCCGCAAAGCTCGGAGCCGCCTTCTTCCTGACGCCCGTCGGCTCGCAAGGCCTGGCTACCCTGCGCGCCGACTTCCCCGGCTTCTTCATCGGCGCCTCGATCTTCGCGCTGATCGGCGCCTGGCGCGCCCAAGCGACCCCGCTGTTCGTTCCCATCGTCATGCTCGGCCTCGCCATTTTCGGACGCTTCGTCAGCCTCGCAATCGACGGGGTTGGGCCAGAAGCCATCCCGCCTATGATCGTCGAAGCGATCATGCTCACCCTGTTGCTTACCGGCGTGCGCGTGTTTGGCCGTGCCAGCCGCTGAGTCCCCCGACGGCCGCCGCCGCCGCTCGGAGCGGAGCCGTGATGCGATCATCGCCGCGATGCTCGACCTCGTCGCAGACGGCGCGATCACGCCGAGCGCCGAAGATGTCGCTGCCCGAGCCGGCGTCGGCTTGCGCAGCGTCTTCCGCCACTTCCGCGACATGGAGAGCCTCTACCGCGAAATGTCCGCGCGGCTGGCGCAGCAATATGACAGCTGGCAGCTCCCCTTCGAGTCCGCCGACTGGCGCGGCCGGCTGGCCGAAACGGTTGACCGTCGCCTGACCACCTATGAGCGGCTCATGCCCTTCAAACGCGCGGCCGATGCGCATCGCCACGAGTCGCAGGTTCTTCAGTCGGACTATGCCCACAGCCTCGCGATCATGCGGTCCCGGCTCGAATCGATTCTGCCCGAGGGGGCCGTGGCCGACCGCGCCTTGGTCGAATCGCTCGACCTTCTGCTCAGTTTCGAGGTGTGGCAGCGGCTGCGCAGCGAGCAGCACCTGCCGGTCGCGGATGCGCGGGCGGTAATCGAAACGCAAATCCTCAAACTCACCCGCGGAATCGCTGGCTGACGTCACGCACTGTTTGCATGGCGCATCGACACCGCTACAGTTGCGCAACGAGCGGCGGGGGCGGACTCAGAACGATGAAGATTTCGCGAGCGATCGGTGCAGCAGCCTCTGCAATGCTGGTGCTCACGTCGTGCGGCGGCGGCGGAACCAGCACGTCGCCGGCTGCCAATCCTGTCGTGACGCCGAGCGCGGTTGGCGTCTTTGTCCAACCGGCGCAGGTTGCGCTGACGTCCGCCGAGGTCGGCCAGATCATCGCCCAGGCTGTCGAGGAGGCCGCCGCGCGCAACAAGCCGGCGATCATTGCGGTGACCGACCGCGTCGGGAACGTGCTCGCCGTGTTCAAGATGAACG
This sequence comes from Sphingomonas paucimobilis, assembly GCA_943370355.1. Classification (GTDB taxonomy): domain Bacteria; phylum Pseudomonadota; class Alphaproteobacteria; order Sphingomonadales; family Sphingomonadaceae; genus JADCGM01. Next base: position 121,049 of record CALRQP020000009.1, read on the forward strand.
GCGCGCCCGTCGCGGCGACGCTGCGCGGCGTGGACACGACGAAATTTCCCGGCACGTTGAACACCGACTTTCAGGGTGTCGTCGCGCCCGCGACGCTCGCGGCAATCTCGAAAGCCATCACCGGTGCCTATCTGTCGTCCGGCGGCAACGCCTTCTCGACCCGCACGGCGAGCCAGATCGTCCAGGAGCATTTCCCGCCGAGCGAACTGACGCCCGGCCTCGAAAGCGGTCCGCTGTTCGGCGTGCAGTTCAGCCAGCTGCCCTGTTCCGACCTGTCGCGCCGCTTTGTAACCACCGCAACCCCCGACGCGATGATCGGCCCCAAGCGCGCCCCGCTCGGGCTCGCCGCCGACCCGGGTGGCCTGCCGCTCTACAAGAATGGCGTGGTGGTCGGCGGCATCGGCGTGATGGCCGATGGCGATTACGGCCTCGATACCGAAGTTCGCGATGTCGATATCGACGATGAGGAACTGATCGCGGTTGCCGGCTCTACCGGCTTTGCCGCACCTACCGAAATCCGCGCCGAACGCGTTTCGGTCGACGGCTCGACGCTGCGCTACATCGATCAGGACACGCCTGCGCTGCGCAGCAATCCGGCGACGGCGCGCAGCTTTGCAACGATCAGTGCCTCGCTTGGCAGCCTTCAGGCGATCACCGGCTACTTCACCGCGACCACGCCGCTCGCTGGCACGCCCTATGGCACCGAAGCCTCGGGCATCCGCAAGGCAACCACGGCGGAATTCGACAATCCCGACGCCTACATATTGTCGGACGGCTCGGGCGCAAACCGCTATCCCATCCGTGCCGGTACCGACGCCGGCGATGTCGCTGCACCGCTCACGGCGGCCGAAACCAAGGCGCTACTCGAAGAGGCGTTCAAGATCATGGCGCGCGCGCGTGCACAGATCCGTCAGCCGCTCGACAGCCGGGCGCAGGTATCGATCACCGTGACCGATACGCGGGGCTCGATCCTCGGTCTTGTACGCTCGCCCGATGCGCCGATCTTCGGGATCGACGTCGCGGTGCAAAAGGCACGCACGGTGGCTTTGCTTTCAGGTCCGCGAGCCGCGTCCGATCTTGGCGGCGCGACGCGTGCGAATGGCTCCACCCCCGACACCAACGTTCGCGCCTTTGTTGCCCGCTTCCAGGCGTTCATTGCAGGCGCACAGGGTGCGCTGACCGGTGCCGTCGCGTTCGGGGACCGGTCTGTCGGCAATCTGGCCCGGCCCTATTATCCCGACGGCGAAGTCGGTCGTCCGAACGGCCCGCTGTCGCGGCCCATCGCGCAATTCAGCCCATTTTCCACGGGACTTCAGTCGGCGCTGCTCGTCGACAACGTCCTGCAGCATGCAAATTATGTCGCGACCGGTGGTGCAACCGCCGACACCCGCGCGCGCTGCACGTTCCTGCCTGACGCGACTCCGGGCCAGAACCGGCTGCAGAACGGCCTTCAGATCTTTGCCGGTGCGGTCCCCGTCTATCGCGGCAACACGCTCGTGGGCGCGGTTGGCGTGTCCGGCGACGGTATCGACCAGGACGACATGATCTCCTTCCTCGGCACCAATAACGCCAGCGTCCGCCTGAGCGGCAGCATCACCAACGCGCCCCCGGCGATTCGCGCCGATCAGGTGGTTATTCCCGTCGGCGATGGCGCGCGGTTGCGCTACGTCAGTTGTCCGTTCGCGCCATTCCTCGACACCAACGCGAATAACGTCTGCCAGGGGCTCTAATCGCAGCTCGACCGAGGGAACCCATCGGCAGGCGAAATGTCATAAATGTTTCGCGGCCTTGGCTTTTCCACGGACGCATATGAGAATTCGGATGTCTCGCCGGTTGCGGAGGGAACGGCGTCGCGCCTAGTCTGGACTATGGCCCAACAATCGGACTCAATAGCGCGCTCGCCAACTCCACCGCCCGAACAGGTCCCCCCTGCGGAAATCCCCGGGCTGTCGGGGCTGCTATCGCTCGCGACCGGCGTTGTCGTCGTCGCCGCGCTCTATCTTGGCCGCGCCGTGCTCGTGCCGATCATGCTTGCAGTGCTGCTGTCGTTCGTGCTGGCGCCGCTGGTGTCGGCCCTGCGGTTTCTGCGCATTCCCAAGGTGCCCTCGGCCCTGCTCGCCGTCGCGGTCGCGCTTGGGGTGATTGCGGCCGCAGGCAGCGTCATCGGTTCGCAAGCCGCCAGCCTCGCAGCTGACGTTCCAACCTACGTCAAGCAGCTGCAGCACAAGGCCGACGGCCTGCGCTCCTCGACGATCGGCCACCTGCCCGAGACGATCGGACGCGTCGCCAATCAGTTCCGGCATGCCGCCGGCCTGGACCCTTCGACCGAGCGGCGCAGTGTTCGGTCGGCGTCTGCGGCCAAGCCGCTGCCGGTCGAGGTTTACGAACCAACACCCGGATCGCTCGAGGTGGCGCGGCGCGTTCTCGCGCCGGTGATCAAGCCGCTCGAAACGACGATCATCGTGCTGATCGTCGCGATCTTCATCCTCTCCCAGCGCGAGGATTTGCGGAACCGGATCATCCGACTGTTCGGCTCGTCCGACCTGCACCGCACGACGATCGCGATGGACGAGGCGGGAGCGCGGCTGTCGCGCTATTTCCTGACGCAGTTTCTGCTCAACACCCTGTTTGGTACGGTGATCGGCGGCGGGCTGTTCTGGCTTGGGATCCCGAGCCCCTGGCTCTGGGGCATCCTCGCCGGGCTGCTGCGCTTCGTACCCTATATCGGTGCTTTCCTGTCGGCGGTGCCGCCGCTTCTGCTTGCGGCCGCCGTCGATCCCGGCTGGACGCTGGCGATCTGGACCGCCGCGCTGTTCATGATCTCCGAATTGCTCATGGGCTATGGCGTCGAGCCGCTCGTCTATGGCCATTCAACCGGCCTGTCGCCGATGTCGGTCATCGTCGCCGCGATCTTCTGGGCGTGGCTCTGGGGGCCGATCGGTCTTATTCTGTCGACGCCGCTGACGCTCTGCCTCGTCATCCTTGGCCGACATGTGAAGCGGCTGGAGTTTCTCGACGTGTTGCTCGGCGACAAGCCGGCGCTGTCACCCGTCGAAAGCTTCTACCAACGCATGCTGGCCGGCGATCCCGACGAGGTGCTCGAGCAGGCCGAAATGCTGCTGCGGGACCGGCCGCTCGCCAGCTATTATGACGAGGTCGCGGTTCCTGCCATGGCGCTCGCGGCTGCGGATGCGGCGCGCAAGGTGCTGACGTCGAAGCAATTGGAAAGCGTTGCCGAGGCGGTCGGAACCCTGATCGAGGATCTCGAGCCGCACCGGGATCCCACGACCGGCAAGGCGCCCGACGATTGGGCCGATGACGGCGCAGTCCTGTGTATCGCCGGGCGCGGCATCCTGTGCGGGTCGGTTGCGGGTATGACGGCGCAGTTGCTGAAGAAGCGCGGCTTCGGCGTCCGGGTTGTCGGCCACGGCGACGTGTCCCGTGAACGGGTCGGCTCTTTCGACCCGGCCGGTGCCCGGCTCGCATTGCTCTGCCAATTGTCCGCTGGTCCGGACCAGCCAGGCCTGCGCCTGCTGGTTCGCAGGCTTCAGGAACGATTGGGTCAGGTGCCACTGACGGTCGGCCTCTGGTCAGGCGGCGACTCGAGCGATGTCGGCGCGGTCCATATCGCGTCGACACTCACCGATTTCGTCGAAACGGCGATGAACGAGGCTGCCGTGTCGTCGCTGGCGGCTCAGGCGGAGGCAGCACTCGCAGGGCGTCCGACGCCCGTGTAGCGGAACCCTCGGCGGGCCATATCATCGGGGCGGTAGATATTGCGCAGGTCGACGACGACCGGCTCGGTCAGCGCCGCCTTGATCCGTTCGAGATCGAGCGCCCGGAACGCGTCCCATTCGGTCACGATGACCAGCGCGTCGGCACCCGCGGCTGCGGCATAGGCATCGGCGGCATAGGCGACATTTTCGAGAATCTCGGCTGCCGCGGTCATACCTTCCGGATCATAGGCGCGAACCGAGACACCGGCATCCTGCAAGGCGCGAACCAGATCGATCGCCGGCGAATCGCGCATGTCATCAGTGTTCGGCTTGAAGGTCAGTCCGAGCACGGCAACGGTCTTGCCGCGCGCTTCGCCGCCGAGCGCTGCGAACACCTTCTTCGCCATCGCGCGCTTGCGGACATCATTCCCCGCAGCAACCGTCTCGACGATCCGCATCGGCGTGCCCGCATCTTGCGCCGTCTTCACCAGCGCGAGCGTATCCTTCGGAAAACAGGAGCCGCCATAGCCCGGACCCGGATTCAGGAACTTCGGCCCGATGCGCTTGTCGAGGCCAATACCGCGCGCCACTTCCTGCGCATCCGCACCTACTGCTTCGCACAGATCGGCGATTTCGTTGATGAAGGCGATCTTGGTCGCCAGAAAGGCATTGGCGGCATATTTCGTCAGCTCGGCCGTGCGGCGCGAGGTAAACAGCAACGGTGCCTCATTGAGCGACAGCGGCCGGTAGATCTCCCGCAGCACCGCCGTCGCGCGCGCATCATCCGTGCCAATGACCACGCGATCGGGGCGCTTGAAATCGCCGATCGCTGCGCCTTCGCGCAAGAATTCGGGGTTCGACACAACCGCGAAATCGGCATCGGGCCGCGCTTCGCGGATCGTGCGCTCGACATCGTCACCCGTGCCGACCGGAACCGTCGATTTCGTGACAATGACCGTGAAGCCGTTGAGCGCCGCCGCGATATCGCGGGCGGCCTGGTGAACGTAACTGAGATCGGCATGGCCGTCGCCACGCCGCGACGGCGTACCAACCGCGATGAAGACCGCATCGGCGGCAGCAACGGCCGAGGCGAGATCGGTCGTGAAGCTAAGCCGCCCCGCCCGGACATTGGACGCGACCAGGTCGGAAAGTCCGGGCTCGTAGATCGGCATGATGCCATCATCGAGGCGGGCGATCTTTCCCGCATCGAGATCCACGCACGCCACGTCATGGCCGAAATCTGCGAAGCATGCGCCGGACACCAGTCCGACATAGCCAGCCCCGATCATCGCGATCTTCATGTGCCGCGCTTAACCGCCCGATGTGACAGCCGCAACCATGGGACATGAAAACGCCCGCGCAAATCCCTGCGCGGGCGTTCCCTCCTCCCCAGGAGTTCTTATTCGGCGGCTTCCTTGAACTGGGCGGCTTCGGTCGACTCGGCGAGCGCGGTCGTCGAGGACTGGCCGCCCGAAATCGCCTGCGCGATCTCGTCGAAATAGCCGGTGCCGACTTCGCGCTGGTGGCGCGTGGCGGTGTAGCCATTGGCTTCGCTGGCGAACTCGGCCTGCTGCAGCTCGGAGTAAGCCGCCATGCCGCGATCCTTATAGCCGCGCGCCAGCTCGTACATGCCGTGGTTGAGGCTGTGGAAGCCGGCCAGCGTCACGAACTGGAACTTGTAGCCCATCGCGCCGATCTCGCGCTGGAACTTGGCGATCGTGTCCTTGTCGAGGTTCTTTTCCCAGTTGAACGACGGCGAGCAATTGTAGGCGAGCATCTTCTCCGGATGCTCCTTCTTGATCGCCTCGGCAAAGCGCTTGGCGTCGTCGAGATTGGGGTGCGAGGTCTCCCACCACAGCAGGTCGGCATGGCTGGCAAAGGCGAGGCCGCGCTTAATGCAGTGATCGATACCCGTGCCGGGCTTGAGGCGGAAGAAGCCCTCAGGCGTGCGCTCGCCGGTCAGGAACTCATGGTCGCGCTCGTCGACGTCGCTGGTCATCAGCATCGCCGATTCGGCGTCGGTGCGGGCGCAGATCACGGTCGGCACGCCCATCACGTCGGCAGCGAGGCGCGCGGCATCAAGATTGCGGATATGCGCCTGTGTCGGGATCAGCACCTTGCCGCCGAGGTGGCCGCACTTCTTTTCCGACGCGAGCTGGTCTTCATAATGTACGCCAGCCGCACCGGCCTCGATATAGGCCTTCATGATCTCGAAGCAGTTGAGCGGGCCACCGAAGCCGGCTTCCGCGTCAGCGACGATCGGCGCGAACCAGTCGCGCTTGGCGCCGCCCTCCGAATGCTCGATCTGGTCGGCGCGCTGCAGAGCGCGGTTGATGCGCTTCGCCAGCTCGGGGCCGGCATTGGCGGGATAGAGCGACTGGTCGGGGTACATGGCACCGGCCGTGTTGTTGTCCGCGGCAACCTGCCAGCCCGACAGATAGATCGCCTTCAGGCCGGCGCGGACCTGTTGCATCGCCTGGTTGCCGGTAATCGCGCCCAGCGAGTTCACATAGGGTTCGGTCTTCAGCAGCTCCCAGAGCCGGTTGGCTCCGCGCGTTGCGAGCGTCTGCTCGATGACGACCGAACCGCGCAGCCGCTCCACATCGGCGGGCGTGTACGGCCGCTCGATGCCGTCGAAACGGCCGGCCGGGGCGCTGGGGATCAAATCCTGGAAGGTCGTCATTGCTTGGTCTCCGTCTGGTCGATTGTTGCGAGGACGCTTCAACCGAAACTTTACAAAATGGGCTTGCGGACGATTTCCGATGCCGTCGCGATCCTCCCCAAGGCCGCAATCTGTGCACCCAAAATCAGGCGTTGCGCTCCCATGATGGATTGGGTAGGCCCCCGTCAAGCACATCACACATACAAAGATGTTCGTTTGTGCGATATTTTCTTTGACAGACTGTAGCATTGTAAAAACACATACAAATGGCCAGCCTCGCCCTTGATCGGAAACTGTTTGCCGGACCGCGGGTGCGGCGCCTGCGGCTGCAGCTTGGCCTGACCCAGACGCGCATGGCCGACGATCTCGGCGTCTCGGTCAGCTACCTCAACCTGATCGAACGCAATCAGCGGCCGCTGACCGCCGCGGTGCTGCTGCGTCTGGCGCAGGTCTACAACACCGATCTGCGCATGCTGACCGGCGATGACGTCGATCGCGCGTCGGAGGAGGTGCGAGCAGCGCTCGGCGATCCTCTCCTGAGCGGCATTGAGGTGTCCCGCGCGGAACTGCATGACTTCGTCGCGCAGGCGCCCGCCATCGCGCAGGCGTTTCTCCGTCTGCACAACGCCTGGAGCGAACGCGGCGCGGCCCGCGACGATGTACCGGCCGCCGATCAGACGCGCGGTCCGCTGGAGGCCGTGCGCGACTTCATCCACGAGCGGCACAATCATTTTCCCGAGATCGACAGTCTTGCCGAATCGCTCGCCGACGAACTCCGGCTGGTGGCGGGCGATCTCTATTCGGCGATCGCCGACCGGCTGCGCGCACGCCACGGCTTTACGGTCCGCGTCCTGCCCGCCGATGTCCTGCCGTCCAGCCTGCGCCGGCTCGATTATCACGGTCGTCAGCTCCAGCTGTCAGAACTGCTCGATTCGGCCTCGCGTACCTTTCAGGCGGCCTACCAACTCGGCCTCATCGAAGCGAAGGCTGAGATTGATGCGGCAATTGCCACGGCAGCGCTCGGCGACAAGGCGGCGGAACGGCTGCTGGCCCAATCGCTCGCGAGCTACTTCGCGGCGGCGCTCATGATGCCCTACGGCCGCTTCCATGCTGCCGCCGAATCGCTCGGCTATGATCTCGAACTGCTGCAGGCACGCTTCGGCGCGGGTTTCGAGCAGGTCGCGCACCGGCTGACCACGCTGCAGCGCCCCGGTGCGCGCGGCGTGCCCTTCTTCCTGATCCGCACCGACCGGGCCGGGCAGATCTCCAAGCGATTCGCTGCCGGCCGCTCGCCGCTCGCCCGCGTCGGCGGCAATTGCCCGCTCTGGTCGCTGCATGCCGCCTTCGACCGGCCCGGTTCGATCCTGCCGCAGATCATCGAGACCGAGGACGGCGCGCGTTGGCTGACCATTTCCCGCACCGTGCGTACCTATGCGACGCCCTATGGCGCGATCCGGCCCGATTATGCGATCGCGCTCGGCTGCGAGCTGGCGCATGGCCATTCGCTGACCTATGCGCGCGGTATCGACCTCGACGCGCCCAACGCCACACCGATCGGACTTGCCTGCCATCTCTGCGAACGCGCCGATTGCCGGCAGCGTTCGGCCCCGCCCGCCAGCCGCCGCATGCTCGTCGATGAGCGCTCGCGCGGCATCACCCCCTTCCGTTTCACGCAAGACTAGGAGATCCCCATGGCCGTCGACGGCGTTCGAATTCTCGGAGACATGAAGCCCGGCTATGCCGAGCTGCTGACCGACGAGGCGCTGCTGTTCATTGCGACGCTGCACCGCTGGGCCGAGCCGACGCGGCGCGCACTGATGCAGGCGCGGTCGAACCTGCGTCCCTGGCTCGACGCCGGCAATCTGCTCGACTTCCCGCCCGAGACGCGCTCGGTCCGCAAGGCGGACTGGAAAATCACCGGCACGCCCGCCGACCTGCAGGACCGCCGTGTCGAGATCACCGGTCCGGTCGACCGCAAGATGGTCATCAACGCGCTGAACTCGGGCGCGAAATGTTTCATGGCCTGCTTCGAGGACGCAACGTCACCGACCTGGGACAATATGATGGAAGGCCAGATCAACCTGCGCGATGCCGTCGCCGGGACGATCAGCCTTGAAGAGAAGGGCAAGTCGTACAAGCTGAATGACAAGACGGCGGTGCTCATTGCCCGCCCGCGCGGCTGGCACCTCCCCGAGTCGCATATCCTCGTCGACGGCGAGCGAATCGCCGGTGCGCTGTTCGACTTCGGCCTCTATTTCTTCTGGAACGCCAAGGCGCTGCTTGCCAAGGGCTCGGGCCCCTATTTCTACCTGCCCAAGCTCGAACATTATCTCGAGGCACGCATGTGGAACCAGGTGTTCACCAACGCCCAGTCGATGCTCGACCTGCCGATCGGCACGATCAAGGCGACCGTGCTGATCGAGACGCTGCCGGCCGCCTATCAGGCCGACGAGATTCTGTTCGAGCTGCGCGACCATATCGTCGCGCTGAACTGCGGGCGCTGGGACTATATTTTCAGCTTCATCAAGACCTACCGCAACGATCCGAGCAAGGTGCTGCCCGACCGCGCTTCGGTCAACATGACCGTGCCGTTCATGGCGGACTATGCCGCGCATATCGTCCGCACCTGCCACCGCCGCGGCGCGCATGCGATGGGCGGCATGTCCGCCTTCATTCCGGTCAAGAATGACGATGCGGCGAACGAGAAGGCCTTTGCCGCGGTCCGCGCCGACAAGGAACGCGAGGCTAATCTCGGCCATGACGGCACCTGGGTCGCACATCCCGGCCTCATCGGCGTCGCGATGGAGGTGTTCGACCGCATCATGCCGGACGCGAACCAGCTCGACAAAATGCCGCCGGGCGAGGCCGATGCGGTCGCGCTGTCGACGGCCTGCGCCGGACCGAAGACCCGCGCCGGGCTCGACATGAACGTCAATGTCGGCATCGGCTATATCGCCGCCTGGCTGCGCGGCCAGGGCGCAGTGCCGCTGCACAATATGATGGAGGATGCCGCTACCGCCGAAATCAGCCGCACCCAGCTGTGGCAGTGGCGCCGGACCGGCACGCGCCTCGATAGCGGCGAGCTCGTTGACTACGACCTGCTGACCTCGGCGATCGAGCAGCAGCTTGAGGTGTGGCGCAAGGACGTCGGCGACAATTTCTTCGAAGCCGGCCGCTACCGCGACGCCGCGGCGATCTTCACCGATCTGGTGCTTGACGAGGAACTGGCACTGTTCCTGACCAACGAGGCCTATGACACCAACTTCGCGCCGCGGCGCTGAGTTCGTCGTTGCCGAATGCAGGCGCGGCCCCTAGGGTCGCGCCTGCATGTTCAGGCTCCTAGGCGCGCGCCGTTTCGGCCCCCTGTTCGCGACCCAATTCCTCGGGGCGTTCAACGACAATCTTTACAAGACGGCGATGCTGTTTCTCATCACCTACCGGCTGATG
>CALRQP020000010.1:0-124958 GCA_943370355.1 Sphingomonas paucimobilis
AGCTCATGCTTGATCGCCTCGGTCGCCTGTTTGAGCGTCGGCCCCGGCGTCACATAATGCGAATTGGCGTAAATCTTGATCGTATCGAGCGTCGCGACCTTGTTGCCGGTCAGCGGGTCGAATTCGGTGATCGTCTCGATCTCGTCGCCGAAGAAGCTGATCCGCCAGGCGGTGTCCTCATAATGCGACGGGAACAGTTCGATCGTGTCGCCGCGCACCCGGAAGGCACCGCGCACGAAATTGGTGTCGTTGCGCTTATACTGGAGCGCAACCAGCTTCCGCACGATCTCGCGCGGATCATAGGTCTCGCCCTTCTTGAGCGCGAAGGTCATCGCCGAATAGGTCTCGACCGAGCCGATGCCGTAGAGGCAGGACACCGACGCGACGATCAGCACATCGTCGCGCTCCAGCAGCGCCCGGGTCGCCGAATGGCGCATCCGGTCGATCGCCTCGTTCACCGAGCTTTCCTTCTCGATGTAGGTGTCGGACCGCGGCACATAGGCCTCGGGCTGGTAATAGTCGTAGTAGGACACGAAATATTCGACGGCGTTATTGGGGAAGAAGCTCTTGAATTCCCCGTATAATTGGGCCGCGAGTATCTTGTTGGGCGCAAGCACCAGCGCTGGGCGCTGCACCGCCTCGATGACTTTCGCCGCCGTGAAGGTCTTGCCCGATCCCGTCACGCCGAGCAGCACCTGGTCGCGCTCGCCGGCATTGGCCTGTTCGACAAGCTCCGCAATCGCGGTCGGCTGGTCGCCGGCCGGCGTGTAGTCGGACACAATCTCGAACCGCTTTCCGCCCTCCGACTTTTCCGGCCGAACCGGCCGATGCGGCATGAACATCGGTTGCGTTTCGGGTTCGGCGAGCGAGGTGCGGATTGCGATGGCCATGACGCGAATATAGCCTTGTTCTTCTAATGTTCCAGTGGCAGAATGACCGGAGACAGATGAGGGAGGACGGACTCGATGATAGGCTATGCACTGATCGGCACCAATGATTGTGAACGCGCCAATGCGTTTTACGATGCCTTGTTCGCGGTGATCGGCGGCAAACGGCAGATGGAGTTTCCCGGTTGCGTGGTCTGGGGCGTCAGCCCGACCCTGCCGTCGATCGGTGTGACCAAGCCATATAATGGCGAGCCGGCCACGGCGGGCAACGGCACCATGCTGGCACTGGTCGTCGACGAACGCGCCAAGGTCGATGCGCTACACGCCAAGGCACTGTCGCTCGGGGGCCAGGACGAGGGCGCGCCCGGCGTGCGCGGCGAGGAGGGCGATCAGGCCTTCTACGGCGCCTATTTCCGTGACCTCGACGGCAACAAATTCTGCGCTTTCCGGGTGGGGCCGGCTTAAGAGCCCGCCGCGCGCAGCCCACCCTGACCCTCCCCGGCAAGCAGGGGAGGGAGGTTGATGGCAGCGCATTTCTAACTGCGTTCCCTCCCCTGCTTGCAGGGGAGGGTCAGGGTGGGGTGGCCTCAGGGTCGAGCGCTAGCTTGCGGCACCGCCACGACCTCGCCAGCCTCCGCCGCCACAAACCGCTCCGGCGCAATCTGCGCGTCCCTGAGCGCCACCGCCAGCGCCTCGCGCGGCGCATCGATCGCCTCGTCGGTGAGCTGCCACACGCCCCAGTGGATCCCGACCGCCTCTCCGGCCTGCAGATCGCGAAATGCCGCCACCGCCTCCGCCGGATTCATATGCGCGTTGGCCATGAACCAGCGCGGCTCATAGGCACCGACCGGCAGCAGTGCGAGCCGGTACGGCCCATGCTTTGCCGCCGCCTCGCGGAACATCGATCCGTCGCCATAGCCGCAGTCGCCCGCGAAATAGATATTCCCGCCCGGTGTCGTCACTGTGAAACCGCCCCAAAGTGCCCGGTTGCGGTCGCGCATCCGCCGCGACGACCAATGCTGCACCCGTTCGACGGTCACCTCGACCCCGGGCCGCACCCCGATGCTCTCGCCCCAGTCGCGCGCAAAAGCGGTGATGCCGCGCCGCGCCATGAGCGCCGCATTGCCGAGCGGCGTCACGATCAGCGGCCGGTCGCGCCGCCACAGCTTCGCCAACGTGTCGAGGTCGAGATGGTCGTAATGATTATGGCTGACCAGTATGATGTCGATCTTCGGCAGGTCGGCGAAGCGGATACCCGGCGCGCGCACCCGTTTCGGCCCGGCCCATGACAGCGGGCTGACCCGCTCCGACCACACCGGATCGGTCAGGATATTAAGCCCGGCCGTCTGCACCAGCACCGTCGCATGGCCGACCACCGTGACCACCATCGCGTCGCCATCGACTCGCGCGGCCGGTTTAGCAGGCGTGACCGGGACTGACTCCGGCCAGTCGGCGGCCCCGTTCGCCAGCTTCCACTTGAGCATGTCGAGCGCGCCGCGATTTCCGCTGTCGCTGCCCGGATTGAAAAAGCGCTGCCCGTCATAGTGATCGCTGGCCGCGCCGATGTAATAACGATCGTCGAGACCGGCGCGGAGGAGGAACAACGTGGCGCACAGTCCGGCGACGACCAGCAACGCCACACCCATGAAGCCTCCGCGACGCGTCCATCTCATCGCCGCACTGTGGGGCGTGATGGCGCTGGCGGCAAGCTGCGCACATCTGCCAGTGCGCCCCGCTGTCTCTCTCGCCGATATCGCCGCAGGCCGGGCAGGGGTGGGCCCCGAACTGGCGGGCCTCGCCGTCGTCGTTGCGGACCGTCACCACGAACTGCGCGCCGAAGCCCATGGCCGCGCGGCAATCGCGCCAGACCGTTTGATGACGGTCGATACCCCCGTTCGTGTCGCCTCGGTGTCGAAGCTCATCACGACGCTGGGGGTGATGCGGCTCGTCGAGTCCGGCCGGCTCGATCTCGACTGGGATGTCTCCGACTATCTCGGCTGGCAGCTCCGCAATCCTGCCTTCCCGGATAGGCCGATCACGCTCCGCCTGCTGCTCAGCCACCGCAGCAGCCTGACCGATAGTGGCGGCTATTTCTGGCCCTTGGGTAGCCGGCTGCGCGATGGCTTGAACGCGAACAACTGGGATGCCGCGCACGGCCCCGGCGGCGCCTTCTCCTACGCCAACCTCAACTATGGCATCGCTGCCGAGGTCATGGAGGCCGCCACCGGCGAGCGGTTCGACCGGCTGATGACGCGTCTGGTCTTCGCGCCGCTCAAGCTCGACGCCTGCTACAATTGGTCCGGCTGCTCGTCCGCCGCCGTGGCGAACGCGGCGGTGCTGTACCGCAAGGGCATCGACGAAACCGCTTGGAACCCGGCCGGCCCGTGGATCGCCCAGACCGACGATCTCCATGGCGCACTGCCGCCATGCCTTGTGCGTATCGCCGCGCCCGATAGTCCATGCGACCTCGGAACCTACACCCCCGGAACCAACGGCACGCTGTTCAGCCCGCAAGGCGGCGTCCGCATCACCCCACGCGACCTCGCGAAAATCGGCCGCATGCTGCTGAACGGCGGCCAGCTCGACGGCACCCGCTTCCTCCGCCCTGCCACCGTCGGTGCAATGATGACGCCGCAATGGCGCTGGGCCGATACGCCGACCGGCGAAACCTACACCGGCCTCATGCGCTGCTGGGGCCTGTCGATGCAGTGCTTTACCGGCGACCGGCCGGGCGAGGACCAGCCACTCTATCCACGACGTACCCGCTGGTGGGGCCACCTCGGCGATGCCTACGGCGCTTGGACCGGATTGTGGATCGATCCGGCCGAGGGCAGGGTCTATGTGTTCGCTGTAACCGGCACCGCCGACGACCCGGCCAAAAGCCCCGGCCGCGCCTCACAGTTCCACACGTTCGAGGAGGCGATCCTTGCAAACCTCGCGCGCTAGGGTCGAGGCGTGTGCTTGCCGTACACCCCGTCATAATGGGTCCGGATCACCAGCATGTCCGCCTCATAGTCGCCGGTCGGCATGAACACGCCGCTGATCCGGACATGCCGGGTGCCCCAGTCGAGCAGGCAGATGATGATCGGCACCTTGGCGGCATAGGCGATATGGTAGAAGCCTGACTTCCATTTTATCCCCGGCGTGCGCGTCCCTTCGGGCGGGACGCCGAGTAGCAGCTTGTCGGCAGCGGCAAAGGCGTCGACCATCTGCCCGACCATGTCGTTGTTCTTGGCGCGGTCGATCGGAACGCACCCCAACCAGCGCACGAAGCCGCCGAACGGCCCCTGTGTCAGGCTGGCCTTGCCCATCCACATCATCCGCACACGCAGATAGCCCATCGTGGCGATGAGCAAGGCTCCGTCCCAATTGGTGGTATGCGGCGCGCCGATCGCCACCGCCTTCGGATAGTCGGGCCAGTCCCCGACCACGCGCCAGCCGAACAGCCGCAGATAGGCAACACCGATCCAGCGATAGACCTCAGCCCCAAAGCCCCGCCACGGATGCGGCCGCGCCTTGGTCTGCGGAATGCAGATATGCGTCCCCGGCGGCAACGCCGCGCTCGTCTCGGTCATCCGGAAGTGCCCCCCTCAAGGCCTATCATTCTTGCAGCGAACATGCCCGCAGCCGGGCAGGGGGGCAATAAATTTGGGTTTGGCGCTATTCCGCCATCTCCAGCGCGCGCTGTTTGGCGATCTTCTCGCGCCAGACCAGCGGGCCAGTCGCATGGACGCTCGTGCCCGTCGAATCGACCGCGACGGTCACCGGCATGTCGCGTACGTCGAACTCGTAGATCGCCTCCATGCCGAGGTCCTCGAACGCCAGCACCTTGGCGGCCTTGATCGCCTTCGACACCAGATAGGCAGCCCCGCCGACCGCCATCAGATAGGCGGCCTTGGCATCGCGGATCGCCTCGATCGCGGCGGGCCCGCGCTCGGCCTTGCCGACCATGGCGATGAGGCCGGTCTTCTCCAGCATCGTACGCGTGAACTTGTCCATGCGCGTGGCAGTCGTCGGACCTGCGGGGCCAACCGCCTCGTCGCGCACCGGATCGACCGGGCCGACATAATAGATGACGCGGTTGGTGAAATCGACGGGCAGGGGCTGGCCCGCGGCGAGCATGTCGACCATCCGCTTGTGCGCGGCGTCGCGGCCGGTCAGCATCTTGCCGTTGAGCAGCAGCCGGTCGCCGGGCTGCCAGCTCGCGACGATCTCGGGCGTCAGGCTGTCGAGATCGACACGGATCGCCTCCTTGGATGGCGTCCACTGCACCTTGGGCCAGGCGGCGAGGTCGGGCGCTTCGAGATAGGCGGGGCCCGAACCGTCGAGTGTGAAATGCGCGTGGCGCGTCGCGGCGCAGTTGGGGATCATCGCGATCGGCTTTGACGCGGCATGCGTCGGCGTGTCGAGGATCTTGACGTCGAGCACTGTCGACAGCCCGCCCAGACCCTGCGCGCCGATGCCGAGGTCATTGACCGCGTCATATAGTTCGATGCGCAGCTCCTCGATTTTCGAATTGGGCCCTCGCGCCTTCAGCTCCGCCATGTCGATCGGCAGCATCAGGCTTTCCTTGGCGAGCAGCATCGCCTTTTCCGCCGACCCGCCGATGCCGATGCCGAGCATGCCGGGCGGGCACCAGCCGGCGCCCATCAGCGGCACGGTATTGACCACCCAGTCCTTGATCGAGTCGCTCGGGTTTAGCATCGCGAACTTCGACTTGTTCTCCGAACCGCCGCCCTTCGCCGCGACGGTGATTTCGACATGGTCGCCGGGCACGAGCTCGACATGCGTGATCGCTGGCGTGTTGTCCTTGGTGTTGGTGCGCCCGAACGCCGGATCGGCGACGATCGAGGCGCGCAGGCGATTCTCGGGGTGGAGATAGGCGCGGCGCACGCCCTCGTTGACCATTTCTGCAAGCGTCATCGTGGCTTGCCAGCGGACGTTCATCCCGACTTTCACGAAAGCGACGACGATGCCGGTGTCCTGGCAGATCGGGCGATGGCCTTCGGCGCACATCCGGCTGTTGGTCAGGATCTGCGCGATCGCGTCCTTGGCGGCCGGCCCCTGTTCCAGCTCATAGGCGCGGCCCAGCGCCCGGATATAGTCCATCGGATGGTAGTAGGAGATGAACTGCAGCGCGTCGGCCACTGATTCGATCACGTCATCCTGTTTGATCAGAGTCACTTGCCCGCTCCTGCTCATCCCCGCTCAGCCGGTCTTAGCGAGGGGCGGGGAGGGCGTCCATAACAGGCGAATCTCACACGGCGTCACGCCTGATTCAGCTATGTCGTTGGAGTGCAAGCCTTCACAAAAAAGATAAATTTCCGGCTTGCGTGGTCGGGCGAACAGGCACAATCTCTAGCTCTGGGACCGGGGGGCCGCCACTAGAGCTAGTGTTGGTGCGGGTTTTGATGACCGCCGACAGAGTGGCTGCTCTCCTGCCGGAAACGGCAACGGTCCTGTGGATAACGAGGATATCGGGGACGGCTTCACAAAGTCGTCACATGGGGCGCGACGGCGTCCGCCGGGCCTCCTATCCGGATGTGGTGCGAGAGGGGACGGAAGCGATGGATTTCAGCGGAAGCGTAGCGGAGGCGCAGGCAACCCTCACCGGGCTGTCGGGCGGCGGCGACTCGAAGTCAAAGGGCAGCAACACCATCGATGTGCGCGCCTTCGACGTGCGGACCGAGTCGTCGCGCGATGCGCTGCTGACGATGTTCGGCAAGGACACGCTCGACGACCGTTACCTGCTTCCCGGTGAATCCTATCAGGACCTGTTCGCGCGAGTCGCCTCGGCCTATGCCGACGATCAGGCGCATGCCCAGCGCGTCTACGACTATATCTCGAAGCTCTGGTTCATGCCCTCGACGCCCGTGCTGTCGAACGGCGGCACCGGGCGCGGCCTGCCGATCAGCTGCTACCTCAATTCGGTCGACGACAGCCTCGAGGCCATCGTCAACATCTGGAACGAGAATGTCTGGCTGGCTTCGAAGGGCGGCGGCATCGGCACTTATTGGGGCAATGTCCGCGGCATCGGCGAGCCGGTCGGCCTCAACGGCAAGACCAGCGGCATCGTGCCCTTCGTGCGCGTCATGGACTCGCTGACCCTCGCGATCAGCCAGGGGTCGCTGCGCCGCGGTTCGGCCGCCGTCTATCTCGACGTCAACCACCCGGAGATCGAGGAATTCCTCGAAATCCGCAAACCCTCGGGTGACTTCAACCGCAAGGCGCTCAACCTGCACCATGGCGTGCTGATCACCGACGCGTTCATGGAGGCAGTGCGCGACGGCGCGCCCTTCGACCTCGTCAGCCCGAAGACCGGCGAGAAGCGCGGCGAAGTCGATGCGCGCGCGCTGTTCCAGAAGCTCGTCGAGACCCGGCTGGCGACCGGCGAGCCCTATATCATCTTCAACGACACCGTGAACCGTACGATGCCCAAGCATCACCGCGATCTCGGCCTCAAGGTCTCGACCTCGAACCTCTGCTCGGAAATCACGCTGCCGACCGGCATCGACCAGCATGGTGTGCACCGCACCGCCGTCTGCTGCCTGTCGTCGCTCAATCTCGAAACCTGGGACGAGTGGCAGGGCGACCCGCAGTTCATCGAGGACGTGATGCGCTTCCTCGACAATGTGCTGTCGGATTACATCGCCCGCGCGCCCGACGAGATGGCGCGCGCCAAATATAGCGCCGAACGCGAACGCTCGGTGGGCCTCGGCGTCATGGGCTTCCACAGCTTCCTGCAGGCGCGCGGCGTGCCGTTCGAAGGCGCGATGGCCAAGTCGTGGAATTTGAAGATTTTCAAGCACATCCGCGCCAAGGTCGATGAGGCGTCGATGCAGCTCGCCGCCGAACGCGGCGCCTGCCCCGATGCCGCCGAAATGGGCGTCATGGAGCGGTTCAGCTGCAAGATGGCGATCGCGCCGACCGCGTCGATCAGCATCATCTGCGGCGGCACCTCGGCCTGCATCGAGCCGATCCCTGCCAATATCTACACCCACAAGACGCTGTCGGGCAGCTTCTCGGTCAAGAATCCCTATCTGGAAAAGCTGTTCATCGAAAAGGCGAAGAACAGCGATCAGGTCTGGAACTCGATCCTCGAGCATGGCGGCTCGGTCCAGCATCTCGACTTCCTGTCGGCCGACGAGAAAGCGACCTACCGCACCGCCTTCGAGATCGACCAGCGCTGGCTCCTCGAACTGGCCGGCGACCGCACGCCCTATATCGACCAGGCGCAGTCGCTGAACCTCTACATCCCCGCCGATGTCGAGAAATGGGACCTGCTCATGCTGCACTTCCGCGCCTGGGAGCTCGGCATCAAGTCGCTCTACTATCTGCGCTCCAAGTCGGTGCAGCGCGCCGGCTTCGCGGGCGGCGTCGAAGCCGACAACACCAGCGAACTGCGCGTCGTCGAACTCGACGAGCAGAAATATGACGAGTGCCTCGCCTGCCAATAGCAGGCCCGTTGCTTCACCCGATTGAGCGTTAGCGAAAGCGGAATACCGATATGCCCCTTCTAGAAGCCCGCCGCTCCTACAAGCCGTTCGAATACCCCTGGGCGTTCGAATTCTGGAAGCGTCAGCAGCAGATCCACTGGATGCCCGAGGAAGTGCCCTTGGGCGAGGATTGCCGCGACTGGGCGCAGAAGCTCTCCGACAATGAGCGGAACCTGCTCACGCAGATTTTCCGCTTCTTCACCCAGGCCGATGTCGAGGTGCAGGACTGCTATCACGACAAATATGGCCGGGTGTTCAAGCCAACCGAGATCAAGATGATGCTCGCCGCCTTCTCCAATATGGAGACGGTGCATATCGCCGCCTACAGCCATCTGCTCGACACGATCGGTATGCCCGAAAGCGAGTACAGCGCCTTCCTCAACTATAAGGAAATGCGCGACAAACATGATTTCATGAACACGTTCGGCGTCGACAGCGATCAGGACATCGCCAAGACGCTCGCGATGTTCGGCGGCTTCACCGAGGGGCTGCAGCTGTTCGCCAGCTTCGCGATGCTGATGAACTTCCCGCGCTTCAACAAGATGAAGGGCATGGGCCAGATCGTCAGCTGGTCGGTCCGCGACGAGAGCCTGCACTGCGAGGGCATCATCAAGCTGTTCCACGCCTTCTGCAAGGAACGCGGCTGCTTCACCAAATCGGTCAAGGACGACATCCGCAGCGTCTGCCACCATGTCGTGAGCCTTGAGGACGCCTTCATCGACCTCGCCTTCGAAATGGGCCCGATCGAGGGCATGACGCCCAAGGAAATCAAGAAATACATCCGCTTCATCGCCGACTGGCGGCTGCAGCAGCTGGAGCTCCAGCCGATCTTCATGATCGACGAACATCCGCTGCCCTGGCTGACCCCGATGCTCAACGGCGTCGAACACGCCAATTTCTTCGAAACCCGCGCGACCGAATATTCGAAGGCGGCGACGCGGGGCAACTGGAACGAGGTCTGGGACGCGTTCGACCGCCGCAAGGGCGCGAAGGTCGCGAATGACGGCGGCGCGGTGGTTGAGGAAGCTGGTGGGCTGCTGGCGGGGGTGGCGGCGGAGTAGGAGACGAACGATGGTGTCAGTTTTCCGGCTTCCCACGTCGCTGTCGGTCGCCAACAGCGCGCAGGGCACGTTGCTTTTGGAAGAACTCGACGGCGCGCGCCTTCATGTGGCGGGCATGGGGATTCTATCAGATGGAACCCCATTTCTCACCCAGCGTGGGCTGGCAGCGATGTGCGGAGTCGAAAATGCACACATCGGGACCATTAGTGCCCAATGGTCCGAGGCTATCGGAAAGCCGCGTATCAATAAGATCCGTGATATAGTTGCTCGTACTGGCATTCATCTCGAAGAAGCCCACGTCGAAGTTAAGATCGGTGGGCGAACATTGTTTGCCTATGGCGAGGTAATATCGCTCGCGATCCTCGAATACTACGCCTTTGAGGCTGAGCAGTTCTGCCAACGAGAAGCGTTGGAGGCGTTTCGGGCGTTCGCCCGATTTGGATTCCGCAAGGCGGTTTATGACGTGCTCGGATATGAGCCGACGCGAGAAGTGGATGATCGGTGGCGTCCGTTTCATGATCGAGTATCTCTGGCGTTTGACAAGGTTCCGGATGGCTATTTCAGCGTGTTCAAAGAGAGCGCTGACCTGAGTGTCACGCTCGGTCAATGCGGTGTCTTTTCGAACCAGCTAGTCGTTCCTGATATCAGCGTTGGCCAAGCGTGGGGCCGCCACTGGGAAGAGCAAGACCTATCAGCACGCTTTGGACTCCGCCGATCATATAGCCATTGGTATCCAGCATATTTCCCGCAGTCGGCATCGAATCCTCAAGCTCCACACTGCTATCCCGAGGCAGCACTTGGTGAATTTAAGCGATGGATGCGCGAGCATTATATCCGCGGCGGAAAGCTCGATGGATATCTCGCGCGTCAAGTCGCAACGCGGCAGGTCACTGCCGATGCCGCTAGCAAGGCTCTTCAGGCATATGGACGGCCCACACTACAAATTCGGTCACAAGCCGCTTAGGCGGGTGCGCGGCCTCAATTGCTCCTGACACGAACCCAGCTAATCGCAGCGAAACCATCACCTTTGCGTTGAACCCGGCGTCATGCCCTCAACCGTCATCCGCGCGTTCTGCTACGACCCCACTAGCGCCGAGCTGACCGTCTCCTTCACCACCGGCCGCCGCTACGTCTACGCAAACGTCCCCGAGGCGGAAGTCGCTGCCTGGCGCGCCGCGTTCAGCAAGGGCCAATATTTCAACGCCCACATCCGCGACCGCTATGCCTTTCGGGAAATCGGCTAGCGCTCCCCTACCGCGCGTAAACTTCATTCCCCACAAAGCCGATCTTCCGCACCCCGGCGATCTGCGCGGTTGCGATGATGCGGTCGACCACCTCATAGCGTGCCAGCGCATCGGGCTTGATCTCCAGCGCCACGTCGGGCCGCGCCGCGATCGCGCGCAGCCGCGTTGCGAGCACCGCCTCGCTGACCGGCTGGCCGTCCCAATAGGGCGTGTTGAACACATCGATGGCGATGCGGTGTGTCTCGGCCGGCACGGCAGCGGTGCCGTCGCCGGGCAGGTCGACGCTGGTGCTGTGCATCTGGATCGGCACGCTCAGGATGAACATGATCAACAGGACGAGCATCACGTCGATGAGCGGCGTCGTGTTGATCTGCGGAACTGGCTCGGGAAGCGCGGCGGCGGAGGTAAATCCATAGGCCATGGCTGGTCTCCTTCGAGAGGCCTCCAGCATAGCATGAAAACGGGGTTGGCCCTAGTCGCCGGTCTCTGCCTAGCCGGCAGGCGTCGCGGCGATCGCGGGAGCCGCAACCGGATCCGGTGCAACCGCCTTGCTTTTGGTCTTCCTGACCTTTTTGACCGGCTTCCAGCTATCGACGCTATAGCCATATTCGCTGAGACAGCTGGCAAGCGCAGCCTTGATGCGCTTTTCCCGGCCGGACCGGATGGCGCGGGAGACGCCGAAGCCGACACCGATGCCGATCACCGGCACCGCCACGGTAAATGCAGCAGCCCCGGCGGCAACGCTGTTGAAACCCAATGAGGCGACCGTCGGCGTGACCGCGCTGGCGACCACCGCGCCGACGGCAAGGCCGCCGCCGATCCCGGCCGCCGTTCCGATGCCGAGCTTGAGCGCCGTCGCCTTGAAATTGGATTGGTAGCCCTTGCCGACCAGCGTCTGGCAGGTCTGGAAATCCCGGTCATAGCCGGTCGGATCGCTCGCCGGTGTCGTCAGCGTGGCGGTGAACTGGCGCGGGCGCGTCGAACATCCGCTGACCAGCAACGCCGCCGACGACAGGGCGATCACCACGGTACGAACCGACATACACGCTTTCCCCCCGGCAAAAAGAGTGTCCCCGGATCGCGGCGATTTGGTGACAGAAGCGTGACCGGTGCTAAAAGCCGGCATGGCGTTGATCCAGACGATGGCCGATCTTGAAGCGCTCTATCCCGATGCGCCGATGCCCGTCGCGACGGTCAAGGTCGCGCACCGCGTGACCGCCGATTATGCGAAGCTCATCGCCGCCTCGCCCTTTGCGGCACTTGCAACTGTCGGGCCGGAGGGGCTCGATTGTTCGCCACGCGGCGACCTTGCCGGGTTCGTGCGCATTGCCGACGATGGCGCGACGCTGCTGCTTCCCGACCGGCGCGGCAATAACCGCATCGACTCGCTGCGCAACATCGTGCGCGATCCGCGCACCGCGCTGCTGTTCCTGATTCCCGGCTCGGGCACGACGCTGCGAGTCAACGGCCGCGCGACGCTCTCCGCCGATCCGGTGCTGCTCGACACCTTCACCCACGAAGGCGGCCGGCCGCGCTCGGTGATCGTCCTCGCGGTCGAGGATATCTATTTCCAATGCGCGCGGGCGATTGTCCGCTCGGGCCTGTGGGACCCGGCACGCCACGTCGATCCGGCCAGCCTGCCGACGCCGGGGCGGATATTGGCGGGCATGACGGCGGGCGAAGTCGGCGGCGAGCCCTATGACCGCGACTGGCCCGAGCGCGCTGCCAAGACCTTGTGGTGACGCCTATTTGGTGGCCGGCCTGGCCGTAATCGTCGCGATCGGCGGGCGCGGCGGCGATTGGGCAATGACCGTATTGAGCTTGTCGAGATTGCTTTGCGCCGACGGACTGCCAAGCTCCGCGCCCTTTGACAGCAATTGCTGCGATTTCATTGGCTTGCCCTGGATGCCATAGAGGTAGCCGAGATTGCTGTAGAGCTTGGCTTGCGACCGCTCGGGCAGTTTCTGTGCATATTTGAGCCCCGTCGCCCAGGCTGCTTCGGCACGGCCCAAATCGCCGAGCGAGTAATAGACAGCACCCAGCGAGTTATAGATCGAATATTCGTCGATATTTTGCATCTCGCGCAGAGTCTTGGCCTTTTCCAGCCAAGTTGCGGCGCTGCGATAATAGAAGGTCCGGAGTTCGGGCGGCGCGGCATCGCCACGACCGACATAGACGAGGCCGAGGTTATAAGTGGCCATATAGTCGGTCGATTTCGCCGCGATCGCAGACCGCAATAGCCGTTCCGCCGTGACGAAATCGCCACGCAGCCGGGCCGCGCGGCCCTGTTCATAGGCGCTGGACGACTGTTGCGCCGCGGCAGGTGCAGACAGCGCCATCAGCGCGACGGCAGCGAGGAGGGGACGCAACGCCATCTCAGTTCACCTGCGGGTCGAAGGTGGCGAGGCTGGCGGCGTTGCCGCGCGGCGCGAGATCGGCGGGCGCGACGGCGACGCTCGCAAAGCCGCTGCCATAGCGTAGCCTCCAGTTGATGTAGGGTTCGAAATTCACCTCGATAGGTGTATCGCGCCCGACGTCACAGCTTCCACGGATGATGCTGGAGAGTTCGGTCAGGGCGATCTTTCGATTGGCGAGGCTGACCAGCGGGATGGCATTGCTGTCGACGGTCCGGTCGATCGACGGGCGCAGCACCAGCGTGATGGTACGCGCATCGCGATTCAGCATGAAGAACACCACCATTGCCATGCCGAGGCAGAAGGCGGTGAAGCCCATCACACCGAACAGCAGCGGTCGCGCCGCGTTCATCTTCGCAGTGTCGCCTTCGCCGATCAGCGCATAGAGTTTCCAGACATTGACGCCGAGCACGACCATGCACAGCAGCGCCAGTGCGCCGATTGCACCATGATCGAGCCAGGCCGAGGGATCGGGGAGGTCAGTCGCCGAGGCCATGGAAAGTCCCTTTCCGCAAGGATTTGCACGCAAGGAACACCACTTGAACTGACAGCCGATGGTCGCGCGGCTGGGGTCGCGCGTCAATCCAATCGTCGCCGTTGACGCTTGAATTTGCGCGTGCGCGGCGTCACGCTCCCGACATGGCTTTCGACCCGGCCGAAGTGACGGCGGTGCTGGTTGGCGCGGCACAGAGCGGCGTCGCGCTGACCTATGCCGAGGCGTTGGGCGCGCTCGGCCATCATTTCTCGCGGCCCCGGATGCGCCAACTGTGCAAGGCGCTCGACGCTGTCGACGAGGCCCAGCGCGGGCAGGGCGCGCCGGAGCTGGCAGTGCTCGTCGTGCGCCAGTCCGATGGCCTGCCGGGGCAGGGCTGGTGGGCCGGCGGCCGTCCCGC
The DNA here is from genome assembly GCA_943370355.1 of Sphingomonas paucimobilis. Classification (GTDB taxonomy): domain Bacteria; phylum Pseudomonadota; class Alphaproteobacteria; order Sphingomonadales; family Sphingomonadaceae; genus JADCGM01. Next base: position 13,996 of record CALRQP020000010.1, read on the forward strand.
GCGGGATGGTTATGTCGGCCTCTGGGAAGGCCCCGACGCCCGCGCCTATGTCACCCGCCTCCAGGCCGAGGTGTTTGCATGGGCGAAACTACGTCGAACCTGACTCAGCCGCCATTGGCGCGGATGAACTGCTCGACCACCGGCGCGATCAGCGTCCGCCATTTGCGGCCGTTGAAGATGCCATAATGGCCAGCCCCCTCGGCCATATAATAGGCCTTTTTGGCGGCGGGCAGCTTGGTCGCGATGTCGAGTGCAGCCCGGGTCTGGCCGAGGCCTGAGATGTCGTCGCGCTCGCCCTCGATCGCCAGCAGGCCGACCTTGGTGATCGCGGTCGGGTCGACCGGCACCCCGCGGTGCGTCATCTCGCCCTTCGGCAGCAGGTGGCGCTGGAACACGGTGTCGATGGTCTGGAGGTAGTACTCAGCCGACATGTCGCAGACCGAGCGATATTCGTCGTAGAAATCCTTGGTCGCATCGGCGCTCTCGTCGTCGCCGGCGACCAGATGTTTGAACATCTCCCAATGGCTGTTCATGTGATTGCCGAGGTTCATCGACATGAAGCCCGACAGCTGCAGGAAGCCCGGATAGACCTTGCGGCCATGCCCCGGATACATCCCCGGGACGGTCGCGATGACATTATGCTCGAACCAGGCAAACGGGCGCTTGGTCGCCAACGTGTTGACGGCGGTCGGCGCCATCCTGGTATCGACCGGCCCGCCCATCATCGTCAGCGTCGCCGGCAGCGCTGGATGGTTCGATGCCGACATCAGCGCAACGGCGGCATAGGCTGGGACCGACGGCTGGCACACCGCCACGATATGCGCGCCCGGCCCGACATGTTCGAGATACCCGATCAGGTAATCGATATAATCGTCGAGATCGAACCGCCCGTCGGCGACCGGCACCATCTTCGCGTCGCGCCAGTCGGTGATCCAGACGTCATGGTTGGGCAGCAGCCGCTCGACCGTCCCGCGCAGCAGCGTCGCGAAATGCCCCGACATCGGCGCGACGATCAGGACACGGGGGTCACCCTCGGTGATACCCTCCCGCACGAAATGCTTGAGCTGCCCGAACGGCTGCCGCGCCTCGATATGCTCGGCGACCGCGACGGTCTTCCCATTAATGACCGTGCTGTCGAGCCCGAACTCCGGCTTGCCGCGCGGTGCTGCCGCATGCGCAAACACTTCGAGTGCGGCCGCTGCCTTTTCGCCCATCCCCATATAGTTGAACGGGTTCGCGGGATGGCTCAGCCAGCTCGCTCCAAGCGTCGCTGCGGCCCCCGCGCCGGCAAGCCACGAGCGCTGGATTTCATAGGCATTGTACAACATGCGTCTGTGCTCACTTTTCTTGTTGCAGAGCAGCGTAACGACTCCGAGGCGATTGTCCATTCCAATAGGCGCGTCATCGTTTAGAACCCGGAAACCGGCGCGCGGTCGATTGCCGCAGCGCAATATCAGCCAGGAGCGAGCTATGGTACATCTGAGCGGGAAGGTCGCAGCGATCACCGGCTCGACGAGCGGCATCGGCCTTGGAATCGCCGAGGCGCTCGCGGCGCAGGGTGCGGACATTGCGCTCAATGGCTTCGGCGATCCGGTCGCGATCGAGGCGACCCGCGTGGGCCTTGCGTCCGCCCATAGCGTTCGAGTCATCTATCTGCCGTCCGACATGTCGACCGGTGCCGGCGCTGCAAGTTTCGTGACCGACACTCAGGCGCAGCTCGGCAGGCTCGACATTCTCGTCAACAATGCCGGCATCCAGCATGTCGCGCCGGTCGACGAATTCCCGCCCGAAAAGTGGGACGCACTGATCGCGATCTGTCTGTCGGCGACCTTTCACACGACGCGCGCCGCGGTCCCGGCGATGAAGGCCGCCAATTGGGGCCGCATCATCAACATAGCCTCGGCGCACGGCCTCGTCGCCTCGCCATTCAAGTCGGCCTATGTCGCGGCCAAGCATGGCGTCCTCGGCTTCACCAAGTCAGTGGCGCTCGAACTCGCCGAAACTGGCATCACCTGCAACGCGGTGTGCCCCGGCTATGTCCGAACGGCTCTCGTCGAAGGCCAGATCGCCGATCAGGCGAAGGTCCATGGGATGACCGCTGAGGAAGTCGTCCGCAAAGTCATCCTCGCCGCGCAGCCGAGCAAACGCTTCGTGACTGTCGAGGAATTGGGCGCATTCGTGAATTTCCTCTGTTCTGACGCCGCAGCTTCGATGACCGGGTCGGCGCTCAGCATGGACGGCGGCTGGACGGCGCGGTGACGGTAGCTCTGATCACCGGCGCGGCATCCGGAATCGGTGCTGCGACCGTCGCGCGGCTTGCATCGGATGGTGTCGCCGACTTTATCCTTGTCGATCGCGACGCCGACGGCCTCGCTACGGTCGCAGGCGAGATAGCAGGCAAAGTGCTGCGCCGCGTCCACGATGTCGCCGACGAACACGGCTGGGCAGAAACCGAAGCGCTCGCCAAGGCCAAGTTCGGGCGTGTCGACATGGCCGTCGTCAATGCCGGGGTGTCCGGTGCCGGCACAATTACCGAGATGCCGTTCGACGAATGGCGGCGGATCCTGTCGGTCAATCTTGACGGTGCCTTCCTGACGATCCGCGCGGCGCTCAGGCTCATGGCTGGAGGGCCGGGCAGCGCGGTCGTGGTATCCTCTGCTTCGGGCATCAAGGCCGACGCCGGCATCGCAGCCTATGGTGCCTCGAAGGCCGCTGTGCTCCAGCTGATGAAGGTTGCTGCCAAGGAAGCCGCACCACAGGGGATTCGCGTCAATGCGATTCTGCCCGGCGGGGTCGAAACGCCAATCTGGCGCGGCATGGCCTTCTTCGATGCGTTGGTCGAGGAGCGCGGCAGCGAGCAGGCGGCGTTCGACGCGATGGCCAAAATGGCGACGCCGCTTGGCCATTATGCCAAAGCGTCGGAAATTGCCGGGCTGATTGCGCTGTTGCTGTCGCCCGCGACGTCATCGATGACGGGGGCCGCACTCAGTGTGGATGGCGGCTATACGCTGTGAGTTCGATTGAGCGTCGCTCATTTCGCTGCTAGGTGTCCGGCATGGCAAGCACACCACCGGCCGACAAGTCCACGCAGCGGTTGTCGAAACTGACGCTGATCTGGCAGTTCGCGAAGCGTTATCCGGCGCAGATCGCCGCAGCGCTGATCTCTTTGATCGTTGCGGCGGGCTCGACGCTGGCGATCCCGCGTGGCTTCAAGCTCGTGATCGACCGGGGCTTTGGCGCGCAGCAGGCCGGGACGATCGCACCCTATTTTTACGGATTGCTCGGCGTTGTCGTCGTACTCGCGCTCGCGACGGCGGTGCGCTTCTATTTTGTGTCGTGGATTGGCGAGCGCGTTGTCGCCGACATGCGCCGCGCCGTGCACGGCCATTTGCTGACGCTCGACCCGAGCTTCTTCGAGGAGAACCGGCCGTCCGAAATTGCATCGCGCATGACGTCAGACACAGCCGTCATCGAACAGATCGTCGGGACGTCGGTATCGGTCGCACTCCGCAATCTGTTCATGGGCGTCGGTGGCGTCGTCTATCTATTCACGCTTTCGGCCAAGCTGACTGGCTTCATGCTGCTCGGCATCCCGATCGCGATCTTGCCGATCGTGTTTCTCGGACGCCGTGTTCGCAACCTGTCGCGCACCAGCCAGGATCGCATTGCCGGGGTGGGATCAATGGTCAGCGAAGCCTTAAGCGCGATCCGCATTGTCCAAGCCTTCACGCAAGAGCCTCACGAAGTCGAGCGGTTCGGCAATGCCGTCGAGACGACCTTCGCTGCCGCAAAGCGGCGCATTCGTACGCGGGCGATCATGACGGCCATTGTCATTGGCCTGATCTTCGGCGCGATTACGCTTGTGCTCTGGGAAGGCGCAGTCGATGTCATCAATGGGCAGATGACCGGCGGCGCGATCACTGCCTTTGTGCTGACCGCTGCAATCGTGGCGGGCGCGTTCGGCGCACTGACCGAAGTCTATGGCGACATGATGCGCGGGGCAGGGGCTGCGAGTCGCATGGCCGAGCTTCTCGAAGCCCAACCCGGCATCCGTGCGCCCGCCAATCCGTCGCCGATACCGTCGCCAGGCGAAGGTCGCCTGTCGTTCGAGACCGTGACCTTCCGCTACCCCTCGAAACCCGATGCGCCTGCCGTCATCGATTTTTCGCTTGAGGTTGCGCCGGGCGAAACGGTGGCCGTGGTCGGGCCGTCGGGCGCGGGCAAGTCGACGCTGTTCCAGCTCATTCAGCGCTTCTACGATCCGCAATCGGGGATGATCCGCCTCGATGGCGTGCCGTTGCCCGCCGCTGACCCGCGCGACATTCGCCGCCATATTGCGCTGGTACCGCAGGAAAGCGTGATCTTCGCTGCAACGGCCTATGAGAATATTCTCTACGGTCGTCCAGATGCGTCCGAGGCCGAAGTTTGGGCCGCGGCCGAAGCCGCCAATGCCGCCCAGTTCCTGCACGAAATGCCCGAAGGCATCCATAGTTTTCTCGGTGAGGCCGGGACCCGCCTTTCGGGAGGCCAGCGCCAGCGGCTAGCGATTGCCCGCGCCGTGCTCCGCGATGCGCCCGTGCTGCTCCTCGACGAGGCGACCAGTGCTCTCGACGCCGAGTCGGAGCAACTGGTTCAGGCGGCGCTCGACCGGCTTATGCAGAACCGTACTACGCTGGTGATCGCCCACCGCTTTGCCACGGTGCGCGATGCCGACCGCATTGTTGTGATGGACAAGGGTCGCATTGCGGCCGTTGGGACACACGATGCCTTGATGCGCGAGGGCGGCCTATACGCCCGGCTTGCGCGCTTGCAGTTCGAGGATGTCGCGGCCTAGCAGGTCTTTCCTACATAACAGGCGGGATTCAGGACGCGAGCGCTTCGGCCTTCGCGGCCAACTCCAGCCAGCGTTCCTCGGCCTCGCCGATGCGCGATCGTGCCGCATCCAGCTTCGCGTTCGTCGCATCGAATTTCGCCCGGTCGCGCTGATACAGTCCGGCATCCGCGAGCAGCGCCTCGCCCGCCGCGATTTCGGCGGTCAGCCGGTCAATCTCGCCGGGCAGCAGGTCGAGTTCGCGCTGTTCTTTGAAGGTCAGCTTTGTGGCCGCTTTCCGCGGTTCCGGCGAGGGCGTCGCGGCTTTTGTAGCCGTCGGGGCCGCCTTGCGCTGCCGCCGGGCGTCCCAGTCAGCATAGCCGCCCGCAACGACATCGACGCGGCCCGATCCGTCGAGTCCGGCCACCATCGTCACAGTGCGATCGAGGAAATCCCGGTCGTGGCTGACGATGAGGACCGTGCCCGCATAATCGGCGATGACTTCCTGCAGCAGGTCAAGGGTTTCCATGTCGAGGTCGTTGGTCGGCTCGTCGAGCACGAGCAGGTTCGACGGACGCGCGAATTCGCGGGCGAGCAGCAGACGGGACCGCTCGCCGCCTGACAGCGTCTCGATGCGCGCCTCAATGATGCCCTCGTCAAACAAGAAATCCTTCAGATAGCCGACAATATGCTTCTTGACGCCCTGTACCTCGATCCATTCGCCGCCTTCGGCCAGGATATCGCGCACCGTCTTGCCCGGTTCGAGCAGCTTGCGCTGCTGGTCGATGAGGATGCCGTCGAGCGTCTTGGCGCGGCGGATGCGGCCGCTATCCGGCTCGATCTCGCCGGTAAGCAGCTTGAGCAGCGTTGTCTTGCCCGCGCCGTTCGGGCCTACGACGCCGATACGGTCGCCGCGCTGGATGCGTAGCGTCAGGTCGCGGATCACGGTGCGGTCGCCATAGGATTTCGACACCTGCTCGGCATCGATGACGATCTTGGTACGCGTGTCGCTCGCAGCAATTTGCAGCTTGGCGGTGCCCTGCGGCCCAAGCATGTCGCGACGCTGGACGCGCATGTCGTTGAGCTTGGCCAGCCGACCCTGATTGCGTTTGCGCCGCGCCGTCACGCCGCGTTGCAACCAGTGCAGCTCCTGGCGAAGCTTGTTGTCGAGCTTGTCGGCGTTTTTCGCCTCCTCCTCGATGACGCGTTCGGTCCACGCTTCGAAGCCGCCGAACCCAACCTCGGCGCGGCGCAGGAAACCACGTTCGAGCCAGAGCGACGAGCGGGTCAGCCGCGACAGGAAGGTGCGGTCATGACTGATCGCGACGAACGCCCCCGAGAAGCGTTGCAGCCAGGCTTCGAGCCATTCGATGGCACCGACGTCCAGATGATTGGTCGGCTCATCGAGCAGCAGCACGTCGGGCGATTGGGCCAATGCCCGGGAAATCTGGGCACGCCGCCGCTCGCCGCCGGACGCCGTCGCAGCCGACCGATCGAGATCGACCCCGAGCTGGTCGGCGATCGCCTCGGCGTCATGGCGGGCAGGGGCGTCTGGCGCGGACAGTACGAAGTCGCGAAGTGTCGCGAAGCCGTCCATGCGGGGTTCCTGCTCGAGCAGCACGATGCGTGCGCCGGGCCGCATGGTCCGCCTGCCTTCGTCGATATCCACCGATCCCGCGATGATCTTGAGCAGCGTTGTCTTGCCGGCCCCATTGCGCCCGACCAGCGCCAGCCGGTCGCGCTCGCCGACGAACAGGTCGAGGCCCCGGAACAGCCAGCCGGTGCCTTGCACAAGACCGATTGCTTCAAGTGAGAGGAGGGGAGCTGCCATCGGGCCGGATACTTGCCATCAAATAAAGGTCGGGACCCTGACAAGCGCCAGGATCCCGTGCTCTTAGCCGGAAATGGGACGAGATCCTGACTTTCGTCAGGATGACGTGGTTTTTTAGGTCAGGCCTTCGGCTTCGGCTCTACCGTTGGTTTGGTGGCGGTCTTCGCCTTCGCACTGTTTGCCGCCCACGAAGCCATCGCGGCTGCGGCCGCGGCGGCGGCGACATCCTTGGCCACCGTCGATGCGACCTCTCGCGTCACCGCCTCAATCTGCCCCATATAGGGTCCGGCCATGTCGGCGAAGAAATCGCGCATCTTGCCCTTGGCGGGTTTGTCGAGGTGCGCGCGGAGCACGGCCTCGATCTTGGCCTCCCAGTCCTGGCCTTGATCCTTGAAGGCCTGCACGACCTCGGGAGACAGGTGGACCTTGGCACGTTTCGGCTTGTCGTCCTTTTTGGTCATTTCGGGTCCTTTTCGGAACGGCGCTGCTTGCCAAGCGTAGGTAAGGCAACAGCCAAGGAGCGCAAGTCATGGGCGACCATAAACAAGACGACGAAGAGCGGCCGACCGCGTCGCATCCCGATAATCCGGGTATCGAGACGCGCGAGGGGCGCGATGCGCAGGACGACAAGCGGTTGCGCGCCAACCCGAGCGACCGCGACGCGCGGCTCGACGTCGCGAATGACGAAAGCTTTCCCGCGAGCGATCCGCCGTCGATCACGCAGCCGCGCAAGGGCAATGACGGCCCGCTGCCGGGCGGCAAATACGAATGAGCCGACACTCACGCTAGCGCGAGGGCGACAGCGCTTCCCTGACCGGGCATGATCGCACGGCAGGGGGAGCCAAGCCGTGTCGTGGCAGCGTGAGGTCGATGAACTACAGAAGCGCAACCGGCTTGCCGAAGGGATGGGCGGGCCGGAGAAGCTCGAGCGGCAGCGGGCGGCGGGGCGGCTTGATGCACGCGCGCGCATCAAGCAGCTGGCGGATACGGGAAGCTTTCACGAACTCGGGAAGCTGGCGGGCGTCGCTTCATATGATGCGGCCGGCGAGATCGACGGGTTCCAGCCGGCGAATTTCATTTACGGACGCGCAACGCTCGATCAGCGTCCTGTCGTCCTGACCTCCGACGATTTCAGCGTTCGCGGCGGTGCGGCGGACGCAGCAATCCATCGCAAGCTGGTCGCAGCGGAACAGTTGGCGGGCGAATATCGGATCCCGCTTGTGCGGCTGGTCGAGGGGACCGGCGGGGGCGGCTCGGTCAAGACGCTCGACACGATGGGCTACACCTATGTGCCGGAGGTTCCCGGCTGGGATCTCATGGTCGAAAATCTGTCGAATGTGCCGGTGGTCGCGCTCGGCCTCGGACCGGTTGCCGGGCTGGGCGCGGGCCGGATGGTGATGAGCCATTATTCCCTGCTCGTCGAAGGCATTTCTCAGATGTTTGTCGCGGGGCCGCCCGTTGTCGCTGCGATCGGCGAGAAGCGAACCAAAGAGGAGCTTGGCGGCGCGGCGATCCATGCGGCGAACGGGGCGGTCGATGACGTCGCCTCGAGCGAAGCGCATGCGTTCGAGCTGGCGCGGCGTTTCCTGTCCTATTTGCCGTCATCGGTCGATGCACTCCCAGCGCGCGTTGTGAGCGGCGATGACCCCATGCGCCGGTCAGAGCAGCTCATCGACGCCGTGCCGCGCAATCCGCAGCATCTGTATCAGACCCGTCCCATCGTCGAGGCCGTGGTCGACAGCGGCAGCTTCTTCGAGATCGGCTGCAACTGGGGACAGGGGATCGTCACCGGATTTGCGCGGCTCGACGGCTGGCCTGTGGCGATCATCGCGTCTGACCCGATGGCGCTCGGCGGTCTGTGGTCGGCGGCGACGTCGCGCAAGGTCGAGCGGCACGTCGACCTTGCCGACCTGTTCCACCTGCCGATCGTGCATATGGTCGACAACCCGGGCTTCCTGATCGGTCGCAAGGCCGAGGAGGAGGCGACGATTCGCTGGGGTTCCCGGGCGCTGACAGCGATCTATCAGGCGCGGGTGCCGTGGTGCGCGCTGATCCTGCGCAAGGCTTATGGCATGGCAGGTTCGGGCCATGCGAATGCGAGCCGTTTCCGCTGGCGGCTGGCCTGGCCAAGCGGCGACTGGGGGTCGCTGCCGATTTCGGGTGGTCTTGAGGCGGCCTACAAGAGCGATATCGAGGCGTCAGCCGATCCGAAGGCACGGCTGGCTGAGATCAAGGCGCGGCTTGAACAGGTTCGTTCGCCATTCCGCACGGCGGAGAAATTCGGCATTGAAGAGATCATAGATCCACGCGACACGCGGCGCGAACTGTGTGCCTTCGCCAACCTTGCGCAGCGCGGCTTGACGCCGCGGCCCTTCACGCGGGGCTGGCGACCCTAGGACTTGGTCGCTACGGCCACGACATGACCGCTGTCCGCCTTGATCCGCGCCGAATCGAAAAACCGTGGGGCGGCTATGCACTCGCGCCTTGGACCGACGATGTTTCGCCTGGCGATCCGCCCATCGGTGAGCTCTGGTTCGAATTGGAACCGGGTTCAGATCTGCTCGCGAAGCTCCTCGTGACGACCGAAAAACTATCTATCCAGGTTCATCCTGATGACCGAGCCGCGCGCGCACGGGGTGAGGCGTGGGGAAAGGACGAGGCTTGGCTGGTTCTGGCTGCAGATCCCGAGGCGAAGATTGGCCTCGGTCTGACAGCCGAACTTTCGATCGAGCAAGTTCGGGCAGCGGCGATCGATGGGTCGCTTGAGTGTTTGGTCGATTGGAAGCGGGTTCGTCCCGGCGACTTCTTTTATTCGCCGGCTGGTACGATACATGCGATTGGCGCTGGGGTCACCATATTGGAAATTCAGCAGAACCTGGACCTGACCTACCGCCTGTTCGATTATGGGCGGCCTCGCGAGCTGCATCTGGATGAGGGTCTTGCCGTGGCGAAAACGGCCCCTTGGCGCGAGGAAAACAGGCCGAGAGCCTCCGGCCCCGGCCGAACCGTGATGTCGGAAGGGCCATCTTTCGTCGTCGAGAAATGGCAGGTTGCTGGATCAGGATGCGTCGGTGGCGCAAAGCCGCTTTGGCTTGCCCTCCTTGATGAGGGTGAGGTTTGGTACATCGACGGAGATACGGAATGGGATTTCGGCAGCGGGACAGAAGCGCTCGTTGCATATTCAAGTTCTGCGGCCATTGCTGGCCTATGGAAGCCTGACTAGCCGCGCATTGCCCGGTCGAGCTTTTCCGCCGTGACGGGGTAACCAATCCCCTCGGGAATGCAGAGATAGTGGCCATCGTCGCGTTGCTGGATCGCCGGTTGAACGAGCGTTACCGGATGGTCGATCGCGTGGCGAACCAGCGCGTCGGCAGAGTCGTGCTGCGCGAGCCGCTCCAGATTGCGGCGGGTCGGGAAGATGATCGATGTGTCCCCGGCATCAGCGCGCGCCAAAGCGTCTGATGCGCGAACCCAGTGGGAGGTGACTGATTCAGACCCATCATGGATCGCATCTTCCCCATCAGGCATCGCCGCCAGATAGAAGCGCGTGTCGTAGCGGCGTTTTTCCAATCCCAACGGCGGGCACCAATGTGACCAGGGCGTCAGCTTCGCCGCATCTAGGCGATGCCCGGTCAGCGTCAGGAAATCCGCGAACGCTTCCTCATGGCTGACGATGCGCGGCCGCCAATGATTGCGGGTCGCCTCGTCGACAAACGGCCCATCGGTGACGAGTACGCCCGCTTCCTCGAATGTCTCGCGGATCGCCGCGACACGCGCGGCGGCGTCAATGGGATCGAGCCCGTCGAACCCCGAGGCAAGCGCGGTATTGGCAGCAAGTTCGGCGTCGGCCTCATCCACCTTGCCGCCGGGAAAGGCCATCATGCCGCCGGCAAACGCCATCGTCTTGGCGCGTTCGACCATGAAGATTTCGACGCCGAGATCATGGGCGCGCATCAGGATCAGCGTGGAGGCCTGTTTGGCGGGATTGTCGTTTTCGTTCACGCCGCAACCATAGCCGGAGCGGCGGGCGCGTCACCTATTCTGTTTGGCGGAAAAGCGGGGCGTGGTGGAGCTGAGGGGAATCGAACCCCTGACCTCTGCAGTGCGATTGCAGCGCTCTCCCATCTGAGCTACAGCCCCGCGCCCTCGGCAGGCGGCGGATATAAATGCCGGGCCGGAGCCGCGCAACACTTTACTCCGCCTTGGGATCGGCCAGGCTGGTGTGGTGCCGGATCACCTCTTCGATGATGAAGCGCAGGAATTTCTCGGAAAATTCCGGATCGAGTTTCGCGGCGCGCGCGAGATCGCGCAGGCGGGCGATCTGGCGCTCCTCGCGACCCGGATCGGCGGGCGGAAGACCGGACTTTGCCTTGTACGCGCCGACCTTCTGCGTAATCTTGAACCGCTCGGCGAGCATGAACACCAGCGCCGCATCGATATTGTCGATGCTGTCGCGGTAGCTGCCGAGCGTCGCGTCGCCGTTCATCCTGCCCCCTTGCTGTGTCGCCGTTCACCTTGCGTCGAAACCCGGCTTCCGCCAAGGGGAATGCCGTAGTCGAGAGGGTTTTGGGCGTGACCGCAACCGTTCATCCGATCCGTGCCGCCAAGGCGCCGCCGTCGCTGGCGCCGCTGATGGCGCTCGTTGCGCCCGAAATGAACAGCGTCAACGCGGTCATTCTCGACCGCATGCAGAGCGAAGTTTCGCTGATCCCGACGCTCGCCGGCCATCTGATCGCGGGCGGTGGCAAGCGGATGCGGCCGATGCTGACCCTCGCGAGCGCGCGGCTGCTCGATTATGCCGGCGCGCGGCATCACAAGCTGGCCGCAGCTGTCGAGTTCATCCATACGGCGACATTGCTGCACGACGACGTCGTCGACGGATCGGGCCTTCGCCGCGGGCGGCAGACCGCCAATCTGATCTACGGCAACCAAGCGACGGTCCTGGTTGGCGATTTCCTGTTCAGCCGGGCGTTTGAGCTTATGGTCGAGGATGGGTCGCTGCGCGTGCTCAAGATTTTGAGCCATGCCTCGGCGGTCATTGCGCAGGGTGAGGTCAACCAGCTTACGGCGGCGCGCGAGATCGACACGACCGAAGATCGCTATCTCGACATTATCACCGCCAAGACCGCGATTCTGTTCGCGGCGGCGTGCCAGATCTCCGCCGTCGTGGCCGAGCGAGATGCCCGCGAGGAGAGCGCACTCGAAAGCTACGGCCGCAACCTCGGCATTGCCTTCCAGCTTGTCGACGATGCGATCGATTATGTTTCGGATGCCGATACCATGGGCAAATCGATCGGCGACGATTTCCGCGAGGGAAAGGTCACGCTGCCCGTGATCCTCGCCTATCAGCGCGCCAGTGGTGCCGAGCGGAGCTTCTGGCAGGATGCGGTGTCGGGCCGCGCCGCCGGCGAAGCCGAACTGGCGCGTGCCGTCGATCTGCTCCGGTCCAGCAAGGCGGTCGACGACACGCTGGCCCGCGCCCGTCATTATGGTGCGCGCGCGATTGACTCGCTGGCAGGATTTCCGGCCGGCCCAGCGCGTGCTGCGCTGACCGAAACCGTCGAGTTCGCCATTCAGCGCGCCTACTGACGGACAACGCATGAAGGGGCTCGGCAAGGTTATTGCAGGCTTGGCCGCTGTTTTGCTGACCACCCCAGCTTGCGCAGGGCCGCCCTATTTTACCGACGATCCGGTTCCGACCGATCGCGGTCAGTGGGAAATCTATACCTTCGCCAATGGCACGAAGACGCCGGGCAGCTTTGAGGGCGCCGCTGGCTTCGACCTCAACTATGGACCCGTCGAAGATGTGCAGCTTACAGCCACCTTGCCGCTTGATTATTCGCATAGCGCTGGCGATCGCCATACCGGGTTCGGCGACGTCGAGATTGGCCTGAAATATCGCTTCTTTCACGACGAAGCAGCAGGGCTTGCATTTGCTGTATTTCCTCGCGTCATCCTGCCGACGGCGAAGGCCCGGTTCGGGTCGGGACGGACCGGCGTACTGCTGCCACTCTGGGGGCAGAAGGATATCGGTCGCTGGTCAATTTTCGGCGGCGGGGGTTATTCGGTCAATCCAGGCGCTGGAAACCGGGATTTTGTCCAGTCGGGACTCGCCGTCACGCGCATCGTGAGCAATCGTCTGTCGGTTGGAGCCGAAGTCGTACACCGCACAGCCGATGCGGATGATTCGCGAAGTTACGCCGCGCTAAACTTCGGGGGCGCATTGCGGGTCGCAGGACCCTTTTCGTTGCTTGTATCGGCAGGTCCCGGGGTTTTGCATCGCCGGGATGGCGGCAAATTCAATGCCTATGTCGCGCTTGCGACCATCTTTTAGAGATTGGAATTTGACGGTGAAGCGAGACGATCAGGACTTGGCCAGCAAGGTTCCGGCGGTCACTTTGGGATTCTGGGCGATCAAGATCCTGGCGACGACGCTCGGGGAGACCGGAGGCGACACGGTCAGCATGACAATGGACCTCGGCTATCTGGTCGGCACGGCAATCTTTCTGTCCATTCTCGCGCTGCTCGTCTGGCTGCAAATTCGCGCCCGCTCTTTCCACCCCTTCCTGTATTGGGCCACGATCATCGCCTCGACGACGGCGGGCACGACATTGGCGGACTTCGCGACGCGCTCGCTGGGGATCGGCTACACGGGTGGATCGGCGCTGCTGCTGGCGCTGGTCATCGCCTCGCTCGCCCTTTGGCAGCGCACCATGGGATCGATCTCCGCAGACTCGGTGTCCGACCCGAAGGCCGAGGCATTTTACTGGCTGACGATTACCCTGTCGCAAACGCTCGGTACCGCGCTCGGGGACTGGATGGCCGACACGAGCGGGCTTGGATACCTCGGCGCGGCAGCCGTGTTCGGAGCCGCATTGGCGGTGATTGCGGCGCTGTATTTCCGAACGTCGGTCAATCGCGTGCTGCTGTTCTGGGCGGCATTCATCCTGACCCGGCCACTCGGTGCGACCGTCGGCGACTTCCTCGACAAGCCGCTTGATCATGGAGGATTGAATTTCAGCCGGCCCGTTGCGTCTGCTGTGCTCGGGGTCGCTATCCTGCTGCTAATTGTCGTGTTGCCGCAGCGGGCGGGACGTCATGCTGGCTCGCCGCGAGCGTCCGCATGACGCCCGTGCAGATCAGCGCTTGCCCAACATAATAGAGAATCCAGACCGCAAGGCCGAGCGCCAGCGCGTCGCGTAGCAGCTGCATGCGAGCGACAATAAGCGCATCGCTGACAACGAACATCGTCGCGCCGAGGCCGACGCTGTAGCGCGAAAAGCGACTCGTCCACGCGGTGGAGGCCATGAGGGTCAGCAGCAGGCCATAGATTGCCAATGGAACGACAGCGAGCGTCGGACCCAGCAGCAAAAATGGCATGGCGAGGCCGAAGGGCGGGAGCAACCATGCCAGTAGCCGCTGGCTTGGTGAAAGCGTTGCGCGGCGATTGCGTCGATAGAGTCTGATCGCCACGATATGGCCGACGCCGAAGGCGGCAGCGCCGACCTTGAAATCGATCTCCAGCAGCATGTCGCCCAATGCGCCGAGCGCCATCACGGCCGTGAGCAGCCAGCCGTCGACGGACCGCGCCCGCGTTGCGGCATAAAGCGCCAGAAACCCGACGCCGCTCCCCTTCAACGCAATGATTGCCGCAGGCGGCCAGGGCTGGCCGCGCAGCAGCAGGTAAGCGATGCCACCGGCGATGCTGGCGAGCAGGAGGGGCGAAACGCGCGACATGACCGGGAGCCTAGGGGAGGCTGCGCACAATCGCTAGTGACGGCGCGCGTTGGCTCTGCCACATCTCAGCCGATGTCGCCGCCCGTCCGCATGACCCTTTTCAACGCGCTGTATTTTGCCGGATTGTCGGGCGTGCTGCTGTTCCTGCCGGTCTGGCTGGAAAAGGCGCGCGGGCTCGATGGCTGGCATATCGGCATGGTGCTCTGTGCCGCGGGATTCGGACGGATGATTGCCGGACCGGTCATGGCCGGCTGGGCGGATGGACAGCGCGACCGGCATGCGGCGGTGAAATTCCTGACGCTTGCGGTGCTGGCGGCTTTCTTGCTGCTCGGCGTTGCGCCGTCCTATCTGACGATCCTGCTCGCCTGCCTGTTCGGCATCACCGGCTTCTGGCTGATCGTCGGCTATGTCGAGGCAGGCTTGATGCGCTTGTGCAAGGGCGCGCTGACCTATCCCGTGGCGCGCGGTCTGGGGTCGGCGGCGTTCGTGGTCGGAAGCCTGACCATCGGACGCGGAATCGATGCGTTCGGGGCGCGCTTCGCGCTTTGGATTGTCGTCGGACTATGCGCGGCGCTCGCGGTCTGGGCCTGGGTGCTGACGCCTGAAACCGACGAACATGCCACGCCTGACCATTCGCTCGGTGAACGATTGCGCGACGGGCTGGGTCTTGTCAGGCAGCCGGCCTTTTTCCTGCTCATCATCGGCGCAGGCTTCGTGCAGGCCAGTCACGCCTTCTACAACGCGTTCGGCGGACTGGTCTGGCTGCACCAGGGCATTTCCGGCAGCTGGGTCGGCGCGCTCTATAGCATCGGCGTCGGGGTCGAGGTGCTTTTCCTCGTCGTGTTCGGCGGCTGGTCGGAGCGATTTCATCCGACGGCGCTCGTGCTGGCCGGCGCACTCGGGGCGACGCTGCGCTGGTCGCTGCTTGCGCTTCAGCCGGAGCTTGGATGGTTGATCCCGTTGCAGGCGCTGCACGGCTTGAGCTTTGCAGCGACCTATCTCGGCACGATGCGCTTGATTCAGCGCTGGTATGGCGTCGAGCGCACGCCGACCGCGCAGATGATGTATCAAAGCTTCGCGGCGGCTCCGGAAGCGGCACTGGCGACGCTCATGGCCGGGCCGCTGTACGACCGGTTCGGCGCTGGCGGCTATTGGGGCATGACGGCGCTGGCGATCGTCGGCATCCTGTTCGCGCTGCGCCTGCGGACTGCCGCGCCACCGAGGCTCGTCCCGGCATGACGGCGCGCACCGCAATGCGCTGGGTCATGGTGCTGTTCTACGCCGTCGCGGGCATCGCGCACCTGCGCTCGCCCGCGCCGTTTCTGCGCATCACGCCCGATTGGGTTCCTGATCCGGCGCTGGTCATCGCGCTGACCGGCGTTTGCGAATTGCTCGGAGCGGCCGGGTTGTTGATTCCGGTGACGCGCTGGTGGGCGGGCGTCATGCTCGCGCTGTATGCGCTTTGCGTCTGGCCCGCCAATGTGAAGCATGCGCTCGATGCGCTTCCCGGCTGGCAGGGATTGCCGCCAAGCTGGTGGTATCACGGGCCGCGCCTTGTGCTGCAACCGGTCATCATCTGGTGGGCGCTTTATGTGGGCGGCGTCACCGACTGGCCTTTTGGACGAAAGACTACCGACCGATGAGAGTTCGCCTGCTGCAAAAGCCCTTCGCCTTTCTCGCAGCGCTGGGGCTGGCCGCCTGTTCGCCGCTCGGTGCGCTCAACGGACTCGATACCGTCGCGAGCGGCGGCGGCGTGCGGCAGGTCGCGAAGGATCAGGCGTTCGGAAGCGACCCTCGCCAGCAGCTCGACGTCTATGCGCCGCCGCGCGCGCACAATGCGCCGGTGCTGGTATTTTTCTATGGCGGCAGCTGGTCGAGCGGAAAGCGGCAGGACTACAAATTTGCAGCACGCGCCTTCGTGAAGCGCGGCTATGTCGTTGTCGTGCCAGACTACCGACTGGTGCCGCAGGTTCGGTTTCCGGCCTTCGTGCAGGACGGAGCATCGGCGGTGCGCTGGACGCGCGACCATATCGCCGTGCTCGGCGGCGATCCCCAGCGCATCGCCGTCGCCGGCCATTCGGCAGGAGCCTATATCGCGCTGATGCTGACGCTCGATCCACGCTGGTTGCGCGAGGCCGGCGCGGAGGGTGCCATCCGGGCCGGAGTTTCGCTTGCGGGGCCAGCCGATTTCCTGCCGCTCACCGTTGGCGCGACGCGAGAGGCGTTCGGCAATGCGCTGGACCCGGTGGCGACCCAGCCGATCAGTTTTGCCCGCGCCGATGCGCCGCCGTTGCTGCTGCTCCACGGCGATGCCGACGACACGGTTTACCCGAAAAATTCACGCAACCTGGCCGCCGCGATCACCAAGGCGGGCGGCCGCGTCGAGGAAAAGGAGTATCCCGGCCTCGGTCACGTCGGCATCCTAATCTCGCTGTCGACACCATTCCGCGGAAAGGCGTCGGCGCTCGACGACAGCGTCGCTTTCCTCGCCCGCGAGGATGCCGCGCGCTAACTGAAACGGTTGTCGCGCGGAAATCCCTGCGGCGGTAGCCGTCCGGCTTGCGCCCGGTCGCCGAGCCAAGGCGTCAGGTCGCTCTCGGTCCGGATGCGTCCGCTGTCGCCGCCCATCGGCCAGGACAGGCCATCGGCGAGCCGGAAGGGAAGGGCGTCAGACAGGCCGCCATCCTTGAACTTCTGCAGCGCGACGCCTTGGCCGCGCGACATTTCCGGGATCTGCGTCAGCGGGAACACCAGCAGCTTTCGGTTGTCGCCGACAGTCGCGAGGTGGTCCGCGCCTGCCGCAATCACGCGCAAGATCTTCAGCTTCGCACCGGGTCGCGGAGTCGCGACCTGCCGTCCCTTTCGCGTTTCAGCGAGCGTGTCCGAAACCGCGACGACAAAGCCGCGTCCGTCGCTGGCGGCAAGCAGAAGTTTCGCTTCGGCACGAAAAGCGAAGAGCGCAACGATCTCGGCCTGCGCGTCCATATCGACCATGAGCCGGATCGGCTCGCCGAACCCTCGCCCGCCGGGCAGGCGATCGGCCGCGAGCGTGTAGAAGCGGCCATTGTCGGCAGCGACCATGATCTTGTCGGTGGTCTGCGCATGGAAGGCAAAGGCTGGGCCGTCGCCTTCCTTGAACTTTGCCGCTTCGGCGCTGGCGATGTCGACATGCCCCTTCATCGCACGGATCCAGCCCTTAGCGGACGCGATCACGGTTATCGGTTCCCGTTCGATCATCGCTTCCAGCGGGATATCCGTGAACGGCGCGGGCGTGTCGAACGTCGAGCGGCGGCGGCCGAGTTCGGTCGGGGGGCCGTAGCGTGCGCGCAGCTGGCCGATGTCGGCCTTGATCCGGGCGCGTTGCTGCGCGGGGCTGGCGATCAGCGCGGCGAGACCCTTGCGCTCGGCCTGGAGCTTCTTGTTCTCTTTGGTAATCTCCATTTCCTCAAGGCGGCGCAGCGAGCGCAGCCGCATGTTGAGGATCGCCTCGGCCTGACGGTCGTTCAGGTCAAAGGTCCGCATGAGCTCGGCCTTCACCTCATCCTCCTCTCGGATGATGCGGATGACCTCGTCGAGGTTCAGATAGGCCTTGAGGAAGCCGTCGAGCAGTTCGAGACGGTCATCGATCTTGCCGAGCCGAAATTCCGAGCGCTTGACCAGCACTTCGATCTGGTGATCGAGCCAGGCGAGCAGAGCTTCCTTCAACGACATCACGCGCGGCGTGCGCGTTTTGTCGAGCACATTGAGGTTGAGGCTGAAGCGCGTTTCCAGATCGGTCAGCTTGAACAGGCTTTCCATCAGGATCGTTGGATCGACGTTGCGCGATTTGGGTTCGAGCACGAGGCGGATCTCGGTGTCCGACTCGTCGCGCACATCTTCTAGGATGGGCAATTTCCGGTCGTTGATGAGCGCGGCAATCTCCTCGATCAGCTTGCCCTTGGGCACCTGATAGGGAATCTCGCTGACGATGATCTGGTAGCCGCCACCCTTGAGATCGACCTTCTCCCATTTGGCGCGCAGCCGGAAGCCGCCGCGGCCGGTCGCATAGGCTTCGCGGATCGAGGCCGCCGATTCCACGATGACGCCGCCTGTCGCGAAATCGGGGCCGCGCACGAAGGCGACGACTTCATCGATCGAGGCATCGGGATTGTCGATGAGCAGCATGGCCGCATCGGCGAGCTCGGCGACATTGTGCGGCGGGATCGATGTCGCCATGCCGACAGCAATGCCGGATGCGCCGTTGGCGAGCAGGTTCGGGAAGGCAGCGGGGAAGACCTCGGGCTCGTCCTCCTCGCCATTGTAGGTCGGCCGGAAGGCGACGCAGTCTTCATCGACACCGTCCATCAATTCGATGGCAGCGGCGGTCATCCGCGCCTCGGTGTAGCGCATTGCCGCAGCGTTATCGCCATCGACATTGCCGAAATTGCCCTGGCCGTCGACGAGCGGGTAGCGCAGCGAAAAGGGCTGCGCGAGCCGGACCATGGCGTCGTAGATCGAGGCATCGCCGTGCGGGTGATATTTGCCCATGACGTCGCCGACGACGCGCGCGCATTTCTTGTAGCCGGCGTCGGGATCGAGCTTCAGCAATCGCATGCCCCACAGCAGGCGGCGATGCACGGGCTTCAGGCCGTCCCGAACGTCGGGCAGCGACCGCGCGGTGATCGTCGACAGCGCATAGACGAGATAGCGGTCGGACAGAGCGTCGGCGAAGGGGGTATCGAGAATGCGGTCGGTGTCGCGGAGTTCGGTCATGGCACCGGGCTATAGGGCGTCGCGGCGCGCTTCGCTACACGCGCAACGAACCGCTCGCGGACGGACATGAGGTCGGCGCCCCGCCGGTGGGCCAGCAGATCGCGTTCGACGAAGTGGCCCGTGGTTTTGAGCGCGGCGGCGATGTCGGGCCAGCCGGCATCTTTGGTCTCGCCAAGCAGCAGGCCAGGGAGAGGGAGCAGCTTCGCCGCATAGGGTTCGCCGGCGATGCGGCTCACCGCCTTGGACGATTTCGGACTGACATAGATGAGGTCATCACGGCTTCCTGTTGCGGCGCATTCCGTCAGATCGAGGCCGAAGCCGAGCCGTTCGAGCAGCAGCAGTTCGTAGCGTGGAACGGCGGCGCACCAAAGCTGGGCATCGTCGCTGTGGTCCATCACATCGAGCAGTCCGGCAAGCGCGTCATATAGGCCTGGATAGGCTTGCCCCTCGGCGAGCGCAGCGGCGGTCAGTCCGGTCACCCAGTCGAGCGCGGCTGCCGAAAGTCCGTCGAGCGTCAGCGGCGCGCGAGAGGTCAACAATTCCACCGTCGCCGCTGCCAGTTGCTCTTCGACGCGGGCGCGCAGCTCGACTTGAACGAGGTTGCCGGGCTGGAGAATGGGGCGCAGCTTTTGAGACCGTCCGCCGCGCACATAGCCGGCCTCCAGCTTGGAGTCAGCGGTCAGGAACCGGACGATTGCGCCATGTTCGCCGTGACCGAAGACCGCGCAGACGATCGACACGCGGGTTATAATCATGGCGGTGCTATTCGACCCAGTCGAGGCCCATATCGCGGTACACGGCGCGGTCCTCTGACCAGCCGGGGTTGACCTTGACGTGGAGGAACAGGTGGATGCGGCGGCCGAGCTGGGCTTCGAGTTCGATGCGAGCTGTCTCGCCGATCTTCTTGATCTGGCTGCCGCCTTTGCCGAGGATGATCGCCTTCTGGCTGTCGCGTTCGACAAGGATCTGCTGGTGGATCGCCGCCGAGCCGTCCTTGCGGTCTTCCCATTTCTCGGTCTCGACTGTCGACGCGTAGGGCAGTTCTTCGTGGAGCTGCACAAACAGCTGCTCGCGCGTGATCTCGGAGGCCAGCAGGCGCGTCGTGACGTTCGACACCTGATCGGCGGGGAAATGCCACGGCCCTTCGGGCAGCGCGAGCGCGAGGGTGGCCTTCAGATCCTCGACGCCGTCGCCGGATTTGGCCGAAACCATGAAGGTTTCCGCGAACGGGACGCGGCTGTTCGCTTCCTCGGCGAGCCCGAGCAGGCGCGATTTGGCGGTGATATCGACCTTGTTGAGCACGAGCATCTTGGGCTCTTCGCGCGTTTTCAGCGCTTCGAGGATCGCCATTGTATCCTCGCTCAGCGAAACCTTGGCATCGATAACGAGCAGCACGAGATCAGCGCCGCTTGCCCCCTCCCACGCCGCCTGCACCATTGCCCGGTCGAGACGGCGGCGCGGCCGGAAGATGCCGGGCGTATCGACGAGCAGCAGCTGTGCCGCACCCTCGATGGCGATGCCCATCAGCCGGGCGCGCGTCGTCTGCACCTTGGGGCTGACGATCGCGACCTTCTGCCCCACGAGCGCGTTGACGAGCGTCGACTTGCCGGCGTTCGGTGCACCGACGACGGCAATGACACCGCAGCGTTCAGGCGATGCGTTCATGCGCCGATCCGGTCGAGTAGCAATTGTGCAGCCAAGCGTTCGGCCTCCTGTTTCGATCCACCTTCCGCCTCGGCGGGTTCGGCGCCGCTGACGGTGACGCGCACCCGGAACCGCGACAGATGGTGCGGACCGGAGCGTTCGACGAGTTCATAGCGCGGAACACCGACGCGGCGCTCCGCCGCCCATTCCTGCAACGCCGATTTCGGATGTTTGGGCGCATCGGCGCGTGCTTCGACCTGTGCGGCCCAGCCGCGGCGCACGAACGCTTTGGCCGCATCCCAGCCGCCGTCGAGCCATAGCGCGGCGATCAGCGCCTCGCAGATGTCGCCGAGCACATGCGTGCTCTGCTTGACGCCGCCGGCGCGCGCCGGGGCATCGACACGGACATGCTCGCTAACCCCGACGGCGCGCGCGACCTCGGCGCAAATCTCGCCGCTGACCAATTCTGTGACGCGCCGGGTCAGCTTGCCTTCGTCGTCGCCAAAATCCTCATAGAGCCAGGCGGCGATGATCAGGCCGAGCACCCGGTCGCCGAGGAACTCCAGCCGCTGATAATTGACCGGACCAAGGCTCGGATGGGTGAGCGCACGCTCCAGCAGCTTGGGATCGGCGAAGCGATGCCCGAGTGCCGTTTCAGCCCATGCCAGTGCATCAGTCGACGGCATCAGAGCAGCATCCCGATGCGGCGGCCACGCAGCGCGCGCCACCAGCTGCGCGGATCGAGCGCCGTCGCGTGACCGTCGGTCGAGAAGAATGTCACGCTGGCCCGGCCAACGAGATTATCGATCGGCACAAACCCGATCCCGTCGGCCGCGAGCGAGAAGCGGCTGTCAGCGGAGTCGTCCCGATTATCACCCATCATGAACAGATAGCCAGAAGGTACTGTGAAGACAGTGCTATCATCGCCGCGGCTGCCGGATATGGTATCCAGCACAAGGTAACTGCGGCCGCTTGGCAGCGTTTCCCGGAACTGCGGTAACCGCCGTCCGTCGGCGAGGATGAGATCGGGCGCGACGGCCTTGGGCACGGGGCGGCCGTTGAGCCAGAGGAGACCGTGCCGCATCTGGATGCGGTCGCCGGGCAAGCCGATCACGCGCTTGATGAAATCGGTGCGATTGTCCCGTGGCGTCTTGAACACCGCGATGTCGCCACGCTCGGGCAGGACCGGCAGCAGGCGTCCTGAGAACAGCGGCGGACTGCCGGGGAACGAGTGGCGGCTGAAGCCGTAGCGCCATTTGGCCACGAACAGATAGTCGCCTGTGTAGAGGTTCGGCAGCATCGACTCGGAGGGGATGCTGAACGGCTCATAGGCGAAGACGCGGAGCGCCAGCGCGAGCAGGATCGCCGAACCGATGACCCGCACGCTTTCCATCCAGCCGGTAGGGCGAACGGGGCGGGGCAGGGGTACGGAAACGGCGGAGGTACGCATTGGCGGCAGTGGCCATGCCGGGACTGGACTGTCAAGGCGGGTGCAGGCAGGAGCGAAGCCATGACGATTGACCCGACCATTGCCGCACCTTGGGCGCGTGTCGCCGACACAGTGCTCGGAGCCCAGCCAACGCTTAGCGAGCGCTTTGCGCAGGAGCCCGACCGGCTGCACAACCTCTCGCTGACGGTCGGCCCGCTCCACTTCGATTTTTCCAAAATGCCGGTCGGCCTCGATGCCTTGCCGGCCCTATTGGCCGCAGCCGAGGCCGCCGACCTCGCGGGTTGGCGGAAGCGCCTGTTTGACGGGGCCGTCGTCAATCCAAGCGAAAATCGCGCGGCGACGCATATTGCCGAGCGCGGCAGTGGTGCTCGCGCGGACGAAGCGGCACCGGGCCGCGCCAAGATGCTGGGACTTGCCGAAGCGATCCGGCGTGATCCGGCGATCCGGCATGTGCTGCATGTCGGGATTGGCGGGTCAGCGTTGGGGCCGGCGCTGCTCATCGATGCGCTTGGCACCGGGGACGGGCCGGAGGTTGCAGTTGTCTCCAATATCGACGGCGTTGCACTCGAAGCCGCGATGCGGCGCTTCGATCCGTCGGCGACGCTGCTGGTCATCGTGTCGAAGACCTTCACGACGACCGAAACCCTGACCAATGCGGCCAGCGCACTCGACTGGATGCGGGCAGGCGGTGTGGCGGAACCGAAGTCGCGCTGCGTTGCGGTGACGGCTGCGCCCGACAAGGCGACGGCGTTCGGCATAACCCATGATCGCATCCTGCCGTTCGCAGAAACCGTCGGTGGCCGCTACTCGCTCTGGTCGAGTGTCGGCCTGCCCGCCGCGCTCGCCTATGGCGCGCCAGCCTTCGAGTCGCTGCTCGCGGGCGCGGCGGCGATGGACGCGCATTTCCTGGAGTCAGCGTTCGACCGGAATGCGCCTGTACTCGCGGCGCTGCTCGATGTGGTCTGCCATTCGCTGCACGGGTGGGAGAGCCGCGCGGTGTTCGCCTATGACGAGCGGCTGCGGCTACTGCCGTCCTATCTCCAGCAGCTCGAGATGGAATCGAACGGCAAGTCGGTGACGCGCGATGGCGGCGCTGTCGGGCTGCCGACCGCGCCGGTGACCTGGGGCGGCACGGGGACCGATGCGCAGCATGCGGTGTTTCAGCTGCTGCATCAGGGCACGCGGATCGTGCCGCTGGAATTTATCGCTTCGATCGAGCCCGGCCATTCGCTCGGTGGCACGCACCACAGGCAATTGCTGTCCAACTGCTTCGCGCAAGGGGCGGCGCTCATGCGGGGACGCAGCTTCGACGAAGCGCTGGCTTTGTCGGGCGGCGACCGGGCGCTGGCGGCGGCGAAGACCTTTCCCGGCAACCGGCCCTCGACGACGATCCTGCTCGACCGGCTCGACCCGTACAGCCTCGGCGCGCTGCTCGCCTTTTACGAACACCGCACCTTCGCCAATGCCGTGCTGCTCGGCATCAACCCGTTCGACCAATGGGGAGTCGAGCTCGGCAAGGAGATGGCGAAAGCGGTCGAAAGCGGCGCGCCCGGTGATCTCGATGCCTCGACTCGCGAGCTGATGCGGCGCGCCTTTCAGTTGTCGAGCGCCGAATAGACCAGCGTGCGCAGCTCGCGGCGCACCGGATAGGTGCTCGACGGGATCAGCTGCGTCATGAAGATGCCGATTAGCTCTTCCTTCGGGTCGATCCAGAAGCTGGTGCTGGCCGCACCGCCCCAGCTGAATTCGCCCGCTGAGCCGGGGATCAGCGTCTTCGCCGGATCGAGGGTCACAGCGAAGCCGAGGCCGAATCCGACGCCGGCATAATTGCTTTCGGAGAAAAGCGAGATCGAAAGTGCGGGCAGATCGACTCCGCCGGGCAGGTGGTTCGCGGTCATCAGCTCGAGCGTCTTGCGGCTAATGTAGCGCCGCCCGCCGGCCGTGCCGCCATCGAGCAGCATCTGGCAGAATTTCAGATAATCACCGGCGGTCGAGACAAGACCGCCGCCGCCCGAAATAAAGCTTGGCGGGGTCAGGTAGGAGCTTTTCTCGGGATCGTCGATGAGAGCGATCTTGCCATCGCGGCTGGGTTGGTAACAAGCGGCGAGCCGCGCCTCCTGTCCGGCCGGAACCTCGAAGCCGGTGTCGGTCATGCCGAGCGGCACAAAAAACTCATCGCGTAGATAGTCTTCGAACCTTCGCCCGCTGATCTTCTGTACGAGATAGCCGAGCACGTCGGTTGCGACGGAATAATTCCACTTGGTGCCCGGCGAGAATTCGAGCGGCAGCTTGGCGAGGCCCGAGATGAAGCTGTCGAGGTCGCCGGCCTTTTCGATCTCGCCGATCTTTGCGGCCCGGTAGGCGGCGTCGACATTGCTGCGCAGTTGGAACCCATAGGTCAGCCCCGACGTGTGCCGCAGGAGATCGACGATCTGCATGGGACGCGTCACAGGCGTGGTCTGGAAGCCGGTGCGGTGCGTGCCCGCCGCGAAGACCGCAAGATCGCGCCATTCAGGAATGTAGCGGTGCACGGGGTCGTCCAGCGCGACGAGACCTTGTTCGACCAATTGCATGAATGCGACTGACGTCACGGGCTTGGTCATCGAATAGATGCGGAAGATCGTATCCTCGGCGAGCGGCTTGCCGCGTTCGACATCGGCATGGCCGCGCACGCCGACATGCGCGACCTCGCCCTTGCGCGCGACCATCGTCAGCGTGCCGGGCAGGCGGCCGGGCTGGACATATTTGCGGTCGAGAAACGCGTCGATGCGCTGCAGGCGGTCGGCAGAAAAACCCAGGGACACAGGCAGGCTCCAGCTATTTGGCGGCGGCAGTCGCGTCGATGTCTGGCACGATCAGGTGCACGAGCAACAGCGCGAACAGATAGGACAAAGCGCAGAACAGGAACATCGGCAGATAGCCCAGGCCCGCATCGAGCACACGGCCGGTCGCTTCCTGCATCGCCATGCCGGCGATATTGCCGAAAAACGCACCCATGCCGATCGCCGAGGCGACGCTCGATGAGGGGAAGATGTCAGCGGCGAGACCGAAGACATTGGTCGAAAAGCCCTGATGCGCGAACAGCGCGACGCCAAGGATCAGCGCCGCGATCCAGGCATTGCCGGTGTAGAGCGCCAGCGGGATCGGCAGCACGAGCAGCGCGAAGCAGAGCATGGAGGTTTTGCGGGCGCGGTTGATTGTGCCGAAATGCGCGAGCAGGCGCGGGAAAACCGCGCCGCTGGTCAGCGCGCCGGCTGCTGCCATTGCGTAAACGAGCGCGACAGGCAGGCCGAGTTCGCCCTGGTTGAGTCCGAACTGGCGGTGGAACAGGTCGGGCGTCCAGAACAAGAGGAACCACCAGACCCCATCGGAGAAGACCTTCGCAGCCGCAATCGCCCAGGTCCGGCGCTGCGCGAACATCGCGGCCCAGGCGATGCGGTGGCCGTCATCGATGGGCGCGGCGGCCAGATCGCCAGCCGGGCGTTTGCGCGTCATGGCAAGCCAGACAGCCAGCCAGACAAACCCCAGACCGCCGGGGATCAGGAAGGCGGCATGCCAGCCCCAGGACACCGCCAGCAGCGGGATCAGCAAGGGCGTCAGCACCGCGCCGATGTTCGGGGCGGTGTTGATCACGCCGAGGCCGAGCGAGCGCTCGGTGAGCGGAAAAGTTTCAGCAACGGCCTTCACGGCCGCCGGGGTATTGACCGATTCGGCAGCGCCGAGCGTCAGGCGCGCGACGATGAACTGCGTCACGGTCGTGGCCGCCGCATGCGCCATGCCGGCAGCACTCCAGACCGCAACGCCGAGCGCATAGCCCCAGCGCAGCCCGACGCGGTCGACGAACCAGCCGGTGCCCAGAAAGGCGAGGGCGGCGGCAAAGGAGAAGGCCGAACCGAGGCGGCTATATTGCAGCTCGTTCCAGCCAAACTCGGCCTGCAGCGTTGGCTTCAGCAGCGCGACGATCTGGCGGTCGACATAATTAAGCGCAGTCGCGATGAACACGAGTGTGAGGATCACCCAGCGCAGCGGGGACGGGCGTGCGGGTTCGCTCGCGGGCTGGATCATGTGGTGGGCTCCCCTGATATCGTTGTCAGGCATCAAGCCACAGGCAGCCGTCACCGGCAACTAGGCTTTCGGCAGCAGGTCGCGCCGGACCCGCACCGACACCGTTGCCAGCCGCACTTCGGCGAGAAAAAAGCCGAGGCCGAGCACGATCAGCGCCATTGCAAGGACGAACAGCACCGCGACGGTGCGCGCGAAGCCGATCCCGGACAGGTCCGCGACGAACAGCAGCGCGACGAGCAGGCAGACTGCCAGCGCTGACGCGGTGCAGGCATAGATCGAATAATGCGCGAGCCGCATCCGACGGTCGAGGATGTGCAGCTCGGTCAAGGCGCGCAGCCGCTCGCCGGGATCGAAGCCGCCGATCTCTCCTTCAAGGCGGCGGGCGCGGTCGACAGTGCGGCCGAGGCGGCCCGCCATGACGTTGAGGAAGGCGCCGATGCCGCTCAGCAGGAACACCGGCGCGACGGCGAGCTGAATCACCCGCGCGACGTCGCTGATCTGGGTGGTGGCGTCGGGGAGGCTCATGTACGGCCCTTTGAAACGCGATTCGCGGCCCGGTCAACTTGTCCCCGTTATCCTCGTTATCCACAGGCCTCGGGCGTTATTTTACACTTTGACGACTCGGACTTTGGTGCGAGCTTCTGGGTGTGGCCGGACAGCGGCCCGCCGGAAACGGCGGATCGGGAAACGACCACAACGCCGGCGCGAACCGCGCCCGCCACTGCCGAGGCAAACCGCAAGGGGTGCCAGAGCGAAGCCGGGAGACGTCACGACGGGGCAGCCGGACCAAAGGATCGGCCAGGCGGGGACCGCGCAAGCGGCGACAGGCCAGCAGGACCGGAGACGACGGCACGGCCCGTGCCACGCCAAGCCCGACGGCAGCAATGCCGGGAGGCCGACGCGACACGCGATGCCGGACCGGGCGAAAGGCCGGGAAACCGCAAGGTGGACCGCCGGACGACCGACCCGACGAAGTGGGGACTGGCAGCGATGCCGGTCCCCATTTTCATTGTGGCGCTTGACGCTCCGCCCCGGCCAAAGCAAGTGAGCGGCGTTCAACGCATTCGGGACCAATCACATGGCGGCTCGCATCTCCCAGCGCGGCAAGAGCGCGATGCAGTCCGGTCGGGCGGGCGCGGGCGACTGGCTGCTCGAATTCGATCGCGGCGACCGCAAGGGCCATGACCCGCTGACCGGCTGGATCAGCTCCGACGATACCAGCGCGCAGGTGCGCCTGACCTTTCCGACGCTGGAGGCGGCCGAGGCCTATGCGGCGCGCGCCGGGCTGCAGCCCGAAATCCGCAAGGGCAGCGACCGCAGCCTCAAATTGCAGGCTTACGCCGACAATTTCAGATAGAGTTTTCGGCTCTCGCGCGCCCGTAGCTCAGCTGGATAGAGCACGTGCCTTCTAAGCATGAGGTCGCTGGTTCGAACCCAGCCGGGCGCGCCAATTTCATTCCGGGTCCAGCCTGTGCGCTTCCGCCGCAGAATAGGGATTTGCAAGGAATCTGAATTGGATATATTTCCTCGCTGACCGGTGGTTGGGGGCAATCGCCGGTTGTGTGCAGGGGGTAGAGTTTCAATGTTGCTTGGCGGTGGGCGCGACGGCGATTCGCGCGGAAATTCCTATTATCTGGCGCGGCAGGATGCCCGGGAGTCGAACGCCCGGACCTATGCGCGGAAATTCCGGATGGCAGTGGCCAAGGCCTCGGGGGTCACGCTCACCGATACCGACGGCAAAGTCTATTATGACTGCCTCGCCGGGGCGGGGACTTTCCCGATCGGGCACAATCATCCGGCCGTGCTTGAGGCCGTCCGCGCCCAGCTCGACAGCGGGCTGCCATTCCAGACGCTCGACCTGACGACACCCGTCAAGGATGCGTTCACCGCAGCGATCTTCGACAGCCTGCCGCCGGCCTTTGCGGCACGCGCCAAAATTCAGTTCTGCGGGCCGACCGGCGCGGATGCGATCGAAGCGGCGGTGAAGCTCGTCAAGACCGCAACGGGCCGCTCGACGATGCTGAGCTTTCGCGGCGGCTATCATGGCATGACGCATGGCGCGCTGGCGCTGTCGGGCAATCTCGGGCCGAAGCAGCAGGTGCAGGGCCTGATGCCCGATGTGCAATTCATGCCCTATCCCTATGATTATCGTTGCCCGTTCGGCCTGGGCGGCGAGGCGGGCCTCAAGGCGAACGCGCACCTCCTGCGCTCGATGCTCGGCGATCCCGAGTCGGGGGTGATCCCGGCCGGACTGCTGCTTGAGGTCATCCAGGGCGAGGGCGGGGTGATTCCGGCGGGCGACAGCTGGCTGCGCGACGTGCGCGCGATCACCAGCGAGCACCGCCTGCCGATGATCATCGACGAGGTCCAGACGGGCTGGGGCCGCACCGGCAAACTCTATGCCTTCGAACATTCGGGCATCACCCCCGACGTGCTCGTGCTGTCGAAGGCGATCGGCGGCGGACTGCCGATGTCGGTGATCGTCTATGACGAGGCGCTCGACCTGTGGAAGCCGGGCGCGCATGCCGGGACTTTCCGTGGCAACCAACTCGCGATGGCAGCGGGCCTCGCGACCCTGCAGGTCATCCGCGAGGACGGGCTGGTCGCACATGCCGTGGTGATGGGCGCGCGCCTGTCGGAACGGCTGCGTGAGATCCAGGCCGATGTCGGCATCCTTGGCGACATCCGTGGCCGCGGGCTGATGCTCGGCGCGGAGATCGTCGATCCGGAGGGCCGACCCGATACGCTGGGCCGCCCGCCCGCCGATGGCGCGCTCGCAGCCGTCGTGCAGCAGCAATGCCTGCGCCGCGGCTTGATCATCGAACTTGGCGGCCGCTTCGGCGCGGTCGCGCGCTTCCTGCCGCCGCTCATCGTGACCAGCGAGGACATCGATGCGATCAGCAGCATCTTCCACGATGCCTGTCAGGCCGCCGTCGCCGAACGGAGAACCGCGCTTGCCAGCTAGCCGCTTCGACGAAGACTTTCTGTCGTCCGCGCCCGCGGGTCAGGTCGCATTCCGCCGTGCCGTCGATGCGGCGGGCGATGCGCTGGTCGAAACCTATGCCGATCTCGGCGTCTGCTATGCCGGCGACTCGCCGCAGCAGATTTCCGAGCGGATCGCTTTGGTCGACGTTTGCCCCGAACAGGGGATCGGCGTCGAAGCGGCGATCGCCCAGGCGGCCGATCTGGTTCTCCGGCATTCGGTCGTCGTCGCCGATCCGTCGTGCCTCGGCCATCTTCACTGCCCGCCGCTGATCCCGGCGCTGGCGGCGGAGATGATGATCAGCGCCACCAACCAATCGATGGACAGCTGGGACCAGGCACCGGCGGCGACCTATCTGGAGCAGCATGTCGTCGAATGGCTGACGCGGCTGTTCGGGCTCGGCGCGGATGCCGACGGCATTTTCACCAGTGGCGGCACGCAATCCAACTTCATGGCGCTGCTGCTCGCGCGCAACCTCGCCGGTGACCGCGAGGGCTGGCACATCCGAAAGCACGGCATGCCTGCCGAGGCGCGGCGGTTGCGCCTGATTTGCTCGGAAGCTGCGCATTTCTCGGTGCAGCAATCGGCAGCGATCCTCGGGCTTGGCGAACAATCCGTGGTCTGCATTCCGACCGATGGCGAACGGCGTATGGATGTCGCTGCCCTTGCTGAAACGGTCGCGGCGCTGCGGCTCGATGGGCTGCTGCCCTTCGCGGTCGTCGCAACTGCCGGCACGACCGATTTCGGCAGCATCGACCCGATCTCCGCCATTGCCGACATCTGCGCCGCGGAAGGAATGTGGCTGCATGTCGACGCAGCCTATGGCGGCGCGCTGGCCATCAGCGACCGGCACGCGCATCTGCTGGCCGGCATCCATCGCGCCGATTCGCTGACGGTCGATTTCCACAAGCTGTTCTACCAGCCGATCAGTTGCGCGGCCTTCCTCGTCCGCCGGAAGGACGACTTCGCCTCGATCCAGCTGCATGCCGATTATCTGAACCCCGAGGAAAATGCCGAGGAGGGCGTGCTAGACCTCGTCGGCAAGTCCATTCAGACGACGCGGCGGTTCGATGGCCTGAAGCCGTTCATGACGCTGCAGGCGCTCGGCCGTCGCCGTCTCGCCGACATGATCGACACGACGATCGATCTGGCGCAGGCAACCGCGCGGCTGATCGATGCCGACCCCGATTTCGATCTCGCGGCGCATCCGGCAATCAATGCGATCGTGTTCCGCTTCACCGGCGGCCAGCCGGATGGGGCCGGGGTCGATGCGGCGAACCGGGAAATCCGGCGTTTGCTGCTCGCAGAAGGCAGGGCGCTGCTCGCCGGCACCAAGATCGGCGGTCGCGTCTATCTGAAGCTGACGATGCTCAATCCGCGCACGACAGCGGACCATATGCGTGACATACTCGAAGGCGTGAAGGCGGCCGGCCATCGTCTCCTCGCCCAGTCCACCGAAACCCTGGACAGTCCGGAGACGATTTCGTGAGCGAAGCCCAAGCTGTAGCGGCACCCGCAGCCGCGCCGACCTCGCGCTTCACGCCCGAGATCAAGCTGACCGCGCTGCTGTTCCTGTTCTCTTTCTTCATCGCCGGCGTGCCGCGCGTGTTCACGCAGAACGCGGCCTACAGCCTGTTCATCGCCGCCTATGGCGCGAAGGCCGTGCCTTACGCCTATATCGCGCAGGCCATCTGCGTGCCGCTCGGCGGCTGGCTCTACCTGATGGGCGAGCACCGGCTGAGCCTCCGGACGCTGTTGCTGACGACGCTCAGCGTCAACACGCTGATCCTCGTCGCCTTCCGGCTCGGGCTGCTGTTCGATGTGCCCTATGTCGCGGCAGCGACGATGGTCTGGTTCGAAATCGAGTTCGTACTGTCGAGCCTGCTGCTCTGGGGCCTTGCCAATCAGCTCATGACGTTGCGGCAGGGCAAGCGGCTGTTCGGCTTCATCGTTGCCGGCGAACCCGTCGCGATCATCGTCTGCGGCCTTGGTACCCCGGCGCTGATGACCTTCCTGTCGACGCCGGACCTGTTCCTGCTGTCGGCGCTCGGCGCGTTCGCGGGTATCCTGCTTGTCCTCTACATCACCGCCAACTATCAGCCGCCCGCTGACGCGTCGGGCGGCGAAGAGGAAGAGGCCGCCGACGAGGGCGAGGACGGCACCGCCAAGGCGTGGTGGAAAGACCGATATATCGCCACGATGATCTCGATGGTCGCGCTGTCGCAGCTTATCTACTTCTTCATCGACGAAACCTTCTATCTCGCCGTCGAGCATCGCTATCCGAACGAGGAAGCGATGGCGAGCTTCCTCGGCGTCTACTCCGCGATCATGGGTGGCATCAGCCTTGCGGTCAGCTTGTTCGTTGCCGGCCCGCTGGTGCGGCGCTTCGGTGTGCGGGGCGGGCTGCTGACGCTCCCTTTGCTGCTGCTGATCGGCAGCATCGCGGCGGTCGTAACCGGAGAAGTCACAGGCGCGGCCAGCGCGCTGTTCTTCATCCTCGTCGTCAACAAGATTGCTGACCAGTCCTTCCGCTACACGCTCGACAAGACCACCTCGGTGACGCTGTACCAGCCGCTCCCTGCCAGCAAGCGCATGAAACTGCAGGCGTTTCTCGAAAGCATGGTCGAGCCGGTAACCGGCGGCGTGGCAGGTATTGCGCTCGGCTTCATGATCCATCAGCTCGGCTTCACGGCCGTCGGGGTCAGCGCCGTGATGGTGGTGATTCTCGTCGTGTGGCTAGCGATCGTGTTCGTGCAGTCCAAGGGCTATGCCGAGGTGTTGCGCCGCGCCGTTGCCGGCCGCAGCTTCGACTTCAATCCCGACGCCGAACTGTCAGCCGATGCGCTGGCGGCAATCCGCACCGGCCTCACCAGTCGCTTCGTCGGCGAGGTGCTCTATTCGTTGCAAATCCTCGGCAACCGGCCCGATGGCCTGGCGGCTGGGGATGTCGCGCCGCTGCTCGATCATGTCGAGCCGGCCGTCCGCATCGAGGCCGCCAAATGGTTCGAAGCGCAGCATGACAAGGCCAGCCAGCCGATCATCGCGGCACGTCTCGCGCAGGAACAGGATCCCGTCGTCCGCGGCGCGCTGATCGCTGCCGTTGCCGGTTGCGCGGGTGACGATGCGATCGAAGTCGTGTCGCCCTGGCTCGATGCGATGAGTGAGGCCGAGCAAATCGGTGCCTATCAGGGCCTGATCAAACATGGCGGCATCGAAGGCGTCATTGCGGCCGGCAACCGGCTCATCGCCGACATCCAGTCCGACGATGCCGCGCGCCGCCAGCTGGCTGCTGACGTCATGCAACGCGTCGGTTCGCACCTGTTCTACCGGCCGCTGCTGCGTCTGCTCGACGATCCCAATGAGGATGTCCGGGCCTCCGCGCTCGCGGCGGCCGGGTCGATCCACGCGCCGCAACTGTGGCCGGCGATCATCGAGAGCCTGAAGTCGACTCGACTGACGCAGCCCGCCATCGCTGCAATCGGGTCGATCGGCGACGACATGCTCGATTCGCTAACGGCGCTCTACGACGACCCGGCCTCGAGCCGCTCGGCGAAGCGCGCTGCCATCGCGGCCTGCGGCGTCATCGGCACGCCGGCCGCCGCAGCCTGGTTAATGAACCGGCTCGAGGAACCGAAACGAGCGCTGCGCCACGCCGCGCTCGCAGCGCTGTGGCGCATCGAACATCACGCGTCTGCCGCCGATCTGCCGCGCATCCACGCCCAGCTGACCGCTGAGATCGAGACCGCGGCCTGGATGCTCAAGGCGTGGGAGGATTGCTCGAAGGATACCGAAGCGCAGGCGTTGGTTGGGCGCGCACTGTCCGACGAGGTCGACAATACGCAGGAAGCGATCTTCCACCTGTTCGGGCTGATGATCGACAAGGTCGACATGCATGAGGCGCGGTTGCGCTTCGTGTCGGGCGGGCCGACCCAGCGCAGCTATGTGCTGGAGATGCTCGACAATATTCTCGACAACGACCTCAAGGCGACGGTGCTGCCATTCCTTGAGCCCGAGACGCTTGAGGGCAAGCGCGCGGCTCTGAGCAAGAAGGCTGCGGGTATCGATCTGGCGTCGATCGATGCGGTCGCCAAGTCGCCCGAAGCGCAGCTTGGGGCGTGGGCACCGGCAAGCGCACTTTATGCGCTAGCCCAGATCGGATCGGCCAGCACCGAAGCGGTGGCGGAGGCCGCGCTGCACGTCGATGACGCCGTGCTGCGCGAAACCGCCCATTGGATCACGAGCGGCAGCATCCCTGTCGGAGAGGAACGAGCCATGTTGTTGACGATCGAAAAGGTTCTGATTCTGCGCAGTGTCGGCATTTTCGCGCATGTCCGCGAAAGCTCGCTGACCCAGGTCGCGCAGTCGGTGCGCGAAGTGCCGGTCAAGGCGGGTGACTCGGTGTTCGAGCAGGGCGAGTTCGGCGATGCGCTGTTCATCATCGCGAGCGGGCGTCTGCGCGTCCACATCGGCGACAAAACGCTGGCCGAACTCGGCGAACGGCAGGTGGTCGGTGAAATGGCGGCGCTCGACCCGGAACCGCGATCGGCCTCGGTGACGGCGCTCGAAGACAGCCTGCTGCTGCGCATGTCGAGCGACAATCTCGAGCGGCTGATCGGCGACGACATCCGCGTGGCGCGTGGCATCATCCACGAACTGTGCAACCGCCTGCGCAAGGCCAACACCGCGCCGACGGCGAAAGCCCCGGAACTCGAACCGGCCTGACGATACGGCCCGGCAACAATCGGCTTTGTGGCTGGACCCCCGGCCGATTTGCTGCGAAATCGCCGCTCGCCCGATCCACGCACGGAGATTTCGATGACCGACCAGCCTTCGACCCTGACCCTGACGCTCGATACCGGCGATGTCGTCATCAAGCTGCGCCCTGACCTCGCGCCCAAGCATGTCGAGCGCATTGCGGGGCTCGCCAATGAGGGCTTCTATGACGGCGTGGTGTTCCACCGCGTGATCCCGGGTTTCATGGCGCAGGGCGGCGATCCGACAGGCACCGGCATGGGCGGCTCGAAGAAGCCAGATGTCGCGGCCGAATTTTCGGCCGAGCCGCATGTGCGCGGCGTCTGCTCGATGGCGCGCAGCAGCAACCCCAATTCGGCGAACAGCCAGTTCTTCATCGTGTTTGACGACGCGACCTTCCTCGACAAGCAATATACCGTCTGGGGTCAGGTCACCTCGGGCATGGAGCATGTCGACGCGCTGCCGAAGGGCGAGCCGCCGCGGGCGCCCGGCAAGATCGTCAAGGCGCGCGCCGCCTGATCCATGGACGAAATCGAACTGGACCCGGGCTTCGCCGACCGCTTCGAGCGGCAGCGTCGGCCCGCCTGCCAGCTCTACCTGATCTCGCCGCCCGCCGTCGATGCCGCCTTTGCCGATGCGCTGAAGGCGGCGCTCGACGGCGGGCCGGTCGCAGCCTTCCAGCTGCGGCTGAAGGATGTCACCGACGATGCAGTCCGCGAGGCCGCAGCGGCCCTGATGCCGGTGTGCGCAGCGAAGGATGTCGCCTTCATCCTCAACGACCGCGCTGATCTGGCTGCAGAACTCGGCTGCGACGGCGTGCACCTCGGACAATCCGATGGCGATCCGGCGGCGGCGAAGAAATTGCTGCCGCGTGGTGCACAGGTCGGGGTGACCTGCCACGACAGCCGCCATCTCGCTATGGAGGCGGCCGAAGCGGGCGCGGATTATGTCGCGTTCGGGGCTTTCTACCCGACGGTGACCAAGGAGACGGTGCACCGGCCCGATCCGGCGCTGCTCGGCTGGTGGACGACGATCTCGGAGGTGCCCTGCGTCGCGATCGGCGGCATCACCGCGGACAATGCCCGGCCGCTCATCGCGGCCGGGGCGGACTTCATCGCGGTCAGTTCGGCGGTATGGCAGCATCCCGGCGGGCCGGGGGCAGGGGTCGCCGCCTTTGCCACCGTGCTTGAGGAAGCGCGTTCGCTCGGTTAAGAGCCGCGCGCACTCCTTTCTTTCTCAAGGCAGACCCATGAAGATCAGCGGCGTCGAGATTCGTCCCGGCAATATCATCGAATATGAGGGCGGCATCTGGCGCTCGGTGAAAATCCAGCACACCCAGCCCGGCAAGGGCGGTGCCTATATGCAGGTCGAGCTCAAGAACCTCATCGATGGTCGCAAGACCAATGTGCGATTCCGCTCGGCCGAGACGGTCGAGAAGGTCCGGCTCGACACCAAGGACTTCCAGTTCCTGTTCGCCGAGGACGACCAGCTGACCTTCATGGACAAGATCACCTACGACCAGGTGCAACTGCCGCGCGACCTGCTCGGCGACGCCGCCGCCTTCCTGCAGGATGGCATGGACGTGGTCATGGAACTCTATGACGATCGCGCGATCTCGGTGCAGCTGCCTGACACGATCGAAGCGACGATCGTCGAGGCCGATGCCGTCGTGAAGGGCCAGACCGCATCGTCGAGCTACAAGCCGGCGATCCTCGACAATGGCGTGCGCATCATGGTGCCGCCGCACATCGGCGCGGGGACCAAAATCGTCGTCGACGTCTATGAACAGGAATATGTCCGGCGGGCCGACTGATCGAAACGGCCCGTCATCCTGACGCAAGTCAGGATCTTTTCGAGAGTGTGGCTACCCGGCGGGAGATCCTGACGTTCGTCAGGATGACGGCCGGTTTCCGGGGCCGAAGGAAAACATCAGATGCCGTCGCACAGTTCGCTGATCACCGTCATGGACAAGGCCGCGCGCAAGGCGGCACCCCGGCTGCGGCGCGACTTCAACGAGGTCGAGCAGCTGCAGGTCTCCAAGAAGGGACCGTCCGACTTCGTCTCCAACGCCGACCGCGCTGCCGAGGCGACGATCAAGGAAGTGCTGAAGCAGGCGCGTCCGGATTATGGCTTCCTGCTGGAGGAGGAAGGCGAAATCGCCGGCGGGGCAGGGCGGCCGCGCTGGATCGTCGACCCCTTGGACGGCACCTCCAACTTCCTGCACGGCATCCCGCATTTCGCGATCTCGATCGCCGTCGAGGACCAGGGGCAGATCGTCGCCGGGCTGGTCTATCAGCCGCTGACCGACGAGAGTTTCTGGGCCGAGCGCAATTCGGGCGCCTGGCTGCACACCCGCCGCCTGCGCGTCTCGGCGCGCCGCGACCTTGGCGACAGCCTGATCGCCACGGGCATCCCGTTCCAGGGGCATGGCGATTACGACAAGAACGCCAAGATCATGGCGGCCGTCAGCCCGCAGACCGCCGGCATCCGCCGCTTCGGCTCGGCCGCACTCGACCTCGCCTGGGTCGCGGCCGGTCGCTTCGACGGCTATTGGGAGGCTGATCTCTACCCATGGGACTGGGCGGCCGGCATGCTGCTGGTTCGCGAAGCGGGCGGCTTCGTCAGCGACTATCGCGGCGGCGACCGGATGTTCGAGCGCAGTGAAGTCGTCGCGGGCAACGACGCGATTCATTCGAAACTGCACAAGATCGTGGCGGGGGCGGTGCGCGCTTAGGACCGGGCGATTTCGGGCCTTTCCCGCCTTGCCTCGCTTCCGCCCCGCGCCTAAAAGCCGCCCATCTTCAACCGCCGTACGAGTCTCCGCTTTCCATGCAGAATGTCGCGCTGGAATATCTGCCGATCCTGCTGTTCGTCGGCGTCGCGCTGGCGATTTCGGGGGTGTTTGTCGGTGCGCCGATGCTGGTGTCGAACCTGACCGGCACCAACAAGCCCGAAGCGGCGAAGCTCGCCGAATATGAGTGCGGCTTCGACAGCTTTGGCGACAGCCGGCGGCAGTTCGACGTGCGCTTCTATCTCGTGTCGATCCTATTCATCGTCTTCGACCTCGAAGTCGCCTTCCTGTTCCCCTGGGCGGTGTCGCTGAAGGAAACCGGGCATTTCGGCTGGTGGTCGATGATGGAATTCCTCGCCGAACTGGCGCTCGGCCTCGCTTATGCGTGGAAGGTGGGAGCACTGGATTGGGAATGACCGAAACCGGCGGCCACCTGACCGAGGAGCAGCAGGCGCGCCTGCTGGGCCTGAGCCCGGTTGCGCCCGGCACCGTGCCCGCACCGCTCGCCGACGACTTCTTCTCCGACCTGTCGAAGGAAGTGTCCAACAAGGGCTATCTGGTCACGTCGGCCGAGGAGCTCGTGCACTGGGCGCGCACCGGATCGCTGTGGTGGATGACCTTCGGGCTCGCCTGTTGTGCGGTAGAGATGATGCACACCAACATGCCGCGCTATGACCTTGAGCGGTTCGGTGTGGCCCCCCGCGCGAGCCCGCGCCAGTCCGACGTAATGATCGTCGCCGGCACGCTCTGCAACAAGATGGCCCCGGCGCTGCGCCGCGTTTACGACCAGATGTCCGAGCCGCGCTATGTGATCTCGATGGGCAGCTGCGCCAATGGCGGCGGCTATTATCATTATAGTTACTCGGTGGTGCGTGGCTGCGACCGCATCGTCCCCGTCGACATCTATGTTCCGGGCTGCCCGCCGACTGCCGAGGCGCTGCTCTATGGCGTGCTTGCTTTGCAGCGGAAGATCCGCCGTGTCGGGACGTTTGAGCGGTGACGCATTCGGCACCTGTCATGTCGTCCGATGCGGGCGTGATCGATCGCGCGCGCGCCGTGCTCGGCGATGCGCTGCTCGACGCGTGGGAGCGGGCCGGCGAGGTAACGCTGCACGTCGCGCGCGACAGCATTGTCGAAGTGCTGACCAAGCTGCGCGACGATCCCGAGCTTCGCTACCAGCAGCTCATGGAAATGGCGGGCGTCGACTATCCGGAGAATCCGGAGCGGTTCGAAGTCGATTATTGCCTCCTGTCGCTGTCGGCGAACCGGCGCATCCGTGTGAAGCTGACCACTGATGAGGCCACCCCGGTGCCGTCCGCCGTCGGCATCTGGCCGGTCGCGGGCTGGCTGGAGCGCGAAATCTGGGACATGTACGGGGTGCTGTTCGACGGCAATCCCGACCTGCGCCGCATCCTCACCGACTATGGCTTCCAGGGGCATCCGCAGCGCAAGGACTTCCCGCTGACCGGCTATGTCGAGCTGCGCTATTCCGAGGAGCATAAGCGCGTGGTCTATGAGCCGGTGAAGCTGGCGCAGGAATTCCGGTCGTTCGACTTCCTGTCGCCGTGGGAGGGGACCGATTATGTCCTGCCCGGCGATGAAAAGGCGGCCGGCAATGGCTGACGCGGGCCCGATGCTGCTGCCAGACCGCGAGGCGGATGGCATCGACATCCAGAATTATACGATCAACTTCGGCCCGCAGCATCCGGCGGCGCACGGGGTGCTGCGGCTCGTGATGGAGCTCGACGGCGAGATCATCGAGCGCGTCGATCCGCATATCGGGCTGCTGCACCGCGGCACCGAAAAGCTGTGCGAATACAAGACCTACTTGCAGGCGCTGCCCTATATGGACCGCCTCGATTATGTCTCCCCGATGTGCATGGAGCACTCTTATGTGCTCGCCATCGAGAAGCTCGCGAACATCGAGGTGCCGATCCGCGGCCAATATGTGCGCGTGCTGTTCGCCGAATTGACCCGCATCCTCAACCACATCATGAACACCACCGCGCATGCGATGGACGTCGGTGCATTGACGCCGATCCTGTGGCTGTTCGAGGAACGCGAACATCTGATGGGCTTCTATGAGCGCGTGTCGGGTGCGCGCATGCATGCGGCCTATTTCCGGCCCGGCGGCGTGCATCAGGACCTGCCCGATGGGCTTGCCGACGATATCTGGGCGTGGACCGAGCGCTTCCCGAAGCCGCTGGCGGAGATGTACAGTCTCGTCGCGCACAACCGCATCTTCAAGCAGCGCAATGTCGATATCGGCGTGGTGTCGGCCGAGGATGCGATCGCCTGGGGCTTTTCAGGCCCGATGATCCGGGCGAGCGGCATCCCCTGGGACCTGCGCAAGTCCCAGCCCTATGACGTCTATGCGTCGATGGAGTTCGACGTGCCGGTCGGCAAGAATGGCGACTGCTACGACCGCTGGGTGCTTCGCTATGAGGAGATGCTGCAGAGCCTGCGGATCGTGCGGCAGTGCCTCAATGAGATGAAGCCGGGGCCGGTGCAAACGCTCGACCGCAAGATCGCGCCGCCGAAGCGCGGTGAGATGAAGCGCTCGATGGAAGCGCTGATCCACCATTTCAAACTGTACACCGAAGGCTTCCATGTCCCGGCGGGCGAAGTCTATGTCGCGACCGAAAGCCCCAAGGGCGAGTTCGGCATCTATCTGGTGTCGGATGGGACGAACAAGCCGTACCGCGTGAAGATCCGCCCGACCGCGTTCAGCCACCTGCAGGCGATGGACTTCATGTGCAAAGGACACATGCTGGCGGATGCGCCGGCGATTCTGGGTAGCCTCGACATCGTGTTCGGGGAGTGCGACCGGTGAGCGACGGCAACGCAAATGCTCGGACGATCGGTGGCGGCCTCACGGTGCTCGTCATCATTGCGCTGCCCCTATGGTTCGAATTTCGTGAGCCCGGCCAGCTGTTGTGGAACATCGCGCTCGCACTGCTGATGATCGTGCTGCTTGCGTTGGCTTTTTTCGGCCAGCGCTATTTCAAGGCGCATGCGAATGAAATCGGTGAGGCTCGGTTCGACACGAGCAATCGGCAGGCTGACCAATGACCGCCAGCACTTATTCCACGACCGCCGACGCCAAGGCGCATGCGCCGGAGCCGAGCGCGTTCAAGGACTTCGCCTGGACGGCTGAGAATGTGAAGCAGGCGGCGGTCATCCTCAGCCGCTATCCGGAAGGCCGCGCGCATTCGGCGATCATTCCGCTGCTCCACCTCGCGCAATATCAGGTCGGCGACGCGACCGGCCATGCCTGGCTGCCGGTGCCGGTCATCGAGTATGTCGCGAAGCAGATCGGCATGCCGTACATCCGCGCCTATGAGGTCGCGACCTTCTACACGATGTTCAACCTGCAGCCGGTCGGGCGTTTCCACGTGCAGGTGTGCGGCACGACGCCGTGCATGCTGCGCGGCTCGGGCGACCTGATCCGCGCCTGCAAGGACAAGGGGCTGGCGAAGGGCGCGGTGACGGCGGACGGGCTGTTCACGCTGAGCGAAGTCGAATGTCTTGGCGCGTGCGCCAACGCGCCGATGGTGCAGATCAACGACGACAATTATGAGGACCTGACCTACGAGAGCATGACGGCAATTCTGGAGGCTCTGGCGAAGGGCGAGACGCCGAAGCCGGGTTCGGCAATCGGCCGGCAGGCGAGCTGCCCCGAGGGCGGCCCGACGACGCTGAAGGAGATGGCGTCGTGAGAGCCAATCTTCACAAGCGCGTCCCCTCCCCTTGGGGAGGGGCAGGGGTGGGCCTTGCGGCGCACTCTGGCCGTGAAACTCGCTTCGGTGCCCACCCCTTACCCCTCCCGATTCGGGAGGGGACGCGCAGCGACTTGTGTGCGGGGGCATCCGATGCTCGCTGACTCCGACCGCATCTTCACCAATCTCTACGGTTTCCAGCCGTGGGGGCTGAAGGCTGCGCTGAAGCGGGGCGATTGGGACAATACCAAGGGGCTGATGTCCGTTGGTCAGGATGCGATCATCGACGCGGTCAAGGCGTCGGGGCTGCGCGGGCGCGGCGGGGCGGGCTTCCCGACCGGCATGAAGTGGAGCTTCATGCCCAAGGATCCGCCGCCGGGCCGGCCGAGCTTCCTCGTCATCAACGCCGATGAATCCGAGCCGGGCAGCTGCAAGGACCGCGAGATCATCCGCCACGATCCGCACAAGCTCATCGAGGGGGCGCTGATCGCGGGCTATGCGATGCGGGCGCGGGCGGCTTACATCTACATCCGCGGCGAATATATCCGCGAGGCCGAGACGCTGTTTGCTGCCGTCGAGGAAGCCTATGCCAAGGGGCTGATCGGCAAGAATGCCTGCGGCTCGGGCTATGATTTCGACGTGTTCGTGCACCGGGGGGCGGGCGCCTATATCTGCGGCGAAGAGACCGCGATGCTCGAGAGCCTTGAGGGCAAGCCTGGCCGGCCGCGCCTGAAGCCGCCATTCCCGGCCGGAGTCGGCCTTTATGGCTGCCCGACCACCGTCAACAACGTCGAATCGATCGCGGTGGTCCCGACGATCCTGCGGCGCGGCGCGGCCTGGTTTGCGGGCATCGGTCGCCCGAAGAATGAAGGCACCAAGCTGTTCCAGATCAGCGGGCATGTGAACAAGCCCTGCGTGGTCGAGGAAGCGATGGGCATCCCGTTCCGCGAACTCATCGAGAAGCATTGCGGCGGCATTCGTGGCGGCTGGGACAATCTGCTCGCAGTGATCCCGGGCGGGTCGTCGGTGCCGCTGGTCCCGGCGCATGAGATCCTCGACGCGCCGATGGACTTCGACGGGCTGAAGGAGCTGAAATCGGGGCTGGGGACCGCGGCAGTCATTGTCATGGACAAGTCGACCGACATCGTCCGTGCGATCGCCCGCATCAGCTATTTCTACAAGCATGAGAGCTGCGGCCAGTGCACACCGTGCCGCGAGGGCACCGGCTGGATGTGGCGCGTCATGGAACGCCTCGCCGAGGGCAACGCCGAGCCGCATGAAATCGACTTGCTGCTCGATGTGACCACCGAGGTCGAGGGCCACACGATCTGTGCGCTGGGCGACGCGGCGGCCTGGCCGATCCAGGGGCTGATCCGCCATTTCCGGCCCGAGCTTGAGCGGCGGATTGCGGAGAAGCGCGCGCCTATGCTGCAGGCGGCGGAATGAGCGACGGCAGCCTCCCTGCCGGCGGCCGCATGCGGTTCGCCCTGCAGCTGATGACGCTGCTCGCGCTGCTGGCCGGCGTGGCGCTGCTCGGGTTGCAGGCGGTCAACACGCGCGAGACTGCTGCCGTGCAGCGCGCCAAGGATGCGAATGACGCGTGGGAACGCTTCATGAAGCTCTCGATCGAGCATCCGGAATTTCTCGCAGATCATGATTATCCCCGCATGACCGGCGTCGCGAAGGCGCAATATGCCTGGTACGTCCAGTATATGCTGTTCTCGGCCGAGCAGGTGCTGC
The DNA here is from genome assembly GCA_943370355.1 of Sphingomonas paucimobilis. Taxonomy (GTDB): domain Bacteria; phylum Pseudomonadota; class Alphaproteobacteria; order Sphingomonadales; family Sphingomonadaceae; genus JADCGM01. The sequence continues at coordinate 56,270 of CALRQP020000010.1, forward strand.
TCTACGCGCCCGACAGCGAATGGGATTTCACCATTGTCTATGAGGCGAAGCGGCACCTGAGCTACCTCGAAAGCGACGATTTCAAGTTCGAGGAAATCTGTTCCTACACGGACCGGTTGAAGGGCTTGCTCGCAGCCAACATGCCGGAGATGCGGAATGCCGTAGCGGCGTGCGAAACCAAGCTGGCGACCGGACCACAGCGTGCGCCGGTCAAGTCAGCGCCGGAGTCTCTGTAATGCCGAAACTCACCGTCGATGGCATCGAGATCGAGGTTCCTGCGGGCGCGACTGTGCTGCAGGCCTGCGAACTTGCGGGGAAGGAAATCCCGCGCTTCTGCTATCATGAGCGGCTGAGCATCGCGGGCAATTGCCGGATGTGCCTTGTCGAGGTGAAGCCGGGGCCGCCGAAGCCGCAGGCATCGTGCGCGCTGCCCGCTGCCGATGGGCAGATCGTCTCGACGACGAGCCCGATGGTCAAGAAGGCGCGCGAAGGGGTGATGGAGTTCCTGCTCATCAACCACCCGCTCGATTGTCCGATCTGCGACCAGGGCGGCGAATGCGACCTGCAGGACCAGGCGCTGACCTATGGGCGTGGTCACAGCCGCTATGACGAGAACAAGCGCGCGGTCACCGAGAAATATATGGGGCCGCTGGTCAAGACGGTGATGACGCGCTGCATCCAGTGCACGCGCTGCGTCCGCTTTGCCGAGGAAGTCGCAGGTGTCGAGGAAATCGGCATGGTGTTCCGCGGCGAGGGCGAGCAGATCACCACCTATCTCGAGAAGGCGCTTACCTCGGAAGTGTCGGGCAATATCATCGACCTGTGCCCGGTCGGTGCTTTGACATCGAAGCCTTACGCATTCCAGGCGCGGCCGTGGGAGCTGAAGGATTCGGACGGCATCGATGCGATGGATGCGGTCGGCACCAACATCTCGTTTGGGGCGCGCGGGCCGCAGGTCATGCGCGTGCTGCCGCGGCTGAATGAGGCAGTCAACGAGGAGTGGGCGGCTGACAAGACGCGCTTCGCGATCGACGGGCTGATGGCGCGGCGGCTCGATCGGCCTTATGTCCGCAAGAGCGGCAAGCTCGTTGCGGCGAGCTGGGGCGAGGCCTTTGCGGCGATCAAGACGGGCTTGGCCGGTGCGGCGGGCAGCGAGATTGCCGGCATCGCGGGCGACCTGCTCGATGTCGAATCGATGGTCGCATTCAAGGATCTGCTGACCGGCTTGGGCTCTGACCGCATCGAGTGCCGGCAGGACGGCGCGATGCTCGATGGCAGCAATCGCGCGTCCTATCTGTTCAACTCGACGATCGCCGGGATCGAGACGGCGGATGTGGTGCTGCTGGTCGGGACCAATCCGCGCTGGGAAGCGCCGCTGGTCAATACGCGGCTTCGCAAGGTTGTCGCGCGGGGCAAGGGCCGTATTTTCGCAGTTGGGCCGGAGATCGACCTGACCTATCCGGTGACCTGGCTCGGCGACGATCTGTCGTTGCTGGCGAAACTGCCGAAGGATGTGACCGAGGCGCTGGCCGGAGCCGAGCGGCCCGCGATCATCGTTGGAATGGGCGGCACCGGGGCGATCGGCGCGGCGCTGAAGCTGGCGGCGAAGCACAGACTCGTGCGCGACGGCTGGAATGGCTGGAATGTGCTGCACACTGCGGCGGCGCGCGTCGGCGGGCTTGATATCGGGCTGACCGCCGAGGGTGGCGTTTCGGCCATTCTCGACGACGCGAAGTCTGGCGCGGTCAAGGCCGTGTTCCTGCACGGCGCGGACGAGATCGACACGTCAGCGCTCGCCGGGACGTTCACCGTCTATGTCGGTACGCATGGCGACGAAGGCGTGCGCCATGCCGATGTGATCCTGCCTGCGGCGGCCTATGCCGAGAAGGCGGGGACCTGGGTCAATATGGAGGGCCGGGTGCAGCGGTCGCTGCGTGCGGTGTCGCCGCCGGGCGATGCACGTGAGGACTGGACGATCTTCCGGGCGCTCAGCGATGTGCTGGGGCAGACGTTGCGGTACAATGACTATCCGTCGCTCAGGGCGCGCATCGCGGCGGAGTGGCCGCATCTCGGGCGTGAAGGGCTCGCAGAGACGGCTTGGTCTGAGCCCAAGGCCGATGCCGCCAAGCCGTCGGGCAAAGTGACCTACGCCATCGACAATTATTACCTGACCAACCCGATCGCCCGCGCCAGCGCGACGATGCACGACTGCGTGCGCGAGATTTTGGGGATCGGCGAGCTGGCGGAGGCGGCGGAATGACCGCATGGTTCCAGTCCCAGATCGGAGAGGTCGGCGGCTATCTGGTCGCGACGATCCTGCTGATCCTGTTCGTGGCGCTGCCGGTCATGCTTGCGGTCGCCTTTGCGGTCTATTTCGACCGGAAGATCTGGGCGGCGATGCAGATGCGGCGCGGGCCGAATGTCGTCGGGCCGTTCGGACTGCTGCAGAGCTTCGCCGACGCGGCGAAGGTGTTCCTGCAGGAAACCATCATCCCGTCGGCGGCGAACAAGGGCGTGTTCCTGATCGCGCCGATGATCACCTTCACGCTCGCGCTGATCGGCTGGGCGGTGATTCCCTTTGGCCCCGAGGCGGTGCTGTCCGACATCAATGTCGGCATCCTCTACCTGTTCGCAACCTCCTCGCTGGGTGTCTACGGCATCATCATGTCGGGCTGGGCGTCCAACTCAAAATATCCATTTCTCGGCGGGTTGCGGTCGGCGGCTCAGATGGTGTCTTATGAAGTCAGCATCGGCTTCGTCGTCGTCTGCGTCGTGCTTTACGCGTCGAGCTTCCGGCTGCAGGACATCATCCTGTCGCAGCAGGGCAATGTGCTCGGGCTGCTGAACGGCAATGTGTTCAATCCGCTGCTGTTCCCGATGTTCATCGTGTTCCTGATCTCGGCGCTTGCGGAAACCAACCGGCCGCCGTTCGACCTTCCCGAGGCCGAGGCCGAGCTCGTCGCAGGCTATCAGACCGAATATTCGTCGATGGCGTTCGCGCTGTTCTGGCTCGGCGAATATGCCAACATCCTGCTGATGTGCGCGATGACGTCGGTGCTGTTCCTCGGCGGCTGGCTGCCACCGCTGAACTGGGAGCCGCTCTACCTCGTGCCCGGCTGGATCTGGTTCTTCGGCAAGATCGCCGCGGTATTCTTCTTCTTCGCCTGGGTGAAGGCGACGGTACCGCGCTATCGCTACGACCAGCTCATGCGGCTGGGCTGGAAGGTGTTCCTGCCGATCTCGCTGTTCTGGGTGTTCCTGGTATCGGGCTGGCTGATGTTTTTCACGGATCGTTTCCAATGACCGCCCTGTTCCGCGCCGCGAAGTCGCTGCTCCTGATCGAGTTCGTCAAGGGCATGTGGCTGACGCTGAAGTATTTTTTCCGGGCGAAGGTAACGCTCAACTATCCCTATGAGCGGGGGCCTTTGTCGCCGCGGTTCCGTGGCGAACATGCGCTGCGGCGCTATGCGAATGGCGAGGAACGCTGCATTGCCTGCAAGCTGTGCGAGGCGGTGTGTCCGGCGCTGGCGATCACTATCGAGGCTGAACCGCGCGAGGACGGTAGCCGCCGCACGACGCGCTACGACATCGACATGACCAAGTGCATCTACTGCGGCCTGTGCCAGGAGGCCTGCCCGGTCGATGCGATTGTCGAAGGACCGAACATCGAATTCGCGACCGAAACACGCGAGGAGCTGATCTACGACAAGGCCAAATTGCTGGCCAATGGCGAGCGGTGGGAGCGGGCCATCGCCCAGAACCTTGCCGCCGACGCGCCGTGGCGATAGGCACCCCCGCGTGATCGAAGCCATCATCTTTTACCTGCTTGCCGGCGTGCTGCTCCTGTCGGCGTCGGCGGTGATCATCTCGCGCAATCCGGTGCATTCGGTGCTGTGGCTGGTGCTGGCGTTCCTGAACGCCGCCGGGCTGTTCGTGCTGCTCGGTGCCGAGTTCCTCGCGATGCTGCTGTCGATCGTCTACATCGGCGCGGTCGCGGTGCTGTTCCTGTTCGTCGTCATGATGCTCGACATCGACTTTTCGAGCCTGCGGAGCGGCTTCATGCGCTATGCGGGCTTCGGCCTGATGCTTGCGGGGCTGCTGGCGGCTGAGCTCATCGCGGTGGTCGGGGCGTGGACGCTGGGCGGCGTGTCAGTGCCGGCCGTGACCGCTGCGCCGGGCCTCACCAACACGCAGGCGCTCGGCAGCCTGCTCTACACCAGATATGCGTTCATCTTCGAGGCGTCGGGCATGATCCTGCTGACCGCGATGATCGGCGCGATCGTGCTGACGCACCGCAAGCGCAGCGGTGTGCGGCGCCAGAATATCGGCGATCAGGTCGCGCGGCAGCCGGGCGAGGTGTTCGTGCTCGCACAGCCGCAGGTCGGGCAGGGGGTCAAGATCAAATGATCGGTCTCCAACATTATCTGACCGTCGCGGCGATCCTGTTCACGCTCGGCGTGCTCGGCATCTTCGTCAACCGCAAGAATGTCATCGTCATCCTGATGTCGATCGAGCTGATCCTGCTTGCGGTGAACATCAACCTTGTCGCCTTCTCGGCCTATCTGCACGATCTCGTCGGGCAGGTGTTCGCGATGTTCGTGCTGACCGTCGCGGCAGGCGAGGCGGCAATCGGCCTTGCCATCCTCGTGCTCTACTTCCGCAACCGCGGCACCATCGCGGTCGACGACATCAACCAGATGCACGGCTGAGCGATGAGTGCATTTCACCAAATCCTCTCCCGCGCAGCGGGGGAGGGGGACCGCGAAGCGGTGGAGGGGGCGACCGCCTCTCCATCGCGCTGCTCCCTCCACCACGCACTCTGCGGTGCGCGGTTCCCCTCCCCCGCTGCGCAGGGGAGGATCTAACCCATGATTCAGGCCATCGTTTTCCTGCCGCTGTTCGCCGCGCTCGTCGCGGGCCTCGGGCAATATTGGCTGGGGCGCACGCTGTCGAAGGCGATCACAACCGCCGCGGTCATGGCCGGTGCGGCACTGTCCTGGCTGGTCTTCCTCGACGATGCGCTGTTGGCGCGCACCAGCGTCGTGCATGTCCTGCCGTGGATCCAGTCGGGCGATCTCAGCATCGACTGGGCGCTCAGGATCGACCGTCTGACCGCCGTGATGCTGGTGGTGGTCAACAGCGTCTCGGCGCTCGTCCACCTTTATAGCTGGGGCTATATGGACGAGGATCCGGACCAGCCGCGCTTCTTCGCCTATCTGTCGCTGTTCACCTTCGCGATGCTGATGCTGGTGACCGCGAACAACCTCGTGCAGATGTTTTTCGGCTGGGAGGGCGTCGGTCTCGCTTCCTATCTGCTGATCGGCTTCTGGTATCAGAAACCGTCGGCCAATGCCGCGGCGATCAAGGCATTCGTCGTCAACCGCGTCGGCGATTTCGGCTTCTCGCTCGGCATTTTCGCGACCTTCCTGGTGTTCGGCACGATCGACATTTCGACGATCAACGCGGGCGCTGGGGGCATGGCCGGCAAGAGCTTCGAATTCCTCGGCCAGAATGTCGACATCATGACGACGATCTGCCTGCTGCTGTTCGTCGGCGCGTGCGGGAAGTCCGCACAGCTCGGACTGCACACCTGGCTGCCCGATGCGATGGAAGGCCCGACACCGGTGTCGGCGCTGATCCACGCCGCAACGATGGTGACGGCAGGCGTGTTCATGGTCTGCCGCCTGTCGCCGATGTTCGAAGCGGCACCCGATGCGCTGACCGTGGTCACCTATGTCGGGGCGGCGACCGCCTTGTTCGCAGCGACCGTTGGCACGGTGCAGACTGACATCAAGCGCGTCATCGCCTATTCGACCTGCTCGCAGCTCGGCTACATGTTCTTTGCCGCCGGCGTCGGCGCCTATGGCGTGTCGATGTTCCACCTGTTCACGCATGCCTTCTTCAAGGCGCTGCTGTTCCTCGGTGCGGGCTCGGTGATCCATGCGATGCACCACGAGCAGGACATGCGCTATTATGGCAGCCTGCGCCGCGACATTCCGATCACCTTCGCGGTGATGATCATCGGTACGCTGGCGATCACCGGCGTATTCCCGTTCGCGGGTTACTATTCGAAGGATGCGATCCTCGAAGCGGCGTTCGCGAGCGGGCGCGAGGCAGGCTATGTCGCCTTTACCGTCGGCGTGTTCGCGGCGCTTCTGACCAGCTTCTATTCGTGGCGGCTGATCCTGCTGACCTTCTTCGGCAAGCCGCGCTGGGCCGAGAGCGAGCATATCCAGCATGCCGTCCATCATGACGACGGCCATCCCGACCCCAATGCCCATCTGCATGCGCCGGGGACGGCGGGCTATCATCCGCATGAGAGCCCATGGTTCATGCTGCTGCCGCTGGTGCTGCTCGCGAGCGGCGCGGCCTTCGCCGGGCTGATCTGGCACAGCCATTTCGTCGGGCCGGAGTCGGGCGAAGCTTTCTGGCGCGGCTCGCTGGTGGTGCGCAAACCGCTCATGGAAGCGATGGAGCAACTGCCGACCTGGGCGGTCGAAGCGCCAATGGCGGCCTGGATCGTCGGCCTGCTGCTAGCGCTCAACTCCTATGTGTGGAGCCCGACCATTCCGGCGCGCTTCGCAGCGCAGTTCCGCGGGCTCTACGCCTTCCTGCTGCACAAATGGTATTTCGACGAACTCTACGATGCGATTTTCGTGCGCCCCGCCTTCGCGATCGGCCGCTTCCTGTGGAAGCGCGGCGACCAGGGCGCCATCGACCGCTTCGGGCCTGACGGCCTGTCGGGGCTGGTGGCGGGCGCGTCGGTGGCCGCGCGGCGGTTCCAGACCGGATATGTGTATACCTATGCGCTTGTCATGCTGATCGGCGTCGCCGGTGCGGCCTCCTGGCTGATGTTCCGCTGATGCTGTCGCTGCTCATCCTGTTGCCGCTTGTGGCGGCGCTGCTCGTACTCGCGGTCGGCGGTGCCGAACGCGCGCGCTGGATCGCGCTTGGCACCACGGCGATCGAATTCGCGCTCGGGCTGATGCTGTGGGCGCGCTACGACAATGCGGGCGTACGCTTCCAGTTCGTCGAGAAGCTCGACCTGTTCGCGCCCTATTTCAGCTGGCATCTCGGCATCGACGGAATTGCGATGCTGCTGATCGTGCTCAGCGTGTTCCTGATGCCGATTTGCATCCTTGCGAGCTGGACGAGCATCGAGAAGCGGGTGCCAGAATATATGGCGGCGTTCCTGCTCATGGAATCGCTGATGATCGGCGTGTTCGCCAGCCTCGACCTGTTCCTGTTCTACGTGTTCTTCGAGGGCGGCCTGATCCCGATGTACCTGATCATCGGCATCTGGGGCGGCGCGCGGCGCATCTACGCGAGCTATAAATTCTTCCTCTACACGCTGCTCGGCTCGGTGCTGATGCTGCTGGCGATGATGTATATGGTGAATGTCGCGGGTACGACCGACATCGCGACGCTGCTCACCTATGATTTCGCGCCGGAGGTGCAGACCTGGCTGTGGCTCGCCTTCTTCGCGAGCTTCGCGGTCAAGGTGCCGATGTGGCCCTTCCACACCTGGCTCCCAGACGCGCATGTCGAAGCGCCGACGGCGGGGTCGGTTATCCTCGCCGGCGTGCTGCTGAAGCTCGGCGGTTACGGCTTCATCCGCTTCTCGCTGCCGATGTTCCCCGAGGCATCGGCGCAGCTCGTCTGGATCGTGTTCGCCCTGTCGATGATCGCGGTCGTCTATACCTCGTTGGTCGCGCTGGTGCAGGAGGATATGAAGAAGCTCATCGCTTATTCGTCGGTCGCGCATATGGCGTTCGTGACGGCGGGTCTGTTCGCGCTCAATCAGCAGGGCATCGAGGGTTCGATGATCACGATGCTGAGCCATGGCGTCGTATCGGGTGCGTTGTTCCTGTGCGTCGGCGTCGTCTACGACCGGCTGCATACCCGTGAGATCGCGCGCTACGGCGGGCTGGCGGCCAACATGCCGAAATATGCGCTGTTTTTCATGCTGTTCACGATGGCGTCGGTCGGCCTGCCGGGAACGAGCGGGTTTGTCGGCGAATTCCTCGTGTTCATCGGCGCCTACAAGGCGTCGAGCTGGATGACACTGGTGATCCTGACCGGCATCATCCTCGGGGCGGCCTATGCGCTGTTCCTGTATCGCCGGGTGATATTCGGAACGCTGACCAAGGATGATCTGAAGCTGCTCACCGACCTGTCTCCGCGCGAAGTGGCGATCTTCGTGCCGCTCGCCGCCGTCGTGCTGTGGATGGGTATTTATCCCAAGCCGTTTCTCGACCCGATCCACCGGCCGGTCGCCGAGATCGTTGCCCGCCTCCATCCGACCGCAGAGGTCCGCTGATGCAGCCGCTTGCCGACTCGCTCCAGATCATCGCGCCCGAGCTCACGCTGACTGTGGGCGCGCTCGTGCTGCTGCTCGTCGGCGCTTGGCGCGGCGACCGGTCGATGGCGCTGCTGACCTGGATCGGCGTCGCGCTCTATGCCGTTGCCGCATTGCTGCTGCTCGACGACGGGCCGCGCGACTTCGCCTTCGACGGGCTTTATGTCTCGGATCGCTTCTCGCAGTTCCTGAAGGTTATCATCTATGCGGGCAGCGCGCTGGCCTCGCTGATGGCGCTACCGTGGCTAAAGCGCACGCGGACCGCGAAGTTTGAATATCCGGTGCTGCTGATGCTCGGAACGCTCGGCATGGGCATCATGGTCAGCGCGCATGACTTGCTGACGCTCTATATCGGCCTCGAGTTGCAGTCGCTCGCCGCCTATGTGCTGGCCGCTTTCCACCGGCGCGAGCCGCGGTCGTCGGAAGCGGGGCTCAAATATTTCGTGCTGGGTGCGCTCGCCTCGGGCGTGCTGCTCTATGGCATTTCGCTGATCTACGGCTTCGGCGGCTCGACGAGCTTCGCGGCGCTGGGCACGACGCTGCATCGCGGTGCCTCGCGCGGCAGTTTGTTCGGCGTGGTGTTCGTGCTGGCAGGCCTCGCGTTCAAGATTTCTGCCGTGCCCTTCCACATGTGGACGCCGGACGTTTATGAGGGCGCGCCGACGCCCGTCGCGGCGTTCTTCGCGACGGCACCGAAGGTCGCGGCGATGGGCCTGCTCGTCCGCGTCGCGATGGAGGCCTTTGCCGGCGTGTCAGGCGACTGGCAGCAGATCGTCGGCTTTGCGGCGGTCGCGTCGATGATCCTCGGTGCGGTCGGGGCGATCGGCCAGACCAACGTCAAGCGGCTGCTTGCCTATTCGTCGATCAACAATGTCGGCTTCGCGCTGATCGGCCTGACCGCGGCGACGCCAGCGGGCATCGCGTCGGTGCTGTTCTACATGGCGGTCTATATCGTCATGACGATGGGCAGCTTCCTTGTCGTCATGCAGATGCGCGATGGCGAGGGACGGGCGGTCGAGACACTGGCGTCGCTGTCGGGCCTTGCGCGCAGCCGGCCGGGCCTTGCCGCCGCCATGGCGATCTTCATGTTCAGCCTCGCCGGCATTCCCCCGCTGCTCGGCTTCTGGCCGAAATTCTCGGTGTTCCAGGCGGCGATGCAGGCCGACCTGTTCGGGCTAGCGATCATCGGCGTGGTGACCTCGGTCGTCGGCGCATATTATTATCTGCGCATCATCAAGACCATGTATTTCGACGAACCGGCAGCGGCGTTCGCAGCGTCGGAGAGCCGGATCAACAGCGGCCTGATCGGCGTCGCCGCGCTGGCCTGCTCGCCGCTCGGCATGCTCGCGATCGGCCCGCTCGCCACGGCTGCCGCCACCGCCGCCAAGTCCCTGCTGCCTTGATCGAACTCGCCGAAGTCAGTTCGACCAACGACTGGATCGCCGACCGTGCCGCGACGCTGCCCGACGAGAGCTGGGTACGCGCCGACCGGCAGACGGCGGGCCGGGGCCGCCGGGGGCGTGCCTGGATATCCGACTCGGGGAATTTGTTCGCGAGCGTCTGGTGCCGCCCGCAGCCGCAAGAGGGCCCTGCGCAGCAGCTAAGCTTCGTCGCCGCACTGGCGCTCGGCACGGCGCTGCAATTCTATGCCGCGCCCGAGCGGCTGACGCTCAAATGGCCCAATGATGTGCTGCTCGACGGCGTCAAATGCGCGGGCATCCTGCTCGATGGCCAGCAGGGCGGCACGATCATCGGCTTCGGAGTTAATCTCAGCCACCATCCGGATGCGACTGAGCATCCTTCGATCTCGCTGCCGGCGGCCGGGATTCCGGCACCGGATGCATCGCAATTCGCCGGGCGGCTCGCGCATGCGTTCGCCGACAGCCGCCGCGTCTGGCGCGAGGGCGGGTTCGAGCCGGTCCGCAAGCGCTGGCTCGATCGGGCCTCCGGCAAGGGACGGATGATCGAGGCCCGTCTCGGCCATGAGACGGTGGGGGGACGATTCGAGGATTTGGCCGCCGATGGCGCACTGGTGCTACGGCTCGCCGATGGCGGCATTCGCAATATCCACGCCGGCGAAGTTTTCGGGCTATAGGAGGCGTCATGCTGCTCGCCATCGACGTCGGGAACACCAATATCGTCTTCGCGCTCATGGAGGGCGGGGAGGTGCGTTATCGCTGGCGCATCTCGACCGAGCATAATCGCACCGCCGACGAATATGCGGTGTGGCTGTCGCAGCTCATGCAGCTGGAGTGTGTCGAGCGGACGCATATCGCCGCCGCCGTGATTTCGACGGTCGTGCCGCCGACGCTGTTCAACTTGCGGCGGCTCTGCACCAAATATTTTTCGGTCGAGCCGCTGGTGATCGGTGAGCCGGGTGTCGATCATGGGATCAGACTGGCCGTGCCCAATCCTGCCGAGGTGGGCGCGGACCGCATCGTCAACTCGGCGGCGGGGCATCATCTCATCGGCGGCGATCTCATCATCGTCGACTTCGGGACCGCGACGACCTTCGACGTAATCATCGACGGGGCCTATGTCGGCGGGGCGATCGCGCCCGGCATCAACCTGTCGATGGAAGCGCTCTACATGGCCGCCGCCAAGCTGCCGCGTATTGCCATCGAACCGCCGCCCGGCAACCGGGCGACAGCGCAGGGGACGGTGCCCGCGATGCAGTCGGGCGTGTTCTTCGGCTATGTCGGGCTGGTTGACGGATTGGTCGGACGCATTAAATCGGAACGCGGCGCACCGATGACGGTTGTCGCAACCGGCGGTCTCGCCGGACTTTTTCAACGGCACACGGATGCAATCGATCGGGTCGATGGCGACCTGACTATCCGCGGCCTCGCGCTCATCCATGCGCTTAACCAGAAGAAATAACCAACTTACATGAAACCAAAAAATGAACTGATCTTCCTGCCGCTCGGCGGGTCGGGCGAGATCGGCATGAACGTCAATCTCTATGGCTGCGATGGCAAATGGGTCATGGTCGATCTCGGCATGACCTTCTCCGATCCATCCTATCCGGGCGTCGATCTCGTGCTGCCCGACCTCAGTTTCATCGAAGACCGCGCCAAGGATCTGCTCGGAATCGTGCTGACGCACGGGCATGAGGATCATATCGGCGCGATCCCCTATCTCGCTGCCGACCTCGGCGTGCCGCTCTATGCGACGCCGTTCACCGCCGGCCTGATCCGCCACAAGCTCGACGAGGAGGGCGTGTCGAACGAGGTCAAGCTGCACGTCATTCCGAAGGAAGGCAGCTTCGACCTTGGGCCGTTCAAATTCACCTATGTGCCGCTCGCCCACTCGATCCCGGAAGGCAATGCGCTGCTCATCGAGACGCCCTATGGCAAGGTGTTTCACACCGGTGACTGGAAGCTCGATGAAGCGCCAGTGATGAGCTCGCATTCGACGGCGGCGGAACTCACCGCGATTGGCGCGCAGGGCATCCTGGCGCTCGTCGGCGATTCGACAAATGTGTTCAATGCGGAGCCGTCGGGATCGGAGACCGGCGTGCGTGAGGGGCTGGACAAGGTCATCGCTGGCCGCAAGGGCCGGGTGCTGGTCACCACTTTCGCGTCGAATGCGGCGCGGCTGCACACGCTCGGCGAAGTTGCCAAGGACACCGGGCGGCAGGTCGTGGTGGCGGGGCGGTCGCTCGACCGCATCCTGCGCGTCGCCAAGAGCGTCGGTTACCTCACCGATTTCCCGCCGACGCTGTCGTTCGACGAGGCGGCGCGCGCCAATCCTGACGAGCTATTGATCATCTGCACCGGCGCGCAGGGCGAGCCCAATGCGGCGCTATCGCGGATCGCGCGCGGCGATCACCAAATCAAGATGGGGCCGGACGATCTCGTCGTCTATTCGTCGAAGCAGATCCCGGGCAACGAACTGTCGATCGGCATCGTGCAGAACCAGCTTGCGGCGGCGGGCGTCGAGGTCATCACCGACCGGCAGGCGCATGTGCATGTGTCGGGGCATCCGGGGCGGCCCGAGCTCAAGGACATGTATGGCTGGATCAAGCCGGCGATCTCGATCCCCGTGCACGGCGAGCGGCGGCATATGGAAGAACATGCCCGGCTGGCACGCGGCTGGGGCGTTCCCGATGCCGTGGTGCCGGTCAACGGCAGCGCGATCCGGCTGGCGCCGGGCAAGCCGAAGATCATCAGCCATGAGGCGGCGGGACGGCTTGTCGTCGATGGCGATGTGATCATTCCGGCTGACGGTGCGACGATGGTCGCGCGGCGGCGGTTGCTCAACAATGGCTATCTGTCGGCGACACTCGTGCTCGACAAGAACGGCAGGCTCATGGGCGAGCCGGCAATCCTGCTGCAGGGCGTGCCGGTCGAGGAGGACCGCGAGGATTTCCTTGTCGATTGCGTGCGCGCGGCGAAGGCGGCGGCGGGCAAGGCGGATTTCCGCAACGCCGACAAATATGCCGAGGCCGTGCGCGTCGCGGTGCGGCGCGTCGCGCGGGACTGGACGGGGAAGAAGCCTGTGACGGATGTGCAGGTGGTCAGGGTTTAGACTTGTTTCGACGGACCCACCCCTGCCCCTCCCCAAGGGGAGGGGACGCGCACTACCTCGACGATTAGCGTCCCCTCCCCTTGGGGAGGGGCAGGGGTGGGCCTTACCGTCCGCACATTCGCTTGCTAAGAACCATCCAAACATCTCCCGGAGCCTCCTTCCATGCGTATTTCTTTCGCCCCCTCCCCCGTTCCCGGCGCACTCGCCGTCTTCGCGCATAAGGATGCCGTGCTGACGCGCGGTGCGCAGGAGCAAGACGCGGGCGGGCGGCTGGCAGCGGCGGCGAAGACGTCGCGCTTCGATGGCGACGTGCCGAATATCGTCGAACTGCTGGCACCCGGCGGCGAGGCGACGCGGCTGTTGCTCGTAGGGCTTGGCGCGCAGGGGAAGGCCGATCGCGGGACGTTCGAACGGATCGGCGGCGCACTGGCAGCGAAGCTGCTCGTCTCGGGCGAAACCAGCCTGACCGTGGACATGGACGGTGTCGACGACATCGCAATTTCACGGTCCGAGGCTGCCGCTCGCATCGCGCATGGCGCAGAGCTGCGGTCATATCGCTTCGATCATTACCGCACCCGGCTGCTCGAGAAGCACAAGCCGACGCTGACCAGCATCACCTTCATCAATGCCGGCGACACCGCGGCAGCGCAGTCCGAGCGGCTGCAGGCGACGGCGGACGGCGTTGCGTTCACGCGTGACCTCGTGTCCGAACCTGCGAACATCATCTATCCGGAGAGTTTCGTGGCCAGGGCGCGCGCTGCGTTCGAAGGGACCGGCGTCGAGATCGAAGTGCTTGGGCAAGCCGAGATGGAAGCGGCGGGCATGGGCGCGCTGCTCGGTGTCAGCCAAGGGTCGGTGCGCGCGCCGCAGCTGCTGATCATGAAATGGGACGGCAGCGGCGGCAAGCAGGCCAAGCCGACGGTGTTTGTTGGCAAGGGCGTGACCTTCGACACCGGCGGCATCTCACTGAAGCCGCCTGCCGGCATGGAAGACATGAAATGGGACATGGGCGGGGCAGGCGCGGTCGCCGGCGCGATGCTGGCGCTCGCCAAGCGCAAGGCCAAGGCGCATGTCGTCGGCATCTGCGGGCTCGTCGAGAATATGCCCGACGGCAATGCACAGCGGCCGGGCGATGTCGTCACCTCGATGTCCGGGCAGACGATCGAAGTCATCAACACCGATGCCGAAGGGCGTTTGGTGCTGTGCGATGCGATCTGGTGGGCGCAGGAGCGGTTCCGGCCTGAGACCGTCGTCGATCTCGCGACGCTGACCGGCGCGATGATCATCTCGCTCGGGCATGAATATGGTGGCGTCTTCGCGAACGACGATGCGCTGGCGGCAAAGCTCGTCGATGCGGGCAATGCGGCGGGCGACCGGCTGTGGCGCTTCCCGCTCGGCGACGCCTACAACAAGCTTATCGACAGCCCGATTGCCGACATGAAGAATGTCGGGCCGCGCGAGGGCGGGTCGATCACGGCGGCGCAGTTCATCCAGCGCTTCGTGCAGCCCGGCGTGAAATGGGCGCATCTCGACATCGCCGGCATGGTCTGGAGCAGCAAGGATGCCGCGCTCTGGGCGAAAGGCGCGACCGGCTATGGCGTGCGGCTGCTCGACAAGTTCGTCGAGGACAATTGCGAGGTCCGGTGACGGAGCTCGGCTTCTACCAATTGGCCAGCCGCCCGATCGAGGCGGTGCTGCCGAAGCTGCTCGAAAAGGCCTATGCGGCCGGCCACCGCACCGTCGTGCGCTGCCGCGACGAGGCGCAGGCGGCGCAACTGGACGAGACGCTGTGGACTTATGATGAGCGCAGCTTTCTGCCGCATGGCCGGGTGGGGGAGGGGCATCCGATCCTGCTGGTTAGCGACGCGTCGGCGCCGGAAGGCTATGGCCTGCTCGCGCTGCCGGGCGGGGCGATGCCGGACGACGTCGGACGGTTCGACCGGGTGCTCTATCTGTTCGACGGCAATGACGAGGCGGCGCTGAAACAGGCGCGCGAGGATTGGCGGGCGGCGAAGGCACGTGATGACGTCACGCCGGTTTACTGGCGCGCCACCGAGGGCGGACGCTGGGAAAAAGCGGCTTAGCGGCCGTAAACCGCACGCTCGAATGCGGAATAGACGTTGAGCGCGGCCGCGTCGCCGAAAGGCAGCAGCTGCATGAGCAGCACCCCTGCGATGTCGTTGGCCGGATCGATCCAATAATAAGTGTTGGCAATGCCGGCCCAGGCGAGGCTGCCGGGCGCGCGACCGTTGGGGCCGGTTTCGGGGTTGATCAGGAAGCCCAGGCCCCATTTGCTGTCCATGCCGGGAAAGACGTCGACCGGCGCGCTGAGCATCGGCAACGTCGTTGCCATGACACCCGCGCGGAGGCCGCCGATCTGGTTGCGGCTCATCTCGGCGACTGACGCCGCCGACAGGATGCGTGTGCCGTCGAGGGAGCCGCCGTTCAGCAACATGCGCAGGCAGCGCAGATAGTCGCTGCCGGTGCCGCTGAGGCCTGCGCCGCCGGACAGGACTTCGGCATCTGGGCTGGCGAGCGTGATCGGGAAGGGGCTCAGCGATCCGTCGTCCTGCCGGGCGTGGAGCAGAACGAGGCGGGCGCGTTGCGCGTCGCTCAGCGCGAAAACGGTATCGGTCATGCCGAGCGGGCCGGTGACATGCTCGGCAAGATAGGCATCAAGCCGCTGCCCGCTCGCCGCCGCAATGGCGAGACCGACCCAATCAGTGCTGATGCCATATTCCCAGGCGTCGCCCGGATCGAACAGCAGCGGTGTGGTGATCGAGGCCATCGTACCCGGGGGTGGCGCGCCGCCGGGGCCGCGCGCGCGGAGCTGGGTCGCGTTCACGAAATCATAGCCGAGGCCCGAGGTGTGGGTTAGCAAATGGCGCAGCGTGATCGGGCGTTTCGCCGGCCGCAGCTGCACCGTTCCATCGTCTTCGAAGCCGGCGATGACCATCGGATCGGCAAGCGCTGGCAGCAGTGACCCAATCGGCGCGTCGAGGTCGAGCAAGCCACGTTCGACAAGCTGCATCGCCGCGAAGGAGACGATGGCCTTGGTCATTGAGGCAAGCTGGAACATCGTATCGAGCTGCATTGGTGTTCCGGCGGCAGGATCTGCGAGACCGACCGCTGCGGAGGCGCGCGGCCCGTCCCGCCCGCCCACGAAGGCAACGGCACCGGGGATGCCCGTGCCGTGCAGCGCCTCGGTCAGTGCGCTCTCGATATTCATCGGACTGTCCCCCTCGGCTTGCCTTTGCTGCACTGCACCGCTAGAGCCGCGCGCAACAAAATAACCCTCCCTGAAAGTAGAGTCACATGGCCCTCGAACGGACCTTCTCGATCATCAAGCCCGACGCAACGCGGCGCAACCTGACCGGTGCGGTCACCAAGATGCTGGAGGATGCAGGTCTCCGCGTCGTCGCATCGAAGCGCATCCACATGTCGAAGGACCAGGCCGAGGGCTTTTACGCGGTCCACCGCGAGCGGCCCTTCTTCAACGACCTCGTCAGCTTCATGATCTCGGGCCCGGTCGTCGTGCAGGTGCTCGAGGGCGAGAATGCGATGGCAAAGAACCGCGAAGTCATGGGCGCGACCAACCCCGCCAATGCCGAGCCCGGCACGATCCGCAAGGAACTGGCCGAGAGCATCGAAGCGAACAGCGTGCACGGTTCGGACAGCCTCGAGAATGCGGCGATCGAGATCGCCTATTTCTTCAAGCCCGAAGAAATCGTCGGCTAAAATTCCGCGGCTATATCGGCGAGGCGGCTGAGCTTTTTCGGAGCCACCGCCCGCCAGCTTTTTGCCAGGCAGTCGCCGATGTGCGGCCAGTCGGTGTCGCCGAGATCGAGCCGGATCGCGATCCAGCCGTCGCCGAAATAGGCGGGGCGGTAATAGCGGTCGGGGTCGCTGTTGATGAGCATCGCCTGCTCCTCGGCACCGCTGATCTTGACCAGCAGCGCGGTCTTGCCGTCGCCGTGATGGTCGTTGCTGATGTAGGCGAACTTCTTGCCGCCGGCGATGCCGAAGCAGGGCATGCCGTGCGACAGGATTTCGTCGGCCTCGGGTAATTCCATTGCCAATGCGCGCACCTGTGCGTTCAGCCAGGCGGGGTCGCTGGTCCGTGATACCCAGGCCGCGAGGCAGCGCGGATAGAGCTGGTGCTCGGCGATCAGGATGCGGTCGGCCAGCGCTGCGGGCGTGTCGCCGGGGAGGATGGCAACGGCGGTCTGACCGAGGATTTCGCCGGCGTCGGTGTCCTCGGTGACGAGGTGGACGCTGCATCCGGCGTGAGAGTCGCCAGCCTCCAGCGCGCGCTCGACGCTGCGCAGGCCCTTATATGTCGGCAGCAACGACGGATGGATGTTGAGCATGTGCCCGGCCCATTTGGTGACGAAGCCGGACGATAGCAGGCGCATATAGCCGGCGAGCGCGATATAGTCGGCGCCGGCCGCTTCGATCTCGCGGTCGATGATCGCGTCGAACTCGGCGCGCTCGATCCCGGCGTGCGGATGCGCGAAGGTGGCGATACCCTCGGCGGCGGCGAGCACCAGGCCGGGAGCTTCGGGATAGTTCGACGCTACAAGCACGATCTCGAACGGGCAGTCTTCGGCTTTCGCGGCGTAGATCAGCGCCGCCATATTGCTGCCGCGCCCCGAAATCAGGACGGCAACGCGCGCGCGTTTACGCGGCATGCGTCGCTTCCCAGGGGCGCATCGCGTGCCACTCGTCGCCGCTGCCGATGACGGTGCAGCCCTTGGGGCCGGCCTCGACCGCGCCGATGACGAAGGCGGTCTCGCCGTCATGCGCCAGCGCTTCGATGACGCGCTCGACATCGCGTGCGTCGATGACCGCGACCATGCCAATCCCGCAGTTGAAGGTGCGCGCCATTTCGCCGGGCTCGATATTGCCCTGACCCTGCAGCCAGCTGAACAGCGGCGGCTGCGGCCAAGCATTGGCGTCGATTCTGGCGTGGCAGCCATCGGGCAGCATGCGCGGCACATTTTCGAGCAGGCCGCCGCCGGTGATGTGCGACAGTGCCGAAATCGCGCCCTGCCGGACCAGCGGTAGCAACGACTTCACATAGATTCGAGTGGGCTCGAGCAGCACGTCGGCGAGCAGGCGCGTGTGATCGAACGGGGCAGGGCGGTCGAGCCGGAAGCCGCGCTCGGTTACGATGCGGCGGACCAGCGAGTAGCCGTTGGAATGCACGCCCGAGGAGGCGATGCCGATGAGCAGGTCGCCCGCCTTGACCTTCGCGCCGGTCAGCTGCTCGCCGCGCTCGACCGCTCCGACGGCGAAACCAGCGAGGTCATAGTCGCCCTGCATGTACATGCCGGGCATCTCGGCGGTTTCGCCGCCGATCAGTGCGCAGCCGGCGAGGCGGCAGCCGTCGGCGATGCCGGCGACGACGCGCGCCGCGACATCGGGCGCAAGCGTGCCGGTCGCAAAATAGTCGAGGAAGAACAGCGGCTCGGCACCCTGTACGACGAGATCGTTGACGCACATTGCGACGAGATCGATGCCGACCGTGTCATGCCGTCCGGTATCGATCGCCAGCTTGAGCTTGGTGCCGACCCCATCGGTCGCCGCGACGAGCAGCGGGTCGCGGTAGCCGGCGGCGAGCGGGTCGAAATAGCCGCCGAAGCCACCGATCTCGGCATCCGCGCCGGGCCGGGCCGTCGCACGCACGAGGGGGGCGATGGCGCGCACCAGCGCATTGCCCGCCGCGATCGACACCCCCGCGTCGGCATAGGTCATCGGCTTGGGCGAATTGTGCGTCGGATCGGCCATGCCGCAGCGTTTAGGCGGTGCGCACGGAAACGGCAACGCAGCGCGGGGCAATCTGGCGAGGCGCGCGGTGCCGCGCTAATCTTGCGGCAGGGGGTCGTGATGGGACGTGAGGTAACGGGCGAGGGCCGATGGGCGGGGCAGAGCGGCGGGGTCAAGGCGCTGCTCGAATCGCAGGAGATCATCCTGCGCGGTGCGATCCGCGCGCGTATCCCGCGCTCGTCGATTGTGGCGGTGGATGTGCTGGGCGATCTCCTGCGCGTGACGGCGGCCGAGGGGACGCTCGAGCTGACGCTCGGGCCCGTCGAAGCCGGCAAATGGGCAGCGGCGTTGCTGAAGCCGCCGCCGAGTTTGGCGCAGAAGCTCGGGATCTGCCCTGCACTAAAGGCTTTTGTGATAGGCGCGGTTGACGATGTCGAGTTGGCGGGCGCGCTGGACGGAGCGCAGACCCCGACGCTGGGGGAGGCGGCCGTGTTGATCGCGGTCGTACATTGCGAACCCGAACTGTCTGCTGTTTTCGAGATCGCACGCACGGCCCCTCAGCTCGCGCTCTGGTGCGTGACGGGGAAGGGGCGTCATGCAACGCTTGCCGACGCTACGATCCGCAGCTTCCTGCGCGGGCAGGGCTATGTCGACAACAAGACCTGCGCCGTGTCCGAGCGCCTGACCGCGACGCGCTATGCCGCCGCCAAGCCCGGGCGGGACGGGTAGCGTCCGCACGATCGCGGCTTCCAATCGCGGCCCTTATCCGTAAAAGGGCGCGTGCTCCGCTTCTGGGTCCTGTGTTGCGCGATGTTGGCGCTGGCGACGGCGCTGCCGACGCTTGCGCAGAAGCCGCCACCTCCGCCGCCGCGCACCGAGCCCAAGGCGTCGGACGGCGTCCAGGCGAACGCCGCCTTCACGGTCGCCAATATCGACATCGACATCGCCGGGAAGACCGCCGACGCGGCGCGGCTGAATGCGTTCCGCGAAGCGCAGCAGCGCGCGTGGCCGCAGCTATGGTCGCGCCTGTCGGGCAATCCGGCTTCGGCGGCACCGAAGCTCGGCGATCCCGCGCTCGACGCTATGGTCGCCGGGATCGAGATCGAGGCCGAGCGGTTCTCGACCAAACGCTATATCGGCCGCCTCGCCGTTGTGTTCGACGGGTCGAAGGCCTCGAAATATCTGGGTGTGTCGGCGCGCGTGCAGTCGTCGCCGCCGATGCTGCTGCTGCCGCTGCTCGACGATGGCGGCGCGCGCGTGGTCTACGAGGCGCAATCGCCTTGGCTGAAGGCCTGGGCGCGATTCCGCGCGCCGGCCTCGCCGATCCAATATGTGCGCGCCTCGACGGTCGCGGGCGATGCGATCCTGCTCAACGCCTGGCAGGCGCGGCGGGGAAATCGCGACCTGTGGCGGGGCATCATGGCGCGGTTCCGCACCGCCGACGTGCTGACTGCCGAGGCGCGGCTCGAGCGGCGCTATCCGGGCGGACCGGTCAGCGGCACCTTTGCCGCGCGGCACGGGCCCGATGGCATCCTTCTCGGCCGGTTCAGCCTGCGCACGGGCAGCGCGGGCGGGCTAGATGCGATGCTCGACGAGGCGGTGCGTCGCATCGACCTGATGTATGCGACAGCACTGCGCGCGGGGCAGCTCAAGAGCGAGGCGGCGCTGAGCATCGATCTCGCGCCCGAGGAGAGCGCGGCACCGGTGATCGCGGTGGAGAATGTGTCGGGTGTCGAAGCGATGGTCGTCACGCCCAATGCGGCCTCGCTTGCGGCGCTTGACCAAAGCCTTGCCGCCGCGCCGAGCGTGACGGGCACCACGATCGTGAGCCTGTCGCTCGGCGGCACCTCGCGCATCCGCATCGGCCATTCGGACAGCTATGACATGCTGATCTGGGGGCTCGACCAGCGCGGCTGGCGGCTGCAGCCCATACAGGGCGGCTTGCTGCTGCGCCGTCGCGTTGCGGGTGAGACACCGATCCCCAAGCCGGTGGTCGTCGAGGATGTGCCCGCAGACGGTACGGACATGGCAGGGCCGACCGAGAAGGCGGCGACAGCGCCCGCGAAGCCAGCGCCGGCAACATCGGCGACGCCAAAGCCTGCCCCTGCGGCCGCGAAGCTGCCGGCTGCGCCCGCCAAGCCAAAATCGAAGGGTCCGGCCGACCTGCTGCCGCCTTCGGCGCGCTGACCGCCGCGATGCAGATTGCCCTGCCGCTCCACTATCGCTCGGCTGCGGGCGAGCGGGACTTCTTCCTGTCCGATGCCAACCGCGATGCCGTTGCGATGCTCGACCGTTGGCCGGACTGGCCACAGCCACGCCTGCTGCTGATTGGGCCGGAAGGGGCGGGGAAGAGCCACCTCGCGCGGGTCTTCTCGGCGCGTGCGGGCGCATCCGTCCATGACGATCTCGACCGGCAACGCGACGAGGAGGCGCTGTTCCATGCCTGGAACCGAGCCGCCGCCGACCGGCCGCTGCTGCTCATCGCGCGCGTGCCGCCGCGCGATTGGGGCGTCCGCCTGCCCGATCTCGCCTCACGGCTGGCAGCGACTCCGGCCATCGCAATCCAGCCGCCCGACGATGAATTGCTGACTGCGGTGC
Source organism: Sphingomonas paucimobilis (assembly GCA_943370355.1). Classification (GTDB taxonomy): domain Bacteria; phylum Pseudomonadota; class Alphaproteobacteria; order Sphingomonadales; family Sphingomonadaceae; genus JADCGM01. The sequence continues at coordinate 77,526 of CALRQP020000010.1, forward strand.
TCGCCAAACAGTTTCGGGATCGCGGACTTGTGGTCGGCCCCGATGTGGTCGGCTGGCTGACGACACGCATTGAGCGCAGCTTTGCCGCGGCGGCGGAGGTTGTCGAGCGTCTGGACCGCGCTGCGCTCGCGCAGGGGCGGGGCATTACCGTGCCGCTCGCCCGCGCCACGCTCGAGGCACAGCCTGGCCTGTTCGGTGATTCCTGACGGTCATGGAAACATAACGCCCGCTGCACTACACTGTTGGCTGTGAAACCCGCCGTCCGCCCCGACCTGCCGCTGCCCGAGGCCCGCTACTTCAATCGCGAGCTGTCGTGGCTGGCGTTCAACACGCGGGTGCTCGAAGAGGCGGCGAACCCGGCGCATCCGTTGCTGGAGCGGCTGCGCTTCCTGTCAATCTCAGGATCGAACCTCGACGAATTCTATATGGTGCGCGTCGCCGGCCTGCGCGGACAGGTCGATGAGTCGGTCGATACGCTGTCTGCCGACGGGTTCACACCATCGCAGCAGCTGGCGCAGGTCATTGCGCGCGCCGACCAGCTCATGGCGCAGCAACAGGCCGTGTGGGCCGAGCTCAAGCATCAGCTGTCGCGGGCCGGGGTCAAGGTGCTCGGGCAGGACGATCTGCTCCCCGGCGAGAGTGACTGGCTGGAGCGTTATTTCCTCGACCAGATTTTCCCGGTGCTGACGCCGCAGGCGATCGACCCGGCGCATCCCTTCCCGTTCATCCCGAACAAGGGCATCGCGATCGTGTTCGAGCTGTGCCGCGAGTCGGACGGCGAGGCGCTGCGGGCGCTGCTCATGTTGCCCAATATGGTGCCGCGCTTCATCCGGCTACCGGGCGATGCGCCGCGCTACATGCCGGTCGAAGTGGCGATCCGATTGTTCTTCGGTCAACTGTTCCCCGGCTACCGGCTGGTCGGCGATGGCGCGTTCCGTGTCATCCGTGACAGCGATATCGAAGTCGAGGAAGAGGCCGAGGATCTCGTCCGCTTCTTCCAGACGGCGATCAAGCGGCGGCGGCGCGGCCAGGTCATCCGGCTGAAGATCGAGGCCTCTATGTCCGAGGGCCTGAAGACGATGGTCAAGCAGGCGCTTGCCGTCCATGAGCGCGATGTCACGACGATTCCCGGCATTCTCGGCACCGCCGACCTTGCGCAACTTGTCGAGGAAGATCGGCCCGACCTGAAGTTCGAGCCGTTCACGGCGCGCTTCCCCGAGCGGATTCGCGAACATGGCGGTGACTGTTTCGCGGCGATCCGTGCCAAGGACATCGTCGTCCACCATCCCTATGAGAGTTTCGACGTCGTGCTCGCCTTCCTGCGGCAGGCGGTCGCCGATCCCGATGTCGTCGCGATCAAACAGACGCTCTACCGTGCCGGCAAGAATTCGCCGATCGTGCGCGCGCTGATCGACGCGGCCGAGGCCGGCAAATCGGTGACGGCGATCGTCGAACTCAAGGCGCGGTTCGACGAGGAGCAGAATCTGTTCTGGGCGGCAGCGCTCGAGCGGGCCGGCGTGCAGGTCGTCTATGGCTTCATCGAGTGGAAGACCCACGCCAAGCTGTCGATGGTTGTGCGGCGCGAGGGGCCGGAACTCAGGACCTATATCCATTTCGGGACGGGCAATTATCACCCGGTTACCGCGCGCATCTATACCGATTTGAGTTTCTTCACCGCCGACCCGGTGCTGGCGCGCGATGCGGTGCAGGTATTCAACTATATCACCGGCTATGTCGCGCCGACCAATCTCGCGAAGCTTGCGCTGTCGCCGATCAACCTGCGCGAGCGTCTCTATGCCGAGATCGATGCGGAGATCGCCAATGCGCTGGCGGGCAAGCCGTCGGGCATCTGGGTCAAGCTGAACTCGCTCGTCGATCCTGGGATTATCGAGAAATTATATGAGGCGAGCGGGGCAGGCGTGCCGATCGAGCTCATCGTGCGCGGCATTTGCTGCCTGCGGCCGGGCGTGCCGGGGATGAGCGAGAATATCCGGGTCCGGTCGATCGTCGGGCGTTTCCTCGAACACAGCCGGATTTTCGCGTTCGGCAATGGCCATACGCTGCCGAGTGCCGACGCCAATCTCTACATATCCTCGGCCGACTGGATGCAGCGAAATCTTAACCGCCGCGTCGAACTGCTTGTTCCGATTGAGAATGAGACGGTACACGCGCAGATCCTCGATCAGGTGATGCTCGCCAATCTGAAGGACACCGAGCAGACGTGGCTGCTGCTGCCGGACGGGACTTATACCCGGCTGACAGGCGTCAAACCGGCGTTCAACGTGCACAAATATTTCATGACCAATCCGAGCCTGTCTGGCCGCGGCGCGGCGCTCAAGGATCCGCAGGCGGTGCCGCGGCTCGTGCTCGAGCGCGCCTATGCGAGCCTTGCGGAGGAACAGGGCGACGCCTAGCTAGGATGGCGTGAAACCGTTTCAGCCGCCGGTCGCCAGGGCCACGCGTGCGATCATCGCGATCTGCATCGCGATACAGGTGGTACTGACGTTGGCGGGGCAGGATTTCGCCAATGACATCGCGCTGCGGTCGGGACTGATCCCCGCGCGGATTTCCGGTGCGGTTGCGCTGGGCGATGCCGTGCCTGCCTATCTGACGCTGCTGACCTCGCTGTTCCTGCATGCCGGCTGGTTCCATCTGGCGATGAACCTATTCTTCCTTGGGTTCGTGGGGCGATTCGTCGAATGGGTGGTCGGACCCGCGAAATTCGTGGCGCTTTATCTGGCGGGCGGTCTAGCCGGCGGACTCGTGCAGGTGGCGGTGCAGCCGGAGTCGATCGTGCCCGTCGTCGGTGCGAGCGGCGCGATTGCGGCGGTATTTGCGGTATATGCCGTGCTGTTTGCAAAGCGGAAGGCCGCCTCCCGGCAGCTCATGGGCATATCGGTCTCGGGCGACCTGCTCAACGTGCTCTGGCTCGCGGCAGTGTGGATCGGCCTGCAATTGCTGACGGGCGTCGTGCTCAACGACGGCACCGGGGGCGGTATCGCGATCTGGGCGCATATCGGCGGGTTTGTGATGGGGCTGCTGCTGGCCCGGCCGCTGTCGCGCGGCGCGAAGATCTTGCCGCTCTAGAAGCGGCTGATTTCGCCGCCCTTGACGGTCATTTTTACGCGCCCCTGGACGGGCAACCCGTCGAACGGCGTATTGTTTGCCGAGGCCGACAGCCGGTCGGCATCGATGCGCCACGGCGCGCCCGGATCGAACAGCACGAGATCGGCGGGTTCGCCAACCGCGATGCGGCCACCGGGGAGGCCGAACAGATCGGCCGGACAGGAGGTCATGCGCCGCAGCATCGAACATAGGTCGAGCCGCCCATCGTGAACGGGGGTCAGCGCCAGCGCGAGCAGTGTCTCGCCGCCGACCATGCCGGGCGCGGCATCGGCAAAGGGCAGCCGCTTGTCCTCCTGCGTGCGCGGATCATGGCCCGAGGCGATCACATCGATGGTGCCGTCGGCAAGGCCTTCGAGCACGGCGAGCCGCTCGCTTTCGACGCGCAGCGGGGGCGAGAGGCGCGCGAAGCTGCGGTAGCCGCTGACTGCCTGCTCGCTGAGCAGCATATGCGCTGGGGTGACGCCGCAGCTCACCCGCAGGCCACGCAGTTTGGCGTCTCGCACAAGTGCGATGCTTTCGGCGGTGGTGACCTGCCGGATATGCAATCGGGCACCGGTCGCCTCGGCCAGCCGCAGGTCGCGCGCGACCGCCAGGGCCTCGGCGAAGGCGGGGGCTGCGGGGAGACCGAGCCGGGTCGCGAACTCGCCCGCTGTGGCGACGGCGTCGCCGGTCAGCGAGCCATCCTCGGCATGGGTGACGACGACCATGTCGAAGCCGGCGGCATATTGCAGCAGCCGGTGCATCACGCTCGTCGATGCAACCCAGCGGCGGCCCGTGGCAACTCCGACTGCGCCCGCGTTCTTCATCAGGCCGATTTCGGCGAGTTGCTCGCCTTGCAGGCCGCGCGTCGCCGCGGCAAGTGGATGGACCCAGACATCGGGCTTCCCGATCCGCTCGGCATGTTCGATGAGCGCGGCATGGTCGAGCGGCGGTGACTGGTCGGGCATCAGCACGACCCGCGTGATGCCGCCCGCGAGGCAGGTCGCGGCGTCGGCCTTGAACACGCCGGCGTCGATGAGGCCGGGGGCGAGGACGAGGCCGCGCGCATTAATGCGCTCGGCATCGGCAGGGATTTCGCCGTCGATCGAGTCGATGAGCCGGTCGCGGACGACAAGGCTGCCTGCGCGATCCCGGCCTGTCGCGGGATCGACGATGCGGGCGTTGGTGAAGGCGACGGCGCTTACCATCCCGCGATTCCGCGCCGCTTGCGGGTCAGCACGTCGAGGCAGGCCATGCGCACCGCGACGCCCATTTCGACCTGCTCGGTGATCGCTGAGCGGCCGATGTCGTCCGCAACGAGCGTGTCGATCTCGACGCCGCGGTTCATCGGACCCGGATGCATGACCAGCGCATCGGGCTTGGCCGAGGCAAGGCGGGCCGGGGTCAGCCCGTAAAAGTGGAAATATTCGCGCGTCGAGGGGACATAGGCACCCGCCATGCGCTCCAGTTGTAGGCGCAGCATCATCACGACATCGGCGCCGTCGAGGCCCTGTTCCATGTCGGTGAACACATCGACGCCGAGCCGGTCGACATTGCTGCCGAGCAGCGTCGGCGGGGCAACCGCGCGCACCTTTGCGCCGAGTGCGCCGAGCAGCTGAAAGTTGGAGCGCGCGACGCGGCTGTGCAGGATGTCGCCGCAGATCGCGACGGTCAGCCCCTCGATGCGGCCCTTGCGGCGGCGGATCGTCAGCGCGTCGAGCAGCGCCTGCGTCGGATGTTCGTGGCGGCCGTCGCCGGCATTTAGCACGGGGCAGCCGACCTTTTCGGCAATGAGCTGCACAGCGCCGCTCGCCTCATGCCGGATCACGATGACGTCAGGGTGCATGGCGTTCAGGGTCAGCGCGGTGTCGAGCAGCGTCTCGCCCTTTTTCACCGACGACGCGCCGACCGTCATATTGACGACGTCCGCACCGAGCCGCTTGCCGGCGATTTCGAAGCTCAGCAGCGTCCGGGTGCTGTTTTCGAAGAAGGCGTTGATCTGGGTGAGGCCGCGCAGCCGCTCGTCGCGCTTGGCCGGGGAGCGGTTGAACTCGACCCAGCTTTCTGCCTCATCGAGCAGATAGGTGATCTCCCACGGCTGCAGCCCTTCGATGGCGAGCAGGTGGCTATGGGGAAACGGATGGACGCCGGGAGGAAGCGGGGCTCGACCGGGTGCGGAGACAGTCATTAAAGCCCGCTCTTAGCGCGGCTCCGGCAGATATACCAGTGCATCGATAGCGCCCTGCAGGATGTGCGCGGCGGCGAGCTTGTCGACGAGGTCGGCGCGTTTGGCGCGGCTGAGATCGGCGTCGATCATCGCGCGTTCGACGGCCTGCGTCGACCAGCGCTCGTCCCAGAGCAGGATCGGCAGGCCGAGCGGCTTGTCGATGTTGCGGGCGAAGGCGCGGGTGCTCTGGGTGCGCGGGCTGTCGCTCCCGTCCATGCTGAGCGGCAGGCCGACGACGATCCCGGCGACGCCGGGGAGCAGCCGCCGCAGCGCCTCGAGATCGGCACCAAATTTGGTCCGCCGGATCGTCTCGACGGGGCTCGCAAACGACCAGCCTACGTCGCAGCCTGCCACCCCGATGGTCTTGGTACCGACATCGAGCCCGAGCAGCCGTCCGCCCGCCGGGAAGGCGGCGCGGAACTCAGCGATGTTTGCCGTGATCAACGCGGGTGGGCCGCCTGCCAGCTCTTCAGGCGGCGCTCGACGTCGACGCGGATGTTTGCCCAGAACAGCGCATAGTCCCAGACATGATAATTGTTGCCGGGTAGCACATATTGATCGAAGCCGAAGGGCGGCTCGCCGATCGTCAGCAGGCCGTTCGGCTGGCACTTTGCCGGGATGCGCGCGGCTTCCAGCGTCGGGTCGCCTTCACCGCCGCTCGGCACGAGCGCCCCGAGATTGCCCTCCTTCGGGGTAACGCCGCCCATGCGGCCGTTGAGCGGCGACACGCATAGCATCGGCGAATTGCCGTGCGGCTGGCCGGTGAGGCTCGGCGTGCGCGCATAGGTCTCCGCGAGCAGCTTGGGATCGGCGGGCAGCGCGAAACTCTGCCAGCTCAGGATACAGCCGCTGTCGATCGCCTCCTTGCAGGCGGGCAGGCCCATGGCTGGCAGATCGGTCGTAACCGAAACGGGCCAGCCGACAACATAGGCGCCGACGATGCGCGCCGCGATGGGCTGGCCTGCGACGCGCTCTTTCAGCAGCCGCATCAGGTGCAGTGAGCCCTGACTATGCCCGGCCAGGATGATCGGCCGGTCGGCGGGCGCCTGTTTCACAAACGCGTCGAAGGCGCGCAGCACGTCGGCATAGGCGAAGTCGAGTGCCTGCTTCGCTTCGGGCTTGTCGGTCATGAAGGTGCCGAAGGTGGCCTGCCGGTATTTCGGCGACCAGACTTCGCCGACGCTGGTGAAAGCGGTCGACTGGCCTTTCAGGAAGCGGGTCAGGAAGTCGTTGGTCTTCTGGTCGTCGAGCGGCGCGTTCCAGCGGTCGCGGCCGAGGAAGGCGGTCGGCGCGACATAGAAAACCGACACGGCCGGGGCGTCGGCGTGGAAATAGGCTTTCGGCGTCCAATAGGACGGATTGCCCGCGATGTCGGGGCGCGCCAGCCAGCCCGACTTGGCATCATAGTCCGGTGCCGGCGCTTGCGGGCTTTCCGCGAAGCTCACGCGCGGCACAAAGGCCATCCGCATCAATTGCGGCGCGAACAGCCGGTAAGCAAAAGCCCCGGCGATCACGATCATAATGAGTATCGCGACGATCCAGAGGAAACGGCGAGCGGCCATGCTTTGACTCCTGTTGCAGGGCGCATAGCATGGCGGCACGACCTTTGGGGAGAGCGGCGATGCGGGCACGGTTTGGACTGATCTTGGGGGCCTTGCTGGCGACGACGGCCGCCGCGCCGCAGCCGGCACACGACCTGCTGATCAGCGGCGGGACGATCTATGACGGCTCGGGCAACGCGCCTTATGTCGGCGACATCGCCGTTGACGGCGACCGGATCGTCGCGATGGGTCGTAACCTCGGACGGGCCCGGCGGACTCTCGATGCGACGGGCCTCGCGGTGTCGCCGGGGTTCATCAACATGCTGAGCTGGGCGACCGAATCGCTGATCGTCGACGGCAAGGGCCAGAGCGACCTGCGGCAGGGGGTGACGCTGGAAGTGATGGGGGAGGGCAATTCGATGGGACCGCTCTCGCCCGACATGAAGGCGAAATATCTGGCGCGGCAGGGCGACGTGAAATTCCCGATCACCTGGACGACGCTCGGCGAATATCTGACGATGCTGGAGAAGCGCGGCATTTCGATGAACGTCGCAAGCTTCGTCGGCGCGACGACGGCGCGCGTGCATGAGTTGGGTGAGAAGGATGTGGATCCGACGCCGGAGCAGCTGGAGCGCATGAAGGCGCTGGTTCGGGCCGCGATGAATGAAGGTGCGCTCGGGGTCGGCTCGTCGCTGATCTATTCGCCCGCCAACTATGCCGAGACGCCTGAGCTGATCGCGCTGGCGACCGAGAGCGCGAAGTGCGGTGGCATGTATATCAGTCACATGCGGTCGGAAGGTGACAGATTGCTCGAAGCCGTCGACGAGCTCATCGAGATATCGGCGAAGTCGGGCGGGCCGGCGGAAATCTACCATATGAAACAGTCGGGTAAGGCCAATTGGGGAAAATATGACGCGATGGTCGCGAAGATCGAGGCGGCGCGCGCCGACGGTCACCGCATCACTGCCGACATGTATAATTACACCGCCGGTGCGACCGGGCTTGATGCAGCGATGCCGAGCTGGGTGCAGGACGGCGGGCTGGAGGCGTGGATCGCGCGGCTGAAGGATCCGGCGGTGCGCGCGAAGGTGAAGGCGGAGATGGCCGGGCCGGGCAAGGGCTGGGAAAATCTCTACTTCGGCGCGGGCAAGCCGGAGAATATCCTGTTCATCGCGTTCAAGAATCCCGATCTCAAAAAATATACCGGCAAGACGCTTGCCGAGGTCGCGGCGAGCATAGGCAAGAGCCCTGAAGACACCGCAATGGACCTCGTCATCGCCGATGGCAGCCGTGTCGGGACGATCTATTTCCTCATGGACGAGGCCAATGTCCGCAAACAGACCGCGCTGCCGTGGATGAGCTTCGGCTCCGACGAGGAAGCCAGCGCACCCGAAGGCGTGTTCCTGCAATCGAGCAACCACCCGCGCGCTTACGGCAATGTCGCCAAGCTGCTGGGGCAGTATGTGCGCGACGAGAAAACCACGACGCTGCAGGACGCGATCCGGCGGCTGTCGAGCTTTCCGGCGCGGAATCTGGGGCTGACCGGGCACGGCAATCTGAAGCCGGGCTATTTTGCCGACATCGTGCTGTTCGACCCGGCCAAGGTCACGGCGCCGGCGACCTACGCCAACCCCAAGCAATATGCGACCGGCGTGAAATATGTGTTCGTGAACGGCGTGCAGGTGCTGAAGAACGGCGTGCCGACCGGGGCCGCCGCGGGCCGGTTCGTGAAGGGGCCGGGGGCGGGGAAGTGCGGGTAGGCACCGCAGTCGTCGCTGGAATGCTGGTCTTCGGGGCTGGGTGGGCAGCATCCTGCCTTTATCAGCGCCGGGAAGCCATTCCGCGCGAGCTTGAAACGGAGCAATACAGTGCTCGCGTTGCGTCTAGCGCGATGGGGGCAATGTCGCAGTGGCCAATTTCCGTCCAGGCTAGGACTGGCGCTTCTGAAGATATGCGAAGACGCGCATATGGTTTCTGTGCGCAACGGTCCGACTTGGGACCAGATTGCTACCGACAAATGGATGCATCGCTGTTAGCCTACCTAATAGGCGCTGACCGAATTCATGAGATGCCGCAGAAAGCTGCCCGCCCATGGGATAACATTTCAATTTCGCTTACCACGGATCGCGCGCCGTACGGGCACGCTGTGCAATACTGTATGTCCGTGTATCGCGACATGGGATCAAGCGATCTGCGGTTGCTGGTGCCGTGCGTGTCATCGGCGCTATACGGAGCTTATTCGACACCGCGATCACTGTGGATTAGCTGGCGGGCAGCTTGAACCCTCCGCACCGCGCATGCTACCCGCCCGCCGTTCCCGTCTAGGAAGAAATGCATGTCGGTCGACGCCGCCACGGTCAAACGCATCGCGCATCTGGCGCGGATCAAGCTCGAGGAGGGCGAGGTTGCGCCGCTCGTCGGCGAGTTGAACGGCATTCTCGGCTGGATCGAGCAACTGGGGCAGGTCGATACCGACGGTGTCGAGCCGATGACGGCGGTGATCCCGAATACGCTGCGCTGGCGCGAAGATGTCGTGACCGACGGTGGCGTGCAGGCCAAGGTGCTCGCGAATGCGACCGATGCGGCGCATGGCTTTTTCGCCGTGCCGAAGGTGATTGAATAGTGACGAACCTCACCGATCTTTCGCTCGCGGCGATGCGGGATGGGCTGCGTGCCAAGTCGTTTTCGGCGCGGGAACTCGCAGTTGCGCACAATGATGCGGTTGCCGGGGCGCGGGCGCTGAATGCGTTTCTGGTCGAGACGCCCGAGCTGGCGCTGCAGGCTGCCGATGCGGCGGATGCTGCGCTTGCCAGTGGCGAAGCGAAGCCGCTTGCCGGCATTCCGCTCGGTATCAAGGACTTGTTCGCGACTGAGGGCGTGCAGACGACCGCAGGCTCGAAAATCCTCGAAGGCTTCGTGCCGCAATATGAGTCGACGGTGACGACCAAGCTGTTCGCCGACGGCGCGGGCATGCTCGGCAAGCTCAACATGGACCAGTTCGCAATGGGCTCGTCCAACGAGACCTCGGCGTTCGGCAATGTGCTGTCGCCGTGGCGCGGTGAGGGCAATGCAGCCTTGGTACCGGGCGGAAGCTCGGGCGGCTCGGCGTCGGCTGTGGCGGCGCGGCTGTGCGCGGGCGCGACGGGGACCGATACCGGCGGCTCGATCCGTCAGCCGGCGGCCTTTGTCGGCATTGCAGGCATCAAGCCGACCTATGGCCGCTGCTCGCGCTGGGGCATCGTTGCGTTCGCGTCGTCGCTCGATCAGGCCGGGCCGATGGCGCGCGATGTGCGCGACTGTGCGATCCTGCTGCAGTCGATGAGCGGCTTCGACCCGAAGGATTCGACTTCGCTCGAGGTTGCCGTTCCCGATTTCGAGGCGGCGCTGACGGGCGATCTGCGCGGCAAGCGGATCGGTATCCCCAGGGAATATCGCCTCGACGGCATGCCAGGCGAGATCGAGGCACTGTGGCAGCAGGGCATCGCCTGGGCGAAGGACGAAGGCGCGGAGATCGTCGATGTGTCGCTGCCGCACACGCATTATGCGCTGCCGACCTATTATATCGTCGCGCCGGCGGAGGCGTCGTCCAACCTCGCGCGCTATGACGGGGTGCGCTACGGCCTGCGTGTGACGCCCGAGGGCGGCAGCCTTGCCGACATGTATGAAGCGACGCGCGCCGCCGGCTTCGGTCCCGAGGTGAAGCGCCGCATCATGATTGGCACCTATGTGCTGTCGGCCGGCTATTACGACGCTTATTATCTGAAGGCGCAGAAGGTCCGGGCGCTGATCGCGCGCGATTTCGAACGCGCCTGGGAGAGCTGCGACGTGCTGCTGACCCCGACCGCGCCGAGTGCCGCCTTTGCCTTCGGGGCGAAGTCGGACGATCCAATCGCAATGTATCTGAACGACGTGTTCACGGTGCCGTCGTCGCTGGCAGGCCTGCCGGCGATGTCGATCCCGGCGGGCGTCGATGCGGGCGGCCTGCCGCTCGGCCTGCAGATCATCGGCAAGCCGCTGGATGAATGCGGCGTGCTCAATGCGAGCTATGCGCTGGAACGCGCGGCCGGCTTTGCGGCGCGGCCGGATAAGTGGTGGTAACGATGACCGACGCAGCTTCCACCTATCGGATCAAAGGCGAGACGGGCGACTGGGAGGTCGTGCTTGGCCTTGAGGTCCATGCGCAGGTCACCTCCAAGTCCAAGCTGTTCTCGGGTGCATCGACGGTGTTCGGCGCGGAGCCGAACGCGCAGGTTAGCCTTGTCGATGCGGCGATGCCGGGGATGCTGCCGGTGATCAACGGCGAATGCGTGCGGCAGGCGGTGCGGACGGGGCTAGCGCTCGGCGCGCAGATCAATCGCTGGTCGCGGTTCGACCGCAAGAATTATTTCTATGCCGATCTGCCGCAGGGATATCAGATCAGCCAGTTTGCGCATCCGGTGGTCGGCGAAGGCGAGATCGTCGTCGATCTCGAGGACGGCACGACGCGTTCGGTCGGGGTCGAGCGCATCCATCTCGAACAGGATGCCGGCAAGTCGATCCACGACCAGCATCCGACGCGCAGCTATGTCGACCTCAACCGGTCAGGCGTGGCGCTCATGGAGATCGTGTCGAAGCCTGATATGCGTTCTCCTGAGGAAGCAGGGGCCTATGTCCGGAAGCTCAGAGCAATTCTGCGCTATGTCGGCTCGTGCGACGGCAATATGGACGAAGGCTCGATGCGCGCAGACGTCAACGTTTCGGTGCGCAAGCCCGGCGATGCGCTCGGCACGCGCTGCGAGATCAAGAACGTCAATTCGGTGCGCTTCGTCATGCAGGCGATCGAGTTTGAGTCGAAGCGGCAGGTCGAGGTCATCGAGGGCGGTGGCGTCATCAAGCAGGAAACCCGGCTGTTCGATCCCGATAAGGGCGTGACGCGGTCGATGCGGTCGAAGGAGGAGGCGCATGACTATCGCTACTTCCCCGATCCCGACCTGCTGCCGCTGGTGCTCGACGATGCGTTCATGGCGGAGTGCGAGGCGAGCCTGCCCGAACTACCCGACGCCAAGCGCGCGCGCTACGTCGCCTCGGGGATCACGCCGTACAATGCCGCAGTGCTGACTGCAGAGGTCGAATATGCGCATTGGTTCGACCGGCTGCTCGAAGGCGGCGTCGAGCCAAAGGCAGCGTCGAACTGGGCCACGAGCACGGTATTTGGAGCTCTGAAGGCACGCGGGCTGGACATGGACGCGCCGGCCAATGCGCCCGAGGCGAGCGCGGCGATCCTGCGGATGATCGCCGACGGGACGATCTCCAACTCGGCGGCGAAGCAGGTGTTTGAGCATGTGCTCGACACCGGTGCGGACCCTGTGGCGGCTGTCGAGACGCTCGGCCTCAAGCAGGTCAGCGATACAGGCGCGCTGGAGGCGGCGATTGCCGAGGTCATGGCAGCCAATGCCGACAAGGTCGCCGAATATCGCTCAGGCAAGGACAAGCTGTTCGGCTTCTTCGTCGGCCAGACGATGAAGGCGACGGGTGGCAAGGCCAATCCGGCGGTCATCAACGAACTGCTGAAGACCGCACTGGCCGGCTGATCGGGCGGGTTGCCGGCGGCGGCGCGGTCGGTCAGGGTCTCATCTGATGCTGACGCTGCTCATCGCTCTGGCGACCGCCACCGCGCCGACCATTGGCGTCGGCAAGGTCTCGGTCGCGCTCGATCCCAAGGCGAAACTTGGCCCGCGCGCGGCGGGACTGCTCTGCGCGCCCAACGGCGATATCCATTGGCGGCGCGATCTGACCGAGGCTGACTTCGGCGATGCGCCTGCGCTCATCGTGCAGGCGGTCGAGGCGGCGGGTTTCAGGGCGACGGACGATCCGACAGGGCTGTTCGCTGGCGCAGTGGCTCCGGGCGACTATCTGATCGGCGGCCGGGTCACAGCGGCGCAGGGCGACATCTGCTTTCCCTCGCACGGCGCGCCGATCCTGTTTCGGAGCCGGACGCCAGCGGACAGCCTGGCGAAGGGCAGCCTGATCCTGCAGGTTGATTGGCAGGTCTATTCGCTGGCCCAGCGCAAGGTTGTGTTGACGCTGACCACGGGCGGGGAGGGGACGCTCGACCGCAAAACCTATGCCGGCGTACGCGAGATGACACGGCAGGCGCTGACGGGAAGCCTCCGCTATTTCCTCAGCCAGCCCGAGGTGCGAACGCTGCTGAGCTCAGCTCCCGGTGCGCAGGATCGGCTTGATCGTCACCCCTGAGTGCATATCGGCGACGGCCTCGTTGATCTGGTCGAGCCGGTAGAATTTCACGAGCTTTTCGAAGGGGAATTTCCCTTCCGCATGATAGGCGAGCATGCGCGGGATATAGTCCTGCGGATCGGCATCGCCTTCGGTTGCGCCGATTATCTTGCGGCCGCCAAGCAGCAGCGCGGGCTGGAAGGTCACTTCCGTCGCGCCAGATACGGCCAGCACCGCGCAGGTGCCGCGCTGCGCGAGCGCATTGATCGCCGCGGTGATGGCCGGCGCGCGGCCGCTGGTGTCGACGGTGAAATCGATCCCGCCCTTCACCAACGCCTTGAGCTGTTTGACGAGATCGGGGGCGTCGCCGCGAAGCGTATGCGTCGCGCCAAGCTCCTTGGCGAGATCGAGGCGGCCATCATGGACGTCGATGGCGATGATCGTGCCGCAGCCCGAGATTTTCGCAGCCATCAGTGCGGCCATGCCGACGGTGCCGACGCCGAACACCGCGAAACTGCTGCCGGGCTTCGGCCTCAGGGTGTTGAGTACGGTGCCTGAGCCGGTCATCAAACCGCAGCCGAGCGGGCCAAGCAGTTCGATCGGCAGCGCCTTGTCGACCTTGACGGTGTTGCGTTCGGTGGCCAGCGCGTAGCTCGCGAAGGAGGACTGGCCGAAGAAGCCGCCCCAGACATCGCCGCCGTCATGGTCGTGAAAGGCTGGCGCAACCCCGCCGGGCCGGTAGCCCTTGAAATTGCGCAGGCCGAATTCGAGGCAATATTGCGGCTGGTCTTCCGTGCACGGCCCGCACACGCCGCAGGAGGCATAGGATAGGACGACATGATCGCCGGGCACAACGTTCGTGACACCGGCACCGACTTGCTCGACGACGCCAGCCCCCTCGTGCCCAAGTACCATCGGCAGAGGCGGCGCGAAGGCACCGTGCTGGCACGCGACGTCCGAGTGGCAGATGCCGACCCCCGCGAGCTTCACCAGAACTTCGCCCGGGCCCGGCGATGCTATGTCGAGCGACTTGACCTCGAAGGGCTGACCGAAGGCTGAAATGACGGCGGCTTCGACTTGCATGACGGTCTCCAGCGGGCAGTTGGCGCCGGTGTAGCCGAGCGCTGCGGCCCGGTAACCCTCCCAAAGGCTAGGGCTGGCCGCAGAAATCGCGGGCTGCGGCGGATTGTCCAAGCCTGCCAGCGCAGTAACACTTGCAAAACGGGATTGTCACATAGATGTAGCAATTGAGTCGGTGGGGGCCCCTGAGATCATGTTGCAAACGTCTGTGCGTCGTGTTGGCGGCCCTATCCTGTTGCTGTTGACCCTGCTCGCCGCACTCCAGCTCGATTTCGACAATGTGCTGGCGCGATGGACCGGGCTGACGCCGCACGTCTGCTGGCTCGCGCTTGGCGTCTTGACGTGGTTTGCCGGTGCCTTCGCGCTGACCCGTATCATCGATGCGCTGGTGTGGAAGCGGGTCGGCGGCGGCGCGGTTGGCCGCAAGGCACCGCGCCTGCTCGTGCAGATGACCAACACGCTGATCTATTTCGCGACGATCATCGCGGTGATGACCAATGTCTTCGACTTTTCGGTGACGGGCGTCGTCGCAACCTCGAGCGTCATGGGCCTAGTCGTCGGCTTCGCGGTGAAGAGCCTGATCTCCGATACCTTCTCGGGCATCGCGCTCAATCTCGACAGCGGTTTTTCGATCGGCGACTTCATCACGATCCTCGGCCGTCCCGGCACGGTGCGGCTCATCGGACGGGTGACCGAGGTCAATTGGCGCAGCACCTATTTGATCACGCCGGAAAATTCGCTGCTCGTCATCCCGAACACGCTGATGAGCGAGTCGATCGTCCTCAACCTGTCGAAGCCCGAGGTCGCCAGCGAGTTCGAAATGGTCGTCGCGCTCGATTTCGAGGTGCCGACCGAACGCGCGCTGCGGGTGCTGACCGCCGTCATCGAAGCGGCGTCTGCCGAAAACCCGGCGATCTATGACGTCAAGGCGCGTGTGTCGGAGGTCAACACCCACGGGGTGAACTACAAGATCAAATATATGCTCGACCCGTCGCGGTTCGCGCCGGGCAAGGCCAAGCATCTGATACTGCGCCACCTCGTGCGCCACCTGACGATGACCGGCCTGACCGTCGCGCACCCGAAGCTCGACAATTGGGCACGCACCGACCTCGGCTTCGACGAGGAGCTGGGCGATGTGAACAACCGCCAGCGGCTGCTGCGGCAGGTCGCGCTGTTCAAGCGGCTCGACGATCAGGACATTGCCGACCTCGCTGCGCGGATGACCGAACGCCATTATGCCCCGGGGGCGAGGATTATCGTGGCCGCCGACCCCGGCCAGTCGATGTTCATCATGAGCGAAGGGCTGGTCTCGGTCCGTGTCCGCGCGCAGGAAACCGACATCGATGTCGCCTCACTCGCGCCCGGCGATTTCTTCGGCGAGATGTCGCTGCTGACCGGCGAGCCGCGTAGCGCCTCGGTGGTTGCGGTCACCGATGCCGTGGCCTTCGAGATCGACAAATATGCGATCGAGCCGCTGCTCGACAGCAATCCGGCCGCCGCGGAAATCCTCAGCATGGCCGCCGCCGAGCGCCGGGTCGCGTCGGAGGCCGCACGGACGCAGATGCCGCCTGAACAGGTCGCAGCCGAACAAAAGTCAATGGCGGGCAAGATCCTCGCCAGCATGGGCAAATTTTTCGGACGCCGGTCCAAGCCGGCTTTGGTCACGGAGCGGTCGTGATGGGGAAGATCACAGCTGTGGCAGTGCTCGCGCCGCTGCTGCTGGCAGGATGCGGCTATGCGGGGCCGGATTCGCTGCGCGCGACACGGCCCGCCTATAATCAGGCGATCGCGCAGACCAACGATCAGGAACTGCTGCTGAACCTCGTGCGCATCCGTTTCCGCGACAATACTTATTTCACGAGCGTCGAGCGTATCGCCGCCTCGCTCGAGCTCAACCGCAGCATCGGCGGGCAGGGCGCGATCAGCCGCACGTCCAGCACGGCGCTCAAGGACACCATCGCGCGCACCCTGACTCTCGGGCCGGGCTCGATCGCGCTCAACGAGAAGCCGACGATCTTCTATGCACCGCTCGAGGGCGAGAAGTTCGTCCGGCAGATGCTGACGCCGATGAACCCCGATCTGCTGTTGCTGCTGGTGCGGTCGGGCTGGTCGATCGACCGGGTGTTCTCGATTGGCGTACTGGAAATGAACGGGCTCAAAAATGCGCCTACGGCTTCGGGCCCGGCCCCGTCCCGCGAGCCAGAGTTCCGGGAGTTTTCCGAAGCGGTCCGATTGCTGCGGGTCCTGCAGCGCGAAAACCGGCTCGATCTTGTCCGCAACGACAAGGGCGGGATCGAAATGCGCTTCACGCGCGGGGCCGGGGAAACCCCGGAGGCGGTCCGTTTCCGAGAGCTCGCGCATCTCGATCCGGGTGTTGAAAAGGTCCGGCTGGAGGCGAGTTCGGAGCCCACCGACGGCAAATCATTGGCGTTGACGACGCGTCCGGTCATGTCCGCACTTCAGTTCCTCTCGACCGGCGTTGACGTACCCCAGTGGGATATCGACGCCAAGCATGTGCGGGTCACGACGCGCGCCGACGGCACGCCGTTCAATTGGCAGGACATGCTCGGCGGGCTGTTCCGCGTGCGCGAGTCGAGCAAGCCGCCCGAGGACAGCTCGACGGTCGTCCATTATCGCGGGTCCTATTTCTACATTCCCGACGACGATCTGGAATCGAAGTCGACCTTCGTGCTTCTGACGCAAATCATCTCGCTGCACTCGGCGCCGCCGTCGACGACCGCACCGATCAGCTATTCGATCGGCAAATAGCGGTCAGCCCGGCGGGGTCTGCCGAGCGGCGACGACGGCTTCCATGGCCTCGCGCAGGTCGGGATGGTCGGTCAGCAGCTTGGTGAAGTCGGCAGCCTCCAGCATGAGGAGGCGTGACTCGGTGACTGCGCTGACGGTTGCGGTGCGCGTTCCGCCGGTCAGCAGCGCCACTTCGCCAAAATATTGGCCGGGCTTCAGGCGGACGCTGGTCGGTTGCAATTCGACTTCAACGAGGCCTTCCATGAGGAAGAACATCGCGTCGGCCGCATCGCCCCGGCGGACGATCACCGATTTGGCGGGGACGATCTGCGGCTTGAGCAGCCGGGCGATGCTGGCGATGCGCGTGGCATCGAGCGACGCGAACAGCGGCACCTTGGCAACCGAATGCCAGGTGATGACGAAGTCGCGCTTGCGAAGTTCCTCGGCGAAGCCGGTCGCGAGGATACCGGCAGGCACCGCGAACATTGCGATGCCGAGCAGCATCGTGAAGCCGCCGAACACTTTCCCGAGCGGCGATTGCGGGGCCATGTCGCCATAACCAACGGTCGCCATCGTCACGATGCCCCACCACATCGTGTGCGGGATCGACTTGAACGCGCCGGGCTGGCCGTGCCGCTCGAGCAAGTACATGACGCTGGACACGAGGATCAGCAGCACGCCCATCGTGACCAGCGAGGCGAACAGCGACCGCCCTTCGCGCGCCAGCACCGCCGCCATCAGCGACAGCGCGGGCAGGTAGCGCAGCAGCTTGAACAACGCGACGATCGCCCCGATCACATACCAGTCGGGTGAAACGGGCGTGACGAGGCCGAGCAGGGCCGGGAGCACCACGGCGAGGTCGATGAGGCCGGCAAGACTGCGCGCATATGCGAGGCGGGCGCGGATCGGCTTGACCAAAAGGTCGGCGTCATCCTCGGGGGCGATCCAGACGCGGGCGAGATATTCAAGGAGTAGTACCAGCGTCGACAGCTGCCGCGCGCCGGCGATGATCAGCGTCTCTCCGCTGCTCAGGTCGGGCAGGGTGCCATAAACGGCCGCTGCGACCCCGACCGCAATCGCCGCAACGACGGCCCCCGATGCCAGCGACCGCGCGCGCGTGGTCTGCTCATGCGCACCGAGCAGGTCATGTGCCCGTGATCTCAAGCTTTCCTGCATCACCCCAACCCCCGGGTGGAAGGATTAGGGCGCAGCGCGTGACGTGGCAATCATCGGCGTTGGGAGCGTGGAGTCACCTGACGGCTGGTCCCGGCGTGGCGCAGGTCTTGCTGCGCCCGCCGTTGGCGCGGAGCATGTCGACATAATAAGCCGCCATCCCGCGCGCGCGCCGCAGCACCGTGGGGTCGTCCTGCACGAGCGGCGAAATCGCCTTGGCCCAGCTGTCGGCGCATTGCTGTTTGTCCCCCGTGCCACCGGCGCAATCGATGAAAGCGTTGAAGGCTGACCGGTACAGATCGACATCGCGCCGGCTCATCGGCGCACCATGCCCCGGAATCGCGATGGTGAAGGGCGTCGCGGCTATGGCCGTGAGGGCTTCGCGCCAGCCGTCGGGGCAGGCGGTGTCGAGAAACGGCGCGGGCAGGGTGATCAGATCGCCGGTTATCGCAACCCGGCTTTGCGGGTCGTAAAGCCAGACATCGCCTGCCGTCGCGGCGTCGCGCGCCAGATTGATCTCCAGCGAGCGACCGGCGATCGTGCGCGCACCCGATTTGGCGACGACAATATCAGGGCGCAGCGCCGCACCATTTCGGATCGTCGCGAGATCATTGGCAATGTCGGTCCTCGTGTCGGCCGGGAGGCTCGCATCGTCGAGATAGGCCGGGGCCGACTTGGCGCTATCGGCGAGGAAGCCGCTGAGCGCGCCGTCGATCGCATCGCTGGCATAGACTTTGAGCCTGGGAAATGCGGCCCGGAGCGCCGGATTGCCGCTGACATGGTCGAGATGCCAATGGCTGTTGACGATGGCGACGATGGGTTTGTCGTGCGCCTTGGCGAAATCGAGGATCGCTGCGCGCTGCCAGTCGTGCCGACAGGTATCGACGACGATCAAGCCTTGGGGCGTTTCGACGATTACGCTGTTGCCGTCGGGCTGGCGGGCGGGGCGGATGCCGCCCGGGATGAGCCAGATGCCGGGCGCGACCGGTGTGGGGGAGGGTAAGGGTGCCAGCGCGCTGGCGAGTAGCCACGTCAATCCGATCAACATTCGGCGGCCCCAATGGGTCTGCATGGCAACATCTCCGAAACGGCTGCGAACAGGTCGCGCGCACGGGGTAGAAGCAACAGTCGCTATGCGTCGGATCACCGTTTCAGCGAGATCAACGGCAACGAAAATCGACGAACCGCCGGGGGAATCCGGCCGTGCGGCGCGTTATGATTGCCTTGTCACACAAACCTCGCCAAAGGCGTTGTTGGGGAGGCCCAGGTTTTCGGGCGAGGAGTGTCGTTTGCAGAAAATTTCATCGGCCTTGCTCATCGCCGTTGCGGCGCTGTCGCTGGCCAGTTGTGGCAAAGGGGATGCGGCGCAGCGCGGCGGTCGCGACAAGAAGCCGCCGCTCGTGACGCTGGCGACGGTTGAACCCTATCGCTTTTCCGACCGGATCGAAGCGGTCGGCACCGCCTATGCGCGCGAGTCCACGATGCTGACGTCAACGGTCACCGAGCGCATTTCGAAGCTGCGCTTCCACGACGGCGAGTCGGTTCGCAAGGGCGATGTGATCGCCGAGCTTACACGTTCGGCGGAAACCGCCGACCTCGCGGGCGCATCGGCGCGCGTCAAGGAAGCGCGCCAGCAGTTCGAGCGGATCAACGAACTCGCCAAGCGCGGTTTCGCGACGCGCGCGCAGGTCGACGCGCAGACGGCGGCGCTGAACGCCGCCCAGGCGCAGTCGGGGATGGCGAGCGCGCAGATCGGCGACCGGATCATCCGCGCGCCTTTCGCGGGCGTCGTCAGCCTCCGCAACATCTCTGAGGGCGCGACGGTCGGCGCTGGCACCGAAATCGCGACGGTCAGCGACATCTCGACGATCAAGCTCGATTTCAGCTTGCCCGAATCCTTCCTGTCCGCGGTCGCGATTGGCCAGCCGATCGAGGCGCGCGCTGCGGCCTATAATGCCGAGCTGTTCCATGGCCGTATCGAGGGTATCAATCCGGTCGTCGATCCGGTGACGCGCTCGGTCGTCGTCCGCGCGGTGCTGCCAAATTCGGACCGGCGTCTGCGGCCGGGCATGTTGCTCACCGTGCGCGTCATCGCCAATCCGCGCGAGCGGCCCGCGGTGCCCGAGCTGGCGCTCGTGTCGGAACGCGACAAGATCTTTGTCTTCAAGGTCGATGCCGAAAGCACAGCGCTGAAGACCCCAGTGCAGGTCGGCACCCGGCAGGACGGTATGGTCGAAATCACACGGGGCGCACGCATCGGTGAGAAGATCGTCGCCGAAGGCACCGTCAAGGTTCGTGACGGCGGCAAGGTTCGCGGCGCGAAATCTGATGCCGACGATGGCGGGAAGGCCGGCGGATGATCCTGTCGGATGTCTCGGTCAAGCGGCCGGTATTCGCCGCCGTCATCAGCATTCTGCTGGTGGTGTTCGGCGCGGTGTCCTTTTTCCGGCTTGCGGTCCGCGAATATCCCGACATCGATCCGCCAGTCGTGTCGATTGAAACCACCTATACAGGTGCATCTGCGGCGGTCGTCGAAAGCCGGATTACCCAGCCGATTGAAGACCGGATCAGCGGCATCGAGGGCGTTGAATCGATTACGTCTCGGTCGTCGGATGGCCGGTCGACCTCCTCGATCGAATTTTCGGCCAACCGCAATATAGACGCGGCGGCCAATGACGTGCGCGACCGCGTCGCCGGCGTGATTGGTAATCTGCCCGACGAAGCCGAGCCGCCGGAGATCCGCAAGGTCGATGCCGACGATCAGCCGATCCTGTGGATCGTCATGACCGGCAAGGGCTGGTCGAAGCTTCAGCTGACCGATTATGCCGACCGCTTCCTTGTCGATCGCTTCGGGGCGCTTGATGGTGTGGCACGCGTGCAGATCGGCGGCGCGCGTCCGGCGATGCGGGTCTGGCTGAGCCGCAACAAGCTTGCCGCTTATGGCCTCAGTCCCGGCGATATCCAGGCGGCGCTCAGCCGCCAGAATGTCGAATTGCCGGCCGGTCGTGTCGAATCTGTGTCGCAGAACCTGACCGTCCGCGTCGACCGCGCCTATAAGACGCCCGCCGACTTCGCCAATTTGGTCGTGAGCCGGGGGCAGGGCGGGTATCTGGTCCGCTTGGGCGATGTCGCAAGGATCGAGGAGGGTGCCGAAGACCCGTACAGTCTGTTCCGCTCGAACGGTGCCCCGGCGGTCGGCATCGGCATCGTACGTCAGTCCGGCGCGAACACGTTGGAAGTGGCGCAAGGCGCGAAAGCCGAGCTCGCCAAGATCAGCAAGACGCTGCCCAAGGGGCTCGTCGTCCGGATCGGCACCGACTCGTCCCAGTTCATTGCCGCAGCTATCACCAATGTCTGGCGTACGCTGGCCGAGGCAGCCGTGCTCGTCGTCCTCGTCATTTATGCCTTTCTCGGCTCGGCACGGGCCACGCTCATTCCGGCCATCACCGTTCCGATCTGTCTGACCGCGACCTTCATCGTGCTCTGGGCGTTCGGCATGTCGATCAACCTGCTGACCCTGCTCGCGCTGGTGCTGGCGATCGGACTGGTCGTCGACGACGCGATCGTCGTCCTCGAAAATGTCTATCACCGCATCGAGGAAGGCGAATCCCCGCTGGTGGCGGCGTATCGGGGATCGAGCCAGGTCGCCTTCGCCGTCGTAGCGACGACGCTGGTTGTTTGCGCGGTGTTCGTGCCGGTGATGTTCATCAGCGGCAACACCGGCATGCTGTTCCGCGAGCTGGCGGCGGCGATGATCGGGGCGGTGGCGTTTTCAGGGTTCATCGCGCTTACGCTGACGCCGATGCTCTGCTCCAAACTGCTGAAGCGCGAAGCTAGTCACAATCGCTTCACACTTTGGGTCGATCGCAATTTCGACCGCATGGCAGCGAAATATCGCGACGTGCTGGGTAATCTCATCAAGCGGCCGTTGTTTGTAGGCTTGGTCGCGCTCGGCTTTGTTGCCAGCTGCCTGGCGCTCGGCGCGACCCTCAAGTCGGAACTGGCGCCGGAAGAGGATGTCGGCAACTTCCAGGTTTCGGTCACCGCGGCGGTCGGCACTGGTTATGACCGGCTCGAGAAATATATGCTCGAGGTCGAAGGCTCGCTGATGAAGCTGGTCAAGCATCGCGACATCCGCGCCATCATGGTCCGCGCGCCGAACAGCTTCGGCGTGAGCGAAGACTTTTCGCAAGGCCGGGTGACCGTTTTCCTGCCCGCGTGGAGCGACCGTGAGCAGACGACCCGCGAGGTGCTCGAAAAGGTCCAGGGTGCCCTGCGCAAGAATCCCGCGATCAAGGTCGCCGCCAACGTGCCGTCGGGACTCAGCCGCGGACGCGGGCAGCCGGTGCAATTCGTGATCGCCGGCGATACCTATGAGAATCTGACCCGGGCGCGCGACAAGCTGCTCGCAGCTGCCGAAGACAATCCGGGTCTGGTCGATCTCGACGCCGATTATAAGGAAACCAAGCCGCAGGTGCTGATCGATGTCGACACCGCGCGCGCGGGCGACCTTGGCGTGTCGCTGAACGAGATCGGCACGACGCTCGAGACGATGATGGGGTCGCGGCGTGCGACGACCTATGTCGACCGCGGTGAAGAATATTATGTGATCCTGCAGGCCGAGAAGGCGGATCGTGTCACGCCGAACGACCTGAACGGCGTCTATGTCCGGTCGAGCCGCAGTAACCAGCTGATCCCGCTGTCGAACGTCGTTCGGCTGCGCAACTACGCCGATGCCGGCGACCTTGGCCGCTACAACAAGCTGCGCGCGATCACGATCTCGGGCAGTCTCGCGCCGGGCTATACGCTCGGTGAGGCGCTGACCTGGCTCGAAGCGCAGGCGGCGCAGATCCCCGAGGTCACGCAGGTCGGATACAAGGGTGAATCGCTGGCCTACCGGCAGACCGGTAATGCGATCCTGATCACCTTCGCGATGACAATCCTCATTGTCTATCTTGTGCTTGCGGCGCAGTTCGAGAGTTTCGTGCATCCGTCGGTCATCGTGCTGACCGTACCGCTCGCCGTCGGCGGCGGCGTGCTGGGGCTGGTCGTCATGGGCGGAACGCTCAACATCTACAGCCAGATCGGCATCGTCATGCTGGTCGGCCTTGCGGCCAAGAACGGCATCCTGATCGTCGAGTTCGCCAACCAGCTGCGCGATCAGGGCCGGTCGATCGAGGACGCGGTCATCGAGGCGTCGAGCCGGCGGTTGCGGCCCATTTTGATGACGTCGATCGCGACCGTTGCGGGTGCGATCCCGCTCATGATCGCGCATGGCGCGGGCGCGGCGTCGCGCGCCGCGATCGGCACTGTGGTGGTGTGGGGCGTCAGCCTCGCAACCGTGCTGACGCTGTTCGTGATCCCGACCTTCTACAATAAGATCGCTCGCCGGACCGGATCGCCCAACGCTGTCGCGCGGCGACTCGATACAGAAATGGGCGGCGCTGCGCCCCAAGCAGCGGAGTAATGTATGTCCGGCCGTTCACCCGTCCGCACCGTCTTGATCGTCATCGTCTGCATTCTGGTGCTCGAAGCGCTGGGCGCGGCATTGGCGAGCTATGCCGGGTCGACTGAAGCCAATCCCTGGTTCGAAGCGCTGCTGAAGCCCGCGCTGCAGCCGCCCGGGCCGGTTTTCGGTCTGGCCTGGAGCATCCTATATGCGCTGATAGGTGCAGCGCTGGGCCTGGTGATCGCCGCAGGGGCGGGACTGGGGCGTGGCTTGGCGGTCGGCCTGTTCCTCACGCAATTCGCGCTGAACCTCGCTTGGTCGCCGCTGTTCTTTCGCTTCCACCGCATGTCGGACGCGTTCTGGTTGATCGGGGCGATGTTCATCCTGTCGCTGGTCACGACATGGCGGTTCTGGGTGGTTCGCCGCTCGGCTGGCCTGCTGATGATCCCCTATCTGGGCTGGCTCGTATTCGCCGCCGTGTTGAATTGGCAGATCGTGCAATTGAATCCCGGAGGCGGAAGCGCAATATCTGCAGGAGCATCGGCGGCGATCCCGCCGCAATAGGAGTGTTCGCCGTGCAATCGCAAAACCGCTTTTTCGAAGACATCGCCAAGCTCGCCAACGGCGCAGCCGGTACCTTCGCCGGTGTCGCGCGCGAGGTCGAGGGCATGGTGCGCGAAGGCGTGCAGCGCGCGATGGGCGGCATGGATTTCGTGAGCCGCGACGAGTTCGAGGCGGTCAAGGAAATGGCAGCAACCGCCCGTGCAGAGGCTGCCGAACTCCGCGCCCGGCTCGACGCCATGACGGCCGCGCAAACCGCAGCACCCCAGCCGGCTCCACGCAAACCCAAGGCGCAGGGCTGAGCCTTATCCACAGTTTATCGCGTGCTGTGCTATGTGATGGGCTTGCCGACTCGCTCGGCAGGCCACAGCATGTTGCCGTGCCGCGAAGAGGGAAGGGTGCCGGGTGATCGCTTTGGAAACCGAACTGGCACCTGCGGCCGCGGCTCCGATCGATATGCTCGAACATTATTTCGGTAGCAACGGCTGGGCCTCCGAGCGGCATGGCGACGAGGAGATCGTCGCGACGATCGAGGGATCGTGGGCGCAATATGAGCTGCGGGCGCTCTGGCGCGAGGAGGAGCGCATGCTCCAGTTCGTCGCGATGCCCGACCTGCGTGTCCCCGACAACAAGCGCGGCCCGATCTACGAGATGCTCGGCCTCATCAACGAACAGCTGTGGATGGGCCATTTCGAAATGTGGTCGGCAGACGGGACGTTGCTGTTCCGCCACGCGACGCTGCTGGACACGGACAATGACGCAGGCCTGTCACTCGACCAGGCCGAAACGCTCGTCGACAGCGCGATCGAGGAATGCGATCGCTATTATCCGGCGTTCCAGTTCGTACTCTGGGCCGGCAAAAAGCCCGCCGAAGCGATCGCAGCCGCGCTCATCGATACGGTTGGAGAAGCGTGACACCGCCCGATGTCTCCGATCTGGGGCCGCTATGGCTGATCGGGTGCGGCAACATGGGCGGGGCACTGCTGTCACGCTGGCTTGAATGCGGACTGCGGCCGGAGCAGGTAACGGTAATCGACCCATCCCCGCGCGGACTGCCGGCAGGCGTCGATCTCCGGGTCTTGCCGACGCCACCTGCCACCGGGGCTCCCAAGATTGTGGTGCTCGCGGTCAAGCCTCAGACGCTGGGTGTTGTTGCCAAGAATGTCCGGACCTGCACAGCGGGTGGCGACGGCGCATTCATCTCGATCCTCGCGGGAACGAGCATCGCGACCTTATCAACGCTGTTCCCATCCTGTTGCGTCGTCCGCGCCATGCCGAATACGCCTTCGCGGCTCGGAAAAGGGACAACGGCGCTCTACGCCCGGGATGCCTCGGACGGTGCTCGCATAACCGTCGAGCGGCTGATGTCGGCGGCAGGCTCGGTCCATTGGCTATCCGACGAGGCGCAATTCGACGCCGTTACCGGCGTGTCAGGGTCTGGACCGGCTTATGTGTTCCGCATGATCGAAGCGCTTGAAACGGCGGGTGTCGCATCAGGATTGCCCGGAGCGCTCGCGGCAGCGCTCGCCCGCGAAACGGTGGTTGGCGCAGCTGCGCTCGTGGCGGACAGCACGGCCTCGCCAGCGGCGCTCCGGGCCCAGGTGACCAGTCCGCACGGTACGACGCAGGCAGGCCTGGACGTGCTCGACGGTCATGATGAACTTTCGGCGCTCATGAAGCGGACGGTCGCGGCAGCAGCGGCGCGGTCGCGCGAATTGGGGCGTTAATCGAGGCTGCGCTGCAGGTCCTGGACAAGCTGACGATCTGCGGGCGGGATGAGGCCGCTCAGAACGGCCCAAAACCCTGTGACCGCCTGCTGCCCGGCTTGGCTGTACGCGTCGGCGACCCCGGCTCGCATGCGCTCGAACAGGGCCGATTCAAGAGCCTGGCCGGCATCGGTCAGTCGCAGCAGACGCTGGCGGCGATCCCGCGTGCCGACATCCTGCGCAACCAGACCGCACTCCTGTAATTCGCCGAGCACCCGGCTCAATGACTGCTTCGTGATATTGAGCAGCCGGAGCAGATCGGAGACCGGCATTCCGGGCCGCCTGGCAATGAAATACAGGGCGCGGTGATGAGCTCGGCCGAAGCCGGTTTCGGCGAGGAGTCCGTCGGGCCCCTTGATCATATTGGTGTAGCCGAAATACAGCAGTTCGATGCCGCGGCGGATTTCGGCTTCGCGAAGGAACTGCGGAGAGGCAACTGCGTCAACCATATTGACTTATCTCGCACCTCAAATTACCCACCGCAAGCAGATTTTATAATATCATAACAAAAGGGCGGACAGTTTCGATGGACATGCGCACCTATGACGATCGGGACGGATCTATCTGGTTCGACGGCGAAATGGTGCCTTGGCGCGACGCGCGTGTCCATGTCCTGACGCATGCGTTGCATTATGCGAGCGCAGTGTTCGAAGGGCAGCGCGCTTATAACGGCACGATTTTCAAGCTGTCGGAGCATAGCGCGCGCCTGCGGAACTCGGCCCATCTTCTCGGCTTCGAACTCCCTTGGTCGCGCGAGCAGATCGATCAGGCTTGCATCGACACGATGAAAGCGAACGGCCTCGAGAATTGCTACATGCGCCCGATCGCATGGCGCGGCTCGGAGCAGATGGGTGTCGCAGCGCAGCGCACGAAGCCGCATATGGCCGTAGCCTGCTGGGAGTGGGGGGCCTATTTCGGCGCAGACAAGCTGGAAAAGGGATTGCGTCTCAACCTCGCGCGCTTTCGCCGCCCCGCGCCCTACACTGCTCCGACGTCTTCCAAGGCTTCGGGGCTCTACATGATCTGCACGATCTCCAAGCACGAGGCTGAGGCAGCGGGCTATGATGACGCGCTGATGTTCGACTGGCGTGGGCAGGTGGCAGAGGCGACCGGCGCCAACATCTTCTTCGTGCGCGACGGTGCCCTCCACACGCCGACGCCGGATTGTTTTCTCAATGGAATCACCCGGCAAACGGTAATCGATCTGGCGAAACGCCGCGGGGTCGAGGTCATCGAGCGGCCGATCTGGCCCGACGAACTGGAGAGTTTCGAACAGGCGTTCCTGACGGGCAGCGCGGCCGAAGTCACACCGATCAGCGAGATCGGTCCGTGGCGGTTCGAGGTCGGTGCGCTGACCAAGCAAATGGCCAAGGATTATGGCGATCTCGTATGGGGTCGACTGGCAGCCTGATTTGTTGACGCACGAAAGGGCCAACCCTATCAGTCGCCTTTGTTTCCGTAACGCCGTGTGGGGTATGATGTTCGATCGAATTCGGTGGGCACTGGGAGCCGTGGCGATTGGGGCGATCTTATCGCCCTTGGCATCCAGCAGCACCGCACAGCAGATCGACCCGCGTGTTTTGCAGCAGGTTCAGGGTCAGCTCGGGGCTGGCCAGCCGTCATCCAGCCAGAGGCTCGATGCTGCGCGGGACGATGCGAATGCGCCCGAAATTCGGGATCCCCGGGCACCGACTGCAGAGGAATTGGAGCTTCGGCGGCAGCAATCGCGGAATCAGCTTCAGTCGCTCTATGTGCCGACACCTGTTGAGCGCGACTTTCGTATCCGCACGGGCGAACCAGACCTGCGGCTCTTTGGGTATGATCTGTTCCGCTCGACAGAGGGATCGAGCGGCACGCTGACCGGCTCCGTTGGCGATAACTATGTCCTCGGCGTCGGCGATGAGCTGGTCGTGTCCTTTCAAGGCGCGACGAACGCGAGCCAGACAGCTCTGGTTGATCGGGAAGGCCGGCTGATTGTTGGCCTGCTCCCGCCGGTTCGGGCTGCTGGGCGGTCGCTGGGGGCGGTGAGAAGTGAGCTTGCCGCAGCAACGCGACGGGCGCTGCTTGGAACCAATGCCAGCGTATCGCTGGGTTCTGTGCGAAGCATAACTGTTTTTGTTGGCGGAGAAGTCGAACGCCCAGGCCAGTATCAACTGACCGCCTTGGGCGATGTTTCGCTGGCGCTGGCGAAAGCGGGCGGCATTCGGCGGACTGGTTCGTTGCGGCGGGTCCGGGTTGTGCACGCAGGTGGCGGAATCGCCACCGTTGATCTGTACGGGCTGCTGGGAATCGGGGCGCCTCCGGCCGTCCGGCTTCAGGACGGCGACCGGATCGTTGTGCCCGTTATTGGCGATACCGTTTCGGTAACTGGCAGTGTGGCCCGGCCTGCAATATACGAACTGCGGGGAGCAGCCAGCGCAACCGCTATCACAGAATATGCCGGGGGCGCGTTGCAGCCGCGCGGCTACGAATTGACAGTCGGAAGAATCGGACCCGACGGTCGCGAAACATTTATCCGGGCGATCGGGCCCGGGCAGACGATTGTCCCTGGGGATTCCGTTCTGGTACGCGGTGGCAGTGTTGGTGGTGTTATCGGTCGAGTTTCACTCCGCGGCTTTGTGCAGAATCCCGGCGTGCGCCCGCTTGCGGCCGCACGGACGGTGCATGAACTTCTTGGCGAACCTGAAGAGCTGCGGACCGGGACCTACATGCCGATGGCTATCCTGGTCCGCCGCGACGCGCAGACAAGCTCGAAAGTCTATGAGCCCGTCAATCTGATGTCCGCGCTTCGCGACCAACCCAGGGTCGACTTGCGAAGTGAAGATAAACTCTATGTATTCAGCCAGGCTGACATACAGTTCATGAATCGGTCGATCGTTCGACGCATTGTATTGGGTCAACCTAATTTGCTTCCACAATGCCGCGCACTACAGCGTCTGGAAATATTGGTGCAAGATATCCAGTCGCCAATATTTGGTGTATTGACGCGCGGAAGTTTTATCGTCGATCGCGGCGGATCGAACGACTTGGGTGTTGATGCTACAACAAAAGGCGAGACCGGAAACCGCAATGTTGGCTCTGACGTCAAAACAGGCGGTGAACTGAAGAGTGCGACCAATACTTCCGGAGCAGGCCCACTCGTCGGCGGGATCGAACGGCGCGAGTTTGAGGACCGTATGCGGCCATCGGGCGCAGACGGCCAATGTTCGGCAACACTGGAAGAGGAACCCGACCTGCTTCCCGTACTCATTGAGAATTCCGTTGGAGTCGGCGGTGCCGTTCGCCAGCCCGGAGCCTATCCGGTTGCGGGCAGTACAACGGCGGAGGCGGTCATTGCGGTCAGCGGGGGGATGGCGAGGGGCGCCCAGAATATCGTTGTAAATCGCGCCAGATCGCCTGGTCGTCCGGCATCTTCCGATTATGATACAATAAATGTGGCCGGTCCCAATATCGCGCAGTTAGCGCTCAGCGCGGGCGACGACATCAGGGTAGATGCGGCAAACGTCGATTTCGAGCCGGGAGCGGTTTTGCTTGCTGGAGAATTTCGTCATCCTGGCCTATATGCGATCCGGAAGGGCGAAACGCTTTCCCAGTTGATCGCTCGAGCAGGCGGGCTGACCGAATTCGCTTACCCTTACGGCACAGTATACACGCGACGGAGCGTCAAAGATCTCCAGCAGGAGGGGTACCGGCGCACCGCGCGCGAGTTGAACTCCGCGCTTCTGGCAGCCTCGGCTCGTAAGACAGGTAACGATGGCGACACGCTGACAGCGGCTGCCGCGCTTGTGGAGCGCCTTGCGTCCGTAGAGGCGCCGGGTCGAATGGTGGTGGAGGCAGACCCACGGGTGCTGAGCGTTCGGTCGGATCTCGATACGGTTCTGGAACCGGGAGATGCGATCGTGATGCCGAAGACTCCAAATTTTGTCTTGGCCCTTGGAGACGTGGCCAATCCAGGAGCGCTCCAATTCATTCCTGGCAAGTCGGCAAAGGAATATCTGCGCGAAGCGGGGGGCGAGCAGTCAAGCGCAGACAGCAGTCGTGCGTTCCTTGTCCTGCCAAACGGGACGGCTCAGCCTATCCGCTCGTCGCCCTGGCGCGGGGACAAGGCCGTTATTCCGCCCGGAAGCACGATCATTGTTCCCAAGGACATTGACCCGCTGAAGACACTCGATCTCGTTCGAGACATCGCTACAATCTTTGGGCAGATTGCATCGGGTATTGCGTCGGTCGCAATTCTGGCGACCCGTTGATTTTTGCCA
Source organism: Sphingomonas paucimobilis (assembly GCA_943370355.1). Taxonomy (GTDB): domain Bacteria; phylum Pseudomonadota; class Alphaproteobacteria; order Sphingomonadales; family Sphingomonadaceae; genus JADCGM01. Next base: position 107,648 of record CALRQP020000010.1, read on the forward strand.
ATCCGAAAGCTCGAAGTTCATGTCTCCTCCCCGTGTCGTCGTAGTTGGTCTCGGATATGTAGGATTGCCGCTTGCTGTTGCCTTGGCTCCCCATTTTGACACAATCGGCATCGACATCGACCAAGGGCGCGTCGATGAGTTGCGGCGCGGGGAAGATCGGACCCGTGAGATCGACCGAAGTCGCCTGGAGGCTAGTAGCCTAACCTATACGTGTGACATTGCTGACTGCTCGGGCGCTGACATTTACATCGTGACCGTGCCGACCCCCGTTGACGCCGCAAACAAGCCGGATCTTGGTCCGGTAATGGGCGCGACATTGGCTGTGGCCAAGATATTGCGGAAGGCCCAAGGCGCGATTGTCGTGTATGAAAGTACTGTCTACCCAGGCGTCACCGAAGAAATTTGCGGCCCTGAAATCGAACGAATATCTGGCCTGAAGCGTGGCACGGACTTTTACCTTGGCTACAGTCCCGAGCGGATCAATCCGGGCGACCGCGAGCATACTGTCGACCGGATCATGAAGGTTGTCGCTGGCGAAAATGCTGAGATTACGGAAGCGCTCGCCAATCTCTACGGCAAGGTAACGACCGGCGGCGTATTTCGAGCTGCGTCCATCCGGGCGGCCGAGGCGGCCAAGGTTATCGAAAATGCGCAACGCGATATCAACATCGCCTTCATGAACGAAATCGCGCAGATCTTCGGTAAAATGGACCTGTCAATTTACGACGTGCTCGACGCGGCAAACACCAAGTGGAATTTCCTGCGTTTCCAGCCCGGACTCGTGGGCGGACACTGCATCGGCGTTGATCCCTACTATCTCAGCTACAAGGCGCAACAGCTGGGCCATCAGCCGCGCGTAATTCTTGCTGGGCGAGAGATCAACGACGCAATGGCAATTCATGTTGCCGATGCCGTCCATGAACGGGTTGTTCCTGCGGGCAAAGTTCTGGTCCTGGGACTGACGTTCAAAGAAGACGTACCCGATCTCCGTAATTCCAAGATTGTCGATGTCGTCCGGCGTCTGGAATCTCTGGGTCACGACGTCACCATCCATGAACCGCTCGCTGATCATGCCGAGGCGCTCCATGAATATGGGCTACGGCTGGATGACAGCGCCATGACACGGACCTATGATGCCGTGCTGGCCGCAGTATCACATGAAAGCTACCGTGGTTTTGGTTCGTCCGAAATCACAGCCTTGCTCAACCCTGGCGGACTTGTCGCCGATCTCAAGGGGATGTGGCGGACGGTTGAGTTTCCCGAGGGCGTGCGGCGCTGGCAACTTTAGCTGCCGGCCAAAGTTCACTCGTGCGCCCCTGCAGACGGTAGACCAGCAGCCCGGCATATTCGTGCAGGGCAAGGTCGACACGTTCAAAGTTCGAAATGATGTCGCCTCGCCACGCGCTCTTCCACTCGCTTGGAGGCGGGGTTTGGTAATCGACGGGGAAGGGGATCGGCTCGATTCCTGCTGCGCGAAAACAGGCGATAGACCTGGGCATGTGAAACGCCGAGGTGACCAGCAGGACCGGCGCGCGCGTGGTTCGCCCGACACCGAGCGCATTTGTGCAAGTATCTACCGTCCCAGCGATTTTGACGATTTGCGTAGACGGTACGCCAACTGCGCTCCACATTCGCGCTGTCAGGTCGACGTCGCGATCGGGATAGCCGGATTCGGAAACGCCGCCGACGATTGCCAGTGGCGCGTTCGGTATCGAGGTCGCCAGGGCAGCGCCAGCTAGGACTCGATTCGCGTGACTATTAAACTCGGGACGGCCCGCATGCCGCGACGCTCCGAAGCTTTCGGCGCCGCCCAGGACAGCGATCATCGCCGATTTTGGGACAGCCAGACGGCCGAGTTGCGGAAATCGCTGCTCGAGCGGGATGATCAGCCAAAATCCCAATGGCAACAGCCCGCCGACGGCGAACCAGCTGATAGATGCGATCAGCAGCTTTCTCGACAGACGCGGGCGGCGATGCGCAGTCAGCAGCGCCAGCAGGGCCAGCCAGAAAATCCAGCTGATCGGGCCGAACAGGTTCCAGATCGCGTAATTGCTCACGCGCGGTGGAAGCTTCGATACCAGTCAACAAACAGCGGCACCCCGACGTCGATCGGCGTTGTCGGTGCGAAGCCCAGATCGCGTTGGATCGCCGAAATGTCGGCGAAGGAGTCCTTCACGTCGCCGTCCTGCATCGGCAGGAATTCCTTGATCGCGGTTTTGCCGAGCGCGGCCTCGATGAGACCGATCATCCGCATCAGCTCCTCGCTGCGATTGTTCCCAATATTGTAGAGGCGATGCGGGCCGGCCGAGCCGCCGGCCTTCTCGCTGCCGTCGTCGGGGGGCGGATTGTCGAGCGCCGCGACGACGCCTGTGACGATATCGTCGATGTAGGTGAAATCGCGCCGCATCTCGCCGCCGTTGAACACCCGGATCGGTTCGCCCTTCAGGATGGCTGCGGTGAACAGCCACATCGCCATGTCGGGACGCCCCCACGGGCCATAGGCGGTGAAGAAGCGCAACCCGGTCATCGGCAGCCGGTAGAGATGGGCATAGGTTTCCGACATCAGCTCGTCGGACTTCTTGGTCGCAGCGTAGAGCGAAATCGGATGATCGACGCGGTCCTCGACCGCAAAGGGCAGCTTGTCATTCGACCCATAGACCGACGAGGAGGAGGCATAGACCAGGTGGCGGCACGCCTCGCTGCGCCGCGCGAATTCCATGACGTTCAAATGGCCGACAAGGTTCGACTGCACATAGGCATGCGGATTTTCGATCGAGTAGCGCACGCCCGCCTGTGCACCAAGATGCACGATGCGATCGATCTTTTTGGCCGCCAGTGCGGTGGTCAGGACCGGGTAGTCAGCGAAGTCTGCGCGGACAAATTGGAAGGCTGTTCCGTGGGCCGATGCTAGTTTCTCGACGCGCGCGGTCTTCAGCGCGACGCTGTAATAGTCGTTCAGATTGTCGAGGCCGATGACCTCTTCGCCGCGCGCGAGCAGCCGATCGGCAACATGGAAGCCGATGAACCCTGCCGCGCCGGTGACCAATACTGCCATTGTTTACGCCCTTTGCTCCGCGCTTGCGGGTTAGCGGGGTCGTCACATGCGTGCAACAGCGCCGATAGCGGGGTTTCCAAGCCGCAATGGCTGCGCTAATCCCCGCCGCTCGTTGGGGCGTCGCCAAGTGGTAAGGCAGCGGCTTTTGATGCCGCCATTCGCAGGTTCGAATCCTGCCGCCCCAGCCAGCCCCCTCGGATTGACCTTCCCGCCGCGCGGATCGCCGTTATAAGTGTTGCTGTGCCGGGGAGGGCAATGAATTGAACGAGACGACCGCCGGGGCAGCCGCCTCGACAGAGAAGCAGCGCGATGTGCTGGTCATCGCAGCCTCGTCGCTGGGGACCGTATTCGAATGGTACGACTTCTTCGTGTACGGCACGCTCGCGGCGCTGCTGGGAAATATGTTCTTCCCTTCCGACAATGAGGCCGCCGCGCTTTTGAAATCGCTGGCGGCGTTCGGCGTGGGATTTGGCGTGCGGCCGCTCGGCGCGGTGATCTTCGGGCATCTCGGCGATCTGATCGGGCGCAAATATACCTTTCTCGCGACGATCACGCTGATGGGCGTTGCAACGGCGGCGGTCGGGCTGCTGCCGACCTATGCAACGGCGGGCGTCTGGGCACCCGTTTTGCTGCTTCTGATGCGCGTTCTGCAGGGCCTGGCACTTGGTGGCGAATATGGCGGAGCGGCAATTTATGTCGCCGAGCATGCGCCGCCGGGCAAGCGCGGCTTCTTCACGAGCTTTATCCAGGTTTCTGTCGTCGGCGGATTTTTGCTGTCCTTGGCGGTTGTACTCGGCACGACGGCGCTGCTCGGCAAAGAGTCATTCAATGCCTGGGGTTGGCGAATTCCGTTCCTTGTCTCGCTGCTGTTGCTCGCGTTGTCGCTATATATCCGCATGAAGCTCAGCGAGAGCCCGGTGTTCCAGGCGATGAAGGCCGCCGGGACGACCTCCAAAAACCCGCTCCGGGACAGTTTCGCCGAGCCCGGCAATATCAAGCGCATCTTCGTCGCAATGTTCGGCGTCGCAGCGGGCCTGACGGTGATTTGGTACACCGCGCAGTTCCAGACACTCTACTTCCTGCAGCAGACCACGCGGATCGACCCAACCACGGCACAGGAGCTCATCGGCCTGTCGATCGTCGTGGCGGCACCGTCTTTCGTGTTCTTCGGCTGGTTGTCGGACAAGATCGGCCGCAAACCGCCGACGATCGCCGGCTATTTGTTGACGCTATTGCTGCTGTTTCCGCTGTTTCACATGATCGCCGATGCGGGCAATCCGGCGCTCTCGGTCGCGATGGAACGTGCGCCGGTTACGATCGCCAATGCCGACTGCGGCTATAACCCGTTCGCCGACAAGGGGCAGTCGACCGAATGCGGCAAGGTGCTCGACTATTTCGCCAAGCAGGGCGTCGGCTACGCCAAACTTGCGGGGGAGGGCCCCGTCGCGGTGACCATCGGTTCGACGCGGATCGAGGGACTCCAACCCGTGGCGTTCGCGTCAGCCCTGAAGGCGGCCGGCTATCCCGGTTCAGTCGATCCGGTGAAAGGTGTGTGGACTGTCGGCCCGGATGACAGTGGCCGGGCGCCGCTGCGTATTGTGCTCGCGGTGATCATACTCGGCATCCTGTCAGGCATGACCTATGGGCCGGTCGCCTCGATCATGGTCGAGCTTTTCCCGGCACGGATCCGCTACACCTCGATGTCGATCCCTTACCATATCGGCACTGGCTATTTCGGCGGGTTCCTGCCGTTCGTCTCGCAATACATCGTGGTCAAGACCGGCAATGTGTTCGGCGGGCTCTGGTATACGATGGCGGTGGTTACGGTTGCGCTGCTCGTGACGGTGTTCCTGCTGCCCGAGACCCGGGGTCGCGACGTTACGGAATAGGGATTTGACATGGCAGGACCGCTGGCTGGCATTCGCATCGTCGATCTGAGCCAGGTGGTCTCAGGGCCGCTCGCGACAGGATGGCTCACGGATCAGGGTGCCGACGTCATCAAGATCGAGACACCTGCGGGCGACCCGGTGCGCTGGATGGGGCCGGGAAAGGGCGACCTGTCGGCGACCTATGTCGCGATCAATCGCGGCAAGCGGGCCATGCAGCTCGATCTCAAATCGGCGGACGCGAAGACGGTCCTCGCCGCGCTGATTCGGCGTGCCGACGTGCTCGTGCAGAATTTCAGGCCCGGCGTGCTCGAGAAACTGGGGTTCGGCTGGGACGCGGCCCGCGCCCTCAATCCGCGGCTGATCTATTGCTCGATCTCGGGCTATGGGCCTGATGGCCCTCTGGCGGGCCTCCGGGCCTATGATCCGATGATTCAGGCCTGTTCCGGCATTGCCGCGTCGCAGCTCGGCAAAGATGGCGAGCCGCAGCTTATCCAGACATTGGTCTGCGACAAGATCACGGGGCTGATGGCCGCGCAGGCGATCACCGCTGCGCTGTTCGCGCGCGAGCGGTCCGGAGAAGGCCAGCAGATCGAACTGTCGATGCTCGATGCGGCCGTCGCGTTCAATTGGCCGGAAGGGATGTTCAACCACAGCTTCATCGACGAGCCGCCGCCGCCGTCGGCACCCTATGGCCGCTACAACCGGCTCTGGAAGACGCGCGATGGTGCGGTGGCGATGGCGAGCTTCCAGGACCATGAACTTGCGCCGCTATGCCGCGCGCTCGGACGGCCTGATCTCGCCGAGGACCCGCGTTTTTCAACGGGACGCGAGCGGGCGCGCAATATCGCGGCTTGGGGGCCGGCGCTAGCGGCGGCATTTGCAGCCGTCAGTTCGGACGAATTCATGGCGGGCTGCCTCGAGCATGGTGCAGGCGGCGCGAAGGTGCTGTCCTATGACGAGCTGCTCACCGACCCGCAGATCGCGCACAATGACACGATCGCTGTCGTTGATCAGGGCGACGCCGGCCGGGTGCGGGTGGCGCGGCATCCGGTGCGCTTTGGCGCGACCCCGGTCGATCCGCCGCGTCCGGCGGGCCGGCGCGGCGCGCATAATGATGAGGTGAGGGCCGAGTTATCCGCTGCGAGCGTGATGCCCTGACGTGGGCCTATAGAAAATATTTCATCTGGATCGTCTCAGTCGCATCGCCTGCGACCTGGAACGTTGAGGCGCGATAGCTCGGCGCCCCGAACAGGATGCGGGGGTTCTGCGAGAAGCCGAACCCTTCGGACGGTATGCCGAAGCGATTGGTGTCGAGCCGCTTATTGTCATTCTCGTCATGGATCACCGACACGGCATAAGCACCGGGTGCAACGTCCGTCACATCGATAGCCACGGTCGGGGCAGCGGGTGCGGACAGGCTGCGGACCCCGACACCCTTGCTGCAATCGGGGAAGCGCGCGCCGTCGTGCCAGAAGCAGAGGCGCACCTCCCCAGCGCTGGACCGGAGGCCGGTCAGCAGGATGCGCACAGTCACAGGATCGGGCGCGGCGTCAGCCGCGATCGGTGCCAGTGCCGCGATGGCCGCCAGCGGCCGCCAAAGTTTCCGAAAGTCCCCCATCGGTGCCGCATAGACGGTCCCAGAAGCGGAAATACAGGCCGAAATTGCTGCGATACGACGAATGGTGCCTATCATGGTGCGAAGCGGTGATCATGACCTTGCCGAACGGCCCGCTGAGCCAGCTCTTGGGGAAAATCTCCCATCCCAGATGATTGGTCACGCCGAACACGGTCGCGACGGTCAGCACGACGGCCAGCGCGGCCCAGTGAATCGGCACGACAAACACCAGCGCCGGAATCAGGAACGCGCCGGACAGCGCTTCGAGCGGATGGAAAGACATCGCCGCCCAGGCAGTCGGCGGGCGGCTGTTATGGTGGACGGCGTGCATGAGCCGGAACAGCGACGGCCGGTGCATGAGGCGGTGGGTCCAGTAGAACCAGCTGTCATGAGCGAACAGATAGATCGCGACCGAGAGCGGCAGCCACCACAACGGATAGGCGGCCGGATCGCGGTAGATCAGCGTCCAGCCGAGCTTGTCCCATGCATAGGCAACCGCGCCGGCAGGAACAGCATAGATCGCGGCGGTGAGCAGCGACCAGCCGATCTCCCGCCGGATCTGGCGGCGGATGCGCTCAGAGCCATAGAGACCGGGGTGTACCCGTCGGGTTGCCCAGGCAAATCCGCCCGACACCGCCAGATAGCGGATGCCGACGATGGCAATCATTGCGGCAATCGAGGCGAACAACGGCAACATTGTCGCGAGCTATACGCTTTTGCATCGCGCCGTCACCCCGGCTCAGCTAACGAGGCAAAAGTGAGTGAGTTCGATATCATCCTCGCAGGCGGCGGCCTTGCCTCGGGCCTGCTGGCGCTGCGGCTGGCGCAACTTCGGCCCGACCTGTCGGTCGCCATCGTCGAGTCCGGCCCCGGCCTCGGCGGCAACCACACCTGGTCGCATTTCGAGGATGATCTGACGGCGGAGCAGCGCGCGTGGTCCGCGCCGCTCATCGAGCATCGCTGGCCGGGCTATTCGGTCGCCTTCCCGGAAGTGCGGCGCGACTTCGCGATGGGCTATGCGAGCGCCACCTCCGAGCGGCTCGATGCCGCGGTTCGTACGGCGGTGCCCTCGGACCGCTTGATGACGTCGGCACCGGTGGCGGCGCTCGATTCGGTGTCGGTCACGCTTGCCGATCAACGCGTGCTGCGGGCCGGCGCTGTCATCGACGGGCGCGGGCAGGGGGCGAGCGGCGCACTCGATCTGCGCGCACAGAAGTTCCTCGGGGTGGAGGTCGAAACCGACCGGCCGCACGGGCTGAAGCTCCCGGTCATCATGGACGCAACGGTGCCGCAACTCGATGGCTACCGCTTCGTCTACACACTGCCCTTCTCGCCGACGCGGCTGCTGATCGAAGACACATACTACAGCGACGGCATCGAGCTCGATCCCGCAATCCTGGAGCGCCGGCTGCTCGCCTATGCCGAGATGCGCGGCTGGCGCGTGGCGAAGATCGTCAGGCGCGAGCATGGCGTCCTGCCGGTCGCGCTCGGCGGCGACATCAAAGCCTTTTGGGACGAAGGCGAGTGCGGTGTGCCGCGGATTGGCCTGCGCGCGGCGCAATTTCATCCGACCACCGGCTATAGCTTTCCCGATGCGGTCCGCATGGCCGATGCGATCGCGGCATTGCCGTCGCTGGACCCGGCGTCGATCTATGCCGCGACCCGCGCGGCGTCGATCGCCGCATGGGAGACGCGCAGCTATTACCGGTTGCTCAACCGGCTGTTGTTCCATGCCGGCGAGCCGGCCGAGCGCTACAAGGTGCTGCAGCGCTTCTACCAGCTTGACCCGCGGCTCATCGCCCGCTTCTACGCTGGGAAGACGACGCTTGCCGACAAGGTGCGGGTGCTCGTTGGCAAGCCGCCGGTGCCGTTCTGGCGCGCGGTGGGAATCGTGCTCAAGGGAGACTGAGCTTGTCCAAGATTGCGGTGATCGGCGCAGGATTTGGCGGACTGGCACTCGCCATCCGTCTGCAGTCGGCAGGGCATGAGGTCACGCTGATCGAGCAGCGCGACAAGCCCGGCGGGCGTGCCTATGTCTGGGAGGATCAAGGGTTCACCTTCGACGCGGGACCGACGGTGATCACCGATCCGTCATGCCTTGAGGAGCTGTTCGAGCTGTCGGGGCGCAAGATCAGCGAGTATGTTGAACTGCTGCCCGTGACGCCCTTCTACCGGTTGATTTGGGAAGACGATCGGGTGTTCGACTATTCGAACGACGATGCGGCACTCCTCGCGCAGATCGGGGAGAAATATCCTTCGGATGTCGAGGGTTATAAACGTTTCCTCGCCTATTCCGAGAATGTGTTCCGCGAAGGCTATATCAAGCTCGGGCACGAAGCCTTTCTCGATTTCAAATCGATGCTGGCCGCGGCCCCGGCGCTGGTGCGCTATGAAGCCTATCGCAGCGTCTATTCGATCGTGTCGAAATACATCCAGGACCCGCAGCTGCGCGAGGCATTCAGCTTCCACACGCTGCTCGTCGGCGGCGACCCGTTCAAGACCAGCGCGATCTACACATTGATCCATGCGCTCGAGAAGAAATGGGGTGTGTGGTTCCCGCGCGGCGGCACGCATGCACTGATCCGCGGCATGATGAAGCTGTTCACCGACCTCGGCGGCCAGGTGCGCATCGGTGACGGAGTGCGGAGTATCGAGACACGCGGCGAACAGGTCAGTGGCGTCAGCACTGCCGATGGCTGGAGCGCTGCCTTCGATGCCGTCGCCTCGAACGGCGATATCGTGCACACCTATCGCGACCTATTGGCCGGACATCCGCGCGCGCGGCAGGCGAGCCGTGCGTTGCAGCGCAAGCGCTTCTCCCCGTCGCTGTTCGTAACTTACTTCGGGCTGAAGCGGCAGCATCCCGACATCCGGCACCACACGATCCTGTTCGGGCCGCGCTACAAGGAGCTGCTCGCGGACATTTACGAGCATGGCGTGCTCGCAGACGATTTCTCGCTCTACCTGCACCACCCGACCGCGACCGATCCGGGGATGGCCCCCGAAGGTTGTAGCGCCTTTTATGTGCTGTCGCCGGTGCCGCATCTGGGCAAGGCGCCGCTCGACTGGGAGACGGTTGGCCCGAAATATGCGAACCGCATCCTCGATTATCTGGAGAAGCGGCTGATCCCGGGCTTGCGCGACGATCTGGTGACGATGCGGACCTTCACGCCCGACAATTTCCGCACCGAGCTTAATGCGCATCTCGGCAGCGCGTTCAGCCTTGAGCCGCTCCTGTGGCAGAGCGCATGGTTCCGCACGCACAACCGCGACGATGTGCTGAGCAATCTCTATTTCGTCGGGGCGGGCACCCATCCGGGCGCGGGGATTCCGGGAGTCGTTGGCAGTGCCAAGGCGACCGCCAAGCTGATGCTCGCCGATCTGGCCTGATGGATGATCTGACCCGCTGGGCGCGGGACAGTATCGCCAAGGGCTCGCGCAGTTTCGCGATGGCGTCGCAGCTGTTCGCGCCTGAACCGCGGGAGCGGGCGTGGCTGCTCTACGCATGGTGCCGCCACTGCGACGACGTGATCGACGAGCAGGAACTGGGGGAGGGGCATGTCGCGTCGGGGCGACTGATCGGCGACAGGCTGGCGGAATTGCGGGCGCAGACGCTCGTGGCGCTTGCTGGGAGGCCCGAAGGACTGCCGTTTGAGGCGCTGGCGCGGGTCGCAACCGCGACAGCGATGCCCGATCGCTACCCGCTCGACCTGCTCGAAGGCTTTGCGATGGACGCGCGGGCAGCCGAGTATCGCACGCTCGATGATACTCTGCTCTATTCCTATCACGTCGCGGGGGTCGTCGGCGTCATGATGGCTCTCTGCATGGGCGTCGCTGCCGAGGATCGCGCAACGCTCGACCGCGCCTGCGATCTCGGCATTGCCTTCCAGCTCAACAATATCGCGCGGGATGTCGCCGAGGACCGCGCGCGGGGCCGCAGCTATCTGCCTGCTGAATGGGTAGCGGCTTATGGCGTGTCCGGGGCCACCGCACGGCTTGTCGATGAGGCGGAGCGCTACGAGGCGTCGGCGCGGCATGGTACGCTGGCGCTGCCGCTGCGTTCGGCCTGGGCAGTGCTGGCGGCGGCGCGTATTTACGGTGACATCGGCCGCCGCGTGCGGGCGGCAGGCGGTTCGCCGCACGGGCGCGTGACGACGTCGACGGCCGGGAAACTGTTTGCTGTCGCGGCAACCGGCGGTGCAGCGCTTACCCGGCGCAGCCGCTACAGCGAGGCTATCCCGCGCGACGGATTGTGGACGATGGCGGCCTGAGCGCATGACCGCTTGCGGCGAGCTGTGCTTTCAGGCGGCGAACCGGCGGCGCGACCAGGAAGCCGAAAGAGACCGTGCCGTCCCGTGTTTCGACGACATGGTGGAGGCGGTGCGCCTGCACGATGCGGCGCATATAGTCGCTGGTCGGCCGCCAGCCATGCTTGATGCGGCGATGCACGATGACATCGTGGAAGCCGAAATAGATCGCGCCATAGGCGGCGATGCCGAGCCCGATCCACGTGAAGAGGCTGTCGAACGGGTCATGCATGCCCGCGACGAAGCAGAGGATCGAGGGCAGGGCAAACATCACCGCGAACCAGTCATTCGCTTCGAACAGGCCGGTGCGCGGGCGGTGATGCGATTTGTGCAGCGACCAGAGAAAGCCGTGCATAACCCAACGGTGCGCGACATAGGCGACGCCCTCCATGAAGGCGACGGTCAGCAGGAACAGCAAAAGCCCGGCGAGCAGTGACATGGCGCCGCTTTATCAGCCCGGACTGCGTTTGCCGAGATAGGAAGACAGGCGGTTCAGCGGCAGCGGGCGCGGCGTGCTGCGATCGAGCATGTCGTACATCACGGCGTTTTCGAGCACGCGCCAGACATAGATGCGCGTCTCGCTGATCGGGATGCGCTCAATCCAGTCGATGACATCGACCTGCGGGTCGCGCGGATCGCCATTGGCGCGGATCCATTTGTTCACATTGCCGGCACCTGCATTGTAGCTCGCGACCGCCAGCATGACATTGCCGCCCCAGCGGTCGACGAGGCGTTGCAGATAGGCCGAGCCGAGTGTCGCATTATATTGCTCGTCGCCGGTCAGCCGCTCGAAGTCATAGGGCAGCCCGAGCTTTCCAGCCTGCTCCGCGGCGGTCGCCGGCATCAGCTGCATCAGGCCGCGCGCATTGGCTGGGCTGATCGCGGTGCGGTCGAAGCGGCTCTCCTGCCGGGTGATGGCATGGACGAGCGAGGGGCTCCCGGTCAGCCCGGTTGCCGACAGCCGCGGGTAGGAGGCATCGAGCAGTGCCAGTTCGCCGTCGTTGCGCGCCTCGCGGGCGACGAGCACGCCTAGGTCGGGACGGTTCAGCTGCGGTGCGAGATCGGCGACCAGCCGCTGCTGTTCGAGCGTCCCCGCCGTTTCGACGAGCTGCTTCAGGAAAATCGTCTGGCGCGGGCGATCGCCGAGTTCGCCGAGCAGCCTGGCCACCTTGACCAGGTCATTGGACTCGAATTTTTGCCGGGCGAGCGGAGAGGGATTTATCGGGGTCGCGGGCGGCAGCACGAGCGGCTTGTCGAGCCGTTCGGCGGCGAGCTGCCCGAAGAAATAGTCCGGGTGGCGTGCGGCGCTGTCGTAGAAGCGCCGTGCCTGGGCCGGATTGCCGGCCGCATCGGCGGCGCGTCCCGCCCAATAGTCGCCGCGCGCCTGCGTCAGCGGGCTCTTGGCGGCATTGCGGTAATTCTGGAAATTGTCGACGGCCTTGACCGGCTGGTTGAGATTTTTGAGCGCGGTCCAGCCGGCAAGGAATTCCAGATCGGTGTAGACGTCGCGTTCGGCATCACTCCACGAATTGAGCGGCCGGCCGAGCGGGAAGGTGCGGTGATTGGCAGCGATGCGATAGGCGAGGTCATATTGGCCATCGGCTGCCGCACCGCGCGCCAGTTCGCGGCGCAATTGCATCCAGCGCAGCGGATCGACGGGCGACCCTTGCGCGATGACCGCATCCGCAAGCAGCGCCCGCGCCTGCAAAGTCTGAAACCCGCGCCGCAGCCAGCTCGCCTGATCGGCGAGCAAACCGGGATCGACCCGGTCGGCCGGAGACAGCGCCGCCAGCCGCTCGGTAGCGCCGGGCGCGTCGGATTTCAGCGCGAGGCGGGTATCGATGATCGCGCGCCGCGATTCGGGAATTAACGCGCCCATCCGGATCACGGCGGCCGACTGGCCCGACCAGAGCAGCCGATCGGCCCGCGCAAAATGGTCTTCGGGGGTCAGCACTGAGAAGAATTTGGCGGTCAGCTCGGCTTCGAGATTGAGCGGCAGCCCGTCCGACACCCAAGCCTGCCGCGCAAAGCGCACGGCCTCATCGCGCCGCCCGGTTGCGAGCCAGGCTTCAGCCGCGCGATATTTCGCGGCCGCCGACAGCGGTGGATAGGCGGCGAAGAACGCGAGCCGGTCCGCAGGTGGCGTCGTCGCGTCGATGAGCCGCTCGGCACGTCGGCGTAGTTGCATCTCAAGCGGCCAGCCGGGGTGCTGCCGCAGGAAATTGCTGATTTCCGAGAAGCTTGTCGAATAGTCCTCGCGGCGGAGCCGGTCCCATTGCACCAATGTCTCGGCAATAGGTTCGACGGCGTCCGGCATCGGCCCGGCCGGGGAGGCATAGCTGCTCCGGCTGTTTTCTGCGAGCTTCGCGGCATACCAATTCTTTTGCGCGCCGGTCAGCGCCGCAAGCACGGGTCCTGACAGGGCGACTACCCCCGCCAGACCCGTAACCAAAGCCAATCTCGCAACGCCGCTGGACATAGCCGCTTCCGGCTCCTTATCAGGACGCAAGAGTTACCCCGCGCCGATGCACGGCAGCTTAACCATCATTGACCACGCGGGTGAAGGGCCAAAGCGATGTTCAAAGGATCAATGCCGGCGCTTGTGACGCCTTTTCGCGACGGACGGATCGATGAACCGGCGTTCCGCGCCTTCGTCGACTGGCAAATTGCCGAAGGCAGCAGCGGCCTCGTGCCGTGCGGCACAACCGGCGAAGCCGCGACGATGACAATTGACGAACATAATCATGTCGTCGACCTGACCGTGCAGGCGGCAGCGGGCCGGGTGCCGGTGGTCGCCGGTTGCGGATCGAACGATACGATGACCGCGCTCGTACACATGCGGCACGCCAAAGCGGCCGGGGCCGACGCGGCTCTGGTCGTCTGCCCTTATTATAACAAGCCGAGTCAGGCCGGACTTTACGCGCATTTCGCCTATCTCGCCGAGCACTGCGATCTGCCGATTATCATTTACAATATTCCGGGGCGGAGTGTTGTCGAGATGACCGTCGAGACGATGGCAAGGCTCGTTGCCGATTGTCCGACCATCGTCGGTGTCAAGGATGCGACGGGCAATCTCGCGCGGGTGTCGGCGCAGCGCCTCGCCTGCGGCGAAGGCTTTTGCCAACTGTCGGGCAACGACGACATGGCGCTCGGCTTCAATGCGATGGGCGGGGTCGGATGCATCTCGGTCACTGCCAATGTCGCGCCGCGTCTTTGCGCAGATTTCCAAGCCGCAAGCCTGTCGGGCGACATGGCGACGGCACTTGCACTGACCGACCGGCTCTATCCGCTGCATGCTGCGTTGTTCTCGGATGCAAGCCCCGGACCGACGAAATATGCGCTGTGGTCGATGGACCGGATGATGGCGGACACGCGCCTGCCGATCACGACGCCGAACGAGGCATCGCGTCAGGCCGTCGATTCGGCGCTCGCGCACGCCGGACTCGGCTAATGGCCCGACCCCAGCTCGCGACGGTCGGCCTCAAGGTCAAGACCGTCGCCGAGAACCGCCGTGCGCGATACGAATATGCGATCGACGAAACATTCGAGGCCGGAATCGCGCTGACCGGCACCGAAGTGAAGTCGCTGCGGGCAGGCGAGGGCGGGATCGCGGAGAGCTATGCCGAGGTGAAGGACGGCAAGCTGTTCCTCATCAACGCCAATATCCCCGAATATCTGCAGGGCAACCGGTTCAACCACGAACCGAAGCGGCCGCGCCAACTTCTTATGAAGGCGCGGGAAATCAGCAAATTGCATGGCGCTGTCCAGCGGCAGGGCATGACGCTCGTGCCGCTCAGCATCTATTTCAACGACCGCGGCCGCGCAAAGGTCGAACTCGCGCTCGGCAAGGGCCGGAAGATGCACGACAAGCGCGAACATGAGAAGGAAAAGGACTGGAAGCGCGAGCAGAGCCGCATCATGCGCGAGCGCGGCTGACCCTGCCACAATCGCCGCTCCACAAACCCGTCACGCGGGGCGTATAGGCCAGCAGCAATGCAGCGCGTGATCGAATATTTGAAGCGCAAGGCGCCGAAGCGCGAGTTTCTGATGCGCCAGCCGCTGCTGCGTCCGATCGCGCACAAGCTCGACGACCCCAACCTCTGGCACATGAACCGGCGGTCGGTGACGCGTGGCGTCGGGGTTGGCCTGTTCTTCGGCGTGCTGATCCCTGTCGCGCATACGCTTGTCGCCGTTGCCGCCGCGATCCCGACCCGATCGAACGCCATTGTCGCTGCTGTCTCGACCTGGGCCGTCAACCCGATCACGCTGCCGCCGCTCATTATCGGCGCGCACCGGCTCGGGGCCTGGCTGATCGCCCCGCGCGCAACGGTCGATGCGGCCGCAGCTGTCGTTCCGGTCGGCTGGCTCGCCATGGCGCTGCACTGGATGGCCGCGACGGGCGTGGGCTTGCTGCCGATTGCTGTGCTGGCCAGCTTGTTGGGAACGACGATGACGCGACTCGGCTGGGATCTGCGGACGCGCCGCCGCTGGGCGCGACGCAATGCCAGGAGGATGTCGGCGCATGGCTGAGGGCTTCAAGGACAAGCTCATCCGCTCCAAGCAGCAATGGGCGCGGGAAGGGCGGCTGCTCACCGGCAAGCATGGCGACAAGGAGATCGACCGGTTGCCGCCCGGACAGCGGCTCGTCGAGACCTGGCCGGTGCTTGATCTTGGCATCCAGCCCGACGTGCCGCTCAGCGACTGGCGGCTGACCATCGACGGCGCGGTCGAACGGCCGGTGACGCTCGATTGGGCCGCGTTTATGGCACTGCCGCAGTCTGAGGATGTGTCCGACATCCACTGCGTCACGCAATGGTCGCGCTATGACAATCGCTGGCTGGGCGTGGCGACACGGACGCTGATCGACCTCGTGCGCCCGGCCACCGATGCCGCGCATGTGATCCTCGGCGGCTATGACGGCTATACGACCAATGTGACGCTCGCGGCATTTGCCGAGGCGGACTGCCTTGTCGCGCATCATTGGGAGGGAGCACCGCTGACGCGAGAACATGGCGGACCGGCACGGCTGGTAATCCCGAGCTACTATTTCTGGAAATCGCCGAAATGGCTGAAGAGCATCAGTTTCAGTGCCGAAGACAAACCGGGCTTTTGGGAAGTGCGCGGCTATCACAATGTCGGCGATCCGTGGGACGAACAACGCTACGGATGAACCGGCTCGCGATGTGACAGCCCTGTGAAATAACCAGCCTTGCGCCCGACGCGGGAGCCGCTAGTGTCCCGCCCATCTCAAACACCTCGAAAGGCCGTTTCGTGCTCAAGCACATCCTCATGCTGTCCGCCGCGAGTCTCACGCTCGCAGCCTGCTCGATGACCAGAACCGCCAGCGCCCCTGCCGCTGCTGCGCCCGCGCCCGTTGCGGTAGTCGAAGCGCCGCCGCCTGCGCCGAAACCTGAAATCGGAACCTGGGGCTTCGATCTCGCGGGCATGGACCGCAGTGTCACGACCGGCGACGATTGGGGCCGCTTTGCCAACGGCACTTACTTGAAGAACGTCGAAATCCCGGCTGACCGGTCGAACTACGGCATGTTCACCAAGCTGCGCGACCTGAGCCAGGCGCGCACGCGCGAGATCATCGAGGCGGCTGCCGCCTCGGGCGGTGCGCCGGGCAGCGAGGCGCAGAAGGTCGGCGACTATTATGCAAGCTTCATGGACGAAGCGACGATCGAGGCGAAGGGCCTCGCGCCGCTGAAGCCCGATCTCGACCGGGTCAGCGCGATCAAGACCAAGACGCAGCTCGCCAAGGCCTTTGCCGACGAATTCAAGGTCGGCGGCGCGACGCCGTTCAACGGTTTCGTCAACCAGGACGCCAAGGCGCCCGACACCTATATTGTCTATCTGTTCCAGTCGGGCCTCGGCCTGCCCGATCGCGACTATTATCTCGTCGACAAGCCCAATTATGTCGATGCGCGCGCCAAATATCAGCTGCATGTCGCCAAGATGCTCGAACTGGCGGGAACCCCGGCGGCGGACGCCGCAGCGAAGGCCAAGAACATCTACGAACTCGAGCGGCAGATCGCCAAGGTGCACTGGAACCGGGTCGACAGCCGTGATGACGACAAGACCTACAACAAATGGGCCATGGCCGACTTTGCAAAGAAGGCGCCGGGCTTCGACTGGAAGGCGTTCTTGACCGAAGCCGGGGTTGGGTCGCAGCCGTCCTTCATCGTCGCGCAGCCGAGCGCCTTCAAGGGCATGTCGGCACTGGTGGCATCGACGCCGCTCACCGTCTGGAAGGACTGGCTCGCTTTTCAGGTCATCTCGGACCGCGCACCGGTACTGCCCAAGGCGTTCGTCGATGAGAATTTCGCGTTCAAGGGTACCGTGCTTTCGGGCACGCCAAAGATCCAGCCGCGCTGGAAGCGGGGCACTGACGCAGTGACGGGCGCACTCGGCGAGGCACTCGGGCAGCTCTATGTCGCGAAAT
>CALRQP020000011.1:0-104751 GCA_943370355.1 Sphingomonas paucimobilis
GGCGCGCCCCGCCGCCTCGGTCAGCCCGGCGACGTTGACGCTGGTCAGGGTGAAGCGGATGTCCATTACAGGTCGCACATCGTGGCGCGCGACATGCGGCGGCGATCGGTCGAGAACTGGACGCCGGCGGCGGCAGGTGCAGCCGGCGCGCTGCCGGCGATCGGCAGAGCCTCGTCGCCGCGTGCGATCTTCGCCAGCGCGGCCTTCGCATCCAGATAGCGGTCGCGGACCAGCTGCGGCGCTTCGAGCGGGTAGAGTTTGTAGCGGGCGATATCGCAGGCGATGTCGACCAGGCGGCCGGGGATGCTCGACAGCGGCAGCGTATATTTGACGGCGATCGCCGCCTCGACCTCGTTGTCCGCCTGGCTGAGCGCCGCCGCGACGCGGCCGGCATTGATCAGGCCGCTGCCCTCGCGATCGCTCGCGTCGCGCAGCTCGGTCTCGCCGAAACGGGAGAGCATGTCGTCGGCGGTCGCATAGGTCACAGCGGGAACGGTCCTTTTGAAAACGGGCTGGCGGCGAGGTGGTGAGCCCCGCCGCCGGGGTACGCGGGACGCTTACTTGGACATGGCGGCAGCCTTGCGCTTCGCAGCGGGGGCCTTCGGTTTGGGGGCAGGCTCGACGGCCGCCGTCTGGGCGGCACGTTCGGCTTCAGCAGCACGCTCCGCCTCGGCGGCACGTTCGGCCTCGGCGGCACGCTCAGCTTCGGCGGCACGTTCGGCTTCAGCAGCACGTTCGGCTTCAGCGACACGTTCGGCTTCAGCGACACGTTCGGCCTCGGCCTCGGCCAGGCGCGCGCGGATCGCTTCGGCGGCGCGGTCCGCTTCGTCCTCGGCCAGCTGCTCGCGCTCGGCAGCGAGGAACGCCTCGGCGTCGCGCCGATCCTCTGCGTCGCCTCGCTCCCAATTCGCGCCGTCATCAAGCGAGCGCTCGACGAGGAGGACCGGCTCGACCATGAGCGTGGCAAGCTGTGCCAGCGACAACTCGCCCGCAGCGAAATCGCGCCAGTTCGCCGAGCCGAAGACGAAACCCGCCCGGCGAAATTCCGGGCGGGTCGCCTTGACCCGGATGCGGGCCGCGCCCGTCACGCGAGGCGGTCCGCTTCGACGATCTCGACATCCTTGAAGTAGATGTTCGATTCGCCGCCAGCGAGGTTCTGCTTAAGGAACAGATCCCGCGCCGCCGCGACGTTCGACACGCCGACGACGATATGCGTCGGCTTGATGCCGAGCGGCTCGCCGACATCGTTGACGAAGGCCTGCATCGCTGCCTTGGCGAGCGCGAAGTTCGCAGCGTTGAGCGTCTTGCGGCTGCGATAGGCGAGCTGCCAGTAAGTGTAGCCAGCCGCACCGCGCGCTTCGCCGCCCATCAGATACTCGCCGGTCTTGAAGACATGCGAGTCGGACATGTCGGTGACCATATTGAAGGTCGGCGACATGCGGTTCTGATAGAGCAGCGGCTTGAGCGGCTTCGAGCAGTCGAGCAGGAACCAGGCCTCGACCGTGGTGTCGCTGTTCATGTTCGCGGCCTGCGCGCCGTCCTCGCCGACCGGATGGTCGGTGTCGAAGAAGTTCTGGCCGTCGTAGCAGGCGCGGGTGTGACCATCGCGCAGCGCTTCGAACAGCAGCCGGTCCTTCAGATTGCCCGACTCCTGGCCCCAGCCCTCGGCGATCGGCCCGTAGAGGCCGAGATTGTCATCGCCGATCGCATCCTTGTGAATGCCGAGCGTCGCCTCGTAGCTGTCGTTCGCGAGCTGATAGGCCTTGTCCTTCAGCGCCATGACGCGCTTCTCGCCCACCCATTTGCGGAACACCGGCAGGTCGGCAAGGAAGCCATAGGTTTCCAGCCGCGTGGTGCTGCTGACGGTGGTGGCGAGCAGCGCCGATTTGGCGGCAGCTGCGCCGAGGCCGCGCTGGAAGTCCGTCTTGAACCCCGTGCGCAGGTTTTGCAGGAGATCGGGAGTGATGTTTCTCACGGTGGTCGGCCCTTCCTAGTAGCGGATTTCGAGGTAGCCGCTGACGGCACCTGCGGTGTTGAAAGCGGCGGCCGGGATCACCTGGATACGCGACCCGATAGCGACCGCGAGGCTCGAGTCGCCGAACGTCGGGGTGTCGATGACGACAGTTCCCTTGGTGGCGGCGTCGGCGATCGTGCAGGTGAGCCCTGCGACTGCGGTGCCGTCGACCGAGGCGGTGACGTCGCCGCCGGTGGTGATCGCCTTCTGGACAACCACCGCGAGGCTGACGATCTCGCCCGCGACGGGGGAGATGATCTCCTGCGACGTTCCGGCGAGCGTATCGGTCTCGTTGATCGCGAAGGGCAGGTAGACGCGGCGGTTGCCCGCAGCCTCGGCCCCGGTCAGGAACTCGACCCCGATATCGCCGTTCGTCTCGATCGTGCGAACGACACCGGCGAGGCAGCGCGTGCCATCGGCCGAGCTGCGCGAGACCGTGCAGTCATCGACGAGGAAGCAGGGCTTGCCGATGTCGGCTGCCGTCAGCGCCTCGGTCCCGGCCGAATTGTCGAACGCGAAGGTGCCCGCCTCGACATCGACCGTGACGAGGCCGTCGCTGGCACCGCCGGTCTTGCTCTCGGCGAACACGCCGATCGCGCGGTAGGTCCCGGCATCGGCCGACTTCAGCTTGTTGCTGCCGCCCTGGCCGGTGCGGCCCGGCCGGGCATAGCCAGCGGCGAGGATCGCGATGCCGCCCTGCAGGCAGACCGCCGCCGAGGCGACGCCGACGTTGAGGCGAAGGGTCGCCGAACCGATGCGCGGAGTGTTGCGCGGACTAGCGAGCGCCATTGGTCAGTTCCTCCTTGAGGGTCGCGAGGTAAGCCGCCTGGTCCCAGCCGTTCTGGCTGCACAGGGCGACCTGGTCCTCGGTCAGGGTCAGCGTTGCGGGATCGATTTTGACCGTCGGATCAACGCCAGGTGCGACGATCGTCGGCAGGACGCCGACGATCGAGTCGAACTGGGCGCGGTTCGTGGAGGCGAGCGAGATCCAGTGATCGCGTGCGGCCGGCGTCAGCTTGCCGGCCTTGATCGCCGCATCGACGTCGGCCGTGGCCTTGTCGGTCGCAGCGGTCGCCTTCAGCGTGTTGACCTCGGCCTGCAGCGAAGCGAGCGCGGTGAGCGGCTCGCCCATGCCGGCGATCGCCGTGCAGATTGCCGTGCCATCGGCGGTGTCGGGCAGCTTCAGTGCAGTGCGCACCTTGGCAAGGTCAGCACAGGCAGCGGCAGGTGCCGCCATTGCTGCGATCGCGGCGAGGATTTCGTCCTCGGTCGCCGCAGCGCCGAGCCCGAGGGCTGCGGCGATCTTCGTCAGATCCATGTTGTCTCCGGGGTTAAGCTCGCTCGCGACGGCCGCGAGGTCGAGGGCTGGCGTGTTGGTCAGGGCGGCGCGGCGGATCGCCGTCACCTCGCCCGCCTTGGTGTGATTGAACACCGGGCTGGCGTAGCGATATTCCTTGGCGGCGATCAGCGCGGCGGCGCGGGCTGTCCATTCGACACGTGCCCAGATGCCGTCATCGCGCGCCTGCAGCTCCTTGATCCAGCCCGAGGCCGGCGCGGTGCCACCGACGCCGGCGACAGCAGCGAGGTCCGACTGGTGATCATAATCGAAGGGCAGATCGGCCGAGGCTGCGATGGCGAGCGAGGCCGCGATCACAGCCGCCGCCTTCGCCTTTGGCAGGCTCCAGCGGCGGCCGTCCCGCGCGACGATCTCGCCGAACGGCAGCAACTGCACCCAGTCGGGCGCAGCGCCTTCGGCTGCCAATGCGATCAGCATGGCGCTCGATGCAGTCCCGGCCTTGAGAGCGGTTGGTTTCAAGCTATCCCCCGAAAGCCCGGCAGCAAGGCCGGGTGTCTCGGGAGCAGGTTTAGGCGTCGTGCAGGGGGGCGCTCCAACCTGACCTATGTCAGGCTGACCGGCGGCGCTCGGGTTGCGGGAACGGCCTCTTATCCGCCGCTGAAACGATTCTGGGAAGGGGCGTCGTGGCTCGGCAGCGCCTCGCCACGGTCAGGCGGCGTTGCGGGCGTCGAGCATCGCCAGCAGGCCGGGGACATAAGCCGCCAGCTCGCGATCGGTCGGCGGGCGCTTGGCGTAGCGCCAGCGGACGATGTTCACCGGATCCGGCTTCACATAGGTCGGCGGCAAATTCTCCCACACCCAAGAATAGGCAGCGGAAGGCCCCTTTTCGGTCGAGCCGTCGGCAAACTCCATCTCCACATAGCTGCCGGGCGGATGCGGCCGGCCCTTGCCGTCATGCTCCTGCCATTCCTGCGGATCGCCAGGCGCGAGCACCTCGCGCAGCTTGTCGCAATCGATCACGGCTTCGTCTCCCGGCGCGAGCTGGCGAGCGACGCCACGACCGGATCGCCCGTCTTCCAAACGACTAGCCCGGTGCGCAGCGAGGGCAGGTCGAACGAGCGGTCGGCCGAGGAGCTGAGCCGCCAGCCGCTGCTGCCGACGTCGAACACCGCCGCGCGGCCCCCGGTCGAGCCGATGTAGCGGCGGACCAGCTCCGGCTTTCCTTGCACATCGGCAATCCACACCCAGCGGATCTCGGACGGGGTCTGCAGCGCGGCGGCTGCGAGCGGCAGCGCGCGCAGCCCGGCCGCGCTGAACAGATACGGCCGCCAGGCCGCGTCGCGGAACAGCGCCGGGCCGATCGCCATTGGCCAGCCGGCCGCGTCGGTGAAAATCTTCTCGCCGTCCGGATCCAGCCCGAAAGCGGCGAGGAATGCGGTGGCCGCATCCGGCAATTCGGCTGCGAGTGCGATCCCCACGCCGCCGCCGGCAGGGCGCGGCGTGACGCCGGCGAGATAGGCCTTGCCGACATTGAAGCCGAAGCCCGGTGCGATGCCTGCCTCGATCCGCACCGCCTGGCCGGTGCGCGGATTGATGTAAGTGCTGGCGCGGCCGGCCGGCGGCGTCTCGGTGACATGCCAGCCGCGCGCCCTGATCATGCGCTCATTCAGCTGCTGCACCGTGCAGCCGCAATTCCAGTCGCAGGGCGGGAAGTGCTGGTCCCACCAGGGACTGTCGGCCGGCACGACGAGACCATGCCAGGGCTTGTGCGTATCGCGCGCCGTGACGCGCTGGATCTGCACATAGCGGAGATAGGGCAGCAGCTGCTTCGTCGCCTCGATCCGCTGCCATTTGCCCGCCGCATAGGCCGAGCGCATGTTGACGCGGAAGATCGTCTTCAGCCGCGCAGGCGACCCGAGCTGCACCGACTTGAACTGCCCGTCGAGCGGATCGAGCATCGTCTGCTTGCCCCACCAGCCGAGCGCTTCGAGTTTGGGGCGCAGCTGCTCGCGGAACTGGTCGAGCGTCAGGCCGTCGCGGATCGCCGCGTCGAGCGCCTCGCGGATCGCGCTCAGCACATCGCGGTTCATCGCCTTGGCGACCGTGAAGGCGCGGGCATGTTCGTCCTGGAACACATCCTGCCAGGCAAAGCTCGGCAGGTCGCCCTTCTGCGCGAAGAAGGCGATCGCTTCCTCGGGCTTCAGCGCCGGGATCGTCTGGACGTCGGCCACCGGTCTAGCGCGGGTCGGCGACGGTCAGTCCGGCAGCTCCGGCGAGGCGCGCGCCGAACAGCCCGGTGGCGAGCAGCTCGGTGACCGCCGACGCCGGCATGTCCTGCCCGGCCTCGGCCAGCCGGGCGCGCAGCTCCTCGGGTGTCTTGCACTCCGCCGCGAGCGCTTCGACCGTGCCGATCAGCGGTTCGAGGATCTGCTGCCAGTCGCCGAGCTGCTCGTCGACAAAGGCCTCGATCGCATCGGCCTGACCCGCGCCGTCCGAAAGTGCGGCGGCGATCGCGAGCCGATTGGCCTCTGGGAGCGTTTTAAGAAGGTGTAAGAGGGCAGGTGCGCCGGTTTTCGGTAGTTGGGGGCCGCCCGGCCCTCCTGGTGCATTCTGGGGCATTTGCGGGGCGGCCGGTGCGCTGGGTTGCAACAGCAGCTCATCCTTGCCCGGATCGGGGATGCCGAGCCGGTCGCGAATGACCGATTGCGCGACACGGCCACCGAGGTCGACGAAGGTCTTCACGACCGGCATCATCTTGCCGGCGTCCCACTGCTCGGCCCGGCCGATCACCAGCTTCGGATATTTGCCGCTCTTCGGCTTGCCCCGGTTGAAGTCGATCAGCGGCCGGATCACGTCACGATTGAGCGACGCGGCGATCGCCTTGGCATCGGAGCGCTCGATATCGGCGCGCACGCCGTCCTGGACATTCGCCTGGCTGCTGCCGAGTCCGGAGCCGCCGGCATCCGTCGTCATCGTCTGGCCGAGCACGGCCTTGGAGATTTGGCGGTCGAACCAGTCGGCCGCGCCCATGAACAGCGCGCCGTCGCCACCGCCCGCCTTGCCGTCGACGAACTGGATATCCATCGACTTGTCGACGATCGCCGCCGCGTCATGGCCGATCTCGGTGACGGCGCGCAAAAGCGTCCGGCGCTGCTCGGCCGTCGCGTTGCTGTCATGCTTCCCGAGGCGCAGCGGCATGCCGTACACCTCGTTGAAGGCCATCCAGTCCTTCACCGTGAAATTCTTGAACATCCATGCCCAGGCAACGGGGCGCGCAAGGCCGGCGCGGACCGGCAGGCCGGACTTCGCCTTGATATGCGTCTCGACGAACTTGAACGCCGGCAGCGGCACCGGCAGCCCGTCGTCGCCCTTCAGCTTGAGCGTCTTGCCGTCGATCCGGTCGAACTCAGTGAACCGCGGATCGACATAGATCAGGTCCTTCGGCCACCACTGCCGCTCCGATAGGTCCCAGGCGATTTCGAGAAGCGAGTGACCTTTGCCGACGCCGTCGAGCTGGTCGAACAGCTCGGTCTCGACACTTTCGCGCGAGATCCAGTCGCGGGCCAGATCGGCATCGGCCTGGCTGTCGGCATCGTCGCCCGCCGCCTCGACCGAGATCTCGAGCTGCGACACCGCGCGCTTCCGCTGCCCGAGGACGCCCAGATAATGGAGGTCCTTCTCCTCCATCTGCTCGGCCAGCTCGAAATAGCGCGTCGCATCGCCCTGCTCGGCGGCCATGAGAATGCGCGCCAGGCGCTGCGGATCGAGACCCGACGCCGGGTGGCCGGTGATCACCGATCGAATGCCAGAAACGGTCGGCTGGCTGATGATCTCGGTCAGCTGCTCGCGCCGCAGTGGCCGGTTCATATAATCGACCAGCGGTGGCGGCGACGGGATGATCGCGGGGAAGTTGCTTGCCATTGGCGGTCCTACCAGGTGCGGCGGCGATCGCGCTGGTCGCGATCGTCGTCATCGTCGTTGGAGCGAAGGAAGTCGGCCTCGCGGTCGGCGCGGGCCGTTTGGTAGCTATAGTCGACGATATCGGCGATCGACGCCGCCCAGGCGAGCGCCAGCGCGATCGCGAAGTCGCCGTGGCGAGGCAGTCCATCGGTGCCCTCGGTACGGACGCTCTGCGGGACCATCGCGATGCCGCGAATGATGCGGACCTGCCGCATATCATCGACGATATTGTCATTGGCCGGGATCAGGATCGACCGGTCCTCGAAACCCGCCTTCACGCGCGGCATGTTCTCGGCGTACCAGCTCTGCGACAGCTTCACGCGCTCGACACGGTCGCCGCCGAAGTCCTGGGCAGCCGCTTCCGCATGCGCCTCGCCGTTGCCGGTCGCGTCCAGCTTCATCGCGCCCAGGCGCGGAAGCCGGTCGCCGATGTAGCGAAACACCTGACGCTGCTGGTCATAGGGGACGTTCCGCATCTCGACGACGAACGGCACGACGCGAGTCAGGTCGCTGCGCGTCGCCATCGGCACGATGACCGAGACGTCGCCGCTGCGCGCGAAGTCCTGTCCGAGCGCGTGGCGCAGGTTTTTGTCCAGCTTGGCGATCAGCGGCGCGACCGTCTGCTCCAGCCAGGCCGCGACATAGGATTCGCGTTCGGCGCGCGGCCGCAGCTCGAACCCGGCCGGGCATTTGAGCAGCACGACCGCATCGGGCGGCGTCGTGCACGCCTCGATCAGTGCGCGCGACAGATAGACGCCGGTGCCCTGGCTCGGCACGCAATCGAGTTCCTCGGCCGCGTTATGGCGGTAGAGCTTGCGGATGTTCGCCCGCCACTTCGCTTCCTCTTCGGCGCTCCAGGCCTTGCCGCGCTGCAGGCACACCCGCTCGAACAGGCCATTTTTGACGGCATCGTCGAAGGTGCAGCGCACGACATTGGCGTCGTCGCCATATTTGCCGGCGCGAATATCGTTCAGCAGCTGGTTGAACGGGTTCTCATCGCCATTGTGCGTCGAGATGACCAGCACCCGGCCGCCCCAGATGATGAACGCCATCGCCGCCTTCAGCAGCTCCTCTGGCTCATCATGGAAGGCGAACTCGTCGAGCACGACATAGCCCTGACGCCCGCGCAGCGATCGCGGGCGGCTCGACAGCGCGACAATCTCAAAGCCCGAGCCAAAGTTGATGCGGTAGGCTTGAATATGGCGATCCTCGCCGCCCTTTTTGCCTTCGTCGACGAACAGGAACTCGCCGATCTCGCCTGCGGCCGGCATGAACGCCTTCGCCCACATGGCGCAGGTGTCGATGAACTCCCGCGCCATATCGAGATTGTAGCCGATGTAGAGCACGTCCATGCCGCCGGCCGCGCGCTGTGCGCCTGCGGTCAGCACGGCATCCGCGCCGACGCCCCATGTCGCGCCGATGCGGCGGCTCTTGTCCGTCGCGGTCAGCGAATAGCGCGAGGTAGAAGCGAGGATTTCCTTCTGGTGCTTCAGCAGCACGTCGGGCAGCGACTTGCCAGCCAGTCCGGGCGGCAGGCTCTGCCGCTGGGCCGCACGGATCTTCGCCCACTCGGCCTCGCCGATCGGGCCGACGACGCCGTCCGCGATCAGCTCCTGGGCGGCGTTCATGCTTCGACGCCGAGGATCTTCGCCTTGATCGCGTCGATCGTCTCGCGGGTCAGGCCGCCGGGGATCGCCTTCGCAACCTCTTCGACCTTCGCCGCCGCCTTCTGATTGGTCTCCTGCTCGATCGACAAGCGGAGACCGCGCTCGCCGATGCGCGACCGTGTGTTCGACGCCATGCCGCTCGCGATTGCCTTCAGCGTGTCGGCGTCGGGACCGGCCTCAAGCTCGCGCAGTGCCTTCAGCTGGCGGAAATATTCGGCTTCGAGCAGCTGGCGGTTGACCTCGCTTATCTCGATCCCGTTCGTTTCCTTCAGGACACTCGCGACCTCGGCAACTTCATGGCGTGACTTGCGGACGTCTTCGAGCATGTCGTCGATTGGGATGATGTGCCGGCCGAGAGCGCTGCGAGACACGCGCGCCTCGGGTTCGAGGATCATCTCGTCGAGATGCGCCTTGATCTGGTCGATCGTGTGACCGGCCTTGCGCAGATCCTCGATCAGGTCGCGCAGGTCCTTTGGCAGCCGGTCGATCGACGAAGGCGGCTTTGGTTTGCGGCGCGCCATGTCAGTGCTTCGGCGCGGGGCGCTGGACACCCGGTACGATCGCGCGGCCCGAGGCGGCATCGATGCCGCGCTCGCTCGCGGTCGCGACGACGAGGCCGGGGCGCGGTTCTTCCGACGTCACCAAGCCCTGGTCGCGCAGCCAGGCGATCTCGGTCCGCACCTGGTCGCGGGTCGCAGCGATGCCGAGGCCATCGACCGCATCGCGCAGCATGGCGCAATTGGCGCGATATTCCGGGACGCCCGCGAGGAAGCGCAGCATCGCCAGCCGCAGGTGCGGTGCGAAGGTCTGGGCGTAATAGTCGCTCACCGGGGCTTCTCCATCATGAACTGCTCGACGCGCTCGACGGCGGTCTCGGCGCGCACGATGAGCTGACCGAGGCCGTCGAGCTTCGCACCGAGGTTGGCGATGTCGGCCTTGGTGGCGACATGCTCTAGCTTGGCCTCGATCGTGGTGACGCGGCGGTCGATCAGCGCGACTTCGGAGATCGCCGCCTTGCCGGCGATGTTCGCCTCGGCCTTGTCGACGCGCCCGGTCAGCAGCTTCGCCTCGTCGGTCTCGCGCCAGCGGCCGACGCGCACATAGGTGAAGATCGACAGCAGCAGCGAGGCGACGATGCCGAGCAGGCTGAAGGCTTGATAGGAACTCATTTACGCAACTCCCCCGAAGCGCTCGGCGCACTCCTGACAACAAAGGCAGCGCCGGGCGCTTGGCAGCGCGGCAAGGCGCGCGGTTTCGATCTCGTCGCCGCAATCGACGCATTCCTCGGTGCCGCGCTGCCGCACGCTGCCGAGCGCACGGCGCAGGCCTTCCTCGCTGAGTGCTTCGATGCGGTCTTCCGCCATATCGGCGATGTCCATTGTCCCCCGCTCATGTTCGTCAGCTCCCCCGGATCAGCACGACGCAGGTGCGCTTGATGTGGCTGGATGGATTGCTGCTGGTGGTGAAATCGATCTGCACGGCCGCCTGCAGACCGGTGACGAACGCGGCATCGGCACGGTGCGCGTCGGCGACGCTCAGCCAGAAGGTGCCGCCGGCGTTCGCGACATCGTCGATCGCGGCCGGACCGGCTGCCCGGCTGCCGGTGCCAAGCGTGACGCCTGCCGAGATCGCGTCGTCGGCCAGCGTCGCAGTCAGCGCCGCGACTGTCTCGCCCGCTGCCAGGAAGGGGCGCGCGTCGAACTCGAACGGCCGCTGATCAGCGGGGTCCATGTCGGCATGGCTGTTGGCCAGGCGCAGCGCGTCCTTCGGAATGGCCATCAGGCAGCCTTCCCGAAGCGGCGGTTGAACGGCGGCGGCGTGAAGCGGCGGCAGTGTGTGGCTGGCGCGAATCGATGGTGGATCTGCCGCGCGGTGAAGCGGTGGGTGCGCGGCACATCGACAGGTAGCGTGCCGCCTATGACCATGCCATCGCCGCTGCCCGCAACATCATCGAGTGTCGCGGCACCCGCGCCCTTCACGCGCAGCGCGCCGGTGCCAGCCTCCGTCGCATCGTCGAGCGTGGCCGTGCCAGCGCCCTTGACCCGCACCGCACCCGTGCCGCTGCCGCCCGCATCGTCGAGCGTCGCCGCGCCAGCGCCCCTCGCCCGCACCGCGCCCGCTCCCGCCCCGGCCGCATCGTCGAGCGTGGCACTGCCCGCCCCCTTGACGCGCACCGTCCCGGTGCCGGCCCCGCTCGCATCGTCGAGCGTCGCCGCGCCCGCGCCCTTCACGCGCACCGTGCCGGTGCCTGCGCCGGTCGCATCGTCGAGCGTCGCTGAACCGGCACCCGTCGCCGTGGCGCTCAGCCGGCCGCTCTCCCAATTGTCGAGCATGTCGGTGACGTTCGCGGCCCCCGCCGCGAGCGTTCCGACTCCGGTGCCCGAATAGGTGGTGTCGGTGACCGTCGTGCCAACCTGGACGCCGCCCCGGTAGATGCGCAGCGCGCCGGTTGCATTGTCGCGCTCCAGCCGGATCAGGTCGGAGAGCGAGACGTTGGTTGTGGTGTTGACCGAGGCGATCGACGTCCGGGTGCCGTTGTTCAGCCGGTAAAGGTTCACGAAATTGGCGCTGAACCGGATCCCGTAGCCTTGCTTGTTGACGCCGTCCCAGCCGACGATGAGCGGCAGCGGGTTCGCCGAATTGCCGACATTGCCCTGGGCGTAGTGATCGCCGCCGCCGGGCGCGGTCGCGGTGTAGACGGTCCAGGTGCCGGTTGCGCCGGTGTTGAGCAGGTCGACCCGGCCGCTCGCATTGGTCTGCGCCTTCGACGCCGTTCCCGACGCAAGCGTCCAGCCGGCCCTCGAATCGAGAAAGCCGGCCGTGCCGCCAAAGGCGTCGGTGAACGTCGTCACGGCGTCAGAGGTCCGGGGTCAGCGCGCGCTCGACGCCGGCGATCGACATGATGATGCCGTCGAGCTCGTCGGTGCAGTCGGGCACACGGATCCGGCAGCGCCCGGCCGGCACGGGTGTCGAGGGCGCGTCCTCGATGTTGAGGAACCCCGGCAGCATCGCGCCGACCGAGGCTTCGATCGCCGAGACGAAGGTGTCGGCCTCGGGCTGGCGGAAGTCGCAGATATAGTCGCGGTCTTGCGTTGGCTTGATCGTCGGCATCAGGGATTGCCTTCCGTGAAGCTGAAGCTGGTGATGTCGACCTGCTGCCCGGCGACGATCGCGGTGTTGTCGAGCGTCAGATTGCCGCCGCCGCCCGTCGCCGTGACGCTGCCCTGGATGTGGCAGGTCGTGCCGGTCGATTCGAAGATGCGGTAGTGCGCGGCGGTGCCGGTCGCATCGGCCGAGCTGTCCGACCAGGTACCGAGCTGAGACTTCACGCCCGAAGACGCCGCCGACATCCAGTCGGACGGCAGCGTCATCGTCGCGACGACGGTGCCGGGGTCCGAGGCGGCGCAATTCGCCGGCTGCGAGCCGGTGACCAGTTTCAGCACGGCCGAGGTGCCGATCGCCGTCTCGATCGCATCAGCGCGCGCGTTGCGCACCGTCGTCGAGAATTGCACGCCGGCCGTGGCGGGCATGGACAGCAGCGCGAGACCCAGCAAGATCGGAACGCGCAGTAAGAAGGCCTTAATCATGGTCTTTGGTCCTACTGAGGGGCTGCGACAGCGCCGGGCGAATGGCCCTTGAGCGCATCGAGCACGATGTTGGCGGTGTCGCCGATCTGGTCGGCGTTCTTCACGCCGGCAGCGGTCAGCGCCGTGGCGGCGAGACCGATCCAGACGCGTCGGCTGAGCTTGGGGAGTTTCAAGAGGTCAGTCCTTCCTGTTTCTCGCGGGTCCGGTCGTGCGAGAGGCGCAGCGCCGCGAGAAGGACGCCGAGCAGCACGAGATCGAGATGCGGCTGTTCATGCCGCGCCAGCGCAAAGCCGGGCACGACGACGCCGAACATCAGCAGAATGAAGACGCACGCCCAGGAGGCAGCAGGCCGCCAGCCGCGCACCATGAAATCGAAGGCCCCGGCGATCGGCCGGCGCTCCCCGCTGCGGGCAACTGCGAGCTGCGACACCTCAAGCATGTCCGAGCCGATCGGCACGGTTGAGCCAGCCGGCGAGGAAGACCTTCTGCGACGGGTCGGCGGCGGCGATCGCGCGATAGCGGCGCTTCACCTCCTCGCGGTAGCGCAGCACGATGCGCGCCAGGCCGATGCCCGGCGTGCGGATCAGCTGCTGCACGGCGAAGTGGCTGCGCGGGCCGAGCTGGCCATCGGGCAGCAGCGGCGGCGACGCGCCGAGGTCATTGAGCACCCGCTGCAGCATCCTGATCGCAGCAAGGCCGCCACCGTTGACGGCCTGGTCGAAGATCATGCCGTCGAGCGGCGGGGTCAGCGCGGCGCAGCCGTAGCGATCCCAGAAACAGCGGCGGTAGAGCGCCTTGGCGTCGCCGACGGCCAGCGCGCGGATGTCCGCACCGTCGATATCGCCATCCATGTCGAGATCGAGATCGGCGAAGCCATCGCGGTTGCGATCGACACGGCCCTCGGCCAGCGCGAAGCGCAGCGAAATGCCGTAATTGGTCGCGCCGCCCTTGTCCGCCTTGTGATCGACGAACCCGCCCTCGCGGCGCAGCACTTCGGTGACCGCCTCCTCGAAGCGATCGACACGTGCGCTGGTCGTGATCTTGTCCCCCGACATGGGCGGACGCTAGGCGCGCTGGGGCGAGAGGTTCAGCCTGACCTATGTCAGGCGGGGCCTAGTTTTTGCGGGTGAACAGGTCCGGCCCGGCTGGGCGATCGGCCTTGGCGAGCAGCCGGTAGACATGGCGTTCGCTGTACCGGGTTCTCTCGACGATTTCGCGCCGCGTCAAGTTGGCGGCGGCGAGGTCGGCGACCTCGGCATGTTTCGCCTGCGCAATCGGCAGGTCGATATGCGTGCCGCCATAGGCTTTGGCGAGCGCATCGGCGGCAATTTGGCCGGCGACGGCGGTGATCGGGTGATTCGCGCCCGGTGTTTGCGGGATGTAGAGGCGGCGGCCAGCGAAGGCCCGGCCGATCGCCGCCGCCGCGTCCGCGCCGACGAGGCCGGCGAGCGTCGCCAGCGTATCGGCGCGATGCTTCACGACCCGGCCTTCGCCGTGTCGTGGATGAGAGCGGCCTGTTCGGCGATCAGGGCGTCGATCGCGCGTTCGTCGAGCGCCCGGATGGTCGCGCGGCGATGGTCGTTGACATAGCCGTCGAGCTTCGTGGCCTGGGCGATGGCGAGGCGCTCTTTGAGGATTTTCGTGTCGCTGGCGTCGATCCGGCGCTGCCGGTCGGTGATCTGCTGATTCCATCCCGCCCGCTGCGCCATGCCCTTCAGCGCCTCGATCAGCGCATAGCAGTGCGCGCCGTTTGCCCATTGCAGCTTCTCGATGCCGAGCTGCCGCCGCGCCATCGCTTCCAGCGCCTGTTCGGACGGGTTGCGCACGACGCCGAGCTGCGCGAGCGAGATCCACAGCGCCCGCGCCTTCTTGGCGCTCGGATGGTCGGCTGAGCGAACGCGTTGGCGGGACTCGGCCTCGCGGCCTCCGGGGCGCGGGCTCGGCAGGTCGGCAGCGGCTCGAACGGTCGGCGGCCAGCCGCGCGCCTTGAAGCGGTCAAGCACCTTGCCGAGTTCGGCGAAATTCATGTCGGCGCAGGAGCGCTTCTGCGTCTCCTCGAACAGGATCGCGCGGTAATCGTCATCGGGAATCGCCAGATCCTTCTGGGCGATCTTGATCTTGGCGATCAGGCCGCGCTTGCGCGGATCCGGCGCGAAGCGCGCGGGCTTCGCGGCCGGGCGGCTGGTTCCCGCAATCCGTGTGCCCTGAGCCTGTCGAAGGGTCATTCCGACGCCTCGAAGGGCTTGGCGTCGTTCGCCTCCGCGAACATGCCGACCTGGTTGCCCCAGGCGTCCCAGCCGGGCCGCTTCGCGCGGGCGAACAGCTCGGCATAGGGGCCGCGCCACAGCGCTTCGACCTGATCGTGCAGATCGCCGGGCTTCCGGCTGTGCTCGCGCACCGGCGCGACGATCAGGCCGCGCACCGAGCGCGACTGGATCTCGGGCTTGCCGATCGTGCCGATCAGCACGACCTCGCTGGCGTTGCGGAAGATGTAGCCGGTGCCGAAGGCCCAGCCGTTGCCGGATGGTGACTGTTTCGCCCAGGGCTCGCCGGTCTTGTAGTGGAATCCCCAGGCTTCCATGACCGCGATGCCGTTCGCCAGCATCGGCCAGGTGCACCACATCGCCAACGCGCAGTTCGGCGCGGCGAGCGAGCGGACCGGCAGCCGGGCGATATCGGCGAGGTCCATGCAATCGTAGTGCTGGCGCGGATTCCTCTCGTCGCCGGAGGCGAAGTTCCACGGCGGATCGGCAAGGATCGCCCCATAGCTGCCCGGAATCAGGCCGTGGAACGCGGTCATTGGACGGTCCCGCGCCGGAGGGCGGCGGCAGCGTTGACCTTTTTGAGATCGTCCATTCCGCGCTTGAAGGTGGCGACAGCAGGTGCAAAGCCGACAATCACCGCGACCATGCCCTTGACCGTCTCGTCCTGCATCCGGCGCAGCTCCGGCGACTTGGCGACATCAGAGATTGCCTTCGCAAGTTCGCGGACGGCGCGCTCGCGCGCTTCGCGCTGCTGCTGCAGGGTCGCGCTCACCCCGCCCAGCCTTCGAGAAAGCAGGTCAGGGCCGCGAGCATCTGACCCTGCTCGGAGTCCAGCTCGGGATGCAGTTCGAGCGTCATCTTGAGAGCATCCGCGAGCAGCTCTGCCACTTCGATCTGCCCAAAGGGTGCCGGGTGATCGGCACCCTCGCGAGCGAAGCGCAGCAGCGCGGCGATGGCCTCGCTGGCTTGCGATGCGGCGACCAGGGCTGTGATCTTGTTCTCGGAGGTCGCGAACATCATCACGCGGCGACCTGCACTTCGACGGTCTCGACCGCCGGCAGCGTTTCGGGGCGCTGGAGGAAGAACTCCTCCTTCTGGGTGACTTTGAAGCCGAGCTTGGTCAGCCGCGCCGCGATCGACAGGAGGGTGATATCCTGCGCGTCGCGCTCCTCTTCGGCCTTCTCAGCGAGCGCTGCAGCACGGCTGAAGACGGTCTTAATAGCCTCTTTGTTGAGCGAATATTCGATGCGGACGAGGTCGCGCAGCAGCGGCTCGGCGAGCAGCTGCAGCACCGCTTCCTGCTCGGTCTTCGCCTTCGCGCCGACCTTCGGCGTCGTCATGCGCAGGCCGATCTTCACGCCGGCCAGTTCGCAGCTCTTGGAGCCGGCCTTCAGCAGCGCTTCGGAC
This sequence comes from Sphingomonas paucimobilis, assembly GCA_943370355.1. GTDB lineage: Bacteria > Pseudomonadota > Alphaproteobacteria > Sphingomonadales > Sphingomonadaceae > JADCGM01. Next base: position 16,197 of record CALRQP020000011.1, read on the forward strand.
GCGACTGCCCACCAGGTGCGCAGGCGGCCGTGGATGATCTTCACTTCCTGCTCGACGGGTTTGGCGAGCAGGTCGTGCGCGGCCTTGATCTTCGCGATCGCTTCCTTGGCGTCGGCACCGAGCTTCTCCAGCTCGGTGTCGAGCGCGACGTAGCGGGTCAGGTCGGCGATCGCTTCGTCGAGCGTTTGCGGTGCCTCGGCCGGCGTGGATTTACGGCGGGTCATGTCAGTGCATCTCCTGGCGGCGTTGAAAGGCTTGGAAGGCGGCGCGGTCTTGCGCGGCGCGCAGGTCGTGGCGGAGTTGGCGGCGGCGCTCGCGCAGGGCGGCCCGCTCGATCTGGTTGTCGTCGAGCGCCTGCTCGGTCTCAGCGAGCGCCGTCTCCAACGCGACGATCGACGGCGGCGGGGCGGCGCGCGGCGGTGCCTCGGGCAGCGTCATCTGCTCGCCTGTCGTGGTGGTGTAGCTGCGCATCATGCCCGGCCTCCCGGCGCGGGCAGGTCGATGGCGAAGCCGCAGCGCGGGCATTCGGCGGTCGAACGGCCGATCTCCCAATGCCCGCCGGCGCAGCCGGGGCAGGCCATGTTCGGCGTGTAGGACATGACGAAGCGCGGGCGGCGGGCGAGCGCCCGCCACTGCGCGGCGGCGTCAACGACATAGTCGCTGCGGCGCAGCCGGACGACGCGGGCGCTCATGCCGCTTCTCCGACCAGCGACAGCTCGGGCGTGCCCTGCACGCCCGCCAGTTCCGCGTCCCAGCGCGCCGCCGCCTCGACGCGGCTGCGCGACACGGCCTCGACCATCGCATCGGTGATGCGCCGGAAATCCGGGTTGCGGTGGCGGAGCCGTTCGGCGCGCCGCAGTGCGTGCAGGATCGTCGTATGGTCCCGCTTGCCGATCGCCTGGCCGATGCGCGGCAGCGAGATCGGCAGCGCCGTGCGCGCCACCCAGACGGCGGCGAAGCGCGGTTCAGTGATCGCAGCGGCGCGGCGGTCGGCGTAGATATCGGCGGCGCTGACCTGCCAGCTGCGCGCCGCCATCAGCACGATTTCATGCACGCTGGCCGTGGCGGGTGTGAAGGCGGGGATACCCGCCATCTGCAGCTCCAGCTCGCCGATGCGGCGTTCGAGCCGGGCGACGGTTTCGGCACAGTCACACATCGAGAAGTCTTTCCGCGTCGAACAGGTCGTGCAGCTCGGCCTCGCAGTCGAAGCAGCCGTGGTGACCGGAGAGCAGGTTCGCCCCGTCGCGATCGCAGCGCGGGCAGCGGCAGCCGCCCTCGCAGCGGTCGAGATCGGGATCGGCGGCAGGTGCGGGGAAGACGCTCATGATGCACGCCCTCCCTCGACCAGCGTCAGCCTCGGCTGCTGGCGCGCCTGCGCGGGCAGCTGCTCGAGCGTCATGACCGGCAGTGTCACCATGTCGGCGGCACCGCGTTCGGCGACGATCAGGTCGAGATTCTCGGCGAGGTCGGTGAGCCCGTCCGCGAGGTCGGCCTGGTTGACCTGGCCGAGCGCGTTCATGCCCGCGAGCAGCGTCAGCGTGTGGCGCATGTGAAAGACGGGATCGTGCATGTCAGCAGCCCCCCGTCGTGTGGCTGGACAGCTGCGCCCAGGCGTCGCGCAGCAGGCCGAGCGTCAGGCCGGTGCCCTCGGCGAGCACGAAGGCCAGCTCGACGGTCTTGGCGACGTTGCGGACAGCGCCCGGCTTCGACGCGACCTGCGCGAGGAAGGCGAGCTGTTGCGGGTTTTCGACGCCCCAGGCGCGGGCGATCATGTCGGCGTCGCCGCTGAGCGCCTCGGCCTGCATCATCCGCATCGAGATGCGGCTGGTCAGCTGCGCCAGCTTGCGGGCGCGGCTGCCGGCGGCGAGGCGCAGGATCACGTCGTCGCTGCCGACGAGCGCGATGCCGATGCCGCAGGCGTCATGCCACGAGCGGATCTCGTCGAGCGCCTTTTCGGAGAGGTTCTGCGCCTCGTCGAAGGCGATCAGGCCGCGCGAGCGCTGCACCCGGTCGAGGATCTGCAGCGACAGCTGTTGCGGGCTGCCGGTCACGTCGCGGGCACCCATCGCATGCAGCACGCGCAGCTGCATCGGCTGGACGCCCGAGCAGGCGGGCGACATCGTCGGGATCCAGACGTTGTTCGCCTCGGCCTGGTGGCGGTGCAGCGCGGTGGTCTTGCCGATGCCGGGGGCGGCGGTAATCGCGACGATCTTGCCCCGCTGCGCCCAGCGCAGCTGCGACAGGATGCGCTGCGCCGAGGGAGTCAGCTGGAAATCGGGGGCTTCGGGCAGTTCGAACGGGATCGAGGCCTGCTCTTCGAGCGTATCGAGAAACTGCGCGACCTTCGCGGCGATCTTCTCATTGTCGCCGATGTAATTGCCGCCGCCGAACACGCTCAGCGTGCCGTGCGGGACGCCGATCGGCGCGGCGAGCATCGACCAGCTGCTGTTGGTGGCCGCCTTGTGAGCCAGCAGCCGCTCGCGAATGTCGGCGACATTCGGCTTCGGCTTGTCCGCGATCATGTTCATCGGTAGTCTCTCCTTCTCCAAGCGGGCCTTCGGCCCTAGTTTCCGGCCGCGTCGGGGTTCCAGCCCGGCGCGGCCGATCTCAATCCACCAGCCGCAGCTTGCCGACGGCCCGCATGAAGCGGTCCTCGACGGCCGGGCGGGTGTCAGCGATGGGCGCGAGCTTCAGCGCCGCGTTCGAATGGCGTGCGCGCACGGGGCGGATCGCCGCCGGTTCGGGCGCAAGGTCCTCGTCTTCGTAAGCGGGCAGCATCGCCGCCAGCTCGGCGGCCGACAGCAGGTTGGCGGCGTCGGCCGCGCGGCGGACCGCCTTCTTGTGATCGGATTCGAGGCGGGCGCGGGCCTTGGCGGCGGCGACATCGAGGAAGCCCGAGGTCGCGATCGCCGGGACGGTCGCGACGAACCGCTCGGCGCTGTCGTAGACGTGGATGGCCTCGTGCAGCGCTGCCGGATCGAAGCGCACCGTGACGCGCTGCCCGGCAAGCGCGCCGAGGCTTTCCGACCAGTAGCGGTTGCCGAACAGCTCGATATGGCCGGTCTGCCGGTTGACGGTGACGCGGTCGGCGGCGGTCAGCGCGATGCGGACCTGTTCCGGGGTCGCCTTGCGGACCGTGCTGCGGGCGTAGGATTCGGCGAAGGCGGTGTCGAAGCTGCGGCCGCGTGCCGTTTCGGTGCGGCGGCCGTCGCGGGCGTTGTGCGCGGCGATTCCCTCGGCGACGACACGCTCGAAGGTCTCCAGATCGACCGCGGAACTGCCGTAATTCTCGGGCTTCGCGTCGATGGTGTTGCCCGTCCAGGCACCCGCGAAGGCCGGATGCTTGGCGATCTCCGAGCAGAAGTCTCGGAAACCGCGCTCGATCGGCTTGGACTGGCCACGGAACGGCAGCGCCCAGTGGATCTGCACGCCAAGCGAGGTCAGCACACCGGCCGGGTCCTCGGCGCGCTTCTTGAAGCGGTATCGGGTGTCCGAGCCGCCGGTGATCTGCTTCGAAGCGAAGGCGCGGCCGTTGTCGAGCAGCATGCCGCCGGGGATTCCCCATTTGGCGAACAGGTCGGCGAGGCAGAGGCGGGTCAGTTCGGCAGATTCGCTCTGGCCGATGCGCCAGGCGAGGAATTTGCGGCTGTAGATGTCCTGAATCGCCACCATCATCGGGCGGCGCGGCATGTCCTCGCCTGGGAAGCGCACGAACACGTCCCACTTGTGCCCGTCGATGTTGACCAGCTCCATCGCCGACAGCTCGGCGACGCTGCGCTTCTGCGCGGGCATCGAGCGGCGCAGCGCCTCCTCGCCTTCACGGCGCAGGATGATGACCCGGCCGTCGATCTCGCGTTCCAGCTTGCGCTGGAAGGTCTTCAGGCAGGCCACGCCGGTGCCGCTGGCCGCTGCAACCTGCTTGGCGAGGCGGTAGCTTGTCGCCATCGTCGGCCGCTCGGGCCGCAGATAGTTGGAGACGAAGACCTGCCAGATATCGGCATCGATCTCGGCCTCGCAGCCGCCGCCAGCGCGGCGCGGCGCGACATGCGGTAGCCAGTCGGACGCGTCGGCCCCGGCGATCAGCTGCAGCCAGCTCCAGAGCGTCGCTGCGCCGATGCCGCGCTCGCCCGAGACGGCGTTGACGGCCGTGGTGCGCGTTGCCCCGGCGCGTTCGAGCGAGAGGACCGCCTGCAGGGCAGCGACGCGGCGCTGCGCCTCCGCCTTGGTCTTGTCCGACTGGCGATCGTACCAGGTCCACAGCTGCCCGGCCGAGGTGGCGGGCGAGGCATGGGCAGCGCAGACGCCGGAAACGGGGGCGCTGCGCTTCTGCAGCGCTAACCCTGCAGCGGGCGGCAGCAGCGAGATGTGGAATTCCAAGCCACCGCCGCGCGCCATGCGCGGGCGGGCGAGCGGTGCGCCTGCAGCATCGGTGCGCAGTGCCCAGCGCTCGGCTTCCGCCAGCTGGTTGATCTTGCGCTTCGATGACGACAGGCCGGGGAGGCCCGCCTCCGCCAGCTCGGCTGCGCTGAACCAGATCTTGCCCCCCGGCGAACTCATGCACGCGACTCCCGTCCGATGGGTTTTGCGACCGCTGCGACCTGCGCGCGGCGCGCCTTCAGCTCGGCGATCTGCCGGTCGATGTGACCGAGCTGCGCCGTGTTCATCTCGTCGCCGACGAGCAGCGCGGCGCCGATGCGGCGGGTCAGCTTGTCGAGCAGGTCGAAGCGTTCGGTGACCGCGATCAGCGCGAGCAGGCGCGAGGCGGAGATGTTGAACTGGTCGCGTGCTTCGGAGGCATAGCCGTCGAGCATCGCCCGGCTGACATCCTCGCCGAGCAGCATCGACATGGCGGCGGCGACGAACTCGCGCGGGCGCACATCGTCCTTCAGCGCGACGCCGACATAGGCCGACACCTGCCGGTCGAGGCCCGCAAGGTCCGCCTCCATCGTCGCCGCGCGCGGAGGATCGAAGGTGAAGGCAAACTGGCCGGGATCGATGACGGGGCGCTTAGGCATGTGTCGCCTCGCGCTCGGAGAGTGCGCGGCGGGTCATACGCGCCGCCCCGTCTGGCGATCGAGCACCCAGGCGTCGGTGCAGTTCGGTGCCTTGAAGATCGAGTCGGCCATGCGGTTGGCGACCGGCAGAAGTGACGCCCAGCCGATCACGTTCTCGCCGCCGTTGGGGTAGCCGGCCGCGCGCACTTCATAGCGCTGGCCGCGATCACCGGTTGGGACGCTGCTCATGCGACACCTGCGGCGCGCAGCGCATCGGCAAGGGTCGCGCGCGGTGCGGGCGAGCGGGTTGCGTTCCAGACCGTGACGAGGCGGCGGTGATCGCTGCGCGTTAGCCGCCCGTCCCAACCGCGCCGCTCGAAGAATCGGTATGCGCCCTCGGTCCCGCGCATGGTGTTGCAGCGGCAGCAGGCTACGACGAGATTGGAGAGAGCATTCGAGCCGCCGTGAGAGCGAGGGTGGACATGCTCCAATGTCGGCGCGTCATCACCGAGCCCGAACCGAACGCCGCAATAGCAGCAGCGATGATTCTGCGCCTCGGCCAGCCGATCGCGGCGGCAGGGTTTAAGCTGGGCCGTCATGCCGACACCTGCGGCAGATAAGGCACCGAGACATGGCGGCGGCTCAGGAAGCCGGCGATGAACATCTCACTGTCGATCCAGCGGGCGAAACGAAGAGCTTTTTCCGGCTGCAGCGTCCACGGCCGCGATGCCGGATCGAGCGTGTAGAACGACCGCAACCCGCCGCGCCCGGTGCGCTGGATGAGCCACGCGGCGATCATTTCGCCGAACCCTTCGCCGCCATGCGCTGCGCGAGCAGGGCGAAGTCGCGGGGATAAGTCGCGGCCAGCTCGTCGAGGACACCGGCGCGCTCGGCCTGCCCCATCTTGCCGAAGTTGCTGAAGACCGCGTTGAACTTCTTGGCGCGCGGATCCGGCTCGGGCCGCTGCGCGAAGGTGTTGCGGATCGACGAGAGGCCCTTGGCCGCGCCCGAGGCCAGCAGCGTCGCCGCTTCGACCTGCTGTTCGGGCGGCAGCTTGGCGAGCGCATGCAGCTGGGCGGCGTTGCGGGTGATCGGGTGGCCGCGCAGCAGGGAAGCGGCGGCGGGCGAAAGGCGGCGGTGCAGGGCGAGATCGTTGCGGATCGTGCGCGACGTGAAGCCGACCTGCTCGGCAACCGCCTCGTCCCACTGATATGCCCCGGAAATGATTTCCGTGGCATCGGCAGCGTCCTGACCGAGGCGCTTTTGCCAGCGCACATCGGCGGCGGCGGCATGGGGATTCCGCGAAGGGTCAACGCCGGCTGCGACCTTCTTCAGCGCGATCAACTCGGCGACATGCGCCGCGCGGTCGATGGGCGACAGGCCGAGCTTCTGCAGGTTCTCGCCGACTTCCTGCAGGCGGGCCTCGACGTCGTCGGCATCGACGATGATCGCCTTGATCAGCGCGATTCCGGCGAGTTTGCAGCCTTCCAGCCGGTGCCCGCCCGCGACGAGCAGCCAGCGCGTGCCCGAGGGAACGCCGGGCAGTTCGCGGACGAGGATCGGTTGCTTCTGGCCGTCGGCAGCCATGATGCCGCCGAGCGCGCCAGCCCAGACCGGATCGATCGGGCGCAGGCGCTCGCCCACTTCGATATCGCCGACCGGAATGCTGAAGTAGCCGGAGATCGGGTAAACGAGGCCGGAAACAGGGGTGAAAGCCATGTCTAACGGCCCCCTGTAATTAGACGATGCGCCGCCGCTTGCGTTTCGCTATCGTCCGATGCGTCGGATAGTTCGACGGAGGAGTCCCGCGTGATCTCGTTTTCAACGGCTTCGGCGACGCGGCGGCTCATTTTCCCGCGCAACAGATCGCTTACCGAATGGCGGGGCAGGTCGTGCGCGCGCTCGAATTCGTTGATGGACGGGTATCGCTTGCGCAGCGCCGCCTTCACATCTTCCTTATGCATCGCCGCGAACTGCATATGACCCATCCGTTAAAATCGTCCGATGCGTCGGATAATGATGCGACAAATCCAACAGTGCAAGCGCAATCTGGCGATGCGTCGATTTCTGCGCGCCTAAAGACCTTGATCGGTCAGAGAAGTGCGGCAGGGATCGCACGGTCGGCAGGCGTTCCATCGGCGACGCTGCACAGCATTCTTCAGGGGACGATGCCCAAGGCCGACACGGCGGTCAGGCTGGCGCGGGCGCTGGGGTCGAGCGTCGAATGGCTGGTGCGCGGCGTGGAGGGCGGATCGGTCGGCACGCTGTCCGATGCATCCGACTCGGAATGGGTGATGCTGCCCCGGCTCGACCTCAATGCCTTTTCGCTGATCGATGGGCGGCCCGACGCGGTCGAGGAGATACCGGTCCGCCGCGACTGGCTTTACCGGGTCGCGCGGCAATCGAAGGATCTATGGCTGGCCGAGATGCCGGGCGATGCCATGCCCGAGATCGCTGCGGCGGGCGAGTTCATCCTGTGCCGTGATCCGCAACCGCCGCTCGCTGACGGCCGGGCCTATGTCTGGCTGGCCAATGGCCGTCCGATCGTTCGGCGGGTGTCGCTGACCCCGACCGGCCTGATATTAAAGGCCGGCGACCCGAACATTGACCCGCTGGTCATACCGGCCGACGATATCGAGGATGCGCTGGAGGGCCTGACGCCGATCGCGCTCGTGCTCGGGTCGATCGCGTTGAGGCCGGCATGACAGGCGGGGATCAGAAGGCGAGCAAAGGGAAGGTGGCATGATGCGGAAGGCGTTGATCCTGCTCCTTGTGACAATCGCACCCGGCTGCGGCCCGAAGGCCGAGGCCCAGCGGCTGCTCGCGAAGCAGCTGCGCGATCCTGGCAGCGTCGAGGTCGCCGACATGATCGTTGCGGCCAAGACCAAGGCGACGTGCGGCCGCCTGACGGCTGCCAATGGCTACGGTGGCAGGTCGCAGGAGCGCATGTTCTACATCGCCAATGGCGAGGCCCATATTGCCCCGCCGATCAACGACGATCCGACCGAGGCGATCACGAACGACGCGATGGGCGATGCGATCCGCCGCCTCAATGCAGCGACTGGCATGTCGGACAGCGGCTTCGACGAGTTCATGTCGGGCTATAACAAGGCCTGCGATTTCGGCTGATGATTATCACCGCCATCGATGCTTGCCGGCTCGACGGTGGCCCCGGCCTGTCAGAAATCGGCGTCACCGGATCGGAGTGCCCGCATTGTGGCGTCGAGTTTGTACGCCGACCGCTGAAGAAGGTCTCGTGCCAGCATTGCGGGGAGGCGGTCCATGTGCGGACGCGGCCGATCGATGGCGTCAGGGTGCTCGTCCGTCCGTCCGATCTGGCGCAGCTCGAAGTCGAGTGGCAGGCATTGGGCGATCTGAAGGATTTCATTCGTAGCGCTTGGGACTCTCCCCGGATGCAGCAGATGTATCGTGACCTTATGGGGCCGCTCTACGGTTACACGCCGCTCGATTGGGCGCTGGTCACTCGCTACTTCTCGCGCACCCCTGCCGAACTCATGCTGCCCTGGTCGGATGAAATGGCATGACCGCGCGCCCGCGCCGCGACCGCCTGCAGACGCTGACCGGCATCCTCGTCGGCAATCATCGCGGCGTCTCGCTGCAGGTCGATGGCGGCGGCACCTGGCGGCTCGACGCCTTCCCGGTCGATCGGCAGCTGATCGGCAAGCGCGTCCAGGTCACCGGGCGGCGGCTGCCCGGCGACTTCGACCTGTTCGATGTGGTCGAGCGCGGCATCAAGCCGATTTAGGGGTCCCACTTAAATCCGCGCCGATCGGGCGCACCGGTGACGGACGGCGCGGAAGAACCGCGCACAATCAACAATTTGGCCTAAGTGGGACCCGGCACAGCTAAGTGGGACCCATGAGTCCCACTTCCGCAATCGACGCGCCGGCCGATTTTGGGCTGCGGCGCGGCACAGCGGCACCCCTAAACCCCCGCTAAGAAGCCATTTATTGACCGTTTAGTGGGTTCTTAGAGGCGGGCCTCGATTTGCGGCCGACTCCAACTTATCCTGTCGTACCGAAATCTAAATCGGTACGGACTCTAGACACAGCATGGAACTCGATGAGCGGAGCCGATGATTGCCAAACCCACGGAAACCCGCCGAGAATCCCGCAGAATCCCGGCTCATCCCGGATTATCCCGCGACTCCAGCCTCTCCTGTCCCCTTACACTGAGCGGGGTGAGGGTGGAAGCCTGTCCATCGGCGGCAATCCAACTCGCCTCTCCCCTCAAGGGAGAGGGGCTGCTAAGTCACCCCATGCCCATCCGCCGCCTGCCCGACCATCTCGTCAACCAGATCGCCGCCGGCGAGGTGGTTGAGCGGCCGGCCAGCGCGCTCAAGGAACTGGTCGAAAACGCGCTCGATGCGGGTGCGACGCGGATCGGGATAGAGCTGTCGGCAGGCGGCATCGAACTGGTCGAGGTCATCGATGACGGCTGCGGCATGTCCGCGCCCGAATTGCGGCTCGCGCTCGAACGCCATGCGACCTCGAAATTGCCCGAGGGTGACCTGTCAGCGATCTCGACGCTCGGCTTTCGCGGCGAGGCGCTGCCCTCGATCGCCAGTGTCGCGAAACTCACGCTCGCCAGCCGCAGCGGCGAGGCGGACGGCTGGCGGATCACCGTCGACAATGGCCGCATCACTGAAGACGGTCCCGCCGCCGTGCCGCAGGGCACGCGCGTCACCGTCGAGGGCCTGTTCGCGCGCGTGCCGGCCCGGCGCAAATTCCTGAAGTCGGAGCGGTCCGAACTGTCGGCCTGCCTTGATGTCGTGCGCCGTCTCGCGATGGCGCATGCCGATGTCGCCTTCGAACTGCGCCACGACGGCCGGCGGCTGCTCGCTTGCGACGCAAACGCCTCGATGCTCGAAAGCGGCCGCGTCGCTCGTCTCGCCGCGTTGCTCGGCCTCGACTTCACCGACAACAGCGCCGCCGTCGATCTGGACCGGGACGGCCTGCGCCTTGGGGGCCTAGCCGGTCTTCCCACCTACAATCGCGGCGTGTCCGATCACCAGTTCCTGTTCGTCAACGGCCGCCCGGTGCGCGACCGGTTACTCGTTGGCGCGGTGCGCGGCGCCTATCAGGACCTGCTCGCGCGCGACCGCCACCCCGTCGTCGCGCTGTTCCTCGACGTGCCGCATGATTTCGTCGACGTGAATGTCCATCCCGCCAAGACCGAAGTCCGCTTCCGCGACGCGGGACTTGTGCGCGGCATGATCGTCTCGGGTCTGCGCCGTGCGTTGGACGCCGCCGGCCACCGCGCCTCCACGACCATCGCGGCGGCAACACTCGCAGCGCTGCGCCCCGAACTCGCGGCGTCAGCACCGCCGCCCGCCCTCTCCGAACGGCGCCTCGATTTCGCAGCACCGCTGTCGGCGCGCCCCTCCGAACAATGGACACCTGCGCCGGTAACCCAGCCCGACTATCCGCTCGGCGTCGCGCGCGGGCAGGTGCACGCGACCTATATCGTCGCCGAAGCGGCCGACGGCCTTGTCATCGTTGACCAGCATGCCGCCCACGAACGCCTCGTCCTCGAACGCATGCGCGCTGCGCTCGCCGCCGGCGGCGTCGGGGCCCAAGCGCTCTTGCTCCCCGAAGTCGTCGAACTCGACGAAATCGCCGCCGACCGCATCGCCGAGCGCGCCGCCGAACTCGCCGAATGGGGGCTGGAAGTCGAACGCTTCGGCCCCCGCGCTATCCTTGTTCGCGCCACTCCCGCGCTGCTCGGCCGCACCGACGCGCAAGGCCTGATCCGCGACCTCGCCGACGACCTCGCCGCCTTCGATAGCGCGCTGAGCCTCAAGGAGCGAATCGAAGCCGTCTGCGCGACCATGGCCTGCCACGGCTCAGTGAGGGCAGGGCGGTCGCTGTCGGCGGCGGAAATGAACGCCTTGCTGCGCGAAATGGAAGCGACCCCCCACAGCGGCCAATGCAACCACGGCCGCCCGACCTATGTGAAGCTCGCCAAGGCGGACATCGAGAAGCTGTTCGGGCGGCGGTGACCCTTCCCCGTCTGGCGGTTGTTCGTCCTACCGCTCCCGCAACCTCGGCATCAGCTCCACGAAATTGCACGGCCGATGCCGGCTATCCAGCTGGCTCGCCAATATCCCATCCCAACCGTCCTTCACCGCCCCCGTCGAGCCCGGCAGCGCGAACAGGTAGGTGCCGCGCGCCACGCCTGCTGTCGCACGGGACTGGACGGTCGATGTGCCGATGCTCTGGTAGCTGAGCCAGCGGAACAGTTCGCCGAAGCCGGGGATGTCCTTTTCGCAGACCTTGGCGAAGGCTTCGGGCGTCACGTCGCGGCCGGTCACGCCGGTGCCGCCGGTGGTGATGATGCAGTCGATATGCGGGTCGTCGATCCATTTGTCGAGTTGCGCGGCAATGGCGTCGACATCGTCGCGGAGTAGCATGCGCGCCGCGAGGACATGGCCCGCCGTCTCCAGCCTCGCGACCAGCGTGTCGCCCGACTTGTCGTCCTCGGGCCCGCGCGTGTCGGATACGGTCAGCACGGCGATGCGAACCTGCTGGAAGGGGCGGCTCTCGTCAATTGGCATAGGTGGCCGTGCTCGCCGATCCGGTGTCGAGCGTATCGACGGCGGCGGACTCGATGCGGACCGGCGCGAACACCGCTGGCTCGACCTTGACCGCGAGTGCGCCGGGCATGCCGGGGAAGCGCGGCCACAGGCCGGCGGCGATCGCGTCCATGCTCGGTGCGGGGGCACCCATGCGACGCTGGTACATCCAGTAATTGCGCAGCACGATCTCGACATAGTGGCGCGTCTCGCGGAACGGGATCGATTCGATGAACAGCAGCGGGTCGCCATTGTCGCGCAGTGTCGCATTCCACTTCTGCACCGATCCCGGCCCGGCATTATAGGCGGCGATGACCTTGGGCAGCAGCCCGCCGGTCAGTTGCGAGTCGCGCAGCTTCTCCAGATAGGCCTGCCCATATTCGATGCTGAATGACGGGTCGGTCAGTGTGTCCTCGTCACAGATTTCCCCGGCCGCGCGCGCGAGCTGCCGCGCCGTCGCGGGCATCAGTTGCATGACGCCGCGCGCGCCGACGCGCGACTGCGCATCGGTGACGAAATTCGATTCCTGCAGCGCGTGCGCAAACACCAGCGCCTTGTCGACGCGCCAGCCGCGGGCCGGCAGCCAGTCGGGGGCAGGGTAGCGCGCGGCCATTGGCGCGGTCGCGCCCGCCGGCGGGCGCTGCGCGAGCCAGACCTGCGTCGCCGGCATGTTGAGCCGCGCGGAAAGGCGAAGCAGCGCCGGATAGTTGGCCGGGTCGCCGGTCGCCGCGAGATATTTGAGTTCGCGGTCGGCAAGGCCCAATTGACCGATCTCGACAAGCGCCACCGCGCGGCGCGCGCCGGGCAGCCGGGCCAGCGTCGTCCAGTCGGCCTGGATGAAGTCGGGCTCAGCCCAGCTCGCCGCATCGTCGATACCGAGCGCGTGGCGCGCGAGCAGCCCGTAGAAGCCTGTCGGATCAGTCGCGGCGCTGCGCAGCCGCGCGGTCGCAAGATCGGCCGCGCCGCAGGCGGTATAAGCGCGACTCGCCCAATAATTGGCCGAAGATCCGAGCGCGGCCGCCGAATCGAAGGCAGCGGCGGCGCGGATGCAATCATTTGCGCGCCATGCGGCGAGGCCTGCCGTCCACGCGCCCATTGCGAAACTGTTGGTATCGCCGCCGTCGCGGGCTTCCAGCCCCATGCGGATCGCCGATTCGTCGTCGCCGGCCTGAAAATATTCCCAGGCGATTTTCTGCGCCCATTCGGCGCGGCTCGCTGGTGCCAACCCGTCGCGGCGGGCGCGCCACAGCGCCTCCGCCTCGGCGGGGCGGTCGCCCGTGAGCAACGGGCCGAGTTCGGTCGCCAGCGCTGCGGCGGCTGGATCGACGATCTTGGGCAGCCGGGGCGTGCCGAGCACGGGCAGCGCGCGAACGCTCGGCAAGGCCGGCAGATCGGTCGCGCCAGCAGCCCGGGCGCGCGCGGCAATCGCCACGGCCTGTGGCGCGTCGCTGTTGGTCTGCAGCCAGTCGGCGAGCTTGCGGTCCGCCTTGCCGGGCTTTGCTGCCAGCGCGATCTGCGCTTGCAGGGCAGGGGTCAGCAGTGCATCCGGGTTGGCATCGGCCACCGCACGCGCAGACGCAACGCGCCCCGCCGCGACATCCCGGAACGCCTGTGTAAACACCAAACGCTCGGCCTCGGACAGCTGCGCCGGCACCGCCCGCTGCGCCGTTGTGATAGGCGTCTGCGCTGCCGCAGGTGCAACAGCCACCGCAGCAAGCAGCAACGATACAAGCCACTTACGCATCGATCTTCGCCTTGAACATCAGAAGGTCCGCCCAAGCCAGCCGCTTGTCGGCCGGGCGGCGGAGCAGATAGGCCGGGTTGAAAGTCGGAAGAACCGGAATGCTATCTGTGCCAACTGGTAGATGAACCCATTGTCCGCGCAGCTGGGTAATCCCCGCCGAAGTTCCAAGCAGCGCCTTCGCCGCTTCGCCGCTCATCACGAGCAATGCTCGCGGCTTCGCCAGCTCGATATGACGGCGCAGGATCGCCTGCCCGATCGCGAGGTCGGCAGGCGCCGCCTTGCCGAAGCTGCGCCACAGCAGCAGGTTGGAGATATAGGTCGACGTCCGGTCCCGCCCGATCGCCGCGAGCATCTTGTCGAGAAGCTCGCCTGCTGGCCCCGAAAAGGGCTTGCCTGTCCGGTCGTCGTCGGGCGCCGCTGTCTCGCCGACGATCATCACACCCGACGCCGGATCGCCGTCCGAGAAAATCGCCCGCGGCCGGATGGCCTCGACCGCCAGTCGCAACGCGTCCAGCGTGTCCGTCCGGGCGAGCGTGTCATTCAGCGCCGAAAGGTCAACGTCCCCTCCCCGCTGGGGAGGGGCCAGGGGTGGGCGCTCAAGCGAGGGCTTCGTTTTCGGCTGAGGAATTTGCTCAGAGGCCCACCCCTGACCCCTCCCCGTTGGGGAGGGGACGCGCTCAGCGTCGATGGCTGCCGCCAGCCAGTCGCGCGGTGCGTCGTCCACCAGCACATCCACGCCGGCGTCCGCCCACCACGACAGCGCAGCCAGCGCCGCGCCACGTGTCATCGTCGATTCGGTAACCCCCACCACGCCGGCCAGTCATGCCGCCATTCCGACTCTGGTCAATTCGGGGAGGGGTTCCTATTGGTCGAAGCATGGCATTTGTGCGACGTGCCGTTGGGACAGCTTGGTCGGGAAGACACATGAGCGAACGCGAATCGATGCCCTATGACGTGGTGATCGTCGGCGGCGGCCCGGCGGGCCTGTCGGCGGCGATCCGGCTGAAACAGCTGGCGGCGGAAAAGGGGACGGAACTCGGCGTCTGCGTGCTCGAAAAGGGCGCGGAGATCGGCGCGCATATCCTCTCGGGCGCGGTCGTCGATCCCAAGGCGCTCGACGAGTTGCTGCCCGACTGGCGCACGATGGACGGCCATCCGCTGACCGTGCCGGTGACTGAGAACCATCACTGGATTCTCACCAAGGGCCGCAAGTTCGAATTCCCGCACCTGCTGACCCCACCCTTCATGAACAATAAGGGCACCTACACGCTGTCGCTCGGCAACCTGTGCCGCTGGCTTGCCAGCCAGGCCGAAGCACTTGGCGTCGAAATATTCCCGGGTTTCGCCGCTGCCGAGGTGCTGTTCAACGAGGACGGCTCGGTAAAGGGCGTTGCGACCGGCGACATGGGCGTCGCAAAGGACGGCACCCACAAGCCGAGCTACACCCCCGGTATCGAACTCCATGCCAAATATACCTTCTTCGCCGAAGGCGTACGCGGCCATCTGTCAAAGCAGCTGATCCGCCACTTCGATCTGGCGAAGGATTCGCAGCCGCAGGTCTATGGCATCGGCATCAAGGAGCTGTGGGACATTCCCGCCGATCAGCATGTCCCGGGCCGGGTCATCCACACCCAAGGCTGGCCTCTCGGCGAGGAGAATGGCGGCGGCTTCCTCTATCATCAGGCCGACGGGCAGGTCGCGCTCGGCTTCGTGACCTGGCTCAACTACAAGAATCCCTATCTGTCGCCGTTCGATGAGATGCAGCGCTGGAAGACGCATCCCGCAATCAAGGCAATTCTGAAGGGCGGGCGGCGCATTTCCTATGGTGCGCGCGCGATCAATGACGGCGGCTGGCAGGCCGTGCCGAAGCTGACCTTCCCCGGCGGCGCGCTGATCGGCTGTTCGGCGGGGTTCGTGAATGTGCCGCGCATCAAGGGCAGCCACACTGCGATGAAGACCGGCATGATGGCAGCCGAAGCCGCCTTCGCAGCGATTGCCGCCGACCGGTCGGGCGATGAACTGACCGCTTACGGCGAGGCCTATAAGTCGAGCTGGGTCGAGAAGGAGCTGCGGATGGTCCGCAACACGCTCCCGGCGGTCGAGAAGTTCGGCGACCTGATCGGCACGCTGATCGCGGGCATCACCATGTGGCTTGAATATTTCGGCATCCGCATGCCGTTCACGATGAAGCATCACCGCGATAATGAGCAGCTGCGCCGGACCGACCATGCGCATCCGATTGTCTATCCGAAACCCGACGGCGTGTTCAGCTTCGACAAATTGTCCTCGGTGTTCCTGTCGAACACCAATCATGAGGAGGATCAGCCGGTCCACCTCACGCTCAAGGACGCCGACGTCCCGATCACCATCAATCTGCCGCTCTATGACGAACCGGCGCAGCGTTATTGCCCGGCGGGCGTTTATGAGATTGTGCAGGATGCGGACGGCGACAATCCGCGCTTGCAAATCAACGCGCAGAACTGCGTGCACTGCAAGACCTGCGACATCAAGGATCCGACGCAGAACATAAATTGGGTTGTGCCGGAGGGTGGCGGAGGGCCAAACTACCCCAACATGTAAGGACATCATGACCGGTATCGCGCGAGTCATTCTGCTGGGAGCCATGGTCGCCGCTGCACCTGCGGACGCGATCCCTTCACCGACGCGTGCCTATGTCCTCGGACGCCACGCCTTTGCCGTCGACGATCTGCCGCGCGCCTCGCGTTATTTCGCCGGTGCGCTGGTTGGCGATCCCGGCGATCCGACGCTGGCGCGCCGGGCCTTCGACCTCGCCGTCGCGAGCGGCGACGAGAAGCAGGCCGTCGCGCTCGCCCCCAAACTCGCCAAGAGCGACCAGTTCGATGCAGCACTGAGCCTGCTCGCGGTCACCCAAGCGATTGAGAAACGCGACTGGGTGGCGGCTGATGCGGCTCGTAAGCAACTGGTTGATGCCGGGTTTGCTGCCTTTGCCGCGCCCGTGATCGATGCCTGGGTGCGCTTTGGGCGAGGCGACAAGGCAGGCGCGCTAAAGCTACTCGATCCGGAATCGCAGGAAGGTTTCGGTCGCGCCTACATCACCGAACATCGCGGCCATATTCTTGCGGCGATGAAGCGCTGGGACGAGGCTGCTGCGACCTACAATCTCCTGCTGGTCGGCGACGGCGCGCAGATCGTACGGCTGCGGCTCGCGGCAGCGTCTGCCCTCCAATCGGCCGGCAAGAAGGCCGAAGCGGCGAAGCTGCTCGACGGCGGCGGCAAGGATGCGGCCTTCGAAAATGCGCAGGCGCGCCTGGCTGCCGATCAACCGATCCGCGGCGGTGTCGATGACCCGCGCGCCGGCGTCGCCGAACTCTTCGCACGCATGGCCGCCGACCTGTCGCGCGAGAAACCGCTGCCGATCGCGCTGGTCATGGCGCGCTATGCAACCTTCCTCGAACCCGGCGATGCCGACGCCTGGCTGGTGACGGCCGACGTGCTGACGCGGAACGAGCAATATGACGGTGCGCTGGAAGCGCTGGGCAAAATTTCGCCGTCCGACCCGATGATCACCCTCGCCAAGGCGCGCGAGGCGGCCGTGCTGCAGCAGGTCGACCGGCAAAAGGAATCGCTGGTGCTGCTCGAACAGGCAGCGGCACGTCCCAATGCGCGGGTTGAGGATTGGGCGCGGGTCGGGGAGGCCTACACGCGGCTCGACCGTTACCCGGAGGCGGTGACGGCCTTCACCAAGGCGATGGCATTGTCGACCCCCGAAGCGCCGGAGAATTGGTATCTCTATTTCTCGCGCGGTGCGGCGCGCGAGCGCTCGGGCGATTGGGCGGCGGCGCAGCAGGATCTGCGGCAGGCCATCGCGATCTCGCCCAACGAGGCGTCGGCGCTGAACTATCTCGGCTATGCGCTGCTCGATCGCGGCGAGCGGCTCGCCGAGGCGCAATCGCTCATCGAACGGGCGGTCGCCGCCAAGCCCGAGGACGGTTTCATCGCCGATTCGCTTGGCTGGGCCTATTATCGCACTGGCAAATATGCGCAGGCCGTCGTGCAGCTCGAGCGCGCCGTCGCAGCGGTCGCTGACGATCCGACGATCAACGAGCATCTCGGTGACGCCTATTGGAAGGTCGGCCGCAAGATTGAGGCGCGGTTCCGCTGGAAGGCGGCGCTCGACGGCGGGCCGGACAAGGCCGCGGAGACCCGTGTCACGCAGAAGCTCGACTATGGTCTCGATGTTGCGGGAGCGATGGCGTTGCGCAAGCCGTGACGCTGACCGAGACGGCGCGCGCCAAGCTGAACCTCGCGCTCCATGTCCGGCGCAAACGAGCCGACGGCTATCACGACCTTGAGACCATCTTTGCGTTCGTCGAAGCCGGCGATGAGTTGACCCTGCTTACGGATGGCAGCGGCGCGCCCATGCTGACGATCGACGGTCCGTTCAGTGCATCGCTTCAGCAAGATGACGAAAATCTCGTCACCCGCGCTGCGCGGGTGCTTGGTTCGGCAGCTGGTGTGACAAAGCCCATCGCTTTGCGCCTGACTAAGAACCTGCCCGTCGCCTCCGGGATCGGTGGCGGATCGGCGGACGCAGCGGCGGCCCTGCGATTGCTGAACCGCCACTGGGGTTTGCACTGGCCAATCGAACGGCTTGCCACGCTGGGCGCAACCCTCGGGGCCGACGTTGCCGCCTGCGTGTGGTCACAGACTATGCGCGGCGATGGGCGAGGGGAGTTGCTTCAGCCCGTCGACGATGCCGGGCTGGCCGAAACGCCGGTTCTCCTCGTCAATCCCGGCGTCGCCGTCTCCACGGCTGCGGTGTTCGCGGGCTGGGGCGGGGTCGACTATGGCCCGCTTGCTGATGGTGACCCGATTTCGGTTGCTGCGGCGGGGCGAAATGACCTCGAGGCCCCGGCCCGGGCGCTGGAGCCCGTTATCGGCGATGTGCTGGATGCGCTCGCGGAACAGCAGAATGCGACCTTCGTGCGCATGTCGGGGTCCGGCGCGACCTGTTTCGCGCTGTTTGCCAGCGATGCAGCGCGGGACGCCGCCGCCTGCGCGATCGCGGGAGCGAACAGCCGCTGGTGGATCATGCCGACCCGGCTCGCCTGATCCGACGCGACGCGCTAAGGGAGCGCGATGACCGTGTCCTCCGCACCCCGCTGGCCCAGCTTCGTCTGGGAAGACCCTTTGCTGCTCGATGCCGCGCTGACCGAAGAGGAGCGGCTGGTCCGCGACTCGGCGCGAGCCTTCGCCGATGCCGAATTGATGCCGATCGTCCGCGAATCAAATCGCCATGAGACCTGCGACCGCTCGCTCATGGCCAAGTTCGGCGAGATGGGGCTGCTCGGCCCCACGATCGAAGGCTATGGCTGCCCCGGCGTCTCCTATGTCGCCTACGGCCTCATCGCTCGCGAGGTCGAGCGTGCCGATTCGGCCTACCGGTCGGCAATGTCGGTGCAGTCGTCGCTCGTGATGTACCCGATCCATGCCTATGGCACCGAGGAGCAGCGCCAGCGCTATCTGCCGAAACTCGCCAGCGGCGAATGGATCGGGTCGTTCGGCCTGACCGAACCCGACGCCGGCTCCGATCCGGGCAGCATGAAGACGCGCGCCCGCAAGGTTCAGGGCGGCTATGTGCTCGACGGCGCGAAGATGTGGATCACCTCATCGCCCTTCGCGGACGTCATGGTGGTCTGGGCCAAGACCGATGATGACGCGATCCGCGGTTTCATCGTCGAACGTAGCGACAAGGGCCTGTCGACGCCGAAGATCGAGGGGAAATTCTCGCTACGCGCCTGGGTAACGGGCGAGATCGTGCTCGACGGCGTCGAAATTGCCGATGACCGGCTGCTGCCAAACGCACGCGGACTGGGCGGCCCGTTCGGCTGCCTCAACAATGCGCGTTACGGCATTGCCTGGGGTGCGATGGGTGCGGCGGAATATTGCTGGCACGCCGCCAGGCAATATGGCCTCGACCGCAAACAGTTCGGGCGGCCGCTCGCGGCAACCCAGCTATTCCAGAAAAAGCTTGCCGACATGCAGACCGAAATCACCCTCGGCCTGAACGCGGCGCTTACCGCCGGGCGGCTAATGGACGACCACCGGCTGGCTCCCGAAGCGATCAGCCTGATCAAGCGCAACAATTGCGGCAAGGCGCTGGAGATCGCGCGAATCGCTCGCGACATGCACGGCGGCAACGGCATTTCCGATGAATATGGTGTGATCCGCCATGTCATGAATCTCGAGGCGGTGAATACCTATGAGGGGACGCATGACGTACATGCGCTGATTCTAGGACGCGCCCAGACAGGGATTCAGGCTTTTTCCTGAACGACTTGGCCGCACAAGCCAAGCACCAATCCCTATAAGATCGTCATTTTGTGCAATGCACAAAATGCATGGCTCCCATGCAATTTGTGTGACACTCAAAATAGATGTTGACGGTGTTCCGAGTCGCACTTAAAGCGGCACTCAGATGTTTTTGAGTAAGGCTCAAACCAGCGGCCAGCCACCGCATCTGAGACGGAGAATGACCATGAACCGCACCTTGATTGCAGCGCCCGTCGCGATCGTGATGGCCGCCCTGACCTTTGCCGCTGCGACCCCGGCGTTCGCCCAGGGCGACACCTGCGCCACGACCCCCGCCGCAATCCGCGCCGCTGCTTCGGCTTCGACCGATGCCGACGCCAGCAAGAAGGCGCTGAAGAGCCTCGCCATGGGCGTCCAGCTCTGCGAGCTCGGCAACCGCGTCGACGCCAACGCCAAGTTCAAGGCCGCTGCCCGCGCCCTGAACGTCGAATATGCGTCGCTGGTGACCCCGGCCGCCAAATAAGATCACCCTTTTCCCTCCCCGGGAAGCGACGGGCCGCACCATCCCTCGGTGCGGCCCTTTTTTTGTGCGCGCTTTTCCGCCATGCGGTGCCATCGGCAAGCGGAGGGCAGGATCGGCATGACGGACTTTCTGCGGCTGGAGCGCGACGGGCCGGTGGCGCGCCTGCTCATCGACCGCGCCGCCAAGCGCAATGCGTTCGACCAGTCGATGTGGGAGGCGCTGCCCGGCCTTGTTGACACGGCCATGGCCGAGCCGTCCGTGCGCCTGCTCGTGCTGACCTCTGCCGAGCCGGGTCCCTTCTGCGCCGGTGCCGACATTGGCGAATTCGCCACGCGCTCAGCCGATCCGGCGTGGCGCGCCGTCAACCAATCCGCGATCCGCAAGGCGCAGGTCACGCTGACCCGCGCCGCCAAGCCAACGATCGCCGCTATTGATGGTGACTGTATCGGCGGCGGCTGCGGCCTCGCGCTTGCGTGCGACATGCGGATCGCCAGCCCGCGCGCCCGCTTTGGCATCACGCCCGCCAAGCTCGGCCTCGTGTATCCGCTGCACGACACCAAATTGCTCGTCGATGTGGTCGGCCCATCGCAGGCGAAGCGCATCCTGTTCACCGGTTCACTGATGGACGCAGCGGAAGCGGGGCGGATCGGACTTGCCGATATCGTCGCCGACGATTTGGCTGTCGCTCTTGCATCGCTTGCTGGGAGCATAGCGGCGGCGTCGCCCTACAGCCAGCAGGCGTCGAAGGCGATCGTGCGGCGGATTCTCGACGGCGCCGCAGACGACGACGCGGCGAGCAGCAGTCAGTTCGACGCGGCCTTCACCGGCAGCGACTTTCAGGAAGGCGTCGCGGCCTTTCTTGCCAAGCGCGCGCCGGCGTTCGCCGACCGGTGAGGGCGTTGCACTCGATCGCCGGAGCGGCCCACTCGCGGCTGCTCATCGTCGCCGACCATGCGTCCAACGCCGTGCCCGCCGGGATCGACCTCGGCGTGCCTTCGGCGCTGATGCAGGAGCATATCGCTCTCGACATTGGGGCAGGGGATGTCGCCAAGGGCGTTGCGGCCCGGCTCGGCGGACATGCGCTGCTCGGTCATGTGTCGCGGCTCGTCATCGACCTCAATCGCGAGGAGGAGGCCGAGGGGCTCATCCCCGAGTCGAGCGACGGACATGCCATTCCGGGCAATTTCCAGCTGCCCTTGGCCGAGCGCCTCCGCCGGATCGTCGAATTCCACAAGCCCTATCATGACCGGATCAGCAGCCTGATCAACGATCAGGCCATCGATTTCCTGCTGTCGATCCACAGCTTCACGCCAGCGCTCACGAGCCGCGCCGAATCGCGGCCCTGGCCTGTCGGAATTCTCTACAACCGCGATAACCGCGCTGCGGCACTGGCGATCGCGTCGCTACGTGCGCGCGGGCTGAATTGCGGGGACAATGAACCCTATTCGGGTCGCGTTCTCAACTACACAATGAACCGCCACGCCGAAGCGCGCGGGCTGCCTTATCTGGGGTTCGAGATCCGGCAGGACGAATTGCAGACGCCGGACGGCATCGCGTTGTGGACGGATATCGTGTCGGAAACTGTCTCAGAAGTCCGCGCGCGGGCCTAGCGCTTGCGGCGGCGCAGACCCGCCATGCCGAGCACACCGAACCCTAGCAGTCCTAGTGCCGCCGGCTCAGGGGCCTGAGCCACCAGATATTGCACGTTGATGCTCTCGATCTTGAAAGCGTCTGGCCGGTTGCCGCCTACTGTTCCACGATTGTAGTCGGCAAGGCTTGGCGCGATCACAACGACATTACCTGAATAAAGCGTGCTGGTGTTGACGTTGCGGTAGTTGCTCGAACTGCCGCCCAGTGTGTCGGTGTAGTGGTTCAATATCGACAGACGCTGAGTGGCGTCGGCCATATTGACGGGGGTGCCCCAAGGCACCGTCGTTGACCCGAAGTAAAAGCTCGCATCGGTATCGCTGCCCGATCCCGAAAAGCCTGTCGCTGTCATCGCAAAAGCGTTGAGCTGTGCACCGGTCATCACGACGTCGCCGTCGAAGCGCAGCACCACAAAATCGATGCCCTGATAATTGTCGGCGGTGTGCGAGTTGTTGCTCGATCCGTTGCCCTCGGCCGACGTTGTAACGCCAAGACCGCCACTGTAGTCGCCCAGGAATGCGGTCTGAAACGTGCCCAGCGCACCGGTGGTCGCGTTCTGCGACGCGGTCCAAGCCGTTACATTAACGCGCGACGCAAGCCCTTGGCTGTCGAAGAAGGTGAAGGTGCGGCTGTTGCCGAGCGTTCCACTCGTGCCGCATTCGGTCGTGCACAGGTTCGAGAAGTTGACGGTCACCGGCGTCGTCGGCAGCGCCAAGGACGCGCTCGACCAGCCCAGAGCCAAGGCCCCGGCCAGCAGCGCCCGAAGGCGACTGACGATTCGATTCTCAGAAGACGTGCGCATATCTGCCGAAGCCTCTAGCAAAACCGATACCAAGTCGCAATAAACCCGGCATTCCAACGCGAAGGATAATTGGCGGGTGCGCGCCTTTGTCGCGAGTGTAAAGAAATCCGACACTTTTGGCGGAAGATCGCCAATTTACGGCAGTGAGGACCGGACGAATGACAGCCCCTCGTTTCGACAAATCGAAGCTCCCCAGCCGCCACGTCAGCGTCGGGCCCGAGCGTGCACCGCACCGCTCCTATTATTATGCGATGGGTCTCGACGAGGAGGCGATCGGCCGGCCGTTCGTCGGCATCGCCTCGGCGGGCAACGACAGCGCGCCATGCAACACCACGCTCGACGCGCAGGCCGATGTCGCTCGGCAGGGCGTTGTCGATGCTGGGGGCATGCCGCGGCGGTTCAATACGATCACCGTCACCGATGGTATCGCGATGGGGCATCAGGGAATGAAGTCCTCTCTGGTCAGCCGCGAGATCATTGCCGACTCGATCGAGGCCTCCATGCGCGGTCATTGTTACGACGCGTTGGTGGGGTTCGCCGGCTGCGACAAGAGCCTGCCCGGCATGATGATGTCGATGCTGCGGCTCAATGTGCCGTCGATCTTCGTCTACGGCGGCTCGATCCTGCCGGGGCATTTCCACGGCAAGGACGTCACGGTTGTCGATGTGTTCGAAGCGGTCGGCCAGTATTCGGCGGGCGGCTGTCCGATCGAGGAACTGACGGCGCTCGAGAAAGTCGCCTGTCCGGGCCACGGCGCCTGCGGCGGCCAGTTCACCGCCAACACCATGGCCTGTGTCGGCGAGGCGATCGGACTGTCGCTGCCCAATTCGAACATGATGCCGGCACCCTATGCCAGCCGCGCCGACATTGCGATTGCCGCGGGCCGGCAGGTGATGACGTTACTGGAAAGAAACATTCGACCCCGCGACATCTGCACCCGCGCCGCGTTCGAAAATGCGGCACGCGTCGTCGCGGCGACTGGCGGCTCGACCAATGGTGCGCTGCATCTGCCCGCGATGGCGGCGGAGGCAGGCATCGAGTTCGACCTGTTCGATGTCGCCGATGTGTTCAAATCGACGCCCTATATCGCCGACCTCAAGCCCGGCGGCCGCTATGTCGCCAAGGACATGTATGAAGCCGGTGGCGTCTATATGCTGATGAAGACGATGCTCGACGGTGGCTTCCTCGATGGCAATTGCCTGACGGTGACAGGCAAGACGCTCGGCGAAAATATCGACGAGGTCATCTGGAACCCCGACCAGAAGGTCATCTACTCGGTCGCGGCTCCAATCAGCCCGACGGGCGGAGTCGTCGGCCTCAAGGGCACCTTGGCACCCGACGGCGCGATCGTGAAGGTTGCCGGGATGAACCGCCTGCAGTTCACCGGCCCGGCGCATGTGTTCGATTGCGAGGAAGACTGTTTTGCAGCCGTCGAGGGTGGCCACATCCGCGAGGGTGAGGTGCTGATCATCCGTTATGAGGGGCCGAAGGGCGGGCCCGGCATGCGCGAGATGCTGTCGACGACCGCAGCGCTCTACGGGCGCGGCATGGGCGACAAGGTGGCACTGATAACCGACGGCCGCTTCTCGGGCGCGACGCGCGGCTTCTGCATCGGCCATGTCGGTCCGGAAGCGGCCGAGGGCGGTCCAATCGCACTGATCGAGAATGGCGACATCATCGTCATCGACGCCGAAGCCGGGACCATCGACCTTGATGTACCCGCCGACGTCCTCGCCGCGCGGCGCACCGCCTGGCAGCCGCGCGTCAACGATTACCAGTCCGGCGCGCTCTGGAAATATGCGCAGCTCGTCGGCCCGGCGCGGACCGGCGCACAAACCCACCCCGGCGCGAAAGCCGAGAGGCATGTCTATGCGGATATCTGATCCGAACTAGACGCCCGGCGGCATCGGCGCAGGTTCCGGCGCGGCGGGGTGCGGGATTGCCGACCAGACCGGCAACCCGCGCCCATCGCGTGCGATTTCGCCGATCGTTCCGGCGGGACGGGATGCGCATCCCGCGAGCGAAAGGCCGATTACGGCGACAATGGTCAAAAAACGGGCTTCGACGCGACGAAACATGTAACCTCACAACGCAACCAATCAGCCGGATATAGTCCGTTCCGCAAAAATGACAAAAGCATGACGTTTCAGACATCCATCGTGACGGCGCAGGAAATGCGTGACCTGGAGGCACGCGTCATCGCCGCCGGGACGCCCGCAACGGCCTTGATGGACGCCGCCGGCCACGCCGCTGCCGATGCGATTGCTGCCTTCGTCGGCGGCCTGCCGACGCTCGTCCTCTGCGGC
Source organism: Sphingomonas paucimobilis (assembly GCA_943370355.1). Classification (GTDB taxonomy): domain Bacteria; phylum Pseudomonadota; class Alphaproteobacteria; order Sphingomonadales; family Sphingomonadaceae; genus JADCGM01. Next base: position 41,102 of record CALRQP020000011.1, read on the forward strand.
CCCGGCAACAATGGCGGCGACGGCTATGTCGTGGCCCGCGCCCTGCAACAGCGAGGCTGGCCAGTCCGGGTTGCCGGGCTGTCCGCCCCGGTTACGGCAGAAGCAAAAGCTGCCGCTGCGCTCTGGGAGGGACCGGTCGAGACACTGGACATGTCCACCGAGCCCGCGCCGCTGATCGTCGATGCGCTGTTCGGCATCGGACTCACGCGCGGATTGTCCGACGAGCTCACCGCAATCCTCACCCGCCTGTCCGCCGCCGCACGCGTCATTGCCGCGATCGACTTGCCGAGCGGCGTATCGACGGACGACGGCCAATGCCTGTCGCCACCGATGCGCGCCTACCTGACGATTACCTTCGGTGCGCTGAAGCCCGCGCACCTGCTGTCGCCCGCAGCGGGATATGCCGGGCGAATCGTTGTTGCTGAAATCGGTCTGGCCCCGGACCGGTCGGAGGCCTTTGCAATAGGCCGCCCCCATATCGCGCCGCCGTCCTCCGATGCCCACAAGTTCAGCCGTGGCCATGTGCTGCTTGCCGGCGGGCCGAAAGCGTCGGCCGGTGCCGCACGACTTTCCGCTCTGGCCGCGCAGCGTGCCGGGGCGGGCTATGTGACGCTGCTGTCGCCGCCTGACGCTATCGATGCCAACGCCGCCAACCTGACGTCGGTGGTGCTGTCGTCCGGAGACCTCGCCGAAACGGCCCGCGAGCCGCGCGTGTCCGCTATCGCTATAGGGCCAGGGCTAGGCTTGGCGCTAGGCCGCACGCCGGTCCTCGCCGCTCTCGCGGCGGCAAAGCCGACGATCCTCGATGCCGACGTGTTCACATTGTTCGCCGGGGACCCGGGCGCTTTGGCTGCGGCAATACAAGCGCCTGCTGTGCTGACACCGCATGAGGGCGAATTTCGCCGTCTGTTCGGCGAGCTTTCCGGCAGTAAGCTGGACCGCGTTCGCGCAGCGGCGCGGTCGGTCGGCGCGGTGGTCCTGCTCAAGGGACCGGACACCGTCATCGCCGATCCCGACGGCCGAGCAGGTGTTTGCGCGCATGGGACCGCCGATCTGGCAACCGCCGGATCGGGCGACGTGCTGACCGGAATCATCGCCGCTCTGCTGGCGCGCGGGCTCGACGCCTTCGACGCAGCCTCCGCGGGGGCTTGGGTCCATGCCGAGGCGGGGCGTCGCGCGGGTTCTGGGCTGATCGCCGACGACCTTGTCGCCGCTTTGCCCGCTGTCATCAGGAACTGCCGGTGAACATGCCGGAGACAGTGGTAAGGCTAGCCGGTCGGGGTGATGGCGTCACCGACACTGGCCGCTACGTCTCTCTCGCCGCCCCGGGCGACACCATCCATGTCGATGGGGATCGACTGACCGTCGAGCCGGGTCCGAATCACGTCGTCCCGCCCTGCCGACATTTCCCGGAGTGCGGCGGCTGCCAGATGCAGCATGTCGCCGATGCGGCCTATGCCGAATGGGCCACCGCGCGAATCACGTTCGCGCTCAGCCAACAGGGCGTCGGCGTTGGCGAGATGATGCCAGTGCATCTGTCGCCGCCGCGTTCGCGCCGTCGTGCCAGCTTACGCGCTATCCGCAAGGGCCGCGACATTGCGCTCGGCTTCAATGCGGAGAATTCGCACCGCATCGTCGACATGCACGATTGCCACGTCATCACGCCGGAGCTGTTCGCACTCGTCGCGCCGCTCAGGGCGTTGCTCGGCGGTGTGATTGGCCCGGGGCAGGGGGCCGGCGTGACGATGACCTCGACCGTCACGGGCGTCGACCTGATGCTGTCGAACGTGGGCGTATCGACTTATGACGAACTCGAACGGCTGACGGCGTTCGCATCCAAGCATGATCTGGCGCGGCTGGCCGTCGAAGGGGCAGGCGGCATCGAGATTATCGCCGAGGAGCGCGCCCCGATCATCCGACTCGGCGGCGTGTCTGTCGGTTTGCCGCCCGCCGCATTTCTGCAAGCGACGCTCGACGGGGAGGCGGCACTGACAGCGGCCGTCATGGACGGCGTTGGCGATGCCAGCCGCATTGCGGACCTGTTCTGCGGGCTCGGCACCTTCGCTTTGCCGCTGTCGTCGAAGGCGAAGGTCTTTGCGGCAGACGCCGCTCGCGATCCCGTTGCCGCACTGTCAGCCGCAGCCCGCAGCAACGGGCGGCCGGTGACCACCGAACACCGCGATCTGTTCCGCCGGCCCCTGACCAGCGACGAACTCGCGGCATTCGATGCCGTGGTGCTCGATCCACCGCGTGCCGGTGCCGTCGCGCAGGTGGCTGCGCTCGCCCGGTCGGTGGTTCCGCGCATCCTGTCGGTGTCCTGCAACCCCGCCACCTTTGCGCGCGACGCCGCGATGCTCGCAACCGGCGGCTATCGTATCGAGCGGCTATGGCCCGTCGGTCAGTTCCGCTGGTCCACCCACCTCGAGCTGGCAGCGCTGTTCGTGCGCTGAGCCGAGCGTTGCCGGCTCAGTGCAGCAAGATGAGCGCGGCGTGCAGCGTCAGCGCCATCAGCGCCAGCGTGCTCAGGAAGAACACCGCAAAGCGGTATTTGACGACGTTGGAGGTCGTCTGGATCAGGCTGTGGACGATGCGGAGGCCGGTATAGGCCCAGGCCAGCTGCGCATTCAGGCCATCACCAGCACCGAGCACCGCGAGCGAAAGGCAGATCGCATAGAAGAGCGTCGGCTGCTCCATGAGGTGGATGTAATTATGCGCCTTCCACTGGGTCGATTCCGGCAGCACGCCATCGAGGCCACCCGGCTTGCCGCCGCGCACCGTGCCGATGTCGATACCGACCTGTTTGAGCGCCGGCAGGCGGGTCACGACGACCCACAGCAGGATGATCAGCGACCAGGCGACGAGGGCGACAACCGGCCCGAGAATTTGGCTATGCATTGCGTTTCCCCTGCAAAATTTTTGGTTCAGATGCCGGTCGTTGCCCGGACCGCGTTCACCGCCATTGCGAGTAGGCAGATCGTCGAGGTCAGGAACAGCGCGAAGCGGACGGGCACGAAATTGATGAGCGATTGCCAGAGGCTATGGGCGATGCGCAGCGAGGTGTAAGCCCAGGCCAGCCCGGCGTTGATGCCGTCGCCATGACCGCTCAGCGCCAATATGCCAACGACGGCATAGAATAGCGTCGGCTGCTCGTGCAGATGCGTGTAATTGTGCGAAATCCAGTTGGTCTTCGCCGCCAGCAACGGTTCCAGATCGGCCCCGCGTGCGCCGCGCGGCATTGTCTTCAGTTCAATGCCACCGCCCGTCACATCCGACGCGCGTGCAAAACCAAGCCAGAACAGGATGAGCAGCGACCATAGTGCCAGCACCGCCGCTGGCGCGAGTATCGGACTTGGCATGCAAAACCCCCCGCGAGCCTGTCGCGGAGGGTCTCCGCAATCGTTACGGCTGTCAAACCGCGATTCTATCAGGCGAAAATCTTGCCCCACGCCCTCTTGGCACGGGTCTTCCAGTGGCCGCGATGATAGGCGTCCGAAGCCAGCAGCGGCATGACCGATCCGGCTTCCGCAAACACCATCTGCTCAATGCCGGTGTTGACCTTGCCCCAGCTCGCCGCCTCCTGCAGCGTCGAGGAGGAGCAAGCGCCGTCGCGCACGTCGGCGACGGTGATCTGCACGGCATATTTGTGCACCTCGACATCGTCGTGACCAAGAATTTCGGCGCAAACGACGGTATCCTGGATGAAGTTCTTCGGCACGCCGCCGCCGATCATGAGCAGGCCGGTCGTCCCGGCCTTGATCTTGATGTCGGTCAGTTCGCGGAAGTCAGCGATCGCATCGAGCACCATATAGGGCTCGCCGGCCTTCATGCGGTCGACCTGATGCTTGACGAGGCCGAAGCCTGCCGAGGAATCAACGAATGCCGGGCAGAAGATCGGCACGTCATGTTCATAGGCGAGCTTGACGAGGCTGTTGTCCTTCTTGCCGTGCTCGACGAGATATTTGCCCATCTCGCGGATGAACGCGCGGCTTGAATAGGGCTTGGAATCGAGCGAATTGGCGATCGCACCGATTGTGTGGTCGCAATCCTGCAACTGCTCTTCGTCGATATAGGTGTCGTAGATGCGGTCGATGTAGAGCGAGCGCAGCGTGTCGTCGTCCGGCACCTCGAGCGCCTGATAATGCTTGTGGCCGAGGCCTTCGAAGAAATCCATGTCGACGATCGACGCGCCGGTGGCGACGATGCAGTCGACCATATTGGAGCGGACCAGCTCGGCATAAAGGTCCATGCAGCCGCCCGCCGAGGTCGAGCCGGCGATGACCAGCACGATGGTGCAGTTCGGGTCACTGAGCATCTGGTTGTAGATGCCCGTCGCCCGCGCAAGGTCGCGCGAGGTGAAGGACATCCCTTCCATCGAATCGATGATCGGCCGCGCGTCGAAGCTGCGGATATCGATGTGGCGCACTTCCTTCGACAGCAGCTGCGCCTTGCGGTCGTCGTTCTTGAGTACTTCGGTCACGTCTGTCTCCAGTCAACAGAATGGGTCTGCTGGCTCGGCGTTCCAGCGCGGAACGCCGCCCGCGGCCGGACCATCCGGCGCCGAGCGGGCAAAGCGGTGCGCGCCTATTTTTTCAGTCGCGTGACGACCTGGCGTTCGCGTTCGCGGGCGACATAGGCGCAGGCCATCGGTTCGTCGGACACGGTGACATTTTCCGCGGCACCAAAGCCGTTGAACTGCGTCCGCATCGCTGAGCCATAGGCACCGAGCATACCAATCTCTAGATAGTCGCCAGCCTGCACGTCAGCTGGCAGCTCGAACGGTCCGCGCATATAGTCCATGTCGTCACAGGTCGGGCCGTAGAAGCTGAACTCCATATCCTTGGTGTTCGACTCGGTCTCGCGGATCAGCTCCACCGGGAAGCGCCAGTCGACATGCGCGGCATCGAACAGCGAGCCATAGGCGCCGTCGTTGATATACAGCACATCGCCCTTGCGCTTCTCGACCCGCACGACGACCGAGGCATATTCGGCGCACAGCGCGCGGCCCGGCTCGCACCAGAGTTCTGCCGAATAGGAGATCGGCAGCGCTTCATAGGCGCGGTGGATCACCGCGAAATAGCCGAGTAGCGGCGCGGGATCCATGCCGGGGTAGATCGACGGGAACCCGCCACCGACATCGATGACATCGACGGTGACGCCGGCCTGCACGATCGCAGCGCGTACCAGCGACAGCGCTTCGGCATAGGCCTGCGGGCTCATCGCCTGGCTGCCGACATGGAAGCAGACACCGAGCGCATCGGCGGCCTGACGTGCGGCCATCAGCAGGGCGGGGGCCTCGTCGAGGCTCGCGCCGAACTTGGAGGCGAGGCTCAACTTCGAATGTGCCGACGACACGCGCAGCCGGACGCATAGCGTCAGGTCGGTCGCATTGCCGGTCGCTTCCATGATCTTCTCGAGCTCGGACTCGCTGTCGAGCGAGAACACGCGCACGCCGTGCGCGTGATAGGCTTCGGCGATCGCTTCCGACGACTTGACCGGATGCATGAAGCACAGCTTCGCGTCGGGAAGCGTATCGCGCACCAGCCGCACTTCGACGATCGAAGCGACGTCATAATGCGTGACGCCATTGTCCCACAGCACGCGCAGAAGGTCGGGCGACGGATTTGCCTTGACGGCATACATCGACAGTCCCGGGAACTTCTCGGTAAAGAAGCGGGCGGCACGCGCTGCGGCGTGCGGACGGACGAGCGTGACCGGCGAGGCCGGACGGAGGGCGCGAACTACCCCCAGCGCGTTATCGTGATTGACCAACTCAAGGGACCTCCAACGGGCGGTTGACACCAGCTGCCTTGCGGTTTGGAAGTCCCCATGGGGCAGCGGACGCGCTAGATAGGGTCGGTACCCCCCCCTGTAAAGCGTTTTTTTGAGCCCAAAAAAGTCGTGTTTCCCCTTGGCCGATCAACAAGTTACTGGAAATGGCTGATGAATGAGTTTGTGACAGGTTTAACGAAAGATGAAGTGACGCGCGCGGCGGCGCGCATTGCGGGCCAGGCGGTGCGGACGCCGCTGCTTCGAAACGACCGGCTCGACGCGGTCACGGGGGGGCGTTTGTTCCTGAAACCGGAATGCCTGCAGCGGACCGGCTCGTTCAAATTCCGCGGCGCTTACAACCGGTTGAGCGCAATGACGCCCGCCGAACGCGCCGGTGGCGTGGTCGCCTATTCGTCGGGCAACCACGCGCAGGGTGTCGCGCTCGCCGCCAAATTGCTGGGGATTCGCGCCGCGATCATCATGCCGTCCGATGCGCCTGCGATGAAAATTGCGGCGACGCGCGGCCATGGTGCCGAGGTCATATTGTACCAGCGTCTGCGCGATAAGCGCGAGGAAATCGGCGCAGCGCTCGCGGCCGAACGCGGTGCGATCATCGTTCCGCCATTCGACGATCCCTATATCGTCGCCGGGCAGGGGACGGCGGGTCTGGAAGCTGGCGAGGACCTTGCGTCACTGGGTCTCGTCGCCGACCTCGCAATCATACCCTGTGGCGGCGGCGGCTTCAGCAGCGGCGTCGCGCTCGGCCTTGGTGCGCCGGTGGTTGCGGTCGAACCCGAAGGCTATGACGATGTCGTCCGTTCGCTTGCGGCCGGGCAGCGGCTGCCCGTCATCAATGCGGGCCCGACCATCTGCGATGCCCTACAGACGCTCATCAGCAGCGAACTGACCTTCGGAATCCTGTCGTCGCGCAATACGCGCGGCGTGGTGATGGGTGAGACCGAGGTGCTGCGCGCCATGCGATTCGCCTATGAGCATCTTAAGCTGGTCGTTGAGCCGGGCGGGGCGATCGCCCTCGCAGCTGCGCTGTCCGGTGCTGTCGACCTGAACGGGAAAACGGCTGTCGTCGTGCTGTCCGGCGGCAATGTCGACCCGGCGGTGTTCGCGCGCTGCCTGGCCGCCTAAGCGACCTTGCGGACCTCTTCCTCGTCGAGCGTCGCCCAAAGATCGAAAGCGGCCTGTCCCGCGCCGTCGCCGAGCATCGCCAGATCTGCGGCGTAACGCGCTGCATTATGGCCGGGCCGCAGCGCTACGGCGGCGTCGATGAGCGCATCGAGCAGGCTGACGGCCGCCGCGAGCGCGACGGCTTCGATGCTCGCGCGTGTCCAGGATCGGGTCATCGAACTCTCCGCCATGGAGAAGGACTGTAGACCGGCCGGGTTAAGTGTTTGTGAAACGGCCTTTGAACCAATCCGCGACGCGCGTCTGTGCCTCGGCATCGAGGTGCAGGCCCAATTTGGTGCGCCGCCACAGCACGTCCTCAGCGGTGCGCGCCCATTCCTCGGCTACGAATCGCTCGAGTTCAGCGGTGAACACGCCGCCGAGATTCTCGCCCAGCCCGTTGACCAGCAGCACCTCGGTTTTCGTGCCATGTATGCGCGCGAGCCGGTCGATGAGCGCAGGATCATAGTGGCGGTGTTTGACCTTCAACGCGGTCAGCCAGCGCGCGAATGCCGCTTGGCCGGTTTCGCCGCGCTGCAGGGGCACGTCGCCGCCCGGTAGCGGTGCCTTCGCCGTCCACTTGCGCGTACCCGGCGCGACCTGTTTCAGCACGGCCTCGGCGAGCCGCCGGTAGGTGGTGATCTTGCCGCCGACGACCGTCAGCACGTTCATCTTGCCATGGTCGACAAAGCGCCAGTCGCGCGTCGTCTCCCGCGCGCCCTTGCCCTCCTCGAGCACCAGCGGCCGGACGCCCGCGAACCGATGTACGATGTCGGCATGGCCGATCGGCCGCGTGATGTAGCGATTGACCGCGCCTAGCAGATACTCGACCTCGGCCTCGGTCGCCCCCGCGTCCTCGGGCCGATCGATCGGCGTCTCGGTGGTGCCGATCAGCGAATAATTCTGCTCGTAGGGAATGACGAACACGATCCGCCCGTCGTCCTGCTGCAGCATATAGGCGTCGGCGCTGCCGTTCACCTTCTTGGTCACGATATGCGCGCCCTGGACAAGGCGCAGGTGCGGCGCATCGTTGAGCCCCAGTACTTCGCGTGCAACGCGGTCGGCCCAAGGGCCAGCGGCATTGACGATCGCTCGCGCCGCGACTGGGTTGCCCCGGTCCAGTTCCAGCGTCCACACATCGTCGGACCGCGACGCCCGCGTCACCCGCGTTCGCGGCAGGACCAGCGCACCGCGCGCTGCGGCGTCGACCGCATTCAGCATCACCAGCCGCGCGTCGTCGATCCAGCCGTCCCAGAAGCGGAAGCCCCGGGTGAATGACGGCTTGAGCGTCCGCCCGCCGACGTCGCGACGCAAATCGATCGACGCTGAGCCCGGCACCTGCCGCCGCCGTGCCAGATGATCGTAGAGAAACAGCCCCATGCGGATTAGCCACGCCGGGCGCAGGTGCGATTCGTACGGCAATACGAAGCTCTGCGGCCAGGATATCTGCGGCGCGTTGGTCAGGATGACCTCTCGCTCGGCCAGCGCCTTCGCGACCAGCCGGAATTCGTAGAATTCGAGATAGCGCAGGCCACCATGGATGAGCTTGGTCGATGCCGACGAGGTCGCGCCGCCGATGTCGCCCGCTTCGATGAGCGCGACCTTCAGGCCGCGTCCCGCCGCATCGCGCGCGATTCCAGCGCCGTTCACGCCGCCGCCGATGATCGCAATGTCGTAGATTGGAGAGGGGATCACGGGCTTACCTTGCACAGCAGTGCGCGGTAGAAAAGTCGCCATGACCGGACAAGCCCTCATTCTTGCCGTTGACGAAGGCACCACCTCGACGCGCGCCGTCGCATTCGACCTGAGCGGCAGCATCGTTGCCAGCGAGGGCGCACCGCTCACCCAATCCTATCCGCAGCCCGGCTGGGTCGAGCATGACGCGTCGGAAATCTGGGCGCGCACACTCGCCTGCATCCGCACCGTCGCGGACCGGGTCGGCGCGTCGAATATCGCGGCGATCGGGCTGACCAATCAGCGCGAAACCGTCGTGTTCTGGGATCGCGCCACGGGTGAGCCGCTCGCCCCGGCGATTGTCTGGCAGGACCGGCGCACCGCTGCGATCTGCGACGGGATGAAGGCCGACGGCGCCGAAGCCGAAGTCCAGGCCCGGACCGGCCTGCTGCTCGACCCCTATTTCTCCGGCACCAAGATTGGCTGGGCGCTCGCGAACTGGCCTCAGGTCGCGGCCGCAGCGCAGGCTGGCACCCTCGCGCTCGGCACCGTCGATTCCTATCTGCTGTTCCGCCTGACAGGCGTCCATGCCACCGACGCGACCAATGCCTCGCGCACGCTACTCATGGATCTGGCCAGTTGCCGCTGGGACGACTCGTTGCTTGAACGCTTCGGTGTGCCCCGCGCGGCCTTGCCGGAAATCGTCGACTGCGCCGGTCCGCTTGGCGTGACCACAATCCTCGGCGGCGAGATCCCGGTTACTGGTTGCGCGGGTGACCAGCAGGCGGCGTCGATCGGGCAGGGTTGCCTGACGCCCGGCCTCGTCAAATCGACCTATGGAACCGGCGCCTTCGTGATGGCGACGGCGGGAACCACACCGCCCCGGTCGGACCACCGCCTGCTCTCGACCGTCGCATGGCGGCTGGCGGGCACTGCGACCTATGCGCTGGAAGGCAGCATTTTCACGGCCGGTGCGGCCGTCCAGTGGCTGCGCGACGGGCTCGGCATCATCGAGACGGCGGCTGCGACCGAGGCACTGGCCCGCTCGGTGCCCGATGCCGGCGGTGTGCATTTCGTTCCCGCCTTGTCGGGGCTCGGCGCGCCTTATTGGAATGCCGGTGCGCGCGGCACGCTGACCGGTCTGACCGGCGGCACGACGCGCGCCCATGTCGTCCGCGCAGCCCTCGAGGCGATGGGCCACCAGACCGCCGACCTGTTCGACGCCTTTGCTGCCGATGGCGTGCGTCCCGCGCGCCTGCGGGTCGACGGTGGCATGGTCGCCAATGACTGGCTCTGCCAGGACCTTGCTGACATGCTGGATATGATCGTCGAACGGCCGCGGGTCATCGAAACCACCGCGCTCGGCGCCGCTATGCTGGCTGGTGTCGGTGCCGGGCTATTTGCGTCGCTCGCGGAGGCGCAATCGATGTGGCATGCCGACCGCGTGTTCGAACCCAAGCTTTCGGCCGACGCACGCGCGGCGCGCCGCGCCGGCTGGGCGCATGCGATGCGCCAGACGCTGGCTGCCTGATGGAATCGCTGGTCCCCGCGCTGTTGTCGCTTGGCGTCGTCGCGAGCGCGCTGCTGATTGGGTTCGGCAGCTATGCGTTGGTGAAAGGCGTCGGCGACCGGAAGCGCGGGGCGCTGATGATCGTCGCGGGCCTCGTCACGATCATGAACATCTGGCTGTGGGCCACACTGCCCGCCCAGCAATGAGGAGGAGGGCGCGATGACCGATCGCAGCGCGAGCGTCGCCATTGTCGGTGCCGGCGACTTCATCGGTGCCGCCGTCGCGAAGCGCTTCGCCGCCGAGGGCTACCGCGTCCACGCCGGACGGCGCAGCACCGGCAAGCTGGACAGTCTCGCGGAAGAGATTGCCGCTTCGGACGGCCGTTTCACCGCACACACGCTCGATGCCCGCTCCGAGGAGTCGGTTGCAGCCTTCCTCGACGCCGCCGATGCCGACGCGCCCCTCGAACTCTGCGTTTTCAACGTCGGCGCGAACGTCAACTTCCCACTGCTCGACACCACCGAGCGGGTGTTCCGCAAGGTGTGGGAAATGGCCTGCTATGGCGGCTTCCTGACCGGTCGCGAGGCGGCGCGCCGCATGCTCGCACATGGCCGTGGGTCGATCTTCTTCACGGGTGCGACCGCGTCGATGCGCGGCGGTGCCGGCTATGCCGCCTTCGCCTCGGCCAAGGCCGGTTTGCGGGCGCTCGCCCAGTCGATGGCGCGCGAACTGGGGCCGCAGAACATCCATGTCGCGCATCTGGTCATCGACGCCGGTGTCGATACCGCTTGGGTTCGCGAACGCATGGCGGCCGCGCAGGGCAAAGACGCCGTCGCTTCTCTGCCGCCCGACACGCTCATGAATCCGGATTCGATCGCCGAGGCTTATTGGCAGCTGCATCGCCAGACCCGCGATGCCTGGACCCACGAACTCGATCTCCGCCCCTTTGCCGAGAAATGGTGATGCGATGAACCCACGCTTCCTCTTCGATTTCGCTAGTCCCAATTGCTACCTCGCGCACAAGGCCATCCCCGGCATCGAGGCGCGCACCGGTGCGAAATTCGACTATGCTCCTGTGCTGCTTGGCGGACTGTTCAAGCTGTCCGGCAATCAGGCCCCCATGCTCGCCTTTGCGGGTGTTCCCAACAAACTCGCCTATGAAAATCTCGAACTCCGCCGCTTCATTGCGAAACATGGCATCGAAGATTTCCGGATGAACCCGCATTTTCCTGTCAACACGCTCATGCTGATGCGGGGCATGGTCGCGGCGGAACTTGAGGGCGTAATGCCCGCCTACATCGAAGCGGGCCTCCACTATATGTGGGAAGACCCCCGCAAGATGGACGACCCCGCGATCTTCGCCGCAACACTCGCCGAGGCCGGCTTGCCCGCCGAGCGGCTGATTGCGCTCGCGCAGGAACAGCCGGTCAAGGACCGCCTTGCTGCCAATACCCAGGCCGCCTTCGACGCGGGCGCGTTCGGCTTGCCAAGCTTCTTGGTCGGCGACGAGCTCTGGTTCGGCAAGGACCGCCTGCGCGACGTCGAAGAGGCCATTTTAGCTGGCCGATAGGGGAGTGGTCGCGTGCGACCGTCCTGCTAGACCTTGATCGTCACAGGCCCGCGACAAGGGCCGGACGTCGGGGAGGTATGGCATGCGCGCAAAGGCACTTCTGTCGGTCAGCATCGTGGCGCTCGCACTCGCGGCCTGTTCGGCCGGCAAGCAGGATTCGGCCCCGGCTGCTGAGGCAGTCACGGGCGCGCGTCTGCTCAATGCATCGTCCGAGCCGCAGAACTGGCTGACCCACGGCGGGACCTATCTTGAGCAGCGCTACAGCACGCTGACCGACGTGAACGACGCCAATGTCGGACAGCTGAAGCTCGCCTGGTCGTACGACTTCGATACCAACCGCGCGCAGGAAGCGACGCCGATCGTCGTCGACGGCGTCATGTATGTGACCAGCGCCTGGTCCAAGCTGTTCGCTCTCGATGCAGCGACGGGCAAGCAGCTTTGGGCCTATGACCCGAAGGTGCCCGGCGAGACCGGCGTCAAAGCCTGCTGCGACGTCGTCAATCGCGGCGTCGCGGTGTACGACGGCAAAGTCTATTTCGGCACGCTCGATGGCCGCCTCATCGCGGTCGATGCAAAGACGGGCAAGCCGGTCTGGACCGTGCTTACCGTCGACCAGTCCAAGCCTTACACGATCACCGGTGCACCGCGCATCGTGAAGGGCCGTGTGCTGATCGGCAACGGCGGTGCCGAACTGGGCGTGCGCGGCTATGTGACCGCCTACGACGCGAAGGACGGGAAGCTCGCCTGGCGCTTCTACACCGTGCCCGGCAAGCCCGGCGTCAAGGATGGCGCGGCCTCGGACGATGTGCTCGAGGCAAAGGCACGCGGGACCTGGTTCGGCGACAAATATCCCGACTATGGCGGCGGTGGCACGGTCTGGGATGCGATCGTCTACGATCCCGAACTCGACCAGCTTTATATCGGTGTCGGCAACGGTTCGCCGTGGAACCGCCACATGCGTTCGGAAGGCAAGGGCGACAATCTGTTCCTGTCGTCGGTCGTCGCGCTCAATCCGGACACCGGTGCCTATAAATGGCACTATCAGGGCTCGCCGGGCGAAACCTGGGACTTTACCCAGACCCAACCGATCATCCTCGCGACGCTGCCGATCGCCGGCAAGCCAACCAAGGTGCTCATGCAGGCCCCGAAGAATGGCTTTTTCTATGTGATCGACCGGACCACCGGCAAACTCATCTCGGCGAAGAATTTCGTGCCGCAGACCTGGACGACGGGTGTCGACATGAAGACGGGCCGCCCGGTCGAGAATCCGGCGGCGCGGTTCGACAAGGGGCCTTTCATCGCACTGCCGAGTGCGCTGGGTGCGCACAATTGGCATCCAATGTCGTTCAGCCCCAAGACGGGCCTCGTCTACCTGCCGGCGCAGGAAATCCCCTTCGCCTATAAACAGGATGGCAAGTTCAAATATCGCCCCGGTCAGGCGTGGAATCTCGGCATCGACCCGACGATCGGTGCGCTGCCCGACGACCCTGTCGCGCGCAAGGCGCTGCGGCCGCTGCTAAAGGGCCGGCTGCTGGCTTGGGACCCGGTCGCGCAGAAGGAAGCCTGGCGCGTCGAATATAATGGCCCATGGAACGGCGGTACGCTGGCGACGGCGGGAGGCCTCGTCTTCCAGGGCACCGGCGAAGGCCAGTTTCGCGCCTATCGCGCCACCGACGGCAAGCAATTGTGGAGCTTCCCCGCCCAGGCCGGCATCGGCGCGGGGCCGGTCAGCTACAAAGTCGGCGACACGCAATATGTGGGGGTGCTCGCGGGTTATGGCGGTGCCTACGGCCTGTCAGGTGCGACTCTCGACAACAAGGTCAGCGGGCAACCCAATGGCCGGGTGCTGGTGTTCAGCCTGACCGGCAAGGCGAGCCTGCCGGTCTGGACGCCGCCGCCGCTGCCGCCGGCCAATCCGCCCAAGGAGGTGGCCGACGCGGCGAACTTCGCCAAGGGGCAGGCGATCTACGAAAGCAATTGCGGCGTGTGCCACGGCACCAGCGGCTATTCGCTGGGCGTGGTGCCCGACCTGCGCCGCTCGGCCGCGCTGACCGACCCGGCGCTGTGGAAAAGCATCACCATCGACGGTGCACTCAAGGATCGCGGCATGGTCAGCTTCGCGCGCTATTTCACGCCCGCCGAGCTTGAATCGGTCCGCCAATATATGGGCGAGCAGGCCCGCAAGCTGCAGAAGGAGAGCGTCGCGGCCAAATAGCCGCGCCGCACCGCCGTCAGTGGCTGCGCGTCAATTCGCGCATTGCCCGGTCGAGCCCGTCGATCGTCAGCGGGAACATCCGGTTTTCCATGAGCGCCTTGGTCATCTGGATCGACTGGCCATGCGCCCAATGCTTCTCGGGGATCGGATTGAGCCAGACCGCCGAATGGTAGATGTCGGTCATCCGCTTCAGCCAGACCTCGCCCGATTCCTCGTTCCAATGCTCGACCGACCCGCCCGGATAATTGATCTCATAGGGGCTCATCGACGCATCGCCGACGAAGATCAGCTTATAATCGTGCGGGAATTTGTGGAGGATGTCGTGCATCGGCGTCCGCTCGGCCCAGCGCCGCCGGTTGTCGCTCCACACGCTCTCATAGACGAAATTGTGGAAATAGAAGAATTCCAGATGCTTGAACTCGGTCTTTGCCGCTGAGAACAGCTCCTCGCAGAGCTTGATATGCGGGTCCATCGAGCCGCCGACGTCGAGAAATAGCAGCACCTTCACGGCATTGTGCCGCTCGGGTCGCATGACGATGTCGAGATAGGCCTTTTTCGCGGTGCCGCTGACCGTGGCATCGAGATCGAGTTCCTCGGCCGACCCTTCGCGCGCGAATTTGCGCAGGCGGCGCAGCGCGACCTTGATGTTGCGCGTGCCGAGTTCGACGTCCGAATCGAGGTTGCGGAACTCACGCTTGTCCCAGACCTTGACCGCGCTGCCCTGCCGGCCTTCCTTCTGGCCGATCCGCACGCCCTCGGGATTGGAGCCATAAGCGCCAAACGGCGACTTGCCCGCCGTTCCGATCCATTTGTTGCCGCCCTGATGGCGCTCCTTCTGCTCCTCGAGCCGCTGTTTCAGCGTCTCCATAAGCTTGTCCCAGCCGAGCTTCTCGATCTCGGCCATTTCCTCGGGGGATAGTGTCATCTCGGCGAGTTTGCGCAGCCATTCCTCGGGGATTTCGGCGGTCTCGGTGCCGTAAGTGGTCTCGATGCCTTTGAAGACCTTGCCGAATACCTGGTCAAAACGGTCGAGCAGGCCCTCGTCCTTCACATAGGCGGTGCGCGACAGGAAATAGAAGGACTCGACCTTGTTATCGATTACCCCGGCCTTCATCGCCTCGAGCAGCGTCAGATGCTCCTTGAGCGACGCCGGGATCGAGGCGGCACGGAGTTCGTCGAGAAAGTTCAGGAACATTGGCCTTGTTTAGCTCGCGAACGCCCGGCGGCACACTGTCAATTCATCGTATCCCGGGCCGAATGGACAGGCTGGGAAATGGCGCGCGATCGACTAGGGTTCGCAAAACCGAGATGAGGACCCTGACATGGCTGAGATCCCCGCGACCAATCTGACGATGCTGACGCTGGTGAAGGAGGCGGGCGAGCTGGAAATCTCGCTGACCCGGATGCCGATGCCCGCGCCCCGCGACCATGAAGTGCTCGTGAAGGTACTCGCAACGCCGATCAATCCGTCGGACCTGGGCCTGCTCGTCGGCGCCGCGGATGTGTCGACGATCCGCGCCGGGACGCGCGACGGCCTGCCGCTGCTGACTGCCGACATTCCGGCCGCCGGCATGCGCGCAATGGCGAGCCGGGTCGGCGAGGCGCTGCCGATCGGTAATGAGGGCTGCGGCCTGGTCGTCAAGGCGGGCGCGTCCCCAGAGGCGCAGGCGCTGCTCGGCAAGACCGTCGCACTTCTCGGCGGCGCGATGTACGCCGAATATCGCTGCCTGCCCGCGGCGATGTGCATGTTGCTGCCCGAAGGAACCGATCCGAAGGACGGCGCGTCCTGCTTCGTCAACCCGCTGACCGCGCTCGCCTTTACCGAGACAATGCGGATGGAGGGGCATAACGCACTCGTCCACACCGCCGCCGCGTCCAATCTCGGCCAGATGCTGGTCAAAATCTGCAAGGCTGACGGCGTTCCGCTCGTCAACATCGTGCGCAGCCCCGCGCAGGCGGCGATCCTCGCCGACATCGGCGCGACGCATATCGTCGATTCTTCGGCGGACGGCTTCATGGACAGCCTGACCGCAGCCATCGTCGAGACCGGTGCGACCTGCGGCTTCGACGCGATCGGCGGCGGCAAGCTCGCCGGGCAAATCCTGTCCTGCATGGAGGCCGCAGCGGTCCGGCGCATGACCACCTACAGCCGCTACGGCTCGGACACCTTCAAGCAGATGTATATCTACGGCGGGCTCGACATGGGGCCGACGATCCTGAGCCGGAGCTTCGGTTTCTCGTGGAACCTGAGCGGTTTCCTGCTCACGCCCTTCCTGCAGAAGGCCGGGGCGGAGGTGTCAGGCCGGATGCGCAAGCGTGTGGTCGACGAGCTGACAACGACGTTCAAGAGCCACTACAGCCACGAGATCGGCCTTGCCGAGGCGCTCGATCCGGCGGTGCTGACCGCCTACAACGCCAAGCGCACCGGCGAGAAATATCTGATCCGGCCCTAGAGGCTGGCGGTCGCGGCCATCACCGTCCGGCCATCCCCGCCCAGCGCTTCCAGGACAACCGTATCGCCCGCAAGCCTGCCGGCGATGTGAAGCGGTTCGCCGGCAAAGGCGGGGGATACGCCCCGGAAGGCGAAGTTGCGCAGCCGGTTCGGGCCGAGATGGCGCGCAGCCAGGTCGAGCAGCAGCGTCGCGGTCAGCGGCCCGTGCACGACCAGCCCGCGATAGCCTTCCGCCTCGACTGCATAGGGCCGGTCAAAGTGAATACGGTGGCTGTTGAAGGTCAGCGCCGAATAGCGGAACAGCAGCGGCTCGGACGGCAGCAGGCTGCGGTGCCAGTCCCAGCCCGTAAGATCGGGATCGATATTCGCAGGTGCCGGCACGGGTGCGACCGGCGCGGTTGCCGCACGGTAGACGATGGTCTGCCGCTCCCGCACCGCAAGCCTGTCGTCCGCCGTCGTGTCGTGATCGACGTCGACGAAAACGAGACTGCCGCTGCCGCCGGATTTCTGGCTGACCGCCGCAACCGTCGATGTGCGGATGATCGCTGCACCGGCTGCAATCGGCGACACGAACTCGACCTTGCTCGATGCCCACATGCGGCGGGGCAGGGGGATCGGCGGCAGGAAGCTGTTCGGGCTGTCGCTGCGGCGCGGATGCCCGTCCTCACCAAGGTCCGCCGTCGCCGCCTCCGGCAGGCACAGGCACCAGTGGATGCCCTGCGGTGTGACCTCGCCCGTCTCACAGCTATTGATCGTGGCGCGGAAGCGCGCGAGCAGGGCAGGGGTGAGCAAATCGTGCTGGACCTGCGTGCGGCCGATCCAGCCGCTCCAGTCAGCCGCTGGCGCGTTGAGCCCGGTCCCGGTCATGGTTGCGCGACGATGCCCTTGTCGTGGAGCGCTGCGACTTGTCCGCTCGACAGTCCGAGCAGCGACTGCAGCACCTCGTCGCTATGCGCACCGAGATGCGGTGCGGGGCGCGGCGGTTCGCGGTGGAGCGACGGGATCGTCGCGATCGAACCGGCAGCAGGATAGGTCAACGCGCTCGGATTGGCGCTGTCGCCGAACATCGGATTTTTGCCGACGAGGACGGGGTCCTGTGCCGCCTCGTGCATCGTCTGGTACGGACCGTAGCAGCAGCCCTGCGCATCGAACGCCGCCGCCAGATCGGCATAGCGCCAGCCGGCCACCTTCGCCTCGATGAGCGGGAACAGCGCATCTCGATGTTCGAAGCGGACGCCCTCGTCCTTCGCGAACGAGACACTGCGCGCGGCCTCGATCGCCGCGATGTCGCCGCCCATGCCCAGCACCGCGACAAGGCCGGCCCATTGCCGCGGCGTGATCGCCATGATCATTAGCCGTTTGCCGTCCGCGGTGACGAAATCGCGCCCGAACGCGCCGTAGACCGTGTTGCCAAGCCGCTCGCGGTTTGCGCCGCTGTTGAGCACTTCGGCCAGCATGCCGAGATTGGCGACGCTGCCGATCGCGACGTCGGACAGTGGCACGCGCACTTCTTGCCCCAGACCAGTCGCGGTGCGGTGGGTGATCGCGGCAAGCAGCGCGAAGGCGGCATAGGCACCAGTCAGCAGGTCCCACGCCGGCAAGACATGGTTGACGGGTTCGGGGCCGGGGCCGGTCAGGTCGGGAAAGCCGACCGCGCTGTTGACGGTATAGTCGAGGGCAGGGCCACCGTCCGCTTGTCCCATGATGCGCACGGTGATCAGGTCAGCGCGCGCTTGGGCCAGCCGCTCGTGCGACAGGAAGCCATCGGCGGGAAAATTGGTCAGGAACTGCCCGGTCTTTGCAACCAGCTGCTGAAGCAGTTCGCGGCCCTCGGGCGTGCCAAGATTGAGCGCGACCGACTTCTTGGCGCGATTGAGATTTTCCCAATAGAGGCTCGCGCCGTTCGGCGCCTTGGGCCAGCGGTTGAAGTCGGGTCCGCCTCCGATCTGATCGACGCGGATCACCTCCGCGCCCACCTGCGCGAGGTACAGGCCCGCCGAGGGCGATGCTACGAAGGACGACGCTTCGATGACGGTCAGGCCGCTGAGCAGCTGATACATAAGCTACAGCCCCGCTGCGAAGTCGCGGAGCATATTCTTGGCGATAACCAGTTGAAGGATCTGCGTCGTGCCTTCGTAGATGCGGTAGATGCGGACGTCGCGAAAGAAGCGCTCCGCCTCATATTCGGCGAGATAGCCGGCACCGCCGTAGATTTGCACGCAGCGGTCGGCAACGCGGCCGCACATTTCCGATGCGAACATTTTGGCGGCGGCGGCCTGCATGAGCACTTTCTCGCCCGCGTCGGCGCGGCGGCAGGCGTCGGCGATCATGCATTCTGCCGCATAGATTTCCGCCTGGCTGTCGGCGAGCATCGCCTGGATTAGCTGGAAATTGGCGATCGGCTCGCCGAACGCCTTGCGCTCATTGGCATAGCGCAGCGCGCTGTCGAGGATGCGCCGCGCATAGCCGGTGCTTGCGGCGGCGACGGACAGCCGACCGTTGTCGAGCGACTGCATCGCGGTCTGGAAGCCCTTGCCCTCCTCGCCACCGAGCAGCGCATCGCCGCTGACATGCACATCCTCCATGATGATGTCGGCGATATGTGATCCAGCCTGACCCATTTTCTTGTCCGACTTGCCAACGCTGACGCCGGGCGCGTCCATCGGCACGAGGAAGGCGCTGACATGGGCATTCTTGGGCAAGGCTTCCTTGTTGGTCCGCGCCATGATGAGCGCCACCTTCGCGAAGGGCGAATTGGTGATGTAGCGCTTGGTGCCGTTCAGCACATAGCCATTGCCGCTGCGCACCGCCGTCGTCTGCATCGCCGCGCTGTCCGAACCGCTGCCGGGCTCGGTGAGCCCGAACGAGGCGATCTCGCCGGCAGCAAGCCGCGGCAGCCAATGCGCCTTTTGTTCGGCAGTGCCGCTCTTCACGATCGCCGAGCAGGTCATGCCGATGTTGATCGAGATGATCGAGCGGAAGCAGGGCATGGCGTAGGACAGTTGCCGGATTGTCTCGATATATTGCGAGACGTTCATGCCAGCGCCGCCATATTCCTCGGGCATGGTGATCGCGAACAGGCCCATGTCGCGCATCTCGTCGAGGATGTCGGCGGGGATTTCGTCGGTCTCGATGATGGTCTTCTCGGCCGGGATCAGCCGCTCGCGCACATAGCGCTTCAGCTGGTCGATGAAGGCGTCGAAGGTATCGCTGTCCATTCCGGGATTGGCCATGTGCATGTCCTGCGGGTGTGGGCGTGAAAGCGCGGGTGGGGATCAGATCGGATCGTAGCCGAAAATGTCGCCTGATCGCTCCGACGGATTGGCGAAGCTCGGCCGGAAGGCCGGCAACAGTTCGCTGGCGATCGACCCTGCTGTCCAGCCCTCCGACTTGTGCATCGAGCGGATCGGACGCGGCTTCGAGAAGAGTAAAATCTCGTTCTTGCGCACGGCAAAAATCTGGTTGGTGACCTCCGCCGACGCATCCGAGGCGAGAAAAGCGACCAGCGGCGCGACCTTGTCGGCGCTCATCGTTTTCATGCGCTCGACCCGTTCGATTTCCGCGGGAGTGGTCGCGGGGATGGAGGCGGTCATGCGGCTCCACGCGAAGGGCGCGATGCAGTTGGAGCGCACGCCCATCCGCGCCATGTCGAGCGCGATCGACTGCGACAGGCCGACGATACCCATCTTCGCGGCGGAATAGTTCGCCTGTCCGAAATTGCCGACCAGTCCCGATGTCGACGTGAAGTGGATGAAGCTGCCTGAACCCTGGTCACGGAAATAGGGCGTGGCGGCCTTCGAGACATTGAAGGCACCGTTCAGATGCACGTCGACAACGGCCTTCCAATCCTCATGGCTGAGCTTGTGCCAGATCCGGTCACGCAGGAAGCCCGCGTTATTGACCACCGCATCGATGCGGCCGAACGTCTTGATGGCGTCCTCGATGATGCTGGCAGCACCTGCAGGGTCGGTGACGCTTGCAAGGTTGGCGATGGCCTGCCCGCCCGCAGCCTTTATGTCATTCGCGGTTTCCGCTGCCGGTCCGGAGTCGACCCCTTCGCCTTCAGCCGACACGCCGAAATCATTGACAACGACGGCTGCGCCTTCGCGCGCGCAGAGCAGCGCAATCTCGCGCCCAATACCACGGCCCGCGCCGGTGATCGCCACAACCCGGCCCGTAAGGGCACCCGATCCAGACATGTCCATCCCCATTGTTTCTTGCGCATGGGGCATAGTTCAAAGTGCCCGTATATTCAACGTAAAGAATTGCCATTCAGCGTAATGAATGGTAGCTGACGTTGATGGCCCCTGCGCTTTCCAAGCCCGCGCCCGCCGTGTCTCAGGCCGCCGCGATCCTTCGGGTTCTCGCCGGTGCTGCGGAGCCACTTGGTGTGGTCGCTATCGCTCGGGCTGCGTCGGTGAGCCCGTCAAGCTGCTTCAACTTGCTGAAGGCCCTGACCGACGAACGGCTTGCCGAATTCGACGGCGAAACCAAGAAATACCGGCTCGGACTCGGCGTCGTCGACCTCGCACGCGCGGCGCTCAGGGGCGATGCGGTCCTCGCTGTCGCGCGCAACCGGATGCAGGAGATCGCCGATCGCCATGATGCGGCCGTCGGCCTGTGGCGTCAGAGCGGACCACGGCGCGCGACGCTCATCGCGCTGCACGAGAGCGAGGCTGCGACCCGGATCCACATGGCAATTGGCCAGCGCCAACCACTGGCCGCTGGGGCGACGGGGCGCGCGTCTCTATGCCAAGCGGATATCGACGTGGATGAATTACGAAATCTTTTCAACGATGTACGCTGGCAAAGGCCTCTGGCCTTCGCCACCTATCGCAGCCAGCTGGCCGCCTCCCGCAAATGCGGCTTCGCCATCGACGCCGACTGGCTGTTGAGCGGCATCACCACTGTTGCCGTTGCACTTGCCGCCGACATGGGCCGCACGCGCTACAGCCTGTCGGCAACGATGTTCTCCGGCCGCCACACGCCCGACGCCCTCGACCGGATCGGCACGGACCTCGCGACGACTGCGAATCACATCGAGCGTGAACTGATCGGCTAACCGCGGTGCCGCATCTGTCGGCTCAGGCCGTTGTGCCCTTGATGAACCCGTCCACGACGCTCTCCAGGATCGGCAGCGGCACCCCGCCGGTTTTGACGACGGCGTCGTTGAAACCGGCGAGGTCGAAGCGCCCGCCGAGCGCCGCCTTCGCCTTGGCGCGGAGCCGCAGCAGTTCGTTGTGGCCCATCTTGTAACCGCAGGCCTGGCCGGGCGAGGCGCAATAGCGGTCGATCTCGCTGGTCATCGCGTCGGCGCCCTTGCCGGTATTCTGGGTCAGGAAGTCGATCGCCTGCTGGCGGCCCCAGCCCTTGGCGTGCAGGCCGGTATCGACGACGAGCCGGCAGGCGCGGAACTGCTGCGCCTGCAGATAGCCGAGCCGGCTGAACGGATCCTTGTCGTAAAGGCCGCTCTCGTCGATGAGCTGCTCGGCGAAAAGCGCCCAGCCTTCGACGAAGGCGTTGAAGCCGATCATTGAGGTGATCAGCGGGATTTCGTCATGATGTTCGGCGAGATAGGCACCCTGCCAGGCATGGCCGGGAATCGCCTCATGCGCGGTCAGGCTGGCGAGCTGGTACTTCGGCCAGAGCGACGTCGACTTGAGGTTGACATAATAGATCGCGGGCCGCGAGCCATCGAGTGAGGCGAAGTTCATGTAGCCGAGCGCTGCGCCGTCCTGAATGTCCGGCGGCACGCGCTTCACTGTGACATTCGCATTGAGCTTCAGATGCGACAGTTTCGGCATCATCGGGCGCACCGCGTCGATCCGGCGATTGAGGTCGGCGATCAGGTCCGCGCGGCCGGCATCGGTGTTGGGATAAACGAACTTCGGATCCTTGTTGAGTGCTGTGACCCGCTCACCGACCGTGCCCTTGGTCATGCCCTGCGCCTTCAGCAGTGCATCCATCCGCGCCATGATCTCGCGGTTCTGCTCAAGGCCGATGCGATGCACTTCGTCGGGTGAATTGGTCGTGGTGGTGCCGAGGCGTAGCGCCCAGCGATAATAGGCTTCGCCGTCGGGCAGGCGCGAGACGCTGCCGACGCTGCCGGACTTCGCCGTTGCTGCGGTGAAGGCCGCGATCTCACGGTCCACGGCGGGGTAGATTTTGCTGTCGATAAGTTTCGTCACCTGGGCGGCCCAGTCACCAGTCAGGCCAGCCTTGGCCGCGCGCTCGGTGATTGATGTAACCAGGCCTTGGTCCTTCGCAGCGGTGGCGCGGAAGCCCTTCAGCTGGCCGAGCGCGTTGCTCGCGATGAAATCAGGTGGTGCGATCCCGTTGGCGGCATCAACGGTGATCTGCGCGGTCTCCTGATCGATGAGGCGCGCGAACTCCTCGACGCGGGCGACATAGGCGTCGGCGTCGGCCTTGGTCTTGATGCTGTGTTGTGAGTTCAGGAATTCCGGGACCGAACTGACCGCGCCATTCTGCTGGCTCACCACATAGGGACTGGTGCCGCCATAGAAGCCGGCCGCAGCGCCGCCGCCATATTTGAACTTGCTGCCCTCGATGCCACGGTCGGCGGCATAGTTGAGCGTGTCGTAGCGGTTGCGGTCGGCAGGCGACAGCGTGGCGCGGTCGATTGCGCCCAGGCGAGACTTCACCGACGTCACCAGCGCGGTCCAATTGGCCTGATCCGCATCGGAAATCTGCGACAGGCGTGATTTGAGCGGCGCGCGCGCGCCCGTGTCGATGCCGAGACCCGTGGCCTGCTCGGGCGACAGCAGCAGGATTTCTTCGGCGATCGCATCAATCGTCGAGCGGAAATCGCCTTGGGTCGCAGCGCGAGCGATGCCGGGCAGGAATGCCAGTGCCGACGTGGCAGCGGCACCCTGCAGGAAATGACGGCGGTTGGCGGGCAGGATGGCGGTCATCGGCGTAAACTCCCCAGAATCAAACATTTTGTGGCGATGCCGACCGATAACAGGCCCGGCAGCGCGCGCAAGCGACCAAGGCGCTTCCGTCGGAGCGGCGAGACCGCTAAGGTCGAAGGGCGGGGGCATTCAGCGTCGGAGCGGGGGCTCCGGCGCGGGCAGCGAGAGCCGGGTTCACAATGGCGCTTGGCATGGCCGGACTCCCGGCACCCGATTTTCTCAGCGGCGGCGGCGAGATGGGCGCGCTCATGCGGGCGCATGATTGGGCCGCAACGCCGCTCGGGCCGCCCGAACGCTGGCCGCAACCGCTGCGCACGGCGGTACGGCTCATCCTCAATACCGGCCACCCGATGTACATCTTCTGGGGGCCGGAGGGTGCCTGCTTCTACAATGACGCTTATCGCCAATCGATTGGCCCAGAACGTCACCCGGGTTCGCTCGGCCAGCCCGCCTTCGGGGTGTGGGCGGAAATCTGGGATATGATCGGGCCACAGATCGAACAGGTAATGGCGGGCCGGGGTGCGACCTGGCACGAGAATCAGCTCCTTCCGATCACCCGTAACGGCCGCCGCGAGGAGGTCTACTGGACCTACAGCTACGGTCCGATCGACGACGAATCCTCGGCGACCGGCGTCGGCGGTGTGCTCGTCGTGTGCACCGAGACAACAGGGCAAGTGCTGGCAGAACGCCGGGCGGCGCACGACCGGCAGATGTTCACGCGGCTGTTCGACCAAGCCCCGACATTCATGACAATGCTGAGCGGCCCAGATCACCGCATCCAGCTGGCAAATCCCGGCTATCTGAGACTGGTCGGCGGCCGCGATGTCGTCGGCAAAACCGTTGCCGAAGCTCTGCCGGAAGTGCGCGGGCAAGGCTTTCTCGAACTGCTCGATTCGGTGTTCCGGTCGGGCGAAGCCTATGCAGCGACGGGCGCGCGCTATGATCTTCCCGCAGCCGACGCGGCACCGCCGGAGTCGCGTTACCTCGATTTTGTGTATCAACCGATCAAGGACGACGAGGGCGTCGTCACCGGCATCTTCGTCGAAGGCCATGATGTAACGGCACGGCGCGACGCGGAGGAGGCGCTTCGGACCAGCGACGCGCGATACCAGGCGCTGTTCAACTCGTTGGACTTCACATTTTACGCGATCGATCGCGACTGGCGGCTCTCGGTGTTCAATGCGGCAGCGGAAGCTTTTTTTGGCTTTGAGCGCGCAGAGGTTCTTGGGCGGTCGTTATGGGAGCTGTTCCCCGAAGGACGCGATCGTCCGTTCGGCGATTGCTGCCGTGCTGCCATGGAGCGGGGCGAGGTCAGCGAATTGGACGCGCCATCAGCGCTGCGCCCCGGCCGCAGCGTATCGCTGCGCTTCGCGCCAATGGCGGGCGGTGGTGTTTCCGTATCGCTGTTCGACGTGACCGAGCGCCGCCGCGCCGAGCAACGACGAGACGCTCTTATCGAACTGGTGCGCCGCTTCGACGAGGAACGCGAAACCGCCGAGATCTCGTTCGCGGCAGCCGAGATACTGGGCAAGACCCTTGCCGTTGATCGCGTCGGTTACGGCACGGTCGATCCGGTTTCCGAGACCATCGTCATCGAGCGGGACTGGAACGCAGAAGGCGTGCGGAGCCTCGCCGGAACGCTGCACTTTCGCGATTATGGCAGCTACATTGAGGACTTGGCGCGCGGCGATACCGTCGCGATTGCCGACGTGCGAGACGATCCGAGGACATCGGATATGGCCGATGCGCTCATCGCGATCAACGCATGGTCCTTCGTGAACATGCCCGTGTCCGAGCAGGGCGGATTGGTTGCGCTGCTCTATCTCAACCACGGGGAGGCGCGCATATGGTCGGATGAGGATCTTGCATTCATCCGCGATATCGCCGGCCGGACGCGCATGGCTGTCGAGCGGGCGCGGGCCGAGACGGCGCTTCGTGAACTGAACGAGACGCTCGAGCAGCAGGTCGCCGACCGGACCTTTACCCTCGCGCAGACTGCCACGCGTCTGCGCGCGGTATTTGCGACGAGCTACCAATATCAGGGCCTCATCGATCTTGACGGAACGGTGCTCGAATCCAATGCGGCGTCGCTGGAGGGCATCAAGGCGAAGGCCGAGGATGTGGCCGGCATGGCCTTCTGGGACACGCCTTGGTTCAGCGGGACGCCGGGCATGGCGGATCAAGTGCGCGCCGCGATTGCGGCAGTCGCGGGCGGTGCCACGATCCGTCAGGAGGTCTATTCCAATCTGCCAATCGGCTGGCGCTGGTTCGATCTGACGCTGCGGCCGGCGTTCGACGCCGAGGGCAAGATCGTCGCTATCGTTCCCGAGGCGATCGATATCACCGAGCGGCGGCAGGCCGAGGAGGCGCTGCGTCAGTCGCAAAAACTGGAGGCGATGGGTCAGCTGACCGGCGGCGTCGCGCACGACTTCAACAATCTGCTGTCACCGATCATCGGTGGCCTCGATATGCTGCAGCGGCGCAGCGTTGGCGGGGAGCGTGAGCGGCGGCTCATCGATGGCGCACTGCAATCGGCGGAACGGGCCAAGACGCTCGTGCAGCGCCTGCTTGCCTTCGCGCGGCGTCAGCCGCTGCAGCGAACAGCAGTCGATGTCGGGAAGCTCGTCAAAGGCATGGGCGATCTGATCGCGAGCACGTCGGGGCCGCAGATCCGTGTCGTTCTTGAGGTTGCCGACGGGATGCCGGCTGCCAATGCCGACGGCAATCAGATCGAGATGGCCTTGCTGAACCTCAGCGTGAACGCGCGGGACGCGATGCCCGATGGCGGGACGCTGCGTATTTCTGCGGACGAGGAGATGATCGGGCAGGGCCATCGCTCCGGACTCGCCGCAGGCCGTTACATCCGGCTTTCCGTCGCCGACAGCGGACTGGGTATGGACGAAGCGACCGTTGCCAAGGCCATCGAGCCCTTCTTCTCGACCAAAGGTATCGGAAAAGGCACTGGCCTCGGGCTGTCGATGGTGCATGGTCTTGCGCTGCAATTGGGCGGAGCCCTGACGATCACGAGTCGCCAGGACATCGGGACGAATGTCGAGATTTGGTTGCCGATCAGCCCAGCGGCATCTGCCACCGAGTCGCCGGATGCCGATATTCCGGCTGTAGGTGTCGTCCGGGGCCGGGCTTTGGTCGTCGATGATGAAGCGCTCGTCCGCGCCAGTACGTCCGACATGCTCGCCGAGCTTGGCTATGCCGTGACCGAAGCCGCTTCGGCGGAGACGGCACTGGCCTTGCTCGCAGCCGGCGAGACGGTTGACCTGCTTGTCACGGACCATCTGATGCCCGGCATGACGGGAGTCGATCTGGCGCGGGAGGTTCGCAATCTCGCGCCCGAGCTGCCGGTGCTCATCGTGTCTGGTTATGCCGAGGCCGAGGATGTCGCGCCGGATCTGCCGCGCCTGTCCAAGCCGTTTCGACAGCCCGAACTCGCGGCGAGCATCGCTGCGATCACCAAGCCGGGCTGACATTCGGAACTTTCTGCGGCCTTCGATCTTTGCGCCCGATTGGACGCATGGAATTGAAGGACTTCCGGCATGTTGCGCTGGGCATTGATTTTTCTGGTTGTGGCGCTCGTCGCCGCGGTTCTCGGCTTTGGCGGCATCGCCGGAGCGGCGGCAGGCATCGCCAAGCTGCTGTTCCTAATTTTCGCCGTGCTGTTCGTGATCGGTCTCGTCATGCATCTGGTTCGGGGGTCGTCGACGGTCTGATCGCCGGTTGACACGCCACGGCCCGCTGAATAGGTAGCGCGACGCTTTTCAAGCGGGTGTAGCTCAGTTGGTTAGAGCGCCGGCCTGTCACGCCGGAGGTCGCGGGTTCGAGCCCCGTCACTCGCGCCATTGCCGGCGCGGCGCAAATCTCAGCCTGTGATGGAATCGAACCTGCGGAATTCGTGGGCGATCGATCCCTCGACGAGCGTTTCCCACAACTGCGCGGCAAGCTGCTCTGGGAAATCGACGGCCGCCGCCGCAGCGCGCACCTTCGCGATCACATCGGCCTTGCGCCATTCGTCACGAACGGCGGACCGTTCGGTCTTGATGCGCGCTGCCGCCTCAATATAGCGCATCCGCTCGCCAAGCAGTGCGACGAGGCGCTGGTCGATAGTATCGATCGCCGCCCGGACTTCGGTCATCGTTATGCAGGACGCTGCGGGGACAATATCGCTCATCTTGCGCGCCACCGGCCCGTCTCCATCCAGAGCAGCATCGGGCGCAGCGGCGCGATCCAGACGAGGCCGAGGACGAGGTATAACGGTGCCTGCACGAGAACAGGCAATTGGCCGATCCAGCCGGACAAGGCGGCGACGGCCACCGCATAGATGGCGAGGCCGGTTACGATCAGCAGCACCCCGAGGGGCTTGCGGAGGGTCGGGTTCATAGGACGCGTCTAGCCCGCTGCGGCGGCGGCGTCATCCGCCGATCTCGATCCACCGGGTCGGAGTCGCGATGGCTTGCAAAGGAACATCCCATGGATCGGGCACGATCCGGTCGACAACCTGGACATCATAGGCGAGGCCAATCGTCTTTATCGTCCGGTCAACCAGCATCCGGTCATAGTGGCCCGCGCCCTGACCGATACGATAGCCAGCCAAGTCGACCGCCACCAGCGGTACGAACAGATAGCCGGGAAAGGCTAACGGCAGGTCCGGCACCGGTTGCGGGAAGCCGAAGGGCCCCGGCACCATTGCGCCCCGCGCCCGGAACAGCATCTCAGAACCCCGCGTGGCAAACCAGGGATAGGAAAGGCTGAGCCCCACCGCGCTCGCTTCGGTATCGACCTGCGCGGGATCGATTTCCGACCCGTAAGGGTAATAGCTGCCGATGACGCCGGCCGACGGCAGATGCGCGCGGACTTGGGCCGCGAGAGCACGGTGCAGCGCGGATCGTTCATTGGGTGCCAACGAGGCCACAAAGTCGCGCCGCACCCGCCGCATCTGGCTGCGGAGTGCGTCCTTACTGGTCATTGCGGTGGAATTTGGCGGAACCACCATGGCCGTTTGTTGGAATATCCTCTGACGCCAGTAACGTCAGGTGGGAACCATGTGCACCGGACCAGGATCCGGACAGGGACAGTCCCCGTGGATAGAAGTATCGCCTCAGGGATGTTCGCATTCTCGTACCGGGCAGTCCCGCCACGGCCAATCTAGGCGTTCGGCGGCGCGTTCTCAAGGGCGTCGGCCAGTCGCTCGGCGCGCTCCGCCAGTGCGAGCAGGTCCCGGTCATCGTGCAGCGGCTCGACTGCCCCGGCCATTCCCTTGCCGTTGCGAAGCTCGTGCAATTCGTCGGCGATGAGAATGCCAGCCATGAGCAACAGCCGCGGTTCGCTCATCTGACCCAGCGCCGCCTGTAATTCGGTGGTCTTTCGATCCAAGTGGCGGGCGAGGCCGGCAAGATGCGTTTCCTCGCCGTCGCCGCAAGCCAGCGAATAGGAGCGGCCACCGATCTGGACGTTGATCTGTCCCATCAGCTGGTCTCGCCGCCCAGCAAGCGATCGATCCGGGAAATCGCCTCGCGCGCCGCAGCCTCAAGCCGGACACAGCGAGCTTCCGCCGCAGTGTCCGCAACAATGACGGATTTTTGACGCGCGGCCGCTGCTTCGAGACGGGTCACTGCCCGTTCCAGCCGCTGCCTCGCGTCGGTCACTGCCCCTCGGTGCCCCTGTGTAAGCGCGTGAAATCAGCGCGTTGCAGCGGGAGCGTAAGACGGGATGTTGAGTCGAGTCAATCGGGCCACTCGAGCGCTGGCGTTGACGGGGCGTAGCTGGCTGCTATTGGTCCGCCGCATTCCCGCCCGCCACGTACACGAAAGTGTCCCGCCGCATGACCGTTTCGCGAAAAGACATGGCCAATGCCATCCGTGCGCTCGCGATGGATGCGGTCGAGGCAGCGCAGTCTGGCCATCCCGGCATGCCGATGGGCATGGCCGACGCGGCGACGGTGCTTTTCAGCAAGCATTTGAAATTCGACCCTTCGCAGCCGAAATGGCCGGATCGCGACAGGTTCGTTCTGTCCGCCGGACACGGGTCGATGCTCATCTACGCGCTACTTTACCTGACCGGCTACGCGCGCCCGGGGATCGAGGACATCAAGCGTTTCCGCCAATTGCATAGCCCCTGCGCCGGTCACCCCGAGAATTTTGAGCTCGAGGGCGTTGAAACAACGACCGGTCCGCTTGGTCAGGGACTCGCGACGGCAGTCGGCATGGCGATGGCCGAGCGGCATCTCAATGCAACCTTCGGCGATGACCTTGTCGATCATCGGACCTGGGTGATCGCGGGCGACGGCTGCCTCATGGAGGGCATCAATCACGAGGCGATCTCCCTAGCCGGGCATTTGCGGCTGGGCGGCCTCAATGTGCTCTGGGACGACAACCGGATCACAATCGACGGCGCGGTCAGCCTGTCCACGAGCGAGGATACCGCGAAACGCTATGAAGCGGCGGGCTGGCATGTCGTCGCCTGCGACGGGCATGACCCTGATGCGGTCGACCGCGCGCTGAGCGAGGCCAAGGCCGATCCGCGCCCGTCGCTGATCGCTTGCCGCACCACCATCGGCTATGGCGCGCCGACCAAGGCGAATAGCCATGCGGCGCATGGCGCACCGCTGGGGGCTGCCGAAATCGCCGGTGCGCGCGCGGCGCTCGGCTGGGATCATGCGCCGTTTGAGATTCCCGAGGCGATCAAGTCGGCGTGGGAAGCGACCGGCGCAGGCGGCAAGAAAGCGCGTGCCGAGTGGGCGGAGCGTCTGGCCAACCACCCGCACCGCGAAGGATTCGAACGGCGCTCCGCCGACGAGCCGCCGCAGGTGGTCTATGATGCCCTCGATGCGCATATCGCGGCACTGATTGCGAGTCCGCAGAAGGTTGCGACGCGCAAGGCGTCGGAAATGGCGCTCGAAGTCGCGGTGCTGGCTGCCGATGCCATGTTCGGCGGTTCGGCCGATCTGACCGGCTCAAACAATACCAAAACCAAATCTTCGCAGGCATTTACCCGCGATAGCTACGACGGCAGATATGTCTACTACGGCATCCGCGAATTCGGCATGGCCGCCGCGATGAATGGCATTGCGCTACACGGGCAGATGCTGCCGTTCGGTGGGACGTTCATGGTGTTCTCCGACTATATGCGGAACGCAATCCGCATGTCGGCGCTGCAGCGCGCGCGGGTCGTTTATGTACTGACCCATGACAGCATTGGCCTCGGCGAGGACGGACCGACACATCAGCCGATCGAACATCTGCTGAGTTTGCGCGCGATCCCCAATCTTGCCGTCTACCGGCCCTGCGATGCCGTCGAGACGGCCGAAGCCTGGGCCCTTGCGATAGCCGACACGCACCGGCCCTCGGCGCTGGCGCTTTCGCGCCAGAATCTGCCGCAGATGCGGTTGGCGGCGGCGGGCGAAAATCTGACGGCGAGGGGCGGCTACCGGCTCCGTGCGGCGACGACGTCGCGCAAGGTCGTGCTTGTCGCGACGGGCTCGGAAGTCCATATCGCAGCCGCGGCAGCGGATGCCCTTGAAGCGCAGGGCGTCGGCTGCGACCTCGTATCGATGCCGTGCTGGGAGGCGTTCGACGCCCAGAGCGAGGCCTATCGGACCGACATACTGCCCGAGGGCGTGCTGATCGCCTCGGTCGAGGCGGGCACGACAATGGGCTGGGAACGTTACACCGGGCGCAAAGGTCTGCGTTTCGGCGTCGACAGCTTCGGTGCATCGGCGCCCATCGACGACCTCTACAAACTGTTTGGCCTGACGGCGGACAATGTCGCATCAAAAATTCTCACGAACTTGCAAGGAGCTTAGCAAGATGGCGGTCAAGGTTGCGATCAACGGTTTCGGGCGCATCGGGCGCAATGTGCTGCGCGCGATTCTCGAGTCGAAGCGCACCGACATCGAAGTCGTGTCGATCAACGATCTGGGCGACGCCAAGATGAACGCGATGCTGCTGAAGCGCGACTCGGTGCATGGGCCGTTCCCGGGCAGTGTCGCCGCCGATGGCGACTATCTGGTCGTCGACGGCAAGCGCATCCGCGTTACCGCCGAGCGCGACCCGGCCAAGCTGCCGCATAAGGAACTGGGTGTCGAAATCGCTCTTGAGTGCACGGGCTTTTTTACAGCTGCGGATAAGGCCAGGGCGCATATCGGTGCCGGCGCGACGAAGGTGCTGATTTCAGCGCCCGGCAAGGGCGTCGACCTGACCGTTGTCTACGGCGTCAACGACGACAAGTTGACCGCCGAGCACAAGATCGTGTCGAACGCGTCATGCACGACCAACTGCCTCGCGCCCCTCGCGATGGTGCTCGATGAGCAGTTCGGAATCGAATCCGGGCTGATGACGACGATCCACAGCTACACCAACGACCAGCGCATCCTCGACCAGATCCATGAGGATCCGCGCCGCGCCCGCGCTGCGGCGATGTCGATGATCCCGACCACGACTGGCGCCGCCCGCGCGGTCGGTGAAGTTCTGCCGCAGCTCAAGGGCAAGCTCGACGGGTCTGCTGTGCGCGTGCCGACGCCCAATGTCAGCCTCATCGACCTGACCTTCGTACCGAAACGTGAAGTCACCCGCGACGAGGTCAACGCGGTGCTGAAGAAGGCGGCCGACAGCGGCCGCCTCGCGGGCGTGCTCGACTATAGCGAGGAGCCGCTGGTCTCCATCGACCTCAACCACAACCCCGCCTCGTCGACGATCGACAGCCTCGAGACGGCCGTGATCGGCGGCAAGCTCGTCCGCGTCGTCAGCTGGTATGATAACGAATGGGGCTTCTCGAACCGCATGGCCGACACGGCAGTCGCGATGGCCAAGCTCGGCTGATGAGCTTCCGGACGCTGGACGACATCGGCGAGGTTCGCGGCAAGCGCGTCCTCGTGCGCGCCGATCTGAACGTGCCGTTGCAGGACGGGCGGGTCAGCGACGACACGCGGTTGCGGGCGGCGATGCCGACGATCGCGGAGCTCGCCGACAAGGGCGCGATCGTGCTGGTGCTGTCGCATTTCGGGCGGCCGAAGGGCCCGGACGAGACGCTGTCGCTTGGGCCGATCGCCGATGCGCTGGGTGCCGTGCTCGGCCGGCCAGTGGCGTTCGTGCCGGACTGCCAGGGCGCCGAGGCCGAAGCTGCGGTGCGGGCGCTCGCGCCGGGATCGGTCGCGGTGCTCGAGAACACGCGCTTCCATGCGGGTGAGGAGAAGAATGATCCCGCGCTTGTCGCCGCGATGGCGAAGCTCGGCGATCTCTATGTGAATGATGCGTTCTCCACGGCGCATCGCGCTCATGTGTCGACCGAGGGGCTCGCGCATGTGCTGCCGGCCTTTGCGGGCCGCGCGATGCAGGCGGAGCTGGACGCGCTCGAAAAGGCATTGGACACGCCGGAGCGGCCGGTTGCGGCGGTGGTTGGCGGCGCGAAAGTGTCGTCGAAGCTCGATGCGCTCAACCATCTGGTCGGCAAGGTCGATCACCTGATCATCGGCGGCGGCATGGCGAACACCTTTCTTGCCGCGCGCGGGGTCGATGTTGGAAAGTCGCTGTGCGAACATGACCTGAAGGACGTCGCGCTCGGCGTGCTGGCTCATGCCGAGGCGGTGCGGTGCACCGTGCATCTGCCGTACGACGTGGTCGTGGCGAAGGAGTTCAAGGCGCAGGCGGCGAATCGGACCGTCAATATCCATGAGGTCGCTGCCGACGAGATGATCCTCGACATCGGCCCCGATGCCGTCGAGGCGCTCGGCGATGTGCTCAAGACCTGCCGGACTTTGGTCTGGAACGGCCCGCTTGGTGCGTTCGAACTTGAGCCGTTTGACCGCGCGACGGTGGCACTAGCGCGGACGGCAGCGGCGCTGACCGAGGCGGGCAGTCTCGTCTCGGTCGCCGGCGGCGGCGATACAGTTGCAGCGCTTAACCATGCCGGCGTCGTCGGCAGTTTCACCTATGTCTCAGCCGCGGGCGGGGCCTTCCTCGAATGGATGGAAGGCAAGCCGCTTCCCGGTGTAGAGGCGCTCAACATTTAGCCAGATCATCAAGAGGCCATCGATGAATTCCGACATGCTTGCCCGTATCGAAACCGGACAGGGCTTTATCGCAGCGCTCGACCAGAGCGGCGGTTCGACGCCGAAGGCGCTCAAGGGTTACGGCATCGAGGCGGACGGCTATTCGGGTGATGAGGAGATGTTCGCGCTGATCCATGGCATGCGCGAGCGGATCGTCACTGCGCCCTGCTTCGGCAACGGCAAGGTCATCGGTGCGATCCTGTTCGAACGGACTATGGACGGCACTGCCGGCGGCAAGCGGGTGCCGGCGCTGCTCTGGGAGCGCGGGGTCGTCCCCTTCATCAAGATCGACAAGGGGCTGGAGGACGAGACCGACGGCGTCCAGATGATGAAGCCGATGCCCGGGCTCGATACGTTGCTGGCGCGGGCGCGGGGCTTGGGCGTGTTCGGGACCAAGGAACGGTCGGTGATCAAGCTCGCAAACCCTGCGGGGATCGCCGCTGTCGTCAAGCAGCAGTTCGAGGTTGCGCAGCAGGTGCTCGCCGCCGGGCTGATGCCGATGATCGAGCCCGAGATCGATATCAAGAGCCCTGAGCGCGCCGCTGCCGACACGATCCTGCGCGACGAGTTGTTGAAGGCGCTCGACGCGCTGCCAGCCGGCCAGCGCGTGATGCTCAAGCTGTCACTTCCTGTTGAGGCGAACTTATTCGCGCCGCTCGTCGATCACCCCAAGGTGCTGCGCGTCGTCGCGCTGTCGGGCGGCTATGCGCGGCCCGAGGCTTGTGTCGAGCTCGCGAAGAACCGCGGCATCATTGCCAGCTTCAGCCGGGCGCTGCTCGAAGATCTGCGTCACCAGATGAGCGACGCCGAATTCGACGCGGCGCTCAGCGAGGCGATCGATGATATCCACCGTGGGTCGGTGGCCGGCTAAATCGGCTTAACTTCCCAAATTTCGCGGAGAATCTGTGCTCACGTTGCGTCAGCGATGTGGATTTTGAAATATTATTGCGGAGGCTGTAAGCGTTGACGATCGCGCTTGGTGTACGCCGGGCGCGGGGGATTATGACTGACGTTAAGAATGAACCGCCGGAACATAAAATGAACATCTGGAGTTGGCAAGTCGGCCCTACCCATGTCATCCCGGCGTTTGCCTGGTGACGGAGAGGGGCGCTGTCAGGTCGGGATGACAGCCGACGGTGGGCGCACTAGGGTCCTTCCCATGCGCATCCTCCTTCTCGCCGCCCTTATCGCGTCGCCGCTGCCGGCCAAGACGCTGATCGTCAATGCCAATGGCTATACGCTCGACAAGGCGGGCGAGCTGAAGCGGTTTGCGGGCTTGCTGGTCGGCGACGACGGCAAGGTCGCCGAAGTGCTGGCGAAGGGCGACAAGGAGCCAAAGCTCGGGGCAGGGGACTTCCGGCTCGACGCGAGCGGCAAGACGTTGCTGCCGGGGCTGATCGACGCGCATGGCCATGTTATGGAACTCGGCTTCCAGGCGCTCAGCATTGACCTGACCGCAACGACGTCGCTCGACGAGGCGCTGGCGCAGATCAAAGCCTATGCCGAGGCGCATCCGCGCGCGCGGTGGATCCGCGGCGGCGGCTGGAATCAAGTGCAGTGGAAGCTCGGCCGCTTCCCGACCGCAGCCGATCTCGATCGCGCGGTGTCCGACCGACCGGTGCTGCTGTCGCGCGTCGATGGGCATGCGCAATGGGGCAACAGTCTCGCAATCAAAGCATCCGGAGTCACGGCGGCAACCAAGGACCCGGCGGGTGGCCGCATCGAACGCGATGCCAAGGGCGTACCGGCCGGTGTGTTCGTCGACGGCGCGAAGGATGTCATCGAGGCGGCCGCGCCACCCCCGTCGGGCATGGAAGCCGAAGCGGCGCTTGCGAAAGCGCTGGAGATCATGGCCTCGGTCGGCATGACCGGCGTCGGCGATGCGGGCGTCAGCCCCGAGACGTGGAACCTCTATCGCAGCTTCGGTGATGCGGGGCGGCTCACGGCGCGCATCTATGCGATGGCGGGCGGTATGGACGCGCTCGACCGCATCGCGCCGGTGCGGCCGCTGCCGTGGCTTTATGGCGACCGGCTGACGCTGCGGGCGGTGAAACTCTACGCTGATGGCGCGCTTGGTTCGCGCGGGGCCTGGCTCAAGGCACCCTATAGCGACGATCCGAAGAATCGCGGGCTGCAGTTCGTCGACGATGCGAAGCTGCAGAATTGGATCAGCCGCGCGTCTTTCTCGGGATTCCAGGTCGCGGTGCATGCGATCGGCGACGCCGCGAATGCGCAGGTGCTCGATGCCTATGCGCTCAACGAGCCGACCTATGGGCAGGGCCTTCGCCACCGTATCGAGCATGCGCAGATCGTCGCGGTCGAGGATTTGCCGCGCTTCAAGCAACTGGGCGTGATCGCGTCGATGCAGCCGACGCATGCGACGTCGGACAAGGCGATGGCGGCGGACCGGGTCGGCGAGGCACGGCTGGCGGGGGCCTATGCGTGGAAGACGATCCTCGGAACCGGCGCGCATCTGGCCTTCGGATCGGATTTCCCGGTCGAATCGCCGAACCCCTTCTACGGGTTACATGCCGCGATCACACGGCAGGATCATGCTGACCAGCCGCCCGGTGGCTGGCGCCCGCAGGAAGCGCTGACGCGCGTGCAGGCGTTCGCCGGTTTCACGACGGGTGCCGCCTATGCCGAGAAGATGGAAGACAAGATCGGCACGCTGGAGCCGGGGAAGTGGGCGGATTTCATCCTGATCGACCGGGATATCTTCACGGTACCGGCGAATGAAATCTGGAAGACAAGGGTCGATGAGACCTGGCTGGCAGGGCAACGCGTGTTTGTTCGGAAGCCCTAACCCAGCGCTGCGAGCAATCCCTCGAACATCCGCCGGCCATCGGTGCCGCCCTGTTCGGCTTCGATCAGACGTTCGGGGTGGGGCATCATGCCGAGCACATTGCCGGCATCGTTGATGATGCCGGCGATGTCGCGCTGGCTGCCGTTGACGGGGCCGGCGTAGCGGAACACGACCCGGCCTTCGCCTTCGAGCCGGTCGAGCGTTGCCTCGTCGGCGAAATAGTTGCCGTCATGATGCGCGACGGGGATGCGGATGGTCTCGCCTGCGTCGTAGCGGCTGGAGAACATCGTCTGATTGTTGGCAACACTCAGGTCGACGTCGCGGCAGACGAAGGACAGGCCGGCATTGCGCATCAGCGCACCGGGCAGCAGGCCTGCCTCGGTCAGTACCTGGAAGCCGTTGCAGACGCCGAGTACCGCAAGGCCCTTGCCCGCCTTGTCGACGACATCGCGCATGATCGGCGAGCGCGCCGCCATCGCACCTGAGCGCAGATAATCGCCATAGGAAAAGCCACCGGGAATGGCGACGAGATCGACGTCGGGCAGCTCCGCATCGCCGTGCCAGACCATCGCCGGCGCAGTCCCCGTCACGTCGCGCAGCGCGACGGCAAGGTCGCGGTCGCAGTTGGAGCCGGGGAAGACGACGACCGCCGTCCTCATGCCAGTTCCACCCGGAAATTCTCGATCACGGTATTGGCGAGCAGCTTCTTGCACATGTCGTCGATCGCTGTGGGCGGTGTGCCGTCGGCGAGGTCGAGTTCGATGAACTTGCCCTGCCGGACATCGTTGACGCCGCCGAAGCCGAGGTTCTCCAGCGCATGGTGGATCGCCTTGCCCTGCGGGTCGAGCACGCCGGTCTTGAGGGTGACGTAAACGCGGGCCTTCATGGGCGCTCCGGGGTGCTGGCTGGATGCGCGGGCTTATGCGTCAGGCGTGGAGCAGGGGCAAGATGTTCAGAGATAGTCGCGCAGGACGAGGGTGCGCGGGCCGGCGGGGGTGCCGATCTCGATCTTGGCACCTGCCTCGCCACTTAAAGGTGCGAAGTCGGGCAAGCCGGTCAGGATGTCGCCAACCTTGATACCGATTTCGCTGGCCGGGCTCTTCGGGCTGAGGATCATGACACGGGCGCGGTCGGCATCGATGCGCTCGAGCCACATGCCGCTCAGCCGGTAGCGTTGCTTTGGCTGGGGGAGGCCGTTCGGCTGGACCCAGAGCCGGTTACCCCGCACATCGGTCGAGAGGTTCAGGCGGTAGATGGCGGTGAGGCCGATCAGGCCGTCCGCTTCGCCGATTCGGGTGACCGCCGGGTCATAGAGTCGAACCAGCGGGCGGTCGATTTGCAAAGGACCTACGTGGAGCGTCTGGCCACGGACCATGCGGGCGAGTTGCTTCTCGCGCCCGGCGATCCCGCGAAGCTCGACAGGAACGAACGGCGTGTCGTCCGTCCACAAGCGCGTCTTGGATACCCCCGATGGGAAGAGCAGGATTTCATTGGGCGAACCGGTGTCGACGAGCAGTTTCAAACGCTGATCGCCCAGCAGTGCAGTCACGAAAATCTTTTGCGAACCGCCGGGCGTATGGCCTCCGCGGATATCGGAGTCGATCGGCGTGTAACCCGTATAGTCGCCCCGGCCCTCGGGATAGACCCGCCACTCACCGGCCGCAAAATCGAGGTCGCTGTCGCGCGCAGTCAGCAGCCCCGCTGCGAGCAGTCCCGAAACGCCCTCGTCGAACACGCCGTGGAACGCATCGAACACCACGCCTGGCTGACGGATGACGCCGCCATAGATGACCTCCGACGCGCGGTAGGACTTGGCGACGACCGAGCCGCCGATCCCCCGGGAGCCGTTATATCCATTGGGCTTGAGCTTCAGGTCGCTTGCCAGGTCCGGCCCGATCGCGTTGGCATAGGCACCGGTATCGATGGCGAAGTCGAACGGGCCCTTGCCGTCGATGGTCAGACCGAGCACCAACCGATTGTGCTGGATCCGGATCGGCGCCGCGATCGAGCGGCCGGTTGCCGCGTAAAGCGGCGGTGCCGCAAGCGCCGCGCCGGTGGTTGCAAGGAAGGTCCGGCGCGACAGGCTCATATGCAACTCCGAGCTTAGCCGAGACTCATCTCGGCCCGGTATTTTTCGCGCATCGCGTCGAGCGGCACAAGCTGGCCGGCGCGTTCGAAATGCCAGAAGGTCCAGCCGTTGCAGCTCGGTGCCCCCTGTGCCTGGGCGCCCATCTGGTGGATTGAGCCGGCGCTCGCATCCATCGCGAGGCTGCCGTCGGCGCGGACGCGGGCGTGGTAGCGGCGCGACAGGTCAGTGAGCTTGGCACCGGGCTTGACGAGGCCCGTTTCGACAAGCGTGCCGAAGGCGATGCGCGGCTGGCTGCGCTTGCCCTGCGTCACGTCGAGCGCGTCGCCGGTCAGCGGTTTGACAGCGGCTATGCGTTTGGTCGCGACATCGGCATAGCCGTCGTCACGCTCGATGCCGATATAGCGGCGGCCGAGCAGCTTCGCGACCGCGCCGGTGGTGCCCGAGCCGAAGAAGGGATCAAGAACGACGTCGCCGGGCTGTGTGCAGGCGAGCAGGATGCGGTAGAGCAGTGCTTCCGGCTTCTGCGTCGGATGCGCCTTGATGCCGTCGATCTTGACGCGCTCGGCTCCCGTGCAGATCGGGAGCACCCAGTCGGAGCGCATCTGCAGGTCTTCGTTCAAGGCCTTCATCGCATGATAGTTGAAATGGTAGCGCGCATCCTCCGACTTGGAGCACCAGATCAGCGTCTCATGCGCATTGGTGAAGCGGGTGCCCTTGAAATTGGGCATCGGGTTCGACTTGCGCCAGACGATGTCGTTGAGCACCCAATAGTCGAGGTCCTGAAGCGCCGCGCCGACGCGGAAGATATTGTGGTAGCTGCCGATGACCCAGATGGTGCCGTCGTCTTTGAGCACGCGGCGTGCGGCTGCGAGCCAGCGGCGGGTGAACACATCATAGGCGAGGAAGCTGTCGAACTTGTCCCAATCGTCGTCAACGGCATCCACCATGCCGCCCTCGGGGCGCATGAGGTCGCCGCCGAGCTGGAGATTATAGGGCGGGTCGGCGAAGACCATGTCGACCGACTTCGGCGGCAGCGCCTCCATCGCGGCGATGCAATCCTCGCGCAAAATGCGGTCGAGCGGCAGTGTTTGACCCACGAAAAATCCCCCGTTTCAGCCCCGTCTTGCGATCAGGGTGAGTCAGGTCGGTGAATCCGTCAATTGCGGATTCTGTGTGGAGTCAGCAGCTTATGGCATTGTGTTAAGATTATGACAGCGAGTCGGAGTGCAAATCACTAGGGATTGAGTCCCGGCGACTCGTCGGCACACCAGAGATTGTGGTGTGTCCGAAAAGACTCAACCGCGCGCGACTTTCGCGGCGGCGCAGGGCGCGAAGCTCATCCGGTGGTGCGGGGTGGGGCCGTGGCGGGTTAGTGCGCTGGCGTGGGTCGGCGTGCCATAACCCATGTTGCTGATCCAGCCGAACTCGGGGTGGGCGGCGTGCAGGTCGCGCATGATGCGGTCGCGGGTGACCTTGGCGACGACGCTGGCGGCGGCGATCGACAGGCATTTGGCGTCGCCCGAGACAATGGTCTCGCACGGCCAGTCCCATTTCGGCGCGCGGTTGCCGTCGACGAGCACGAGTTCGGGTGCGCAGGGCAGTGCGGTGACGGCGCGGGTCATCGCGAGGTGGGTCGCGTGATAGATGTTGAGCTCGTCGATCTCGGCGACGCTGGCGATGCCGACGCCCCAACGGGCGCGTACGGTGATCTCGGCATAGAGCGTTTCGCGGCGGTCGGCGGTCAGCACCTTGCTGTCGGCGATGCCGCGCGGGATGCGTTTGGCTTCGAGGACGACGGCTGCGGCGACGACGGGGCCTGCCCAGGGGCCGCGGCCCGCCTCATCGACGCCCGCGACGATGCCGCCATGCGTGCGCTCCCGGCTGAAGGTCGCACGCGCCATCAGCGGGTGGCGGCGTAGAGTGCGGCATCGACTCCGGGCAGGCCGTGCGGTTCGCCGAGGATGAGAGCGGCGGCGAGTTGCGCTGCGGCGGGGGCGGTCTGGATGCCGAAACCGCCTTGGCCGACGCACCAGAAGAAGCCGGGTATGGCTGGGTCGTACCCGATCACCGGCAGCCGGTCGGGCGCGAAGGTGCGCAAGCCCGCCCAGCTGCGCTCTACGCGGCAGACGGTCCAGGTCGTGGCGCGTTCGAGCCGGTCGATCGCGACGGCGACGTCATAATCCTCGGGCTGGC
The DNA here is from genome assembly GCA_943370355.1 of Sphingomonas paucimobilis. GTDB lineage: Bacteria > Pseudomonadota > Alphaproteobacteria > Sphingomonadales > Sphingomonadaceae > JADCGM01. Next base: position 81,548 of record CALRQP020000011.1, read on the forward strand.
AGTCGCTGGCGGGGGCGGGGGTTTCGTCGTGCGGGCTGACCCACAACCGTCCGGCGTCGGGCTTGAAGTAGAAGCTGCCGTCGGCGGCGATGACGAGCGGCAGGTCGGGCGAGGGCGGGGGATCGACATCGAGCACGACAACGGTGCGGCGCATCGGCTGGAGGCCACGGGGTTGGGCGCCAGCGAGGTTGGCGATGGCATCACCCCAGGCACCGGCGGCGTTCACGACGATATCGGCGCGGACTTCGCCAGCACGGGTGGTCAAATGCCAGCCCGTGCCGTCGCGCTGGATCGCGGTGACTTCGGCGTCGGTCAGCAGCGTCGCGCCCGCGCGTTTCGCGCCGGTCAGGAAGCCTTGGTGCAGTGCTGCCACATCGATGTCGCGGCAATCAGATTCCCAGAGTGCGTCGGCGCGCCATTCGGGACGGAGCCGTGGCGCGAGCGCTGCGATGGCGTGGTCGGGGATATGGGCGATCTCTACCCCGGTTCCGGCGAACTCGGCTTCGAGTTCGGCGAGTTCGGCGAGATGGTCGGCAGTGGCGACATGCAAGCCGCCGCGCGGACTCAGCAAGGCTTGATCGGCAAAGCCGGGGGGCGGTGATTCGAAGAAGGCTTTGGAGGCAGTCGTCAGCGGCTGGATGCCGGGGCCGCCATAGGTTTCGGCGTAGAAGGCAGCCGAGCGTCCGGTGGTGTGATAGCCGGGATGCGATTCGGCTTCGATGAGCGTCACGCGGGCCCGATTGCCGAGCGCGAAGGCGACGCCTGCGCCGGCAATGCCCGCGCCGATGATCGCGACGGATTTCATCGGGCAGGTCCGAACAGGAAGTCGCGCAGCTGGGCCTGGACGGCCTGCTGTATCGCGGGGGTTTCGCGCAGCAATTCATGCGCGGCGCGCGGGACGATTTCGAAATTGCCATGCGGCAACCGCTTTACCGCGCGCTCGGTCGCTTCGGGCACGACAAGCCGCTCGCGATTGCCCGACAAGGCGAGCACCGGCTGCTGGACCGATTCGAGCCCGCCGGGGCGGTTGAGCATGGCGAGCGAGCGTGCTGCCGCGTCGAGCCAGCCCCAGGTGACGCCGCCCAGCGCCAGTGCGGGATTTTCGGCGATCCACCAATGTTCGTCACTGAACCGGTCGGGGTCGGAGGTCAGCAGCGTGTGGCGCTCGGGGCGTTGCTGCCACGGGCCATAGGGGCGCTGCAGCGGGCCGAAGCGGCCGCCGGCTCCGAGTAGCACGGCCAGCCTCGCCAGCGGCCCGGCGGGGATGCCGGTCCGGATGCCGAACATCGGCGCGAGCAGCGCGGCGCGCTCGATGGGGCTGCCGCCGCGCGTGAGGTGGCGCATGAGCAGGTGCCCGCCCATCGAATGTCCGACCGCGACATGCGGGCCGGGCATCGTCTCGACGAACCAGCCGACCATCGCACCCAGATCGTCGACCCAGCGGTCGAAGCTTGTCGCATGGCCGTGCATGCTGTCGCGGCCGAGGCGGCCCGACAGGCCCTGGCCGCGCCAGTCGAAGGTCATCAGCCCGGCGCGCCAGTCCGCCGACCAATGCCAGAGTGTCTCGCTATATTTTTCGATGAAATCGGCGCGGCCGCCCATGAACACGATCGAGCCGGGACTGTCGCGGCCGGGTGCCCAGCGCATCGTTCGCAGCGGCCAGCCGTCGTCCATGTTCCGCGTCTCGAGAATCGCACCGGGCGGCAGCGTGCGGCGGCGGATCAGCGCATCGGCGACGGGGGCAGGGGGCACGGGCGGTTGGTTACTCTTTCTTCAACCATGCCGTCTAGCACGGGCGGCATGCAGGGGATCATTCATTGGGGGAGCCTCGCCGCGCTGTGCGGCCTGCTCGTCTTCGCAGCCATCGGCGACATCCGCCGTTTCATCATTCCGAACTGGCTCAACGCCGCCATCGCGCTGCTGGCCGTGCCATTCTGGCTGACCTCGGCTGACCTCGGCTGGGCAACCATCGGCTGGCAACTGGCCTTTGCGGGCGGCGTGCTGCTGTTGTTCGGCGGACTGTTTGCGGCAGGATGGATGGGCGGCGGCGACGTGAAATTGCTCGTCGCGCTGGCGCTTTGGCTGCCGTGGGTGGCCTTCCTCAAGATGTTCCTGACCGTCACGATTCTCGGCGGGCTGCTGACGCTCGTGCTGCTCGTCGCGCACCGGGTGCGCAAGCTGAGCGGCGAGCCGGAGATACCTTATGGCGTCGCGATCGCGATGGGCGGGCTGCTCATGTTCGGCGAACCACTTGTTAAGCATTTGGCCGGATGATCGGCTTTGAGGGCAGGGGTCCCAAGGGTTTTGCTTGATGGATGTTCGCAAGGTCATATTGCTGGTGGGTGCGCTGCTGATCGCGGCGGTCACAGCGCTGTTCGCGCGCTCGATGTTTGCGAGCGACGGCGCGCCGATCGCGGCTGCGAGCGCCGCTCCGGTTGAAGCGTCAGGACCGCAGGTACTTGTCGCGAAGCGGCCGCTGCCGGTCGGGACGATCCTCAGCGCGGACATGGTGACCTTCCAGCCTTGGCCGAAGGACATGGTCGACAGCGCCTATTTCCTGAAGGAAGGCACCGACCTGTCGAAGTTGCCTGGCCAGGTTGTGCGCGTCGAAATCGCCGCCGGGCAGCCGGTGCCGCATGGCGCGTTGGTCGGGCCCGGTGACCGCGGCTTCCTCGCGGCAGCGCTGGGGCCGGGAATGCGGGCGATCAGCATCGCAGTGTCGGAAAATACTGGGGTCGGCGGCTTCGTATTTCCGGGCGACCGCGTCGATTTGATGCTCACGCAGGAAGTGACCGGCGAAGGCCAGTCGATGCGCGTCACTGAGACGATGGCGAAGAATGTGCGGGTGCTCGCGGTCGATCAGAGCGTCGACAACACCAAGAATGAGCCGAAAATCGTGCGCACGGTCACGATGGAGGTCACGCCGAAGCTCGCCGAGAAGATCGCAGTGGGGCAGACGATTGGCTCGCTGGCGCTCAGCCTGCGGTCGCTCGCCGACACCTCGGCCGGGCTCGACAAGGCGATTGCCGATGGCGACGTCGAGGTCGGGCCGAACCAGACTGCCAAGGCCGACAATGCGATGGAACTCGCACTCGCAAAAATGCCGAGCGACCGGTCGCCAACCTTCACCACAGGGGGGGAAGTCTCCCGCTACCAGCCCAGCAGCCCGCCGCCGAAAAAGGCAGACGGCGGAGGGTCGTCGGGCCCTTCGCCCGGCGGGTCGCCTGAGGCGCAAAACACTCAGCCGAAGGGGCCGGTTGTTCGCGTTGCCCGGGGCAGCGACGTGAGTGCCGTATCAGTGCCGGCGGGGGGAATTTGATGTTGAGCCAGTTCATGCGCGCCGGATCGGCGATCGCAGCGATTACGCTCGCGATGGCCTTTGCAGCGCCGTCGCGCGCCGCCGACACACCGGCAAGCGAAATTCAGACGGCGCAAAGCGACATCACGCTTGGGGTCGGCAAGGCGACGCTGGTCAAACTGCCGCGCCCGGTTGCCGATGTTTTCATCGCGAACGACAAGATCGCCAATGTCCGTGTCGCGTCGGCCACGCAGATCAATGTGTTCGGCACCGGCGCGGGCGAGACGACACTCTACGCGACCGACAAGACCGGCAAGGTCGTCTATTCGGCCAATGTGCGCGTTGCGCAGAATATCGACACGATCACGGGCATGCTCGGGCTGGCGATGCCGGGTGCCGCCGTGACGGTCACGCCGATGAATGGGCTTGTGTTGCTAACTGGGACGGTCGCGAGCCCCGGCGACATCGAGGAGGCCAGCCGGCTCGTCACGGCGTTCGTCGGCGAGAAGCAGACCATCGTCAACAAGCTGCGGACCGCGACGCCGGTTCAGGTCAACCTGCAGGTTAAGATCGCCGAAGTCAGCCGCGACCTGATCAAGCAGTTCGGGGTTAACCTGCTGTCGCGCGACACGAGCAACGGCTTCCAGTTCGGCATCAGCCGGGGGCGCAACTTCGGCACGATCGGCGGGGCGGACCTGTCGGGCTTCCCGCAGCTCGATGCGTCGAACCTGTTCGGTCTTCCAGCGAACTCGCTGAAACTGCCGTTCGATCCGCGCACCGGGCAATTCCTGTTCGGCGGCACGGCGTTCAACTTCACACCGCTCGGCGGCGCCGCGACTACGCTCAACTTCGCGGGCAAGCTGGCAGGGCTCGATCTCGCGTCGGCGCTCGACGTGCTTGAGCAGGACGGGGTCGTCACGATGCTCGCCGAGCCGAACCTGACGGCGCTGTCGGGAGAAACCGCCAGTTTCCTCGCCGGCGGCGAGTTCCCGATCGCCGTCTCGACCGGGCTCGGTCAGGTCAGTGTCGAATTCAAGCAATATGGCGTCGGCCTGTCCTTCACGCCAACCGTCGTCAATGGCGACCGGATCACGATGCGGGTGCGTCCGGAAGTGTCGGAACTCAGCGACGCGGGCGCGATCAAGCTCAACAGCGTGTCGATCCCGGCGCTGACGACGCGGCGCGCCGAAACGACTGTCGAACTCGGTTCCGGCCAGAGCTTCATGATCGCGGGCCTGCTTCGCAATGGCACGCGCACATCGTCGGACAAGACGCCGCTGCTCGGCGACCTGCCAGTCCTCGGCGCGCTGTTCAAATCCGACCGGTTTCAGCGCAATGAGACCGAACTGGTCATTGTGGTCACGCCTTATCTGGTGAAGCCGATGAATCCGGATCAGGTGCGGCTGCCGACCGACGGCTATCAGGCACCGACCGACCTGCAACGCTGGCTGTTCGGCAAGAGCTTCGCGGGTAAGTCGAAGCCGGTCGCGGAAGCCGATACCAAGTCCAAGGCTGCGGCGGCGCCCGCACCCGGCTTTTCGGTGAATTGAGGTGGCCAAGGTGACCATGATCCGCATCGCCCTGCTCGCTGGAGTGGCCGCACTTGCAGCCTGCGGACCGGTCAATCGCTCGATCGAAACGGTCAAGACGCCGGAATTGAAGACCGCGACGCTGACCCATGATGTGCGCTTTGACGGCGGCACCGGGCTTGGCAGTGCCGAGCGTGAGGCGCTGCTCCAATATCTGTCGTCGATCCATGTGGGATATGGCGACCGGATAAGCGTCGATGATCCGGTTGCGGCCGGCGCGGCCGCGCGCCGCAATGCCGTGGCCGGCATTGTGGCGCAGTTCGGACTGTTCCTTGAGGACGGCGCGCCGGTGACGCAGGGTGAGTTGGCGCCAGGCACGGCGCGCGTCGTGGTATCGCGCAGCCACCTCGATGTTCCGGCCTGCCCCGACTGGCGGCGCGGCTCGAACCCGGAATTGTCGGCATCGGCGATGAGCAATTACGGTTGCGCTGCGCGCGGCAACCTTGCGGCGATGATCGCGGATCCGAACGACCTTGTGGCAGGTCGTTCTTATGGCGGGGCTGACGCTATGACAGCATCCAAGCCCGTAAAGACGCTGCGCGAGCGTGTCGCCAAGCCGCCGGAGAGCTTGGAGGGTCTGGCCACCACCAAGGGCGGGAGCGGCAAGTGAACGCGCCCTGGAACCCCAACAAGCGCTCGGGCGGAGTCGCACCGCGCGATGTCTTTACCGCCTTCGTCTGCGACGAAGCCTTTGCCGAAGTGGTGCGGGCCGCTGCCGGTGAAATCGGCTGGACCGCTGACAAGGTCAACAAGGGCGGTTTGCGCAATGCGGTTCAGACGCTCTCAGTGTCGGTCAGCCCGCAGGTGCTGCTCGTTGACCTCACCGATTGCGCCGATCCGCTCAACGACATCAATTCGCTGGCCGAGGTGTGCGAGCCCGGCACGGTAGTGATCGCCGCAGGCGTCGCCAATGATGTGCGGCTCTACCGTGACCTACTCGCCAGCGGCATCCAGGATTATCTGCTGAAGCCCGTCGATGTTGAGAATCTGCGCGAGTCATTGCTGACCGCGCAGGCGGTGCTGAGCGGTGCGAAAGCCGCAGCGGTGACGGGCGTCGACCGGCCGCGGCTGGCGATCAGCGTCATCGGCGCGCGGGGCGGGGTGGGAGCGTCCTCGGTCGCATCGTCGCTGGCCTGGCTGCTCGGCGACCGGGCAGGGCGATCGACCGCGCTGCTCGATCTCGACATCCATTTCGGCACGGGGGCGCTGGCCTTCGATCTCGAGCCCGGGCGCGGCCTGACCGACGCGCTGGAGAATCCGAGCCGGATCGACGGGCTGTTCATCGAGCGCGCGATGGTCCGGGCCAATGACAAGCTCGCCGTGCTGTCGGCGGAGGCGCCGATCACCCAGCCGCTGCTGACCGATGGTGCTGCGCTCTACCATCTGCAGGAAGAGATGAAGTCGGCGTTCGAAAGCGTCGTCGTCGACCTGCCGCGCGGGCTCGCGGTCCAGCATCCGCATCTCGTCGCCGACTCGCAGGCTGTCATCGTGGTGACCGAGCAGACGCTGGCGGCGACGCGCGACACGATTCGACTGCTCGGCTGGCTGAAAGCGCAGGCGCCCAATGCGCAGATCCATGTCGTCGCCAACCGGGTCGGTAGCAATCCGCCGCCCGAGGTGTCGCGCCGCGACTTCGAAGCGTCGATCGAGCGGAAGCTCGATGCGGTACTTCCGCTCGATGTGAAGGTTGCGGTCGATGCGGCCAAGCAGGGCAAGTGCATCGCCGCGGTCGCGAAGGGCAGCAAGCTGGGCACGGCGCTCGAAAAGGTGCTGACACTGTCCCTGACCGGGGTCGAGCAACCCGAAGACGAGGCGGCGGGCGCACCGAAATCGCTCGTCGAAAAATTGAATCTTCGCGGCCTGCTGAGCCGGCGGGCCAAAAGCTGATCGTCTGAAAGGTGAGCGTATCTGTGGCGGGGGTGGTCGGTTTTGGAAAGCGGAACGGAGGCGGAGCGCCGGCGAAGGCCGCTGCCCCGACGACGGCGGCTGTCGTGCCGCTGCGCCGTCCGCTGGTCGCGGGTGCCGCGGCTGACTCCGACGGGAGCGCCGGCTGCAATTGGGATGTGCATGGCGTGGTGTCGGCGCAGCTGCCGATGCTGTTTCCGGCCGATGCCACGCGCACCCGCACCCGCGCCGAGATTGCGCGTGAGCTCGACAGCAATGTCCGGACCGCCGCGCGGGAGGCGTCGATCCGGCTGGAGGATGCGGCGGTTCGCGATACCGTCACGGTGCTGCTCGGGGAGTTGCTGACGCAGATCGGCGGGCTCACGTCCGAAGCACAGGCGGAGCAGACGGCGCGCGGCGCACGTGCCACGACGACCAACCGTAACAGCGTCGTTGCCGCAAAGGAGCGGGTGCACATCCTGCTCATGGAGCGCATCGACGCATCGGTGATCGCCGAACTGTCGCGGGGCGAACTGGCCGAGCAGATTTCCGAGGTGGTGTCGGAAATCCTCGTGCAGGAGCGGATCAACCTCAACCAGGCCGAACAGCGCGATCTTGTGACGCTGCTGCTCAACGACATGCTCGGACTTGGGCCGCTGGAGCCGTTGCTTGCCGACGACGAGGTCAGCGAAATCATGGTCAACGGCTCGCAGCAGGTGTGGGCCGAGCGCAAGGGCAAGCTGTCGCTGACCGACGTGACCTTTCGCGACGAGCAGCATCTGATCAACATTGCCCAGCGCATCGTGTCGGCGGTTGGCCGGCGGGTCGATGAAAGTTCGCCGATCTGCGACGCTCGCTTGCTTGACGGCAGCCGCGTCAACGTCGTGACGCCGCCGCTCGCCATCGACGGCACCTCGATCTCGATCCGCAAATTCTCCAAGTCGAAGCTGACGCTCGAGAAGATGATGGAATCGGGGTCGATGACGCCGAAAATGTGCAAGCTGCTTAATATCGCCGGCCGCGTGCGCATGAACATCCTGATCTCGGGCGGCACGGGCTCGGGCAAGACGACGATGCTCAACGCGATCTCGCGCAACATCGATCCGGGCGAGCGTGTCGTGACGATCGAGGATGCCGCCGAGCTGCAGCTGATGCAGCCGCATGTCGTCCGGCTGGAGACGCGGCCGCCGAACCTCGAAGGCAATGGCCAGGTCACGATGCGCGACCTCGTCAAGAATGCGCTGCGCATGCGGCCCGACCGCATCATCCTCGGCGAGGTGCGCGGGCCCGAGGCGTTCGACCTGCTCGCGGCGATGAACACCGGTCATGACGGCTCGTTCGGTACGCTGCACGCCAACCGGCCGCGCGAGGCGCTGACCCGGCTCGAGAATATGATCAATATGGCAGGGCTCAACCTGCCGTCGATCGCGATCCGGCAACAGATCGTCGATGCGGTCAACATGATCGTCCAGGTGAGTCGCATGCGCGACGGCAAGCGCCGCGTCACCCACATCTCCGAGATCGTCGGTATGGAGGGCGAGGTCATCACCATGCAGGACCTGTTCCTGTTCGAGTCGCACGGCGAGGATGAGAGCGGCATGCTGAAGGGCGCGCATGTGTCGACCGGCCTGCGTCCGGCCATGTACGAGCGCGCCGAATATTATGGGCTCGGCCGCGCGCTCATGGAGTGCATGATGTGAACGGCGACCTGCTCGCCTTTGCGGTCTTCATCGGCCTGTCGCTGACGCTCGGCATGGGTGTGCTGGCATTTGCGGGCGATGCGCGGCCAAAGCGCTACGTCAAGCGGCTGGAATCCTTGCGCGAGCGCCACTCGACCTCGAACGAGGTGCTGGCACAGGTGCAGATGCGGCGCATCGTCAGCGCGCGCAACGACGGGAAGCTCGACAGTTTTATCAAGCAGTTCGTGCCCCGGCCCGCCGAATTGCGGGCGCGGCTCGACCGGACCGGCCGGACGATCACGGTCGGCCGCTACGCGTTGGTGTGCGTGGGGCTGGCCGCGAGCGTCGCTATTGCGGCGCTGGCCGCGGGTGCCGAGCCGTTGCTGGCGATTTTCGGCGGCCTGTTCGTTGGTCTGGGGCTACCACATAAGGTGGTCGGCATGATGCTGAACCGGCGCATCAAGGCGTTCACGACGCGCTTCCCCGATGCCATCGACCTCATCGTGCGCGGCCTGCGTTCGGGCCTGCCGATCTCGGAATCGCTCGGCGTGGTCGGCAAGGAATTGCCCGATCCGGTCGGCGGCGAATTCCGCATGGTCGCCGACAAGATGCGGATCGGCCGGACGATGGAGATGGCGCTCCAGGATATGGCGACGCGCATCAACACGCCGGAATTCCAGTTTTTCGTCATCACGCTGTCGATCCAGCGGGAGACGGGGGGTAATCTTGCGGAGACGCTGTACAATCTCGGTGCGGTGCTGCGCGGCCGGGCGCAGATGAAGCTGAAGATCAAGGCAATGTCGTCGGAGTCGAAAGCGTCGGCCTATATCGTCGGCGCGCTGCCGTTCATGGTCGCGACGATCGTGTCCCTGGCCAACCCCGCCTATCTGCACCCCTTCCTCGTCGATCACCGGCTCATGGTCGCCGGGATCGGCGGCGCGATCTGGATGTCGATCGGTGCCTTCATCATGTCCAAAATGATCAGCTTCGAAATATGAGCGGCGAACCCTTCACCCTGCTCGGCATGAAGCCTGCCGACATCGCGACGATCGCGGCGGGCTGCGCGAGTCTTGCGATGATGGCGGCGGTCTGGGCGGTCACCACGGTGCGCGATCCGATGCGCGGCCGCGTCAAGGCGCTGCAGGAGCGGCGGGAGCAGCTGAAAGCCGGCATCACCTCGTCGCGCAAACGGTCGAGCGTCGCGGCGAAGGCCGAAGCGGCGAACGTCATGCGCGACATCCTGACCAAGATGCGCGTCATGCAGGGTGAGCAGACCCAGGCGGCGGCGGTGCGACTGGCGCAGGCGGGGATCCGGTCGAAGGATGCGGTCGTCGTGCTGATGTTCGCGCGGCTGGCCAGTCCGATCCTGCTCGGCGGCGGCTTGATGATCGGGATCTACCTGCTCGACATGCTGTCCAGCTATTCGAATATCACACGGACGATGATCGCGGCGGGCGGGCTGATCCTGTCCTACAAGGCGCCCGACCTGTTCGTGAAAAATCTCGTGACCAAGCGCACCGACGCGATCCGCAAGGGCTTGCCCGATGCGCTCGATCTTTTGGTCATCTGTGCCGAGGCGGGCCTGACGGTGGACGCTGCCTTCAACCGCGTCGCGCGCGAGCTGGGGCGCGGCTATCCCGAACTCGGCGACGAGTTCGCGTTGACCGCGATCGAACTGGGTTTCCTGACCGACCGGCGCATTGCCTTCGAAAATCTGGCGGCGCGCGTCACGCTGGAAAGCGTACGCGGCGTCGTTACGACGATGATTCAGACCGAGAAATATGGCACGCCGCTCGCGTCGAGCCTGCGCGTGCTGTCGGCCGAATTCCGCAACGAGCGCATGATGAAGGCCGAGGAAAAAGCCGCGCGGCTGCCGGCGATCATGACGATCCCGCTGATCCTGTTCATCCTGCCGGTGCTGTTCGTCGTGATCCTCGGGCCGGCAGCCTGCTCGATCGCCGACTCGCTCGCGAAGTCGATGCCGTCGTCCTAAGCCGCTATCCGCTCTTCCTCGGGCCGACGACCTGGAAGCGCTTCATCTCCTTGACCGGATCTTCCCAGCCCGGGCGGAGTTCAGCGGCCTGTTTATAGTCGAAATAGGCATCCTTGGCGTTGCCGGCGAGTTCGTAAGCGAGGGCGCGTGAGTAATAGGCAATCTCCGGCTGCGAGGTCTTGAGGTCGATCCCGCGGGTCAGCGCGTCGATGGCGTCCTGCTCGCGGCCTGACTTGTAGACGAGCGCGATGCCCTTGTTGACCCAGGCTTCGGCAAGATCGGGCTTGGCGCGGATCGCCGCCTCATAGTCGGCGATCGCCTTGTCGAGGTCCCGGTTGTACATCATCAGGATGCCGCGATTAACGAAGGTCGCGGCGCGGTCGCGGCCATCGAGTCCCTCTTCGGTCAGCGCGGTGGTGCACAGCGCGATGTCGGCGCCCCTGGACTGGTGCGTCTGGGCCGCCACGAAGCAGCTGTGCGCATAGCCCGAGCCGACGACGGTGATTGCCGCCGTCGCCGGGATAGCTGCGAGCAGCCCGCCTGCCAGAAGCAATTTCGCAATGCGCATCGCCTGTCTCCTCCTGAAGCGGCTCGATGATACCACTTCGGGAGTAATTCGGGGAGTCGCCTGTCAGATCACCCCGCGGCGGATCTGGTCGAGTTCGATCGACTCGAACAGAGCCTTGAAATTGCCTTCGCCGAAGCCCTCATTGCCCTTGCGCTGGATGATCTCGAAGAAGATCGGGCCGATGACATTCTGCGTGAAGATCTGCAGCAGCAGACCCTGGCCCTCGGTTGGCGCACCATCGACGAGGATGCGGCGCTTCTCCAGTTCGGCAGTCGGCTCGCCATGGCCGGCAACGCGGCCGTCGACCTGCTCATAATAGGTGTCCGGTGTGTCCTGGAACGCAATGCCGCGCGACTTCAGCGCGTCAACGGTCGCGTAGATGTCGGTGGAGCCGAGAGCGATGTGCTGAATGCCTTCGCCCTTATATTCGCGCAGGAATTCCTCGATCTGGCTCTTGTCGTCCTGGCTCTCGTTGAGCGGGATGCGGAGCTTGCCGCAGGGACTGGTCATCGCCTTGGAGACGAGGCCTGTCTGCTTACCTTCGATGTCGAAGTAGCGGATCTCGCGAAAGCCGAAGAGGCGCTCGTAGAATTCCGCCCAATGCGCCATGCGGCCGCGGTTCACATTATGGGTGAGGTGATCGAGATAGGTCAGGTGTGAGTCCGCGGCGGCCATTTTCTCGCGCCAGCCGGGCTCGAAGCGGAAGTCGACGTCGTAAATGGTGCCGTTGTCGCCGTAGCGATCGACGAGATAGATGCGGCTACCACCAATCCCCTCGATCGCGGGGATGTTCAGCTCCATCGGGCCGACATCCGAGCCGACCGGAGTCGCGCCGAGGCGCTTGGCGCGCTCGAAGGCGAAGGCGGCGTCCCTGACGCGGAAGGCCATCGCGCAGGCGCAGGGGCCATGGTCGCGCGCGAAAGCTTGCGCGAAGCTGTCGGGCTCGGCGTTGATGATGAAATGGATGTCGCCCTGTTTGTGCAGCGTCACATCCTTGCGGCGGTGTCGCGCGACGATCGGGAAGCCCATTTTTTCAAACAGATCACGCAGCAGCTGCGGATCAGGCGCGGCATATTCGACGAACTCGAAGCCATCGGTCCCCATCGGATTTTCGAGACCGGTCGGCGAAAGGGCAGCGGTGGCCATGATAAGCGGCTCCTGCAAAAATATCTGGATGCCGCGCTATACGCGCAGCCGCCACGCGGCGAAAGCCGCCTCAGGCGATGATATCGGGGATCAGCATGTCCTGCAGCTGGGCGATCTCGTCCTTGAGGCGCAGCTTGCGCTTCTTGAGTCGGGCGAGTTGCAGCTGATCATGTCCGGCGAGGCTGCGCAACGCATCGATGGCCGAGTCGAGGTCGCGGTGCTCCTCGGTCATCATCTCGATCCGCGCCAGCAATTCCCGTTCGTCCACTGGTGCCGTGAGCCTTCCTGCGAGTCGCGCCGCAACGCTAGCACAACCGGGGTTTCGGCCGCATCCGCAGATTAGCGGCCGGTCCCGGCGCACACCAGAAATTGCGGTCCCGAGACGTCTATCCGCTAACCGTGGGAAAGCGGTCGGACTGTCGCAAAAAGCTGCTGACAGCCGCACCCGTCCATGATCTACTTCGTTATCCCAACTGCCGAGGGCTTGCGGCCTCGCCTGACTCCGGGACCGCAGCGCCTTCGGCAACGTCTTTGCATGAGAAGGGAGCCGGACCTATGGCCAGCGCACATTTCGAATCGCTCAATGCCAAGCATAATTCGCTCGAGCACGCGATCTCCGCCGAACTGCAGCGCCCCATGCCCGACTCGATCCACCTCGCCCAGCTCAAGAAGGAAAAGCTGCGGCTGAAGGAAGAAATGGCGCGCGAACGCGTCCACTGACCTGAGCTGCGCTCCCCGGCGACGGGGAGCGCCGAAGGTTACTCGTCCCGCGTGACCTTTTCGGCCCGCTCGTGGCGTTCCTGCGCTTCGAGCGTCATCGTCGCGATCGGCCGGGCCTCAAGCCGCTGCAGCGAGATCGGCTCGCCGGTCACTTCGCAATAGCCATATTCGCCCTCTTCGATGCGGCGCAGCGCGGCGTCGATCTTCGAGATGAGCTTGCGCTGGCGGTCACGGGTGCGAAGTTCAATCGACCAGTCGGTTTCCGATGAAGCGCGGTCGGTGACGTCGGGTTCGCGCAGTGATTCGGTCTGGAGCGTCTGCAGCGTTTCCTTGGCCTCGCGCAGGATTTCGTCCTTCCAGGCCAGCAGCTTGCGGCGGAAGAATGCCAGCTGGCGCGGGTTCATAAACTCTTCGTCCGGCGACGGACGATAATCGCCCGGAAGTTCGACGGATTCGACGATCGAAACGGCGGCGTCGCTGTCGTCGCGGTCCAGAACCGCAGCGCCGACGCCCCCCACTGCATCCGACATATCCAACTCCCTGCTACGCAAGGCCGTCCCGCGCCGGTTCCCCGTACTCGCAGGCGACCTCCCCCGCGCGGGCCTATACTGACACTGTTGAGGGCCGACAAGCGGCTGTACGGCAGGCCGAGTGGATTCGTTGCGCACCGTCCCTGCGACCGTTATGCCCTGCGCAATGAAGCGCACACATCTGCCCCTGAACGCGCTCCGGGTGTTCGACGCAGCCGCGCGTCATTTGTCCTTCACCAAGGCGGCTGACGAGCTGGCGGTGACGCCCGCTGCGGTCGGGCAGCAGATCCGGGCACTGGAAGATGTGCTCGGCGTCGTGCTGTTCCGCCGGATGACTCGAAACCTCGAATTGACTCCCGAAGCCGAGCGCGCGCTGCCGGCGCTGCGGGCCGGATTCCTGCAGTTCGAGGAAGCCGTGCGCGTCATGCAGGAAGGGCAGGGGTCGAAGACTCTCACCGTGGCGGCCCCACGCGATTTCACAGCGAAGTGGCTCGCGCCGCGGCTCGCGGCTTACGGGGCGGGCAAACCCGACCAGCGATTTGTGCTCGTCTCGGCGGACGGTGCGGTCGACTTCAGCCAGGCCAATCTCGATGTCGCGGTCGTCTATGGCGCGATGCCGGTCGAGGAGGATCAGGGACTGTCGGGCCGGCGCCTTACGGGCGACATGATGGTCATTGTTGGCGCGGCGGGCACACGCGGCCGGGTCGGCAGTGCCGCGGATTTGCGCGACGTCCCGCTGATCCACCATCCGGGAAGCGACTGGGAGGCGTGGTTCGCGGCCCGGCAGACGACGCATCCGCAGGCGGCAGCCGGACTGACCGTGGGCGACGCGGGGCTGGCGCTCGATTCGGCCGCGGCGGGCTATGGCGTCGCGCGGGTGCCGGAAGCGCTCGCCGCGGCCGACATCGCCTCGGGACGTATCGAGTCACTGCTTGACCCGGAAGCCAGCGATGCCGGCTATTGGCTCGTCGCGCCCGCGCCGCAGTGGCGGCAGGCCAAGGTCAAGGCGCTGGTGGAGTTTCTGGCGGCGTAGCGCCCAGTGATCCCTCCCCCGCCGGCGGGGGAGGGCTGGGGTGGGGCTGCCCGTGAAATTGGCGCGGTCGTGCCGGGCTGAGGCCACCCCACCCTTACCCTCCCGTGCAAGCAGGGGAGGAGAAATCAGGCGTCGATTTCTTCCGCCTCGATCGTCTTGGCATTAGCCTGAATGAACGCAAAGCGGTGTTCCGGGTTGCGGCCCATCAGCCGGTCGACAAGGTCGGTGACGAGCGCGCGGTCCTCATATTCGGGCGGCAGCGTCACGCGGATCAGCGTGCGCTTGGCGGGGTCCATCGTGGTTTCGCGCAGCTGCTGCGGGGCCATTTCGCCGAGGCCCTTGAAGCGGCCGACCTCGATCTTGCCCTTGCCGCGGAACAGCGTGCGTTCGAGTTCCGCGCGGTGCGCGTCGTCGCGGGCATAGGCAACGGTGCCGCCTTGGGCGAGCCGGTAGAGCGGCGGCTGGGCGATGAACAGTCGGCCGTCGCGGACGAGGCCGGGCATCTCCTGGAAGAAGAAGGTCATCAGCAGTGTCGCGATATGTGCGCCGTCGACATCGGCGTCGGTCATGATGACGATCCGCTCGTAGCGCAGCGTCGCGGGATTGTAGCGGTCGCGCACCCCGCAGCCGAGCGCGAGGATCAGATCGGCGATTTCGAGATTGGCGCCGATCTTCTGCGCATTGGCGCTGGCGACATTGAGGATCTTGCCGCGGATCGGCAGTACCGCCTGAGTCTTGCGGTCGCGCGCCTGCTTGGCCGAGCCGCCCGCCGAGTCGCCTTCGACGATGAAGAGTTCGGTGCCCGTCGAATCGTCGTTGGCGCAGTCGGTGAGCTTGCCGGGCAGGCGGAGGTTGCGCTTCGAGGTCGCAGTCTTGCGCTTGACCTCTTTCTCGGCGCGGCGGCGCAGCCGTTCGTCGAGACGTTCGAGCACGAAGCCGAGCAGCGCGCGGCCACGGGTCTGGTCGTCGGACAGGAAATGGTCGAACCGATCCTTGACCGCCGCCTCAACGAGACGCGCCGCCTCGGGCGAGGTCAACCGGTCCTTGGTCTGCGACTGGAATTGCGGCTCGCGGATGAACACCGATAGCATGACTTCGGCACCGTTGAGTACATCGTCGGCGGTGACTTCGGTCACCTTCTTGGCCTGACCGACGAGGCCGGCGAAGCCCTTGATGCCCTTGCTGAGTGCGGCGCGGAGGCCAGCCTCATGCGTGCCGCCATCGGGGGTCGGGATCGTGTTGCAATAGTAGCTGAAGGCGCCCTCGCCGTAGAGCGGCCAAGCGACGGCCCATTCGACCGAGCCTTGTGCATCGGGGAAGTCGGCGCGGCCGGCGAAGAAGCTGGAGGTTGCGCATTCGCGGTCGGCGATCTGCTCTTTCAGGTGATCGGCCAGGCCGCCGGGGAACTGGAAGGTCGCGACGGCGGGCGTGTCGTCGGTGATGAGTTCCGGGGCGCAGCGCCAGCGGATTTCGACGCCGCGGAACAGATAGGCCTTGGAGCGGGCGAGGCGGTAGAGGCGGGCGGGCTTGAACCCGGCGTCGGGACCGAAGATTTCGGCGTCAGGCAGAAAGCCGACAGTGGTGCCGCGGCGATTGGGGGCAGCACCCAGCTTCTCAAGCGGCGAGGTGGGCAGGCCGCGTGAGAAACTCTGCCGGTAGAGTTCGCGGTTGCGTGCGACCTCGACGACGAGCTCGGACGACAGCGCGTTGACGACGCTGACGCCGACGCCGTGCAGGCCGCCCGAGGTTGCATAAGCCTTGCCGGAGAATTTTCCGCCCGAATGCAGCATCGTCAGGATGACTTCGAGCGCCGACTTGTCTGGGAATTTCGGATGCGGATCGACGGGCATGCCGCGGCCATTGTCCGAAATTATCAGCTGCCCGTCGGCGGCAAGGCCGATCTCGATGCGATTGGCATGGCCGGCGACCGCTTCGTCCATAGCATTGTCGAGCACTTCGGCAGCGAGATGGTGCAGCGCGCGCTCGTCGGTGCCGCCGATATACATGCCGGGACGGCGGCGGACTGGTTCGAGCCCCTCCAGCACCTCGATATGCTCGGCATTATAGTCGGAGGGCGTCGAGGACGATGCAAACAGATCGGACATGGCACGAGTCTATAGGAGGCAGCGGAGATTCGCGCAAAGGGGCGGAACGGAGGGTGAACTGGAGTTGGATATAACCGCATACGCACTGCAATACGCCGGAATGTGCCTGATCGGATAAAGTGAAGCTCAGTTCACTTTTTTGCATTGCAATATGTTTGCCGCAGTGCACAAATGTGCGTGCCAATCATGGCGATCCTCCCCAAGGATTTAACTGAGGGGCCGGTCTCGAGAGAGATCGGCCCCTTTCTTTATGCGCTGCTGATCTGTTGCAGACGCGCAACGCCTTTCGCGCTAACGCGAAACTGTCTAAATATATTGTTGTGCGTTGCAGCAAGGCGGGTAGTGTTGCGTTTGGAACTTCGGTTCCCAATAAGGGGGAGACCCCGACCCCGAGCGAGCGGCGACCAACGCTGATAAGAAAGGGGTACCATGAACGGTTTCACCAAGCGCACGATTGCGGCGCTGGCATTTTGCGCGGCAGCCGGCACGAGCGGGGTGGCCTTCGCCGAAGACGCGCCCGCAAGCGACTTCACCATTTCGGGATCCGCCTCGATCGTTTCGGAATATCGGTTCCGTGGCGTGTCGCTGTCGGACAAGGATCCTGCTGCTCAGGCCGGCATCGGCGTCAGCCATTCCTCGGGCTTTTACATCGGGGCCTGGGGTTCGAACCTCGCTGGTTTCGGTACCTTCGGCGGCTCCAACCTTGAACTCGACTTGTTCGGGGGCTGGAAGGGCAAGGTCGGCGGTGTCGATCTCGACGTTGGCCTTTTGAACTACCAATATCCTGGCACGGCCAACACGGACTATTTCGAGGCTTATGGCTCGGTGTCGCATGCCTTCGGTCCGCTGACCGGCAAGCTCGGCATCTACTATGCCTTCGATAACAAGGCGCTCGCGAGCGACAATACCTATGTCTACACCGATTGGGCTGCCGGGATCCCCGACACCCCGGTCACGCTAAAGGCCCACGCGGGTTACACCGACGGTACGTTCGCCTTGGGCGAAAATAACCTGTGGGATTATTCGATTGGTGCTGACTTTACCCATAAGGCTTTGACGTTCAACGTGTCGCTGGTCGGCACTGACGTTAAGAAAGCCAATCCGCTGAAGCCGATCGCGGATTCGCAGATCATTTTCGGCATCACTGCGGCCTTCTGAGCGAGCGGAGGGGCCGGCCGGTTGGCCGGTCCCTCACGCTGCCTGTCGTGCGGCGGTTGTTGCTGGGCCGAGCTCGCCCTTCTTGGGCAAGCTTGCGCCCGGCTTCAGCCGTGCCAGCAGCCGGTGCCGGTCGACCGGGCCGGGGACCGCCCAACCGGCCGTGGCATCGGCGTTGAAGCCGAACTTCCCATAATATTCGACATCGCCGATCAGCAGCATCGGCGGCGCGCCGGTCGCATCGGCGACGGCGAGTGATTTGTGCATGAGCTGCTTGCCGACACCGCTACGCTGCAGATCGGGCGCAACAGCGACCGGGCCGAGCAGGATCAGCGGGGTGACGCCCTCGGCGCTGCGCAGTTCGATCGGCCAGCACTGGATCGATCCAATCAGTCCGCCGTCGTCGTTATGTGCGACGAAGGTGAGGTCACGGATCGGGGCCATGCCTGCACGCAGCCGATAGGCAGTGCGGGTCTTGCGATCCGCGCCAAAGGCCGAATCGAGCAGGTCTTCGATGGCGGCATGATCCGCCGCGCCGGGGTGGTGAATGTGCATGTGAAGGTCCGTGAAAAGAGTTGGGGTCAGCCGTCGGGCCGCGCGCGGGCGCGGCGGATCAGATTCGTCGGCTTTCTCGCACTCTGGGGTTCATGCCCGGTTCCTTCACGTTCGCGGCGCGCCTAGCAGGAAGTGCGCGTCCATGCAAAACATGCCGTGCAGGCTTCGGTTGCAGGGGGATATCGGTGAGGCTTTACGACATGACGAAGGCGCCGAACCCGCGCCGCGTCCGCATCTTCCTCGCGGAGAAGGGAATCGCGATCGACAAGGTGGAAGTCGATATCGCGGGGGGCGGCAATCTGACCCCCGATTATCTGGCAATGAACCCGCGCGGCGTCGTGCCGACGCTGCTGCTCGACGATGGCAGCATCCTAGACGAGTCGGTCGCGATCTGCCGCTATTTCGAGATGCTCCAGCCGGAGCCCAATCTGTTGGGCCGCGACGCGCTCGAATCGGCGCAGATCGAATCCTGGCAGCGGCGGATGGAGTTCGACGGGTTGCTCGCGGTGGCCTCGACCTTTCGCAATGAAGCCGAGCCGTTCCTGAACCGCAGCATGCCCGGCGCCGTGCCGGGACTTCCGGCGATTCCCGCGCTGGCCGAGCGGGGCCGCGTGCTAACCGCGCATTTTTTCGAGATGTTGAATGCGCGGCTTGGGCAAAGCGAGTTCGTCGCGGGGGATCGCTACACGATCGCCGACATCAGCGCGCTGGTCGCAGTCGACTTCGCCAAATGGATCCGGATGCGCGTGCCGGAGGCGCACGCTCATACGAAACGCTGGTATGAAGCGGTCAGCGCAAGGCCAAGCGCCCGTGCGTGATAGCAAGTTGCGCCCCAGTGCTGGGGCAAACCTGCGAGTCTAGCGCGATCGAAGGCTGCGCAACGCCTGATCCGCAGCGGCGACCGTTCTCGCCACGTCGCGCTCAGTGGTATTCCAGCCGCAGACGCTGATTCGCATGACGCGCTCGCCGTTCCAACTGCCGCCGCTAACAAAAGCTTCGCCGCTGGCGTTGATCGCGGCGATGACAGCATCGCTGATATTTGTGCCGTCGTTCGCATCGAAGCGGATGAGACCTTGGTTCATCGTCGGCCGGGCTATGCCGATGGCGCCTTCGAAGGTCGAAATACCGTCGTAAATGGCCGCGGCATGGTCGCAGCAACGATCGATCATCGCAGCAAGGCCGTCGCGTCCCAATTCCATAAGCGCAGCCAACGCCGGCAGCGCGCGGGCCCGGCGCGACCATTCGGGCGTGAAATCCATCGGATCGCGCACCGGACCGCCAGTTGTCAGATAGTCCGCCGTCATTCGCAGGGCCGCGCTATGGGCGTCCGAATGCCGCGTGATCGCCATGCCGCAGTCATAAGGCGTGTTGAGCCACTTATGTCCGTCGGTCGCCCAACTGTCCGCAAGCTTTACGCCGGCCACCAGCGACGCGAATCGCGGACTCGCTCGGGCCCACAGGCCGAACGCACCATCGACGTGCACCCAGGCTCCTGCTTTCTGCGCGATAGGGCACAGGCGGTGGAAGTCATCGCAGGCTCCGATGCTGAGATCGCCGGCGTTCAGGATGAGGATCGTCGGCGTGGAGGCTGTCTCGCCAAGCGCCGCGCGGAGCTCGGCTTCACCCACTTTGCCCGGCTTGTTACCAGCCAACGGGACGATGCAGGCGGTACCCAATCCGAGCAAACGCAGCGCACGTGTCACGGAGGAATGATACTGCGCGTTTGCGAGCACGCGGATGCGGGGTGCCCCCTGCAGGCCCTGCGTCTCGACGTCCCAGCCGGCGCGCGCCAGCACGGCATGACGCGCGGCCGCGAGCGCGGTCGTGTGCGCCATCTGGCAGCCTGTCACAAACGCGTAGCTTGCGTCGATCGGCAGGTGCAGTGCTTCGAGAAGGAAGCGGCCAGCCACCTCTTCGAGCACTGCGCCTGCTGGGCTGGTGGACGCGAGGACGGCATTCTGGTCCCAAGCCGAACACATGATATCCGTTGCGAGCGCTGCCGGAAGCGCGCCGCCTTTCACCCAGGCGAAAAACCGTCCGCTCGCGTTCGCGGTCAGCCCGGGCTCGGCTGCCGCAGCAATGGCCCGGACGACGTCGCCCGAGGGCAGGCCCTGCTCGGGGAAGTGCGACGGTAGCGGTGCGCGCATCTCCGCAGGCGTCCCGCGCGACGCGACCGGCCGGCTGTCCAAAGAGGCAAGGTATCGGCGAGCTTCTGCGAAAGCGATGTCGAGCGTGTCCATCAGCGCTCGCTAGCCAAGTAAACCAAAATGGTCGACCGGCGAAAATGCTGGCGTCCGGATTCCGCCGGTTGCTCGCGCCTAGTTGAGGCGCGCGCCGAGGTCGGTGATGGCGGCGTCGGTGAGCTTTTTCTGCGTCGCGGCATCCGATTGTGCGGCAATGACCGTGCGCGCTGCCTTGGCAGCAAGGTCGGCAGCGCGGGCGCGCAGGTCGGCGGTCGCGGTGCGTTCGGCAGCGGCGATCTTGTCTTCGGCCATACGGGTACGGCGAGCGACGAGCGCGGCCGCATCGGCCTGCGCCTGATCGACAAGTTGCGCCGCTTCGGCCTTGGCCTGCGCCATGATCGCGGCGACATCGCTGGCCGCTTCGCTCTGGCGGCGCTTGGCGTCGGCGAGCAGCGCCTCGGCATCGGCACGAATCGCCTTGGCGTCGTCGAGTTGCTTCTTCACCGCGGCGATACGCTCGTCGAGGATGCCGGCGATGAGCTTCGGCGCTTTCAGGACGAAGATCGCGAGCAGGAAGAAGATCAGCAGGCCGACATAGACCCATTGTTCGGCATTCAGGCCGAACGACGTCGGCTCGAGATGCTCTTCGGCGACATGCGTGGTGGCGGTGGTTTCCATCGCTTATCCCTGCTGCGCTGCGGTGAGCGCTGAGGCGAGCTCAGTGGCCTTGGGCGCGCGGCCGGTCAGCCGCTCGACGATTGCCGAGGCGGCTTCACCGGCGACGCGGTCGATCTCGGCGAGCGCCGACTGGCGCGCCGCGCCGATCTGCGCCTGTGCCGCGGCATCCTTCGCATCGAGATCGGCGGAGAGTGCCTTCAGACGCGTTTCGAGTTCGCGGGCGCTGCCAGCCTTTGCTGCAGCGACTTCGGCCTGCGCTTCGCTATGCGCCGCCGCAATCGCCTTCTCGTAAGACTCGCGCGTCATGTCGGCAGTTGCCTTCGCCGATTCGGCAGCCCCGAGATCGGTGCTGACACGGCTTTCCCGCTCGTCGGTGACCCGATCAAGCTTGGGGAGCGTCGGCCGCACGATCGCGAAATAGAGGATCGCGAAGAACAGCGCGAGCCATGCGAGCTGCGGCACGAAATTGGCGAGGTCGAATTGCGGCATGCGCTTGACGCCTGTTGGTTATCGGGTCGGGGCCGGACGGACCGGCCCCGGATCCGATCAGCTGAACGCGAGAGCGAGGGCGACGACGGCCGCGATGAGGCCGAGCGCCTCGGTCACGGCGAAGCCGAAGATCAGGCGTCCGCCCATCTTGTCGGCAGCCGCCGGATTGCGCAGCGCGCCCGACAGGAACAGACCGAAGATGAGACCCACGCCGATGGCCGCAAACCCTGCGCCCATCGCCGCGATGCCGGCACCGATAACCTTAGCTGCTGCGAGATCCATGAGAAAACCTTTCCGTTCGAAACCAGTAGTTTAGTGAAGATTGACCGCGTCGTTCAGATAGATCGACGCGAGAAGCGCGAACACATAGGCCTGCACCACCGCGATCATCACCTCGAGCGCCGACAGCGCGACGTTGACGCCCAGCGGGATGATGCCGAACACGCCGAGCGCGACGACAAAGGTGCCGAACACCTTCAGCAGCACGTGACCGGCGGTCATGTTGGCGAACAACCGGATGGCGAGCGTGAAGGGGCGGGACAGGAAGGACACGAATTCGATCGCTGCGACGAGCGGAACGAGCACGATCGGCGCGTCCTTCGGGATGAACAGCGAGAAGAAGTGGAAGCCGTGGCGGGCGAAGCCGACGATGACGACGGTCACGAAGACGATCATCGCAAGGCCGAGCGTGACGGCGACATGGCTGGTCGGGGTGAACGCGCCGACGAAGGGGATCAGACCGAGCAGGTTGCAGGCGAGCACGAAGGCGAACAGCGAGAAGATCAGCGGGGCATAGCGCTTGCCCTCGGGCCCGACATTCTCGTGCAGCATGTCGCGGATGAAATCATAGATATATTCGACGGCAGCCTGCATGCGGTTCGGCACCAGCTGCGGCTTTGCCGTGCCGACGAACAGGAACAGCGCGATCGCCACGATGGAGATCGCCATCCACAGGCTCGAATTGGTGAATGAGACGTCGTACTTCCCCAGCGCCAACGGCGCATAGGTGACGATGTCGAACTGTTCCATCGGGTTGGCCATTGCCGCGTCTTGTCCCTATTCGCCCGGCTTGTCGTCGAACTGCTTCTGCCGTCTCAGTACCGCCCGCAGACCGGCCAGGAAGCCGATCAGGAACAGCCCGATCAGACCCCAGGGCGCGGTGCCGAACTGCCGGTCGATGAACCAGCCGAGCAAGGAGCCGACCAGGATCGTTCCGACGAACTCGATCGCCACCGACCAACCCGCGCTTTCCTCAAGCGAAGACGGACGGACAGCGCCGCGTTCCTTTGCCCGCGCCTCGGCGAGGCGGCGGGCCAGGTCGTCAGGATCGATCCGACGATCGTCAGCCACAGTCGCACCCCGGACACGGGAAAAGGGAAATCGCACCCACGCGGCTACTCGCAAAAACAGCGCACGGGACGACGCCGGGACGGCCTCCCGTTCCAGCGCGCGAACCTCTAGTTGCGGCCCCCTCGCAAGTCAACAACAGCCATGCCGCGTTGCAGCAATCTCCGCCGGTCTTGCGCTCGCGGACCGGGTCGGGCCTATAGCGCCGATGATCCAGCCAACGCCTTCCGCCCCGGGCGACTCGCTGTCGCT
>CALRQP020000012.1:0-93122 GCA_943370355.1 Sphingomonas paucimobilis
GTCTCGATTGTCCCATCCGGGCGGTAGAATAAGTAGAGCGGAATCCCCGAACGGCCCTGCGCATCGAGGAAGGCCGTGATCGCGGGGTCGCCGCGGGTCCAGTCGCCGACGAGGGTGACGATGCCGGCCTTCTTGAATGCTTCGGCGACGCTCGCATCGGCGAGGGCACCGCGTTCGTTGACCTTGCAGGTCAGGCACCAGTCGGCGGTGAAATAGAGGAAGACCGGGGTCTTGGCGGTGCGGAGTTCGTCGAGGCGGGTCTGGCTGAAGGGTTCTTCGGAGAGCAGGGCACTGCTCGTGACGGCGTCGCCGACCGGCGCGGTGCGCAGCGGCACCACGGCCAACAAGGCGACCAGCGCGATCAGCAGTGGGACCAGCGTCCGGCCGCCGCGCCGCTGCGTGCTACCGAGCCACCACAGCGCCAGCCCCAGCAGCAGCGCACCGCCAAGGCCAAGGATCATGCCATCGACGCCAGCCTGCCGCCCGAGCACCCAGGCGAGGCCGAGCGCCGTCAGGAACATCGGCACGGCGAGGATGTGGCGGAAGCTGTTCATCCACGCGCCGGGCTTGGGCAGGATGCGGCGCAGGCGCGGGACATAGCCGAGCGCGAGGAAAGGCAGCGCGAGGCCGAGGCCAAGGCCGGCGAACACCGCGAGCCCGGCGACCGGCGGCAGCGCGATGGCCGCGCCAAGGGCCGCGCCCATGAACGGCCCGGTGCAGGGGGTTGCGACGAAGGCGGCGAGCACGCCGGTCCAGAATGCGCCGGAGACGCCGCCCTTCGAGGCCAGCTCGCTGCCGACCTCGCGGCCGCCGACTTCGATCTCGAACAGTCCGGCGAAGTTCAGGCCGATCGCGGTCATGAGCAGCAGCAGGAAGCCGATGACGCGCGGGTCCTGCAGCTGGAACGCCCAGCCGATGCTGCTGCCGGCGGCGCGCAAGGTCAGGATCAACGCCCCGAGCGACAGGCAGGTCAGCACGATGCCGGCAGTGTAGGCAAGCGCCTCCCGCCGTGCTTCGCGCTCAGATCCACCGGCGCGGGCGAGGCTCAGCGCCTTCAGGCTCAGGATCGGGAAGACGCAGGGCATGATGTTGAGGACGAGGCCGCCGAGGATCGCGCCGAGCAGCGAGATGGCGAACAGGCCGAGCATGGGTTCGCTGGACGCTGAGCCGCCGCCGAGCGGGCCGCCGGCCGGCGGCACCGCGCCCGGCGCGGCGCTGATCTGCCAGGCGGTACGCTCGCTACCGGTGCCAAGCGCGATGACGCCCAGCAGCGGGCCATTGGGCTTCGACGTGCCTGCCTTCACCTCGATGCGCAGCTTTCCGTCGGAAACGCTGACCGACTGCGGTGCGCCATAGTCGGTGACGAATTCGCTGATCGGGAAGAATTCCGCGGACTTGGCCCCTGCGGCATCGGGGAGGGTAGCGGCGATGACGACTTGGCCATTTGCGCTGGCGAAGGTTGCACTGCCCGCAAAAGGCTTCGGCAGCGCCGCACGGGCGGCGGCGAATGCGGCAGCCGCCTTGCTATCCGATGCGCCGGTCCCAATCGTCAGGGCCAGATCGAGCGTCGCCGACTGCGGCACGCACAGCGACGGGTCGCAGACCAGCCAGTTAAGCTTGACGCTGACAGGGAAGGGCGTGCCAGCCTGCGCCGTTGCGGGGACCGCAATGTCGGTCAGCAGCGTCGCGGTATGGCCGTAGACGAAGCTGGTCAGCCCCGCGACGGCAAACCGTTCCGGGACCGGATAGCGCAGCGGCGTAGCCGTCGCGCCCTTCGACAGCGTCCAGTCGGCGCGCGTCTCGACCCCGGAATCGCCGGGATTCTGCCAATAGCTGTGCCAGCCCTCGTTCGGCGTGATGACGATGCCGAGCGTCAGCGGCTTGCCGGGGGCAGGCGTCGCGCTTTCGGCAATCAGCTCGATGCGGCTGCGGTCGAGCTGGGCTGTCGAGGCAGCCTCGGCGGCGAGCGGAAAGAGCAGTGCGAGCAGCACCAAGGCGAAACGGATCATGCGATATCCTTACCGGGTCGCAAGGCCGTTCGATAGGCGGGACCGAATGGTTACCGGCTCCGCATCGCGCAGCGAAGGTCAGTCCTCGTCCGAGCTCCCGTCCTTCCATGCGAGCAGGCAGCCCGGCAGGATCAGTGCCACGATGAACAGCATGAACAGATAATTCTGGAATACCGCCGTCGATAGCGTGAACCCGATGGTCTTGGCCGCCAGCTCGGAGCCGATGCCGCCGACCGCCAGCATCGCGACGAGATATTTGAACGCGCCGAAATAGGAACGATCCCGGTCGAGGATCTGGCGTTCGTCGAGGTCGGCGTCGGGCGCATTTGCGAGATAGCTA
The DNA here is from genome assembly GCA_943370355.1 of Sphingomonas paucimobilis. Taxonomy (GTDB): domain Bacteria; phylum Pseudomonadota; class Alphaproteobacteria; order Sphingomonadales; family Sphingomonadaceae; genus JADCGM01. Next base: position 2,350 of record CALRQP020000012.1, read on the forward strand.
TAGCTGCAAGTGAAGAAGACGACCGCGGCGATGGCGCCGGTCAGCGCCATGATCCCGGCGATGAGCTCGAGCGCCCCGGTTTCAGAGGGCAGGATCAGCTTGAAGCCGAACCACAGATGCATCGCAACGATGCCATAGGCCCCGAGCAACCGGGCGGTACGCGGCTTCAGGAACAAGTAGGAGGATTTGCGCGGCGAGACGCCGGGGGTGGATGCGGTCGGGGTCATGATCACTCTCCATGCGGGCGGCCGCGAAGCTGCGCGGCGAGCGGGGGAAATGGGGCGAGCGCGAACAGCTCATGGACGCTGGTGTCGAACACCTCGGCCAGGCGCAGCGCCAATTCGACGCTCGGCCGGTAGGTGCCACGTTCGAGAAAGCCGATCGTTTGCGGGTTCACTTCGACGAGCGCGGCGAGGTCCTTGCGGGACAGGCTGCGCTCGGTGCGGAACAGGGCGATTCGGTTGTGAAGCATGAGCGTGGTTTACATGATTCGTTGCGAATACACAACAGGAAACATGAAAATCCGCTCGATCGGTGCGTAAACTCACTAATTCACTGATTCTTTTGGCGGGCTGGTCGCGGCAAAGCCGCGCCGTCGGTCAAGCGCAGCGGTGCTGGCCGCCGCTTCGCCGGCCGGCTGGCGCGAGTCGTGAAGAAGGGCGCGGCTGCTTTCGCAACCACGCCCTTCTGCATCGCTCGCGCGGCGCGTTAGCGCTTCGAGAACTGGAAGCTGCGGCGGGCCTTGGCCTTACCGTACTTCTTGCGCTCGACGACGCGCGCGTCGCGGGTCAGGAAGCCGGCATGCTTGACGACCGAGCGGAGCACCGGCTCGTAGCGGGTCAGCGCCTGCGCGATGCCGTGCTTGACAGCACCAGCCTGGCCGGAGAGGCCGCCGCCTGATACCGTGCACACGACGTCATACTGGTCGCGGCGCTCGGCGATGTCGAACGGCTGGTTGATAACGAGGCGCAGCGTCGGACGCGCGAAATAGGTGAGCTGGTCGCGGCCATTGACGGTGATCTTGCCCGAACCCGGCTTGATCCAGACGCGCGCGATGGCGTTCTTGCGCTTGCCGGTGGCATAGGCGCGGCCCTGCGCATCGATCTGCTGCTCGCGCAGCGGCGTCGCGGCCTGGGCCGGTGCTGCCGGTGCCGGCGCATGATCTCCGCCATGATCGACGACGGGAGCCGGCGCGCCGCCGGCCAGAGCTGCGAGGTCGCTCAGCGACTGACGATTGTCACCCATTACGCACCCACCTTGTTCTTGCGGTTCATCCCGGCAACGTCGAGAACCGTCGGGTTCTGCGCGACGTGCGGATGCTCGGTTCCCTTGAAAATGCGCAAGGAGCGCATCTGCGCCCGGCCCAGCGGACCGCGCGGCACCATGCGCTCGACAGCCTTTTCAAGCACGCGCTCGGGAAAGCGGCCGTCCAGCACCTTGGCAGCAGTGATTTCCTTGATGCCGCCGGCATAGCCGGTGTGGCGGTAGTACACCTTCTGCGCCAGCTTGCGGCCGGTGAAGCGCACCTTGTCGGCGTTGATGACGATGACATTGTCACCGCAATCGACATGGGGCGTGTACAGCGGCTTGTGCTTGCCGCGCAGGCGGTTGGCGATGATCGAGGCGAGACGGCCAACGACGAGCCCTTCGGCGTCGATCAGCAGCCAGTTCTTCTCGATCTCGGCGGGCTTCGCCGAAACGGTCATCTTCATGGTCAGTCCTTGCGGATGCGAAAGAACCGGCTGGGCGGACCCGGCCGGAACGGCGCGCTTTTGACGGATAGGGCCACGGAGGTCAAGGAAAAGCGCGGGTTTGAGTGGTGGTACTATGTTACCACACCGTAGATGTATCTGGATAGCGGCCAGACTCGTATGCCTGCATAAGGGAGAAGGCCGTGGATACCGATACGCTCACGCTTGTTGCTTTGGCCGCGATGTTTGCGGCCTTCATGGCGATTGAAGCTTTCGCCAAGACCGGCCGTGCCATGCCGAACGTTGCCGGGTGGCGCCTTATCGGCATCGCGGGCTTTCTCGTCACAATGGCGGTCAACGGACTGGCCCCGCTACTCCTGCTGCCGCTGCTACCTGGGTTTGCAGCTGTCGATCTCGCGTCATGGGGAGCCTGGGCCGCCATACCGGTTGTCGTCCTGACGACATTCTTCACCTATTGGTCGCACCGGCTGCAGCACCGTTTCGATCTGCTTTGGCGGCTGGGCCACCAGCTTCACCACGGCGTGGCGCGAGTCGACATCGCGTCTGCGGCGATCTTCCATCCCATCGACGTCACAGTGCAGGTCGCGATGACGCTGCTTGCCGGAACGCTGCTCGGCGCGACACCGGAGGCTGCCGCGATTGCTGGTGTAGGGGGCTTCTTTCTGGCGCTCTACCAGCATTGGAATGTTGCGACCCCGCGCTGGACGGGCTGGTTCATCCAGCGACCCGAGGCGCACATGCTGCATCATCAGCGTGATGTTCATGCGCGAAACTTCGGCGACATGCCGATTTGGGACATGCTGTTCGGAACCTACGCCAATCCAGCGCACGCGGACGGCATAGAAGTCGGGTTCGAACCGGATCGCACGCGGCGCTGGCTGGCAATGTTCGCCTGTATCGATGTCAACCGCGGGGCAGCTCGCGATAAGCTCTGATGTTAGCTGTGGCGCGTCACCCGGTGTGCCGCCCAGACCGATGCCGCCAGCAGCAGCGCACCACCCGCCTGGTGCGCGACGCCGAGCCAGATCGGGACTCCGTTTATGAGGGTTTCGACCCCTAGAGCGAACTGGACAAGCACCATCAGGCCCATTGCAAGCGCTGGCAGCCCGACGCGATGGCGCCAGAGTTTGGCAGCGATGTGCAGCGCGAATAGTGCGACGGCGACGGCGAGCCAGCGATGGACGAACTGGACTGACACGGCATCATTGATGACGCCCCAAAACGGTCCTGCGAAGGTGTCGCGCACATGCGGCGCGATCCAGTCGTCGCCCATCTTCGGCCAGCTATTGAAGGCGTAACCGCCGTCGAGACCCGCGACGAACGCGCCGAATTTGATCTGCGCGCCGAGCAGCAGGAAATAGGGGATGATCCAGCCGCGCGGCCGGTCGCCGCCGGGCAGGCGCGGCCGGGCGAGGTCGCGCAGGCTCAGCGCCGTCCACAGCGCGAAGCTCATGATGATCAGCGCGGTAATCAGATGGGTGGCGAGTCGGAAGTGCGACACATCCGGCCGGTCGACGAGCCCCGAGGCGACCATCCACCAGCCGATCGCGCCCTGTAGCCCGCCGAGCGCCAGCAGCGCCACGAGCCGCGGGCCATAGCCGCGCGGGATGGCGCGCCGCCACGCGAACCAGAGCAGCGGCACCGCGACCACGATGCCGATCAACCGTCCGAGGGCGCGGTGCAGATATTCCCAGAAAAAGATCGACTTGAACTCGCCGAGGCTCATGCCCCGGTTGACCTTCTGATACTCCGGGGTGGCCTGATAGGCGGCGAATTCCCCCTGCCATTGCTGGTCGTTCAAGGGCGGGACGATGCCGCTGATCGGCTCCCACCGCGTCATCGACAGGCCGGACTCGGTTAGGCGGGTGATGCCGCCCACGACGACCATCAGGAACACCATGAAGGCGACCAGAAACAGCCAGTTTGACAGGGCGTAAGGCCGGGGACGGCGAATCATTTTCGGCCTATGGACCCGTCGCCGGAACGGAGCAACCCGGGCGGCGTTTCCCGGACCATGGTTTGTTACACTGACGATTCGGAGCCCGGAATCACCCGCCGCCGCAAGGGGCGATATTGGCAATATTTCAATGCCGACGGCAGCCGTGTGACCGACCGCGAGGAGATCGACCGGCTCAACAGACTGGCGGTGCCGCCGGCCTATGCAAAGGTCTGGTACTGCCCGAAGTCCAACGGCCATCTGCAGGCGACAGGCATCGATGCGCGCGGGCGCAAGCAATATCGCTATCACGCCGACTACCGGGCCGCGCAGGAGGCGAGCAAATATGACCGCTGTGCCGCGTTCGGTCGAGCGCTGCCCGCGATCCGTGCGGCCGTCGAAGGTGAACTCGAAAATGGACGCGGGCTGGGCAAGGAGCGCGTTGTAGCCGCGGTCGTGCGCCTGCTCGATGTCGGCCACATCCGGGTCGGCAACAGCGATTATGCCAAGGCGAACAAAAGCTATGGCGCGACGACGCTGCTCAACCGCCATGCCGATGTGACGGGCGGCAAGGTGAAGCTCAAATATCGCGGCAAGAGCGGCAAGATGCAGGAGGTCGCCATTGCCGATCGCGCGCTGGCGCGGCTGGTTCGGCGCACCCAGGACCTGCCGGGACAGGCGCTGTTCCAATATGTCGGCGGTGATGGGGAGCCTCGCAGCATCGGCTCGACCGATGTCAACGACTGGCTGCGGACCGTCAGCGGCGGTGAATTCACCGCGAAGCATTTCCGCACCTGGGGCGCGAGCGTCATCGGGTTCGAGACGCTGGCGGCGGCAGATCCCGAGCGCCCGCCGAGCCTCAAGACGATGCTCGAGCCGGTCGCGGCCGCGCTCGGCAACACGCCGGCGATCAGCCGGAAAAGCTATGTGCACCCCTTGCTGATCGAGCGCGCGCGCGACGGCGATCTGAGCGGGATCGCGGGCGAGAAGCTGCCGCGCGCAACCAAATATCTGTCGGGTGCCGAGCGCGGGCTGATCGACCTGCTGGAAGGGGCGGCCCGTCCGAAATCGCGGCGGTAACAGGCAACAATTCGCGCCCCGGCACATTCCCCGCAGTTCCGAACGACGCTAGTGACACAGCATGGTTACACCTCCCGCCCCGACCTCGACGCTGGCCGTCGCCGACTTGCCAGGGCAGGCGCGTCTCCTCGTCGAACAATTCCTGCACTGGTTGCGGCATGACAGTCTCGCAGCGGCGATTGGCATCGCTTCGGCGATCGCGATCTACCTGGCCCTTGAGGGGATCAAGATCGCCGGATGCCGCCTGCTCGCCGTGGAGGCCAATGCGCCGCTGAGCACCTGGCGCGCCGTGCTTGGCCATCTCGCGAAACGGACCAAGAGCTGGTTCCTCATTGCGCTGTCGGCGGACATCGTCACGCGGTTCGTCGCGCCGCCGGGAGCATTGCTCAGCACGCTGAACTTCCTGTTCACCGTCGCCGCAGTCATCCAGTCCGCGATCTGGACCCGCGAACTGATCCTGACGCTGATCGGCCGTCGCGCCAGCCAGGGCGAGGGCGACCATCAGTCGCTCGCTTCGGCGATGGGCATCATCCGCCTGCTCGTGACCTTCGCCGTCGCGTCGATCGCGCTCATCGTGCTGCTCGACAATGCCGGGGTAAATGTGTCGGGCCTCATTGCCGGTCTCGGCGTCGGCGGCATCGCCATCGGTCTGGCCGCGCAGGGCGTGTTCGCCGACCTGTTCGCGGCGCTCGCGATCCTGTTCGACCATCCGTTCCGCGTTGGCGAGACGATCAAATTCGGCACTTATACGGCAACGGTCGAGCGGATCGGGCTGAAGTCGACCCGGCTGCGCAGCGTCGATGGCGAAATGCTCATCGTCTCCAACCGCAAGTTGCTCGACTTCGAGATCAGCAATCTGAAGCGCGTAAAGCCGCGCCGGGTGCTGCTGACACTGCCGTTGTCGCCGCAGACGACGGCTGAGCAGCTCGCCGCCATCCCGGAGATGCTGCACGCCGCTGTCGAGGACAAAGGGGGCAAGTTCGGCCATGCGGTCGCTACCGGCATCACGGCGAATTCGATCGACGTCGAACTGGTCTTCCACAGCCCCAAGACTGACGCGGAAACGCGTGACCAGCTGCGTCATGCCGTCATCGTCGATGCCAAGACTCGTCTGGCGGCTGCCGGCATCCTGTTTGCCGACCTGACGCCTCCGAGGGGTTGACCGGCGCTGCCTGCCGACTAATCCGACTCCGATCCAATCGGGAGTGAGCAGATGACCATCCGTTTCGACAATCGCGTTGCCATCGTCACCGGGGCAGGAGGCGGGCTCGGCCGCGAATATGCGCTGGCGCTCGCCGCGCGCGGCGCGAAGGTGGTCGTCAACGATCTCGGCGGATCGCGCGACGGCACGGGGACGTCGGACGCGGCACAGAAGGTCGTCGAGGAAATCCGCAGCGCGGGCGGCACTGCCTATGCCAATGGCGGCAATGTCGCGAATTATGAGCAGATGGTCGAAATGGTCGCAAAGACCAAGGAACATTGGGGCCGCGTCGACATCCTGATCAACAATGCCGGCATCCTGCGCGACAAGACCTTTGCCAAGATGGAGATGGCCGATTTCCAGCTGGTGCTCGATGTGCACCTGACGGGATCGGCCAACTGCACCAAGGCGGTTTGGGACACGATGCGCGAGCAGGCCTATGGCCGTATCGTTATGACGACGTCCTCGACGGGCCTGTACGGCAATTTCGGTCAGGCCAATTACGGCGCGGCAAAGATGGGCCTTGTCGGGCTCATGAACACGCTGGCGATCGAAGGCGCGAAATATAATGTCCGCGTCAATGCGATCGCGCCGGTCGCGGCGACGCGGATGACCGAAGATCTGATGCCCGCGGAAATCCTTGCGCGCCTCGCGCCGGACACCGTGGTGCCCGCGACGCTGTTCATGTGCAGCGAGGACGCGCCCAACAAGGCGATCTTCAACGCTGGCGGCGGCGGATTCGAGCGGACCTATGTGACCATCACCAAGGGCATCCACCTGCATGGTGATGAGATGACCGTCGAGGCCGTGGCGGCGCGCTGGGCCGAGATCGGCGACCGCGAGGGTGAGATCGTGCCGGAGAATGGCTCGGCGCAGGGAGCGATGGCGCTGAGCGGCTGACGGCTTGCACGCCCGTATTAATCATGTAATACACCTCCCGATATTCGGGAGGCATAAATGATCGAACGGGCGGACCTCGACGCGGCAGTTGCCGCCAATGTCCTGACACCAGCGCAGCGTGATGCGCTGACGGATTTTGCGCGCGGCAGGCAACAGGTGACGCTGGGCGCGGACGAGGAGCAGTTCCGCTTCATCTCAGGTTTCAACGATATTTTCGTGACGATCGCGATCGGCCTCCTGCTCACAGCGGTCGGCTTCATCGGCGGGCAGTTCGCGCCCTGGGCCTCGGGCGCCGCCGTCGCGGTCGTCAGCTGGGCGCTTGCCGAACATTTTACGCGGGCGAAGCGCATGGCATTGCCGTCCATCATCTTGCTGCTGACCTTTGTCGGCAGCGTGTTCACGACGGTTGGCGCCTTCATCGTGAGTGCAGGCGGTGACCGGTCGGTCGGCATCGGCGAGGGCAGCATCTATGCAGTTCTCGCGGCCATCGCGGCGGGGATCGCTGCCGCCGCGCATTGGCGGCGCTTTCATGTGCCCATCACGGTCGCTGCAGGCGCTGCGGCGGCGTCGGGCGTCGTCGTGTCGGCGACCGCCGCGCTCACCGCGGGCAACGTCCAACTGGTGCTGGCGGCGACCGCGCTGTGCGGCGTCGCGCTGTTCGCGCTCGCGATGCGCTTCGACTTCAGCGACCGGACGCGGACGACGTTGCGCACCGATATCGCCTTCTGGCTGCACTTCTTCGCGGCACCCATGATCGTGCATCCGCTGTTCGTGTTGTCGGGCGTGCAGGGCGGTTTGGTGTCGACGGCGGAAGCGGTCGGTGTGGTTGCGGTCTACCTCGTGCTGACCGTCATCGCACTGGCGATCGACCGCCGTGCTTTCCTTGTATCGGCGCTGCTCTACATGGGATGGGCGGTGCAGGCGCTGTTCCGCGAGTCCGCACCCGTCGAGATGGGCTTCGCCTACACCGCGCTGGTGCTCGGCCTGTTCCTCGTGCTGCTGTCGGCAGGCTGGCGACCAATCCGCGCCCGGGTCATGGCGATGCTGCCCGGCGAGTTGGGGGCGCGCCTCCCGGTCGCCGTTTGACCTAAGCATGCGCCCGGTCAACATGCATGGACTCAATTGGTCTCTATGTGGCGCTTCATCGTCTCCAGTCCGGACCGCATGAGCGGCGAAAACTGATCGGCGAGGGCTGGCGGATAGACGTCGGCTATCCATGTCACTCTGGAACTGTTGGCGTCCACCGCCATGACTTGCAGAGCGCCATTATGATAGCCGACGAAATCGGCCTCGATCGACCAGACCAACCGCCGGTTCGTCGCGTCGACGGTAATGATCCGCTCTCTGAGAACCACCCCTGAGGCAAATGTCACGATACGGACCTGCGGCTCGGTGCCCGCGTCGAGGACCGTATCGACCACAAAACCCGGTACCAGCCGGCTGTGGAGCTCCCCGACAGCGCTTACGGCGTCCCAGATATCTGAGGCGGGACGGCCGATTTGAATTTCATGATGAATGGACGCCATCGGCAATCTCCTGCTGCCCCGGTCGAATATCCGGCAGTGGCTCCCAATGCTGGCGACAATCGGACATCATCGCCGCGGCACCTGGGCTGGTGTTCCGTTAAAAGCTGACAGGCAGCGGTTACTTGCGACAGCTTCCCATCCGCGCGCCAATCCGCTTTGATGCGTCCCAATTAGAAACGTTCTCGGGGACTCATCATGACGATAGCCGCTGCCGCGCCGACCTGGCCGGCCATGTCGATCGCGCAGGCACATACGTTGCTCACTGCGCCTGGCGCACCGTTCGAGATGGAGGAAGTCGTGATCCGCGGCGTGCCGACGCGGACGTGGAAGAATGCGCCGCCGACGCTGAAGGCGGTATTCCTCGCGGGCCGCGCGCATGGCAGCCGTATTTTTGTCGTGCATGAGGAGGAGCGGGTCAGCTTCGAGGCATTCTCGCGCGCGACGCTGGCCTTCGCGGCGCAGCTGGCAGCTGACGGTGTGACTAAGGGCGACCGGGTTGCGATTGTCATGCGGAACCTGCCCGAGTGGCCCGTGGCGTTTTTTGCAGCCGAGCTGCTCGGGGCGATCGTGACACCGCTCAATGCGTGGTGGACTGGGGAAGAGCTCGAATATGGTCTCATCGATTCCGGCGCGAAGGTGCTGGTCGTCGATATCGAGCGGCTGGCGCGGCTCGAGGAGCATCTCGCGAACTGCCCGGATTTGAAGCGGGTCTATGTCGCGCGTGCGACGGACGAGATCGCTCATCCGCTGATCCGGCGGATCGAGAGCGTGGTCGGGCTGCCCAACAGCTGGGCCGACCTTCCCGAAGGCCATGTGCCCGACATCGAAATCCTTCCCGAGGACGAGGCAACGATTTTTTACACCTCGGGAACGACTGGACGGCCAAAGGGTGCGCTTGGCACGCATCGCAATATCGTCTCCAACATCATGGCCTCGGCCTTTTCGCAGACCCGGTCGATCCTGCGACGCGGGGAGACGCCGCCCGCGCCCGACCCGAATGCGCCGCAGAAGGCGACGCTGCTGTCGGTGCCCTTCTTCCACGCAACCGGCTGTTTCGCGGTGCTGTCGCCATCGCTGTTCGCGGGCGCGAAGCTCGTGCTGATGCGGAAGTTCGAGGCCGAGCCGGCGATGGCGCTGATCGAGCGCGAACGGATTTCCTCCTGCGGCGGCGTGCCGACGATCGCCTGGCAGCTGCTCGAACATCCCAACCGCCATAAATATGACCTGTCGAGCCTCGAAAGCGTCGCCTATGGCGGCGCGCCGTCGGCGGCGGAGCTGGTACGCAAGATCAAGGATGTCTGGCCGAAGTCGATGCCCGGCAACGGCTGGGGGATGACCGAGACCAGCGCGACCTTCACCCATCACATGGCTGAGGATTATCTGGCGCGCCCGACGAGTTGCGGCCCGGCTGTGCCGGTCTGCGACATGAAGATCGTCGATCCGGTAACGGGCGTCGAACTGCCGCCCGGCGAGACCGGCGAGCTGTGGGGCAAAGGTCCGAATGTCGTCGTCGGCTATTGGAACAAGCCCGAGGCGACGGCGTCGACTTTCACCGACGGCTGGGTGCACACCGGCGACCTCGCGCGCATCGACGAGGAAGGTTTCTGCTACATCATCGACCGCGCCAAGGACATGTTGATCCGCGGCGGCGAGAATATCTACTGCATCGAGGTCGAGAACTGCCTGTACGACCATCCGGCGGTGATGGACGCAGCGCTGGTCGGCGTGCCGCACAGGACGCTCGGCGAGGAGCCGGGAGCGGTGGTTACGCTGAAGCCCGATGCCGAGGCGACGGAACAGGAGTTGCGCGCACATGTCGCCGCGCATCTTGCGGCGTTCAAGGTGCCGGTGCGCGTGATCATCCAGCGCGAGACGCTGCCGCGCAACGCGAACGGCAAGGTCGTGAAGAGTGAATTGAAGAAGCTGTTTGTGCCCTGAAAGTGGCCATGGCGCGTCCCCTCCCCGGCGGGGAGGGGACGCGCACTATCCCGCGATCTGCCTCAACACCTCAATCGTCCGGTCTATCTCCTCGACCGTATTGTAATGACACGGCCCCAGCCGCACCAAGCCGCCCGGAATCGCCAGCCGGTCGGCGACCTCCTTCGCGTAGAAACTCCCTGACCAGACGAAGATATTCTCTGCGGCCAACGCCTTCGCGACATCGGCCGACTCGTGCCCGTCGAGCGTGATCGCAAAGGTCGGCACACGCCCCGCCATGGTCGGCAGACCGTGCAGCTTCAATCCGCGCACCGTGCGGAACCCCGCCAGCATGCGCTCGCCCAGTTCGGCTTCATGCGCGCCGAGCACGGCCATCCCGGCGCGCAGCGCCGCACGCCGGCCGCCATTGGCACCGCCCATCGTCTCGCCGATCCAGGTGATATGATCGACCGCGCCCAGCGTGCCGGCTTGTCCCTCATAGGAGGGCGTGCCGGTCTCCAGCTTGGCGGCAGGCGGATCGTCAGTTGCGGGGCGGACCTTGTACGCGTCGAGGCCGGCAAGCAGATCCTCGCGGCCCCACAGAACCCCCTGATGCGGTCCGAAATATTTGTACGGCGACGAAACGACGATATCGGCGCCGAGGGCGGCGACATCGACGAGCAGGTGGGGCACCGCCTGCACCGCATCGACATGCACAAGCGCTGATGAATGGGCGCGCACGATCCGCACGATCGCTTCGATATCGTTGATCGTACCCAATGCATTGCTCGCATAATTGACCGCGACGAGCCGAGTCCGGTCATTCAGCAGCCCCGGCAGCTGGTCGAGCCGGTAGGCCCAGGTCCCGGTATCGAAATCGAGCCAGCGCACCGTGAGGCCGATATCGCGCGCCAGATGCAGCCAGGGCGCGACATTGGCGTCATGATCCATGCGCGTCAGCACGATCTCGTCGCCCGCCGTCCAGCCGCGCGCCAGCGCCCGCGAACAGGCGAACACCAGTGTCGTCATGTTCGGCCCGAAGGCGATCTCGCTGCGCTTGCCGCCCATCAGGTCGGCGACCGCCTCATGCGCCGCTTCGCTCAGCGCGTCGGTATCGAGCGAGGTGCGGAAATAGCCGCCGTCATTGGCGGTGCCGCTTTGCATATAGTCGACCATGCGCTGGACCGCCCGGTTGCACACCTGCGTGCCGCCCGGTGCGTCGAGGTAGATGCGCGGCTGCTCACCGTCGGTCACTGCCAGCGCCGGAAACTCTGCGCGCACCGCGTCCACATCGTAGCTCATGCTATTCCCTTGCCGCCCCGTCGCGCGATGTTAGGCTGTCCGCGCAAGGGAGCAAAGCAGATGCGTACATCGGGCACGGTCAAATGGTTCAACGACGCCAAGGGCTTTGGCTTCATTACCGCCGAAAGTGGCGACGACGTGTTCGTGCATTTCAGCGCGATCCAGGGCAACGGCTTCCGGTCCATACCCGAGGGCGCTCCCGTCGAGTTCGATGTCGTGCAGGGTCCGAAGGGCATGCAGGCGGCGAACGTCACCGTAATGTAGTCCGCCTCAGAGGGAAAAGGCGAACGCGTCCCCTCCCCTTGGGGAGGGGCGACTTGCGTAAAGCGAGCGGGGGTGGGTTGGCGGCGGCACGGTCAGCGCCTACGTCCATTTCATCAGGTGACGCAGCGCACACCTGCCTGCCATAGCCGCGCGAAGGACGAAGGAGCGACCCCATGACCGACGTTGTGCTGCGCGAGACCGACGGTGCCGTGATGACCATCCGGATGAACCGGCCCGACAAGCGCAATGCGCTCAACCGCGCGTCCTATACCGGTCTCTCCGATGCGCTCGATGCGGCAGCGGCCGATCCGGCGATCCGCGTCGTTGTGTTGACCGGAGCAGCCGGGCATTTCACCAGCGGCAATGATCTCGCTGACTTCCTTGCCGGCGACGAGGGCACGGGCGAGCGGCCGGTGGCACGCTTCCTGCGCACCATGTCGACCTATCCCAAGCCGATCATCGCGGCCGTGTCGGGCGTCGCGGTCGGCGTCGGCACGACGCTGCTGCTCCACTGCGATCTCGTCTATGCCGACGATACGGCACGGCTGCTGCTGCCGTTCGTCAACATCGGCCTGGTGCCCGAAAACGCGTCGAGCCTGACCTTGCCCGCCGTTGTCGGCATGGCACGGGCATCCGAAATGCTGATGTTCGGCGAGCCGCTGTCCGCCGCCGACGCCGAGCGCTACGGCATCGTCAACAAGGTGGTCGCGGCGGGCGAACTCGATGCGTTCGTTGCCGGGCGTGCCGCCAAGCTGGCGGCCCAGCCCGCGAATGCGGTTCGCGAGACCAAGCGGCTGTTGCGCCACGCCAAAACGCAAACCGTCCCGGAACGGCTCGACGAGGAGGGCAAGGTGTTCGCGGCGGCGCTGACCTCGGGCGAAGCCCGCGAGGCGATGACGGCCTTCATGGAAAAGCGCGCGCCCGACTTCAGCCGCTTCGCCTAACGCGATCCTTGCGTCCTGACGGCCCGAGCGGCAATGACGCCGGCATGACAGACCCGAACCGCGCCGTTGTCGATGGACTCGTCGACCTGCTCGACCTCGAAGCGATCGAGCTGAACCTATTCCGCGGCAAGGCGACGCAAGAGGAGGGCTGGCGCCGCGTCTACGGCGGTCAGGTCATCGCGCAGGCGCTGATGGCGGCGATCCGTACCGTCGATGCCGACCGGCCCTGCCACTCGCTGCACAGCTATTTCATCCGCGCCGGCGATCCGGCCGCGCCGATCGTCTACACCGTCGACCGCGACCGCGACGGCAAAAGCTTCTCGACCCGCCGCGTCGTCGCGATCCAGCACGGCCAGCCGATCTTCAACATGGCTTGTTCGTTTCAGGTCGTCGAAGATGGCTTGGAACATCAGCTTTTCGCCATGCCCGATTTGCCGGGTCCAGAGGGCCTGCCGAGTGAACTCGAACTCCGTCAGCAGCAGATAGCGCGCATCCCTGAGAATTTCCGCAAGCACTGGCTTCGCGAACGGCCCATTGAAATCCGCACCATCGAGCCGCGCGATCTGTTCGATCCCGGCAAGACCGACGCTGTCCAGCACAGTTGGTTTCGCATTTCCGCCGCAGTGGGGGACGCGGCGACACTCCATCAGGGTCTGCTCGCCTACGCGTCCGATATGACACTACTCGACACCTGTCTGTTGCCGCATGATATCAGCTGGCTGAACCCGAAGCTGCAAAGCGCCAGCCTCGATCATGCGATATGGTTCCATCAGCCGTTCCGTGTCGACGACTGGCTGCTCTATGCGCAGGACAGCCCGCAGGCACACGGTGCGCGGGGCCTCAACCGCGGTTCAATCTACAGCCGCGACGGCCGGCTCGTCGCGAGTGTCGCGCAGGAGGGGTTGATCCGCGTGCGGCGTTGAGGTTGCGTAGACGCTAACCGTCACGATTCCGATCGAAGCGGGGCAGGGATCCCGCTCCACAGGGAGTTGGTCCGATGTACATTGCAGGCCTCATCATCCCCGTCCCCGCCGCCAATATCGACGCCTATCGCCGCTGGGCGGAAAACAGCGCGCGCATCTTCAAATCCTATGGCTGTCTTGAGATCGTCGAATCCTGGGAGGATTATGTCCCGGACGGCAAGCATACAGACTTCCTCCGCGCCGTGGCTGCGCAGCCGGGCGAGAAGATCGTGTTCAGCTGGCAGATCTGGCCCAGCAAGCAGGCGCTCGACGAGGCGGAAGAGCGCATGCATGCCGACGCCGTGCTGGATGTCGACGGCGAAATCCCGTTCGATGCGAAGCGGCTGATCCACGGTTGCTTCACGCCAATCTCGACGATGGGGCGTGAACCTTAACGCAACTGATTTGATCGCTGCAGCGGGTAAATTCTGCGGGCCGGGATAAAAAGCGCCGCACGGCACGTTATATGCTTCAACTGAGTGGAGGCATATCATGGGGACCTATTTTGCAATCGCAGCTGTGGCACTGATCGCGGCTGGTCCGGCATGCGCCGCCGACTGGTGGCTGGTCGATGGCGAGATCGGGTCGAGCAAGGCGGTGTTTGTCGACGCCGAGAGCATCTCACGTACCGGCGAGACGGCCCGCTACGCCGTGTTGACCGCCGATGTATCGGGCGGCCAGCGCGCGACGCAGGTCGAAGCGCGCTGCGGCATCGACAGCGACGCCGCGGCCAAGTTCGCCTGTGCTACTGACGAGCAGCGCATGGAGTCGGCGATGATGCTTGGGGACATGACCCCGCAGGCCGTCGCAACCCTGCTGTTCAGTGGCCGGTCGGTCGACGGCAGCGGCGGGTAACTGGCTACCTCCGGTAAATCGCTGCGGCACCGCCGCGATTGTTACCCGCGTGCGAGTGGCCGCACCAAATTAAAGTCGACCATGATCTCGGCGGAGAGTTCCTCCAGCCGGCTGCGCACCGTATCCAGGCTGACCGTAGACGGGATCGACAGTCGCGCCGTCGCACGGAATAGCGGCTCGCCCGATTCCGCACCGCGCATCAGCCCCGTGTCCAGCTCCTCGATATTGACGTCGGATGCTGCCAGCGCCGCCGCAATCTCGCGCACGATACCCGGCCTGTCGCGACCCAGTAGCTCGAGCGTAACGGCTGTTGCCGTTCGGCCGACCTCGACCGCAGCACCGCCTGCATCGAACAGCGTAACCTGAAGGCCCGCCGCATCGACCGCCCGGCATGCCTCTGCCAATTGGGTTTGCTCCGATGCGGGCAGATCGACGAGCACCGATCCCAGATATTTCCCGCCGAGCCGCGACAGCCGGCTGTCGAGCCAATTGCCGCCGGCTGCCAACACGGCATCGGCAAGCGCCTGCGTCAGACCGGGCCTGTCGTCCCCGACGACGGTCAGGATGACGCGCGCATGGCCCGGCTTTGGCTCAAAGTGGAATGTTGTCATGCTTCTTCCACGGGTTCTCGAGCTTCTTGGTCCGGAGCTTGCGCAGGCCGACCGCAATGCGCTTGCGCGTCGAATGCGGCATGATCACCTCGTCGATGAAGCCCTTGGAGGCGGCGACAAACGGATTGGCGAAGCGCGCCTCATATTCGCGGGTCCGCTCGGCGATTTCCTCCGGCGACTTGCCGCGGAAGATGATCTCGACGGCACCCTTCGCGCCCATCACCGCGATTTCGGCGGTCGGCCAGGCATAGTTCAAATCGCCGCGCAGATGCTTCGACGCCATCACGTCATAGGCCCCGCCATAGGCTTTGCGGGTGATGACCGTAATCTTTGGCACGGTCGCCTCGGCATAGGCGAACAGCAGCTTCGCGCCGTTTTTGATGATGCCGTTATGCTCCTGGCTCGTGCCGGGCAGGAAGCCGGGCACGTCCACGAAAGTGACGATCGGGATGCTGAAGGCGTCGCAGAAGCGGACGAAGCGCGCCGCCTTTTTCGACGAAGCGATGTCGAGCACGCCGGCCAGCACCATCGGCTGGTTGGCGACGATACCGACGGTCGAACCTTCGATGCGTGCGAAGCCGACGATGATGTTCGCGGCGTGCGCGGGCTGCAGCTCGAAGAAATCGCCTTCGTCGGCGACCTTCCGGATCAGCTCGTGCATGTCATAGGGTTTGGTGGCCGACGGCGGGATCAAAGTGTCGAGGCTGGGCTCGATCCGTTCGCCGTCGTCTGAGGTTGGCCGAAAGGGGGCCGCTTGCCGGTTGTTCTGCGGCAGGAAGTCAAAGAAGGCGCGGGTGCGCAGCAGCGCCTCGACATCGTCTTCCATCGCCAGATCGGCGACGCCCGACTTCGTTGTGTGCGTGATTGCGCCGCCGAGCTCGTCCTGCGTGACGACCTCATTTGTCACGGTTTTCACGACGTCCGGACCGGTCACGAACATATAGCTCGAATCCTTCACCATGAAGATGAAGTCGGTCATCGCGGGCGAATAGACTGCGCCGCCGGCGCAGGGCCCCATGATGAGGCTGATCTGCGGGATGACGCCGCTGGCGAGCACATTGCGCTGGAACACCTCGGCATAGCCGCCGAGCGAGGCGACGCCTTCCTGAATTCGCGCGCCGCCGGAGTCGTTCAGTCCGATCACCGGCGCGCCGACCTTCATCGCGGTGTCCATGACCTTGCAGATTTTCTGCGCATGGCGTTCGGACAGCGATCCGCCGAATACCGTGAAGTCCTGCGAGAAGACATAGACCAGCCGGCCGCTGATCGTGCCCGAGCCGGTGACCACGCCGTCACCGGGAATCTTCTGCGCGTCCATGCCGAAGTCGGTGCAATTATGCTCGACATACATGTCGAGCTCCTCGAATGAGCCGGGGTCGAGCAGGATGTCGAGCCGCTCGCGCGCCGTCAGCCGCCCCTTGGCGTGCTGCGCGTCGATCCGCGTCTGTCCGCCGCCCATCCGGGCCGCCTCGCGGCGGCGTTCCAGCTCGTCGAGCACCTTCAGCATGCGTTACATCCCTCCGTTGCGGCAGGGCTTATCGTCACGCGCCCGGTGCGGCAAGCCGCGCCGCGAGCCGCGGCCACAGCAGGTTAAGCGCGAGTCCTGCCAGCACGAGTAGGCCCGCCGCAATCTTCCAGCCTTGCAGCGGCTCACCGAGCCACCAGACCGACGCACCGATGCCGAAGATCGGCACGAGCAAGGACATCGGCGCGACCGTCGCCGCCGGGTAACGCGCAAGCAGCCAACCCCAGGCGGTATAGCCGAACAGGCTGTTGCCCACGGCCTGCCAGACAACAGCCGCCCAGGTTCCGACACTGGCCGCGCGAATCCCGGTTTCGATGGCGGGCCAGCCTTCAAGTATGAGCGACAGCAGCAGCAGGGGCGGCACCGCGAACAGGCTCGACCAGACGACATAGGCGAACATGTTGGCACCGGAATCGCGCCGCTGAATCGTATTGCCGAGCGCCCATCCGAACGCCGCAACCAGCGCAATCGACAGGCCGAGCGGTGTCGCCTCGCCCCCGCCATTGACGGCGATCAGGAGCAGGCCGGCGACGCAGAGTGCCAGCGCGCCCCATTGGAACCCGCGCAGCCGTTCGCCGGTCGCGACCATCGCAAGGCCGATGGTGAAGAACACCTGGCTCTGCATAACGAGGCTGGCGAGTCCGGGCGACAGACCGTGCTTCATCGCGACGAACAACAGCCCGAATTGTCCGACTCCGATCGCGAGGCCGTAACCGGCAAGCCTGCGCCATGGCGCAACCGGCCGTTTGATCAAGAACACCGCCGGGATGACGACCAGCGTGAAGCGCAGCGTCGCGAACAGCAGCGGCGGCAAATGGTCGAGTCCGATGCGCATGATCACGAAATTGGTGCCCCACACCGCCATGACGGCAAGCGCGAGCAAGGCGTGCGGGAGCGTGAGGGGGCGACCGGGCATCAAGGCCCTGTGGCGGACACCGGGCGAGGGGGCAAGTTATGGCTGCTATGCAGTTCGGGCTAGGCCTTCGGAGCCTCAAGCAATTTCAGAAAGCGCAGCGCCGCCGAAAAGGCGTCGCGGCGGTGCTGCCGCGTCTTGCTCGCGAGGTCGTCCTCGCCCCAATGTTCGACCTGGTAGAGTTCGTCGAGCTCGCTGGCCGCCCATGCCGCGTCTTCATCCAGCGCACCTTCCGCCAGCGCCAGCCCGATCACCAGCGAGCCGCTGATCGTCACAAGCGGCTGCATCGCGACGAGCCGGAAATCGTCGAGCCGGTGAAGTGCTGCGGTCAGCGCAGTCAATGTCTCGATCGGCTGCGCGCGGTGCACGATGCCGGTAACCGGCTGGAATTCAACGCCGTAGCGCCGCTCCGCCCAGTTGAGGATCGGGTTCCAAACGGCGACTTGCCGCTGTGCGAGGTCGGGCGGCTCCTCGGCGCGATACAGCAGCACATCGGAATCGCCATAGGCCGCGAGCGCGGCGGCGAAGCCCTTCGGATCGGGCGCGACGCGGTCCACTGCGGCATTGGCGAGGCCCGTCAGCGGCATCGAGGCCGGATCGATGCTGTCGCCCTGAACGTGCCATTCCCCGGCAATCGCCTCGGCGAGCGCCGCGAGCGGGACCGCGAGCGCCTTGCGCATCGGTGTCTTCACGGCACGTCCGTCGAGCGCGATGCCGAAGCCACCTTCAGCGGGGATCACCTCAACGGCCTTGTAGAAGCGCCTCACTCAGGTGCCTTCCAACGGCGTACCAGTAGCCAGGGAATCGCCAGCAACAACGTGAAGCCGACCAACATGATCAACGCGGCGATGGGGTTCGGCGCACCGCCGCCTTTGGCATAACGATAGAAGCCGAGGCCCAGCACCGCCGCGCCCGCAAGTCGCAGTGACAGCAGCGTGGCGACGCGGGACCGTGCGGGATCGGGTTCGGTCATCGGTCCTCCAATCGCTCGAGCAACTCGGCGAAATCGAGCGCGACATGGCGCGCGCCGGCCGCCGTCAGCTCATGGGCATCGTGGTATCCCCAGTCGACGCCGATCGCATCGGCACCCGCTGCGACCGCCATCTCCATGTCGAACGCCGTGTCGCCGATCATCGCCGTATGGACCGCGCCAACCTCGGACATGGCCGCATGCAGCATGGCGGGGTGCGGCTTCGATGGATGCCGATCAGCGGTTTGCAGCGTCACAAAATGCGTCGTGAGTCCGTGGTGGGCAAGGCAGAGCGCCAGCCCGCGATCCGACTTGCCGGTCGCGACACCGAGCAGCCAGCCCCGGCCCCTCAGTTCGGCAAGGCCCTCGGCCACGCCGGGGTAGAGCGGCTCGTCGATCATGCCTTCGGCGCGCAGGCCCTGGAAGGCGCCCTTGAAGCTTTCGGTCAGCGACAGGTGCAGATCGTTGTCGCCTTCGGGCACCAGCACCTGCATCGCTTCGCGCAGACTGAGGCCGACGATGCGGCGCGTCGCGTGGCGGCAGGGCGGATCGAGCTGGTGGTCGGCGAAGCTGAACTCCATCGCGCGCAGGATATTGGCCTGGCTGTCGACGAGCGTTCCGTCGCAATCGAACACGGCGAGGCGGGTCATAATTGCCCCATCAGCTTGGCGATCGGATGATCGCCGAGAGCAGCGATGACGCCCGCGCGCGCGGCCGAATCCTTGTTCTGGTTGAGCTTGCGAGTGCCGCGCAGTTCAGCCGTCTGCATTTCGAACCCGGCGATGGCGGGGAGCATCGCTTCGAAGCGGCCCGGTGCCATCTTGGCGCGTGTCCAGGGGCGTTTGGGCAGCAGCCGGGCTTCGTGCGCTGCCGACAGCGCGTCGGATTGCGCGATCAATTCATCCCCGGACAGCCGCCGCACCGGCCCCTCGGCCTCGACCGCCAGATAATTCCAGGTCGGCACCTGATCCTCCGTCCCGTACCAGTCGGGGCTGACATAGGCGTTGGGGCCTGTGACGCAGACCAATGCGGTCGCGCCGTCGAGGTGCGCAGCGATGCGGTTGCGGCGCGCGATGTGGAAGCGGAGATGGCCGTCGCCGGTGACGATGACAGGCGCGTGGACGACCATCGGACCGGCGGGGGTGCTCGCGAAAATCTGCGCAAATGACACGTCTGCAACGAAGGCGAGCAGCTCGGCGCGGTCGGTCCAGGCGAAGCGGGAGTCAGGATGCATCGGTCGTCAGGCCGGACGCCGCCGGGAGCGGCGTTCGCCTTTGCGGGCCTGGCGGCGCGATTTGGCTTCGGCGGCGGCGGCCTTGATCTTGCCTTCGGGCGTGTCGCGGAATTTGATCTCGTCCAGCGGCAGCGCCTCGCCGGTTTCGAGGTGGAAGCCCAATGTCGCGAAGCTGTCGGCGATGTGGGTCGGCAGGTCGGCGCTGACGTCGAGCCAGCCGCCGTCCGGATGCTCGATCATCAGCCGCCGCGCGTGCAGGTGCAGCTTGCGGCTGATGTTGCCGGTCAGGAAGGCATCGCGCCCGCCATATTTGCCGTCGCCGACGATCGGGTGGCCGATGGCGGCGGCGTGCACACGGATCTGGTGGGTGCGGCCGGTCATCGGTTGAAATTCCAGCCAGACGGTCGAATTGCCGGCGCGCTCGACAGTGCGATAGCGCGTTTTGGCAGGTGCGCCCTCCGCGACATCGACATGCATTTTCTCGCCGCCCGTCCCCGGCTGTTTGGCGAGCGGCGCGTCGATCACGCCATTTTCCGGAGACGGCACACCCATCACGAGCGCCCAATAGACTTTGCGCGCCGTGCGACCCGAAAAGGATTTGGAGAAAAAGGCAGCGGCGCGAGTGGTACGGGCAAGCAGCAGGACGCCCGACGTATCCTTGTCGAGCCGGTGCACGAGCTTCGGCCGGCTCGCACCGTCGAAGATCAGCGCGTCGAGCAGCCCGTCGACATGTTCGGTGGTCGCCGTGCCGCCCTGTGTCGCAAGCCCCGGCGGCTTGTTGATGATAATCGCCTGCGCATCGCGGTGGATGACGAGGCTCTGCGCGAAGGCGATCTGGTCTTCGCTGAGCGGCGCGCGCGGGCGGTCGACGGCCATGCGTGCGACCGCGGCGGGCGCCGTGCTTTCCTCAGGCGGCAGGCGGAGGACCTGACCTTCGGTGACCCGATCCCCGGGCTCGGCGCGTTTGCCGTCGATGCGCAGTTGCCCGGTGCGCGCCCAGCGCGACACGATGTTGAAGCTGACATCGGGCATGTTGCGTTTAAACCAGCGGTCGAGGCGAACCCCGTCGTCATTGGCGGTTACGGTGAATTCACGGCTCATGGCAGGCTCCGGGCAAGGGCGATTCCGGCCCACAGCATGACGACCGACCCGGCCACCGAGGATGTTGCATAGGCAGCAGCGAGCAGGGCCTCGCCGCGCAGGATCATCGCGTAAGTCTCAAGGCTGAATGCCGAAAAGGTGGTGAAGCCGCCAAGGACGCCGACACCGAGCAGCAGCCGCACATGCTCGCCGCCATCGCTGGCGCGGGCCAGCAAGCCGACGAGCAGTCCCATCGCCAACCCGCCGATCAGGTTGACGCCCCAGGTCCCGAACGGAAACGCCGTGCCGAGCGCACGCGTCACCGCCTGTCCGAACAGGTAGCGCAGGCCAGCGCCAAGGGCGCCGCCGGTCATCACAAGGAGCAGGGCAGGCATCGCGCACCCTGTAGCCGGATAGCCGCGCGGGCGAAAGCCGCGCGACGGTCGGAGTGTTAGTGAACCGCGCCGGATGATGGGTAGACGGCCGCGCGCCATCCCTTGCGCTCGAAGGGCGCCCAATGGTCTTCGGCCTGCGCGAGCCGGTCAGCGACAGCATAAAGCACCGCCGGATTGACCCCGAGGCCGCAGTGGCTGCCGAGCACCTCGATATTGTCGGTGGTGGTGGCTTCGGGCTCGACACAGCTGCGCCAGGCGACGACGCCATCGGTCTTCGAATAGATGGCGGTCGAAGGAACGGGCGGCGCTTCGCGGCTTTCCTTGAGCTGGTTCTGGATATTGGTGCTGTCGATGCGCTCGCCTGCAACGGCTTCATAGACCCGCCAAACATTCGTCGAGCGCGGGTCACCGGCGAAGGGGCTGCCGAGCGAAATCACTTGACGGACCGCATCGGGCAGGCGCCGCGACAGCTGGCGCGCCATCACACCGCCAAGGCTCCAGCCGACGAGGCTGACCTTCTTGCCGGTCAGCTTGTGAATCGCTCTCAGGCGCTCCTCAAGCCGCTCGCCGGTATGGCCGATCGCGCGCGGGCCCAGATTGCGGCCCAAGTCCCAACCATAGGTGTCGTAGCCGAGTTCATCGAGATAGCGGCGCAGGATCGCTGTCGATTTGTCGCTTGCGGTGAAGCCCGGCAATACGAGTACTGGATGCCCGTCGCCCTTCGCGGCGCGGCGCAACAGCGGCGCGGCGAGCGGCAGCGATGCCAGCTCAAGGACGGCGCGATTCAGTTCGATCAGCGCGAGCGCGATCGGCGGTGCGCCATGCGAGGCGGCAGGTGATGGCATACAACGGCTCCAACTCTTGTGCAGTGCAACAACGCGCCGTCTGACTGCGGCGTTCCGTGCTGCATGCGCCCGGTTGGAGGATCAACGCACCGGCATCGCCGGAGCACTCCCCCGACCGGCATGCGATATTAGTTGCGATTCCGTGTCAACCTGTTGCGTCAGCTAGCCCCAGCGCAACGCGCTGCCCAGCCGCGCGCGTCACGTCGCAGCTGAGGATGACGATATCGTGCGTCTTGCCGTCACGGCCCCTGACATGGTGTTTCAGAAGCGCTTCGCCGCGAAAGCCCAGTTCTTCGAACAGCGCGATCGCCCCCGTCTGGTCGATGGTCATCTGAGCTGTCAGTTTCTCAAGGCCCAGCCCCAGCGCGAGCGCAAAACATTCATGCGCCAGGACGCGGCCAAGCCCTGCGCCCCGAATTTCGGTCGCCAGCAATACGCGCAGTTCGCCAACATGCGGCGACCAGCCGAACTCGTCGCGGACCACGGCCGTGCAGCCGACGACCCGGCCATTCTCCAACGCGACAAGACTGTGGATCTGTCCTTCGGCAACTTGATCGAGCCAGGCCGCGATAACTTTAGGATGGGTAATATCGCGGCTCAGGAACAGGAGGTCATGCTCGGGCAGTGCCTTGGCGAACGCCAGCATCGCATCCGCGTCGCCGGGCGCGAACGGCCGCAACTCGATGTCATGGCCTTTGAGTTTGACATGCTTCGCATCCGTCACAGCGACCGCTCCTGTAGCCAGAGATCGAGGCGCGGCCACAGCCGCTTCACCGCATTTGCCCCTGCGACAAGGCTGACATGCCCGCCCTTCAGGACGACCTCCTCCTTGTCAGTCGACCCCACGCGCTGAATGAGCGGCGCGGACGCGGCGTAGGGGACGATATGGTCATGTTCGGCGACCACATGCAGCATCGGCACGGTAATATTGGCCAAATCGACTTCGCGCCCGCCGATGCGGAAGCCGCCTTCGATGAGGCCGTTCTTCCACATCAGTTCCTTGGTGGTCTGGCGGAAATATTCGCCCGCGAGCG
The DNA here is from genome assembly GCA_943370355.1 of Sphingomonas paucimobilis. Taxonomy (GTDB): domain Bacteria; phylum Pseudomonadota; class Alphaproteobacteria; order Sphingomonadales; family Sphingomonadaceae; genus JADCGM01. The sequence goes on from CALRQP020000012.1 coordinate 25,556, forward strand.
GCAGCATGTCGGTCGACCAGCGATCGAACATGCGGAAGGACTTCACGAACTCGTCGTTCCACATATTGTCCCAAAGCCGGATATTGCCGGCGATGCGGGAGACGGGACGCAGCGCGTCGAACGCCGTGAACAGCATCTCCGGCGGGACATTGCCGAGCGTGTCGACGAGCCGGTCGACGTCGAAATTGCGTTCGTCCGACCAGGCGGCAAACAGGCCCATTTGGGAAAAGTCGGTGGGGGTGGTGAAGGTCACGAGGTTCTTCAGCGGCCCGTCCGCATGCAGCGACGCGTAAAGCGCCGACAGCACGCCACCCATGCAATAGCCGATGATCGTGAGATCGGGCTCGCCGGTTTCCGTCGCCACACGCGCCACCGAGGCCGGCAGGAAGTCGAGAATATAATCCTCGAACCCGAGTCCCCGCTCGTCGGCGCGCGGCGCGTTCCAGTCGAGCATGAACACGTCATAGCCCGCCTTGAGCAGGAACTCGGCAAAGCTCTGGCCGGGGGCCATGTCGAAGATATAGCCGCGATTGGTCGTCGCCATGACGAGCAGGATCGGCACCCGGTACACTTCGTCGGCCTGCGGGCGGTAATGCCAGAGGTTCATCGTGCCGCGCGTGACGAGCAAGTCCTTCGGGGACGCGCCGACCGGCGGGGCAGGCGAGGCGAAATATTCGAGCCCCTTGATGTTGCGCTGGATCGCCTGCTCGACGAGCGCAGCTGGATCGAGCGCGGGCGGGGCGCTGCTCATTTGGCGGCGGGCTTCCGGGTTCGCAGCGGTTTGGGCCGTTCCGGCACCGGCGGGGTCGCCCCGATTGTCGCCAAAGCCGCTTCGATGCGCGACAGCCGCTCCTCGACGCCGCGCACCTGCGCACCCAGTTCGAGGATGTCGGCGCGGCTCGGCAGGTTGGAGGCGGTCAGCACCTTCTGCATCGCCTCCTGACTGCCTTGCTGAAGCTTCAGCGACAGCGCCGTCACGCCTTGCATCGATTTGGAGAACTCGCTCGATTGCAGCAGCTGGCTGCCCCACTCGTTCGACATTTTCTCCCATTGGCCCAGCATGTCGCGGAACATCGCCGCGGGATCGCCTGCACCCGGCATCGCCATGATCGTCTCCCCCGATTGGCCTCCGGTTCGGCCCGGAATGGCGGCAGTGTAGCGCACCCGCCGCGGTTCGCCAGCCATTTGCGAAATGTTAACTCCGCCCGCGCAACGATAGGTTGTTGCGAGGAGCTGGCAATGGCCGGAATAGCCTTGATGCGCCCCGATGTGCGGCGCGGCACTGACAGCAGCGGGGCTCGCGAGGATCGTCCGCGCCTGAATCAGACCCGTCGTACAGTTGAGATCGAAAGCGCTGGCGTTCGTCAGCCGCTTGTCGTCATCAACCTGTCGCAGCAGGGTCTGATGGGCGAATGTGCCTGGCCGCCGACCGTGGGAGCACGGATCGCGGTCAGACTTGGAATTGGCGAGCCGGTTGCCGGCGCGGTCCGATGGGTACGCGGGGTCCGGGTCGGCGTGCAGTTCGTCGCACCAATCGCGATGAACCTGCTCCGTGCGGATTGCGGCCGCCAAGCCGCACCGCGCGAGCCGCGCTGCCACCTCAATATTGCCGCGACGGCACAATTTGGCAGCGTCTCGACGCCTGCGATCATCCGCAACGCCTCGGCTCAAGGGCTCCAGATCGAAACGGCGCTCGCCTTCCGTGCCGGCAGCATGGTCATGCTCAAGATCGAAGGCCTGCCGCTACTTAAGGGCCACGCCCGCTGGTGCGTGGGCGTACGCACTGGCCTCATGCTCGAACAACCCCTCGACGAAGCAGAGCTGAAACAACTTCGCGCCCAAATGTAGCCGGGCACTGCACTCATCTGATTGCTGCGGTCGAGCGGAGTAACCGCTTCTCATGTCGCCTTTGCATCGCCTCTGGTATTTACCTTTGCAATCTTGTTGCAGATCGCTTGGTACATTCCCAAGACGAACGCAGAATTTCTATTCCAGACATATGGAAAGAAACGATACCCACCGTCATCATCATCGAGTCCAACGGGAATAGCTGGACGAGACGAAGGCAGGTGAACAGATGTGCCAAAAATTACGTCCCAAGTTTGGAAAATTCCACCGAAATTGCGATTATGTAACGATGGATCCTTGGCGTGATGGGCGCGATGAGCTAACGGCGAAACCAATAAATATTTTCCGATCAAGCCCCAATTATACTGCAAGTTGCTATGTTGAATGAAAGTTTTGACGTAACGGATCACCAAAAGAGTAACCGGAAACTCTACTGGAACACGGAGGTAGGCAAGGGGAACAGCGAAAACAAAGCTGCTGAAAGCCAATTCCATCGGATGAAGTCGAAGTCCTGTGATGAAGTTCATTTCACTTGCACTATGATGGAAGCGATGAAATTGCCACAAAAAGTCAACCGAGTGCACGGTGCGATGCGTCCAGTAAGATAGAAAATCGAGCACGATAATATATAAAGCCATATTTAGAACTGGATTCTGGATCTCTAATTTGATTCCCGTTGCAGTGATATTTCTCAAAAACGCTGAAAATATGTAAAATGTACCAAGTGAGAACGCCAGTCCAACCAAAGGCCAAACGCCAACGATCGTGAATGCCGAAGTCAAGAGATCAGTTCTTGTGGAGCCCTTGGGATGCAGAATGCGACGCAGCGCCGATGCCTCCCATCCGACGACTGCCACTTCGAAAAAGAACAACGCGAACAGGCAGGCAAACATGACCCCCATTTTTGTCGCGTAATTATCAAATCCGGCGACATAGTGCTCGAACCCAGTGAAAAGAATATCTTGTAGATGGCCCAACGCGCCTCGAAATTCGAACCGGTCCACCAGCTGTAAATCCCATTAAATAATTACCGAAATTCGGTATGCCTACGCTACCGCCCGAATGTCCAGTGGATATGGCTGCGGCCGGAGACAAGCTCAGATCACAGCACTTTGGGACCAACGATCTACGTTGAAAGCGCTGTCCGCCCGTCGCTGAGGCCGACTACAGCGATGGCGACGAAATGGCGGTGTGCGTGGTGGTCAGGCAAGTGGCTGAGCGCTGCCAAACTGGTTGTGGCCCGTCGCCGGCGGTGATGCGAGCAAAAAAGGTGCGTCAGCCGGCTCCGGCGCCAAGGACATCGAGGAACCAAAACGGGGCGTCAGTTCAAGTTCGTCCAAGAGCAAAACTAGCTATCAATCTGCCCGACTAGCAAGAAGCATGTAAATCATAACGCGACGGCCGCCGGATTGCGCCGGCGGCCGTTTCGATATCGCCTGCGCCGCGCTTATTCAGCGGCGGTCGCAGCAGCCTTCTCAGGGCGCGGGTCGCGGCGTTCGGCGATACGCGCCGACTTGCCCGAGCGACCGCGCAGATAATAGAGCTTGGCGCGGCGCACGATACCGCGACGCACGAGTTCGATCGACTCGACGTTCGGCGAATAGAGCGGGAAGACGCGCTCGACGCCCTCGCCGAAGCTCACCTTGCGCACGGTGAAATTGGAATTGATCGACTTGTCGGCGCGCGCGATGCACACGCCCTCGAAAAACTGAACGCGGCTGCGCTCGCCCTCGACGACCTTGACGCCGACACGCACGGTGTCGCCGGCCCGGAAGTTCGGGATGGTCTTGGTAGCGGCGAATTTCGCGACCTGTTCGGCCTCGATCTGCTGGAGAAGGTTCATGCCTTGTCGTCCTTGTTCTCACGTCGCGCACCAGAGGGCGACTTGACCCGAGCACTGTCGTAGCGCTCCCACAGGTCCGGCCGCCTTAGCCGTGTGTCGATCTCTGCGGTGGCTTTCCGCCATGCGTCGATCTTCGCATGATCCCCCGATCGCAACACTTCAGGGATCGCGCGCCCCTCCCACATCTGTGGTCGGGTATAGTGCGGATATTCGAGCAGTCCGGCTTCAAAGCTTTCCTGCTCACCGCTCGAAGCCGCGCCCATTACGCCGGGCAGCAGCCGAACGCAAGCGTCGAGCAGGATCAGCGCCGCCGGTTCGCCACCAGACAGGATGTAATCGCCGATGCTGACGGGTTCGATGTTGCGTCCCTCGAAGATACGCTCGTCGAATCCCTCGAAGCGGCCGCAGAGAATGGTGACGCCGGGGCCGGCTGCGAGTTCGCGGACGCGGGCTTGGGTGAGCGGCTCTCCGCGCGGCGACATGGCGAGGACGGGGGCGTCCGGCTGCTTCAAACGCGTCGCATCGACGGCAGCGGCAAGCACGTCGGCGCGGAGCACCATGCCAGGGCCGCCACCCGCAGGTGTGTCGTCGACCGATCGATGCTTGTCGGTCGCGAAATCGCGGAGCTGGACGGTATCAAGCGACCAAACCCCATCCACCAGTGCGCGGCCGGCCAGGCTCGACCCGAGCGGCCCGGGAAACATTTCCGGGTAAAGTGTGACCACAGCAGCGGCAAAGGTCATTGTCCGCCCATCCGGAAGTTAGCGGTCATTGCTGTCCATCGCGTTCGGATCGCGACCATAGTGGATGCAACCATCATTGCCTAAATGGTCCAATTCTCGACCCGCAACTCCGGCAAGTCGGCGAAATCAGCTTCATTGTTGGTTACGATGATTGCATCAAGGCTAATGGCGTGTGCCGCGAGCAGTCTATCGAAGCGGGCGCGCTTGAACGGCAGCCGGGCATAGCTGTTCGCAGCCGACGCATCGAAAGCGACCACGGGAACGATGGCGACAAACGCATCGAGTGCGGCCTGCGTGGGCGGCTTGCCCAGCACCATCCCGAGCGCGATTTCTGCGAAACTGATGGCCGACAACGCCACTTCACCCGGCTCGCACTGGCGCAGCCTGTCCCGCAACGGCGGATGCTGGCCAGTTGTCGCGAAAATCGCGCAGTCCGCATCGATAAGGTAGCGGGTCACTTCGGATTTCGAGCGCTGGGCCGCTCCTCAAAATCTTGGCGCGGCGCGGGCACATGGATCATGTTCGCGGCCTTCCCCCAGAACCGGTCAACATCGAGGGTCTTGCGGACTGCCTCGACGGGCTCAACGATGAACCGGCCTTGCTCCTCGCGTAACGTGACCGGCGTTCCCGCAGGAATGCCGAAGGAGGCTGGAATCCGGACCGCGACGGAGTTCCCCGATTTGAATGTGCGAGTCGTTGCCATCACAGCCTCCGTATATACGCCATGTATATACTAGCTGACGAACGCCGGTTCAATCACCACGCTCTCGCCCACCTGCGGCACCGCCTGCGGATTGAACGGCACCATGAAGCGTTTGCCGTCGGGGCGTTCGATTTCGAGAATGTCGCCGGCGCCGAAATTCTCGACAGCGGCGACATGGCCGAGCGGCTCGCCATTGGGCGTGACGCAGGGCAGGCCGATCAGGTCGGTCTGATAATATTCGCCCTCAGGCAGCGGCGGCAGGCTGTCGCGCGGGACGGTGAGGGTCGTACCACGCAAGGCTTCGGCGGCTTCGCGGCTGGTCACTTCGGCGAAACGGGCGATGGCATCCGGCTTGCCGGGTTTTAGCGACTTCAGGGTCAGCGTTGCACCGGCGGCCTCAAAAGCCTTGTACCGCCGTACCGACTCGATGCTCTCGGCGAACAGCTTCAGCCGTACTTCGCCGGTGATGCCATGCGCACCGGCAACGGCGGCGAGGGTGACGCGCACGTCTGCGGCTCGCGCCACCCCCATCGTTCTTACGCCTCGGTCTTTTCGTCCTCAGCGGCTGGCTCAGCGGCAGCTTCGGCCTCGGGTGCAGCCTCTTCAGCAACCGGAGTCGCCTCTTCGACGGCTTCTGCCATCACTTCAACGGTCTCGGCTTCAGCGGCAGTCTCGGGCTCCGGCTCCGGCGCGGGCTTGGCGGCGGCTTCGGCCATCGCCGCCTCAAGCTCGGCAGCCTTCTTGGCGCGCGCCTCGGTGCGCTCGACGGCCTTCTCGCCGGGCTTGCCCTTGTTGGGATTGTTCGACGCCGCACGGGCGCGAACGCCGGCCGCATCGAGGAAGCGCGCGACACGGTCCGACGGCTGCGCGCCGACGCTCAACCAATGCGCGGCGCGCTCGGTGTCGAGCTTGACGCGCTCGGGCGAATCCTTCGCGAGCAGCGGGTTGTAGGTGCCGATCTTCTCGAGGAAGCGGCCGTCGCGCGGGTTGCGCGAATCCGCGACGACGATCCGGTAATAAGGCCGCTTCTTCGCGCCGCCGCGCGACAGCCGGATTGCGATTGCCATGGTTCAGTCCTTCTCTTGATTGTCTCTAGTGTTTGAAATTCTTGTCGAAACCGGGGGGCTAACGGAGGCCGCCGCCCCCGCCGAACATCCCGCCGCCGCCGCCGAACATGCCGCCGGGGCCGCCCTTGCCCATCATGCCCATCATCGCCTTGAGCCCGCCCATCTTGCGCAGCTTCTTCATGGCGTTGCCCATTTCCTGATGCATTTTGATGAGCTTGTTGACCTCCTGCACCGTGGTGCCGGCACCATTGGCGATGCGGATCTTGCGCTTGGCATTGAGCAGTTCCGGCTTGCTGCGCTCCTTGGGCGTCATCGACAGGATGACCGCCTCCATGCGGCCGAGCGTCTTGTCATTGACGCCGGCGGCAGCCGCCTGTGCCTGCATCTTGCCCATGCCCGGCATCATGCCCATCAGCGCGCCCATGCCGCCCATGCGCTTCATCTGCGCGAGCTGGCCGCGCAGGTCGTTCATGTCGAACTGGCCCTTGGCCATCTTGGCCGCGAGCTTTTCGGCCTCATCCTGATTGATCGATTCCGCCGCGCGCTCGACGAGCCCGACGACGTCGCCCATTCCGAGGATGCGGCCGGCGACGCGGCTCGGATCGAAGGCATCGAGGGCGTCGAGTTTTTCGCCGGTGCCGACGAACTTGATCGGCTTCTGTGTGACCGCACGCATCGACAGCGCGGCACCACCGCGGGCGTCGCCGTCCATGCGGGTCAGCACGACGCCGGTCAGCGCAACCTGGCCGGAGAAGGATTTGGCGACGTTGACGGCGTCCTGGCCGGTCAGCGCATCGACGACGAGCAGGATTTCAGCGGGCGTTGAGGCCGTCGCAATCGCCTGCATCTCGGCCATCAGCGCCTGATCAACATGCAGCCGGCCGGCCGTGTCGAGCATGAGCACGTCGAAGCCCTGCAGCTTTGCGGCCTGCAGCGCGCGCCGGGCGATATCGACAGGCTGCTGCCCGGCGATGATCGGCAGCGTCGCAACATTCACCTGCTCGCCAAGGATCCGCAGCTGCTCCTGCGCGGCGGGGCGATTGACATCCAACGACGCCATTAGCACCTTTTTGCGCTCGCGCCCCGTCAGCCCGCTGGCCGAGCCTTCGCTGAGCCGCTTCGCGATCTTGGCGGTCGTCGTCGTCTTGCCCGAGCCCTGCAGGCCGACCATCATGACGACGGCGGGCGGCGTGACCTCGAGGTTCAGCCCCTCGGCATCGCCGCCGAGCATCTCGACCAGCGCGTCGTTGACGATCTTGACGACCTGCTGACCCGGCGTGACCGAGCGGATGACTTCCGCACCAATGGCGCGCTCGGTGGCGCGGTCGACGAAATCCTTGACGACGGGCAGTGCGACATCGGCTTCGAGAAGCGCGACCCGCACCTCACGCATTGCGGCGCGCACGTCGAGCTCGGTGAGCGCGCCGCGCCCCCGCAGCTTGTCGAACACGCCGCCAAGGCGCTCGGAGAGAGTCTCGAACATCAGGCCCGTTTTACCTTCAACGCCAAACACGCCGGTGGGCGCACCTGCGCTGACCGGCGGACGTCCGTAGACGTAGTTTCATTCCCGCTTCTCGATGAAAAGCTGGCGGGACCTACCGGCTCAGCCTGCTAAAGTCAACGCAACCCACCCGGCTGCGGAGTTCGGCATGACCCTGATCCTCTATGGACATCCTTTCTCATCCTATTCGCAAAAGGCGCAGATCGCGCTTTACGAGAAGGACCTGCCGTTCGACTTTCGCGTGCTCGGGCCGGATGCGCCGGAAAGTGCTGCCGAATGGGCGGAGCTGTGGCCTCTCAAGCGCTTCCCTGTGCTGGTCGACTCGGGCCGCTCCTTCGTCGAAGCCAGCATCATCGTCGAACATGTCGACCAGTTGCGCCCCGGCGATCACCCCTTGCTCCCTCGCGATCCGGACGCGGCGCTGGAGGTGCGGATGCTCGATCGCTTCTTCGACAATTACATCATGTCGCCGATGCAGAAGATCGTCGGGGATCGCCTGCGCGTCGATAATGATCGCGATCCTTATGGCGTGACCGAGGCGCGGACGATGCTCGACACCGCCTATGCGTGGCTGGAGGGCCGCATCGGCGATGGCTGGGCTGCCGGCGGCGATTTCTCGCTTGCCGACTGTGCAGCGGCCCCGTCACTATTCTACGCCGATTGGAGCCATCCCATGAACGGCCGTTTCCCGGCAGTTGCCGCCTATCGCGAGCGTCTGCTGCGCCGGCCTTCCGTGTCACGCGCCGTCGATGTAGCGCGCCCATTTCGCGCCTTTTTCCCGCTCGGCGCTCCCGACCGCGACTGACAGCGTACCGGCCTGTGGCCGTTCTGCAACGCCCTGTCCCGCTCATCTGGCATTCATGCAACTTGCCGGGAGCCACCGGGTTCAGCCGACCGACCGCAGGGTAGTGCGGCAGTTAGTTGAGGAATGATTATGCGTAAATTTGTGTTGGCGGCGCTTGCCGCCGCTTTGGTTCCTGCGGCCGCGTTCGCCCAGGACACCGCCCCCGATGGCAGCAAGGCATTCGGGCTTGAGCCCTATGTCGGCGTGTTCGGCGGCTATCATGATTTCGACAAGGGTACCAAAGGCCCGCTCAATCGCGGCAACAGCGCCAACGGCGCGTTGGTCGGTGGTTATGCCGGCGTGAATGTGCCGTTGTCGTTTCTCGTCGTGGGTGCCGAAGGCGAGATTGCCAAGGGCTTCAATGATATCGACTATGAATATGGCGTCACCGGCCATGTCGGCATCCGTGCCGGCGACAGCGGCATGATCTATGCCCGGGCCGGTGAGCAATGGATTCATGGCAAAAACGGCTTCGGCAACGACCATAATGAAATCTATGGCATGGGCGTCGAAGTCGGTCCGAAGGATATCGGCCTGTCGGGCTTGACCGGAAATGCCGGAGTTCGCCTGCGTCTTGCAGCCGACACCTACGACAATTTCCAGAGCATCCGGCCCACGGTCGGCGTCTCCTTTCACTTCTAAGTCAAAGGCTCCGGCCCGGCATTTGCCGGGCCGGAGCTAGATTTCGACCTGACTGCCGAGTTCGACCACGCGATTGGTCGGCAGTTTGAAGAATTCCATCGCCGTTTCGGCGTTCCGCAGCATCCAGGCGAACAGCTTTTCCCGCCAGATCGCCATGCCGGGCCGGTCGCTCGCGATCAGCGTCTGACGCGCGAGGAAGAAGCTCGTGTCCATCATCTTGAACTTCGGGCCGCAATTCTCGATCGACTTGAGCACGGCCGGGATATCGGTTTCCATCATGAAGCCATAACGGATGATCATCCGCCAGAAGCCGCCGCCCAGATCCATGATCTCGACCCGGTCCTCATTGTCCACATATGGCACTTCGTCGATCACGACCGTCAGGATGATGATCCGCTCGTGGAGCACCTTGTTGTGCTTCAGATTGTGCAGGAGCGCGTGCGGCACGCCGTCGGCGGTCGACGTCATGAACACGGCGGTACCGGGTACCCGCGTTGTCGATCCCGACGACTTGATGAAAATCTCGATCGGCATCGCCGCTTCGCGCAAGCGCTGCACCATGAGCGCCCGGCCTTTCGACCAGGTCGTCAGGAAGGTGAAGGCGATCACGCCGACGAGCAGCGGGAACCAGCCGCCAGCCGGGACCTTGGTCATGTTGGCGAGGAAATAGGCGCCATCAACGGTGAAGAAGGCCGCGAGCAGCACGCCGGCCAGCAGCCGGTTCCAGTTCCACATATTGTAGAGGACCACGGTCAGCAGGCAGGTGTCGATCAGCATCGCGCCCGTCACCGCGATGCCATAGGCCGCCGCGAGGTTCGATGAATTGCGGAAGGTCAGCACGAGCAGAATGACCATGATCATCAGCGCCCAGTTGATCGTCGGGATGTAGATCTGGCCTGCGGTCGACGCGCTGGTGTGCTGGATGCGCAGGCGCGGGATGAACCCGAGCTGGATTGCCTGCTGCGTCACGGAGAAGGCACCGGAGATTACCGCCTGCGAGGCAATGACGGTCGCCATCGTCGCGAGGATGACCAGCGGCAGCCGCAACTCTTCGGGTGCCAAGAAGAAGAAGGGGTTCTTGATCACGACCGACTGCGCTGCGGGTGCCAGGTTCAGGATCATCGCCCCTTGCCCGAAATAATTGAGCACCAGGGCAGGAAGCACGAAGAACAGCCAGGACACGCTGATCGGCTTGCGCCCGAAATGCCCCATATCGGCGTAGAGCGCCTCCGCGCCCGTCACGGCGAGCACGACCGAGCCGAGTGCGAGGAAGGCGCGCAGGCTGTCCCCCGCGAAAAACTGAACCGCATACCAGGGATTGAGCGCGGCAAAGACGCCGGGGTTCGCGGCGATGTTGACGATGCCGAGCGCGGCCAGGACGACGAAATAGACGAGCATGACAGGCCCGAACATCGCGCCGACCAGCGCCGTGCCGCGCGACTGGATCATGAACAGGCCGATCAGGATGACCACAGCCAAAGGCACGACCAGCGGGCCGAACGCGGGCTGGACCACGGTCAGCCCCTCGACCGCCGAGAGCACCGAAATCGCCGGTGTAATCATCGAGTCGCCATAGAAAAGCGCAGTTGCGAACACGCCGAGCATGATGATTCCCGATGTCCAGCGCTTGCCCGACGTCGAGCGCGAGATCAGTGCCAGCAGCGCAAGGCTGCCACCTTCGCCGCGATTGTCGGCGCGCATGATGATCGACACATATTTGATCGTGACGACGAGCATCATCGACCAGAAGATCAACGACAGCACGCCAAACACATGCGACGGATCGGTCGGCAGCGGATGGTGGCCGGCAAAGGTTTCGCGGAACGCGTAAAGCGGCGACGTGCCGATGTCGCCGAACACGATGCCGATCGCGCCGACTGCAAGCTTTGCAAGGCTGCCGCGCGGTGCATGGCCGACAGCCTTTTCCCGCGCGCTGGGCACGGTTGCAGTGGCGGCTGTGGCTGTGTTCATAATGTGTAAGCGCTCGTCAGACCAACGCGGTAACAACTCAGTCCCGGAGAAAGTGCCTTCGGGTGTCGCGGCAGCGGCGCGCGGCGGTAGCATAGCCCTTTCGTGCCCGCAACAGCGGGACAACCGCACGACCATTTGTTATAGGCTTGCGCAACTTTGTTACGCGGAGTGAGCTATGCGAGTCGGTGTCCCCAAGGAAATCAAGGTCCATGAATATCGCGTCGGGCTGACGCCGGCATCGGTCGCCGAGCTCGTCGCGCATGGCCATGAAGTCATCGTCGAAACGGGCGCTGGCATGGGCATCGATTTCGAGGATTCGGACTATGTGACTGCCGGCGCACGCATTGTCGGGACACCGCAGGAGGTGTTCGGTGCTTCGGATATGATCGTCAAGGTCAAGGAGCCGCAGCTGCACGAATGTGCGTGGCTGAAAGCCCATCACACGCTGTTCACCTATCTGCATCTTGCCGCCGATAAGCCGCAGGCCGAGGCGCTGATCAAGTCGGGCGCGACCTGCATCGCCTATGAGACCGTCACCGATTCGCGCGGCGGGCTGCCGCTGCTGCGGCCGATGTCGGAGGTCGCGGGCCGCATGTCGGTGCAGGTCGGCGCGCATTATCTCGAGAAGGAGCAGGGCGGCCGCGGTATCCTGCTCGGCGGCGTGCCGGGCGTTGCGCCGGGGCGTGTCGCGATCCTCGGCGGCGGCGTGTCGGGCATCAACGCCGCACAAATGGCGGTTGGCCTGCGCGCCGATGTGACGATCTACGATATCTCGACGGCGCGGCTGGCCGAGATCGACGAATTGTTCGAGGGCCGGGTCAAGACCGCCTTTTCGTCCAAGGCCGCGATCGAGGCAGCAGTGGCGCGGGCGCATGTCGTCATCGGTGCGGTGCTCATCCCCGGCGCCGCCGCGCCGAAGCTGGTCACGCGCGACATGCTCAAGCTCATGAAGCGCGGCTCGGTTCTCGTCGATATCGCCATCGATCAGGGCGGCTGTTTCGAAACCAGCCATGCGACGACGCATCAGGACCCGGTGTTCGTCGTCGACGGCATCATCCATTATTGCGTGGCGAACATGCCGGGAGCCGTGGCGCGGACCTCAACCTTCGCCCTGAACAACGCGACGCTACCCTTCGCCGTGAAGCTCGCCGACCTTGGTGCCGAAGCAGCGATGAAGGCTGATCCGCACCTCGCGATGGGCCTGAACGTCGCGGGCGGCGCGATCCGCCATCGGGCGGTTGCCGAGGCGCTGGACCTGCCCTTCTCGGCCTAGCTGTCTGCCCGAACGGAGAGGGTTTACCCCGGCGCGAGCGTCCGTCACTAGACTGGTATGGCCGCCTCGCTTCCTCGCCGCGATTTCGCGCTAGTGTTCGTCGTGCTGCTGGTGACGGCGGCCGGCAACACCGCGCTGCAATCGGTGCTGCCGGCTGCCGGGCGTGAGATCGGCATTCCCGACCTGCTGATTGCGCTAATCTTCAGCTTCTCGGCGGCGATCTGGACCGTGTCGGCCCCCTATTGGGCGCGGCAGTCCGACCGGCGCGGCCGCAAGGCTTTGATGCTGCTCGGGGTGGCGGGGTTCGCCGTGTCGATGCTGCTCTGCGCGCTCGTCGTGCGGGCTGGGCTCGACAAGCTGATCCCGGCGCTCTGGGTGTTCGGCCTGTTCGCGACCGCCCGGATGATCTTCGGCGTCTTCGGCTCGGCATCGAACCCCGCCGCGCAGGCCTATGTCGCGAGCCACACCAGCGAGGAGGAGCGGACCAACGGTGTCGCAACGCTGTCGTCAGCCTTCGGGCTCGGCACCATCCTCGGCCCCGCTGTCGCGCCCTTCTTCGTGCTGCCGTTCGTCGGCCTATCGGGGCCGATGTTCGCGTTCAGCCTCATCGCCGTCATTGTCGCGACGACGGTCTGGCGGCTGCTGCCCGACGACAATCCGGCGAACCGGCGCGGCTCCGGCGCTGCGGCGGGCGAGCCGAGCGTCGGCGGCGCACCGACCGGTGCCACGGCAATCGCCGCCGTCAACGACAGGCCGCAGCGCCTGTCGTGGCGCGATCCGCGCATCAAGCCCTTCATGCTGTACGGATTTACCTCGGGCAGTATCCAGGCGGCAACCGGGCAGGCGCTCGGCTTCCTGATCATCGACCGCCTCGGTGGTCAGGCAGCGGAGGCGCAGCGCTTCATCGGCATCGCGCTGATGGCGGGGGCTGCCGCGACGCTGCTCGCGCAATGGGGCCTGATCCGCATGCTGCACATGACGCCCGCATCGCTGATGCGCTGGGGCACGGGACTCGCCGCCGTCGGCACGCTCGGGATCGCGCTTGCGCCCGACTATTATGGCATCGTCGTCGCCTATGCGCTGACCAGCCTCGGCTATGGCTTCGCCCGCCCGGGATTCACGGCGGGATCATCGCTGGCGGTCCACGAAAGTGAGCAAGGCTCGGTCGCCGGTGCGATCACCGCCGTCAACGGCAGCTGCTTCGTGCTGTCCCCCGCGATCGGCATCGGGCTTTACGAACTGTCGCGCCCCGCGCCCTATCTGGCGGGCGCGGCGGGGTTGGCGTTGCTACTAACCTACACTTGGCGCAACCGGCAGCTCCGCGCCGCGACGCCCCATCTGGTTCCAAGGGATGAGGTGGGGCTTTAGCGGCTCGCGTGACGAGGGCAGTCCTGACTTTCGCAGGGGTCGTCGCCCGTCTATGAGGGGTCGCACGAGTTGCGGGGAGACGGGCTTTGCGGGCTTGGGTGTTGGGCGCGGCGATGGCTGCAGCGATGGCGGGGACGGTCGCAGTGGCGGCGGACGAGGACCCTTACCAGTGGCTCGAGGAGGTGCAGGGTGCCAAGGCGCTTGCGCAGGTCAAGACGTGGAACGCCGCGACCGCCAAACAGCTTGAAGCGGCCCCCGGATTCGCGAGCTACCGCGATCGCTCGCTGGCGATCCTCAACGACAAGCGCCAGCTTGCCTATCCTGACGAGATCCAAAGCAGCAATGTTACCAATTTCTGGCAGGACGCTGCCAATGTGCGCGGGCTGTGGCGCGTCGCGACGACGGCCTCCTTCGTGGCGGGCACACCCGATTGGCGCACGCTCATCGACCTCGATGCACTGTCGAAGGCCGAAGGGAAGAATTGGGTGTGGAAGGGCGCGAACTGCCTGAAGCCCGACTACCGCTACTGCCTCGTCGGTCTGTCGGACGGTGGCAAGGATGCGCTCGAATGGCGCGAGTTCGATACCGCGACCGCGAAATTCGTCAGCGGCGGTTTCGCGACTCCGGCGGCAAAAAGCAGCGTCGCCTGGCTCGACCGCGACCATCTGCTCGTCCAGTCCGATTTCGGCCCGGGCACGGTGACCGACAGCGGCTATGGCCGGCAAGTGCGGCTTTGGACGCGTGGCACACCGCTCAGCGACGCCAAGCTGGTTGCCGAAGGCACGACAAGCGACGTCGGCGTCACGCCAGCCGTTTTCTGGGACAGCAATCGTGCTTGGGGCACGATTTTCCGCAGCACGAGCTTCTGGGAAACCGAACTGTCGCATCTGACCCCGTCGGGCGCGCTGGTGCGTTCGCCGCTGCCGGCCAGTGCCGAACTGCAGGACGTGCTCGGGGGCCGCGCCATCGCGCTGCTGCATGTCGACTGGAGCTTCCGCGGCACCAAATGGCTCGCCGGTTCGATCGTCGCTTACTCGATCGACCCGGTGCTGCGCGGCGAACCGGCGACGGTCGAGGCCGTCTATGTGCCCTCATCGACCGAGGCGGTCGAGGAGGTACGCGCCAGCCAAAATGTTCTCTGGGTCAAGGTGCTCGACAATGTCGCGGGCAAGCTCGTGTCGCTGCGGCGCGGGCCCTACGGCTGGGTCGCACGCAACGTGCCGCTCGCGCAGAACAGCGTCGTCCATTTGATGACGGTCGGTGGCACCCCCGACCTCGCCTTCGTCGGCGTCGAAGGGCTCGCGCAGCCCGAGACGCTCTACGCCGTGCAGCCCGAAGGCCGCCGCACCGCTGTCGCAAGCCTGCCGGCCTTCTTCGATGCGTCGAAGGTCGAGGTCAGCCAGCATTTCGCGACATCGCCGGACGGCACCAAGGTTCCCTATTTCGTCGTGCGTCCGGCCGGGACGACGGGGCCGATCCCGACTCTCATGCACGCTTATGGCGGCTTCCGCGCCGCGACCAATCCCACCTATCTCAGCAAGAACCCGTCGCGGCTCGGGCCGATGGCGCAATTCTGGGTTCAGGAGGGCGGCGCCTTCGTGCTCGCGAATATTCGCGGCGGCGGCGAATTCGGCCCGGCCTGGCATGAGAGCGTGTTGAAGGCGAATCGCCAGAAGGTGTTCGACGATTTCTATGCGGTCGCCGAGGATCTGAAGAAGACCGGCATTACCTCGAAGCTCGGCATTTCCGGCCGGTCGAACGGCGGTCTGCTCATGGGCGTCGCCTATACGCAGCGCCCCGAACTGTTCGACGCGGTGCTGATGGGCGTGCCGCTGTCCGATATGAAACGGTACAGCCATCTGCTCGCCGGTGCGTCGTGGATGGGTGAATATGGCGACCCCGACAAGCCCGAGGAATGGGCCTATATCTCCAAATATTCACCCTATCAGAACCTGAAGGCGGGCGCGAAATATCCGAAGGTGATGATCTACACCTCGACCAAGGATGACCGAGTCCACCCCGGCCACGCCCGCAAGATGGCGGCGCGCATGGAGGAGCAGGGCCATCCCTTCTATTATTTCGAGAATATCGAGGGCGGCCATGCCGGCACCGCGAACAAGAGCGAAGATGCCTACCGCGCTGCGCTGATGATGGTTTACCTGAACCGCGAGCTGAAGGGGAAATGACCCCGCGTCTGCTGCTCGCGACGGCGATGCTCGCGCTGGCGGCGTGCCAGAGCGGGCCGGTCAAGCCGACCGCCGCGACGAGTTCGGCAGCGACTCCTTCGCAGCGCATCGCCGCGCTGTTCGCGGCCTCGGATGCCGCGAGTCTCCGGCGCAACCCGCTCTATGCGCTTGGCCGGGGCGACCTCAGCCACGCGGCCGAGTTCGGCGACTATATCAGCGACCGCTATTATGCGGCGGAGCGGGCGGCGGCGGAGGCCGACCTGGCGGCGCTGGCGCGTATCGACCGGGCCGCGCTGACGCCCGACGAGCAGATTTCCTACGACGTGTTCAAATGGCAGCGCACCACCGACCTGCGCGGGCTGCAGCCTGATCTGCTGCCGCTGCTTGCCGACCGGCCGATCGACCATTTCAACGGCCTGCACACCGGGTTTGCGGAGCTGAGCAGCGGGCAGGGCTCCGCCCCGTTCAAGACCGTCGCCGATTATGAGGCGGGGCTGAAACGCTTCGACGGTTTCGTGGTCTGGCTCGGCCGCGCCGAGGCACGGATGCGGCAGGGCATGGCGGCGGGGATCGTCCAGCCCAAGCTCGTCACCGCCAATGTCGTCGAACAGCTCGATGCGATGATCGGCCCGCCGATCGAATCGGGCGCGTTCATGAAGCCCGTCATGGCCTTCCCGGCGGGCATTCCGGCCAAGGATCAGGTCCGGCTGCGCGCAGCCTATACGAAAGCGGTCGGCGGCAAGGTGCTTCCGGCGCTGGTCCGGCTCCGCAACTTCCTGCGGACGGACTATCGCATCCAGAGTCGCGGCAGCGTCGGCCTGCTCGACATGCCCGGCGGCCCGGCGCTCTACGCCTATCTCGTGCAGCGCGAGACGACGACCGACATGACGCCCGAGGCGATCCATGCGCTTGGCCTCAGCGAAGTCGCGCGCATCCAGGGCGAGATGGCCGGGATCATGAAGCAGGTCGGCTTCAAGGGCAGTTTGCGCGAATTCTTCGATTTCATCCGCACCGATCCGCGCTTCAAACCGACCTCGCGCGCGGCGCTGCAGGACGGCTATTATTCGATCGGCAAGTCGGTCGATGCGGGTGTCGGGCGGCTGTTCTCGACACTGCCGAAGACGCCGCTGCGCATCGAGCCGGTCCCGGCGCTGACCGAAAAGGGCGCGGCGCGCGGCTCCTACAATGGCGGTTCGGCCGACGGCACGCGGCCCGGCACCTTCTATTTCAACGCCTATGACCTGCCGTCGCGCACCACCCCGGCGATGACGACGCTCTACCTGCACGAAGGCGTGCCCGGGCATCATTTCCAGATCAGCCTGGCGCAGGAGAACACGTCACTGCCGGCTTTCCAGCGTTTCGGTGGCAATACCGCCTATGTCGAGGGCTGGGGCCTCTACGCCGAGACGCTTGGCAAGGAACTCGGCGTCCTCGATGACCCTTACCAATATTTCGGCTATCTCGACTCGCAGCTGTTCCGCGCGATCCGCCTCGTCGTCGATACCGGCATCCACGCCAAGGGTTGGACGCGCGACCAGTCGATCCAATACATTCTCGATAACAGCTCGCGCGGCCGCTCGAACGCCACGGCCGAGGTCGAGCGTTATATCGCGATGCCGGGGCAGGCGCTCAGCTACAAGATCGGCGCGCTGAAGATCCGCGAACTGCGCAAGCGCGCCGAACAGGCGCTGGGACCCCGCTTCGACCCGCGCGCCTTCCATGCGCAAGTATTGGGCTCGGGCGCGCTGCCGCTCGCTGTGCTCGACGCGAAAATCGACCGCTGGATTGCGAGCCAAAGATGATCGACGGATTCGACCTCGATAGCTTCGTCAAGACGACGCTCGCCGAAGACCTTGGCAGCGGTGGCGATGTGACCTCGCAGGCGGTGATCCCTGCCGACGCTCGCCTCGCTGCCGAAATGGCGAGCCGCGATGCGGTAACGGTTGCAGGACTGGAGATCGGCGCGGCCTTTTTCCGCGCGCTCGATCCGTCGGCGACGGTGACAATGCTCGCCGCCGACGGCGAGCGCGTCCATCCGGGCAAAGCGCTGATGCGCATCGTCGGCAATGCGCGCGCGCTGCTCACCGCCGAACGGTCGGCGCTCAACACCGTGCAGCATCTGACCGGCATCGCGACGATGACGCGGACCTATGCCGATGCCATTGCGGGCACGGGCTGCATCCTGCTCGACACGCGCAAGACGCTGCCGGGGCTGCGCGTCATCGAAAAATATGCGACGCGCATGGGCGGCGCGCACAATCACCGCATGCGGCTCGATGACGGTGTGCTCATCAAGGACAATCATGTCGCGGTGGCGGGCGGTGTCGAAGCGGCAGTGCGCGCGGCCAAGGCGGCCGGGTTGACCCTGCCCGTGCAGGTCGAAGTCGACAGGATCGACCAGATCGAACCTGCGCTCGCAGCGGGCGCCGACCGGCTGCTGCTCGACAATATGCCGCCGCCGGTGCTGCGCGAGGCCGTCGCGCTCATCGCCGGCCGTGTGCCGACCGAGGCGTCAGGCGGCGTCAATCTCCAGACGATCCGGGCGATTGCTGAATCGGGCGTGACCTATGTGTCGGTCGGCCGGCTGACCCAGAGTGCGCCCGCGGCGGATATCGGGTTGGATTACGCGTAACTCCTCTCCTCCCAGGCAGGGAGGAGACGACTCGGCGAAGCCGAGCGAGAGGAGGGTCGAACGCGGCGCCGCATCTAACCCTTCGACCCTCCCCCGTCAGGCCTTCGGCCTGTCGCCCCTCCCTGCCTGGGAGGGGGGATCAGCGGTTCGGCCGGATGTCCACCGTCACCGTCCCCGGATGATGCCGGTCCAGATGCGCCTTGATGATCTTCAGATTGCGCGAGTTCGACTTGAAGAAAAAGTCGGGGATCGCGCCGACCCAGGGGATCAGCCCCAGCAGGAAGTCGAAGCCGACATTGCCGCTCATCCGCGCGATCTGCCATTTCGACATGCCGAGGTTGCGCGCTTCCCAGACCATCCAGGCACCCAGCGCCGCCGCCACCGCGTCGCCGGCGACCGGGATCACGTCGAGCAGCACGTCGAGGCCGATCTTCTGATTGGTGCCGGGGATGGTGAAGGCGCGCTCGAGCAGCTTCTCCATCGCCTCGACACGGGTACGGACCGCGAGCGGGTCGCGCGAGAGGTGCGCGGTTGCGCGGTCGAAGGTGGTGCGATCGATGGCCATTGCGCCGTAACAGATGGGGTGGCGGGATCGTTCCCGCAACGTCACGGTTTCGATTTGTGCGGGTAGATCGTCTCGCCGCGCGCGAGCATCTCGACGAATTTGGCGACCCGCGCAGCCCGGGCCTCGGGCTTTCGCGTATTATGCGTGCGGACGATGAGGGCGTAGCGGTTGGTCGAACCCAGTTCGTTGAACAGCGCCAAGGCGGCCGGGTTGGCGTCGAGCGCCGCCTGCAGGTCGGCGGGTACCTCGGCACGGCCTTGCGGGGCATAGGCGGCCTCCCAGCGGCCGTCCGCCTTGGCGCGCTCGACTTCGGCAAGTCCGGCGGGGGCCATGCGGCCTTCGGCGATCAGGCGGAGTGCTGTCGTGCGGTTGACCTCCGACCACAGGCTTTTCGCCTTGCGCGGCGTGAAGCGCGTTAGGAAATAATCGGCATCACGCGGCTGTAGCTGGCCGTCGATCCACCCATGGCACAGCGCCGCCTCAATCGCCTCGGGTTTCGACACCGTCACGATGCCCGATCCCTTTTTGGCGAACATCATCCAGATGCCCGGCGAAGTGCCGCCGTTCGCCGCAAGCCACGCCTCCAAGTCGCCGCGCGATGCGAACGGCAACTGGGGGAGGTCGTCGCGGACTGCCACTCCTAGAGCGGCTTCTCCGCGTTGAACGGGGTGTCCTTCGGTGGCCGCAAGTCGCCCGGCAGGCCAAGCACGCGCTCCGCGATGATGTTGCGCAGGATCTCGTCGGTACCGCCGGCGATGCGCAGGCCGGGGGCCCACATATAGCTGCCTTGCAACCGCTGCAGGTCGCTATGTGCACCCTCGGTCAGGAAACCGGCGCTTTCGCCCATGTCCATCGCGAAGGCCGCCATGTCCTGCATGCTCTTGGCGACGACGACCTTGGCGATCGACTGCTCGGGCCCGGGCATCTGGCCACGCGACAGCGCCGACAGTGCGCGCATCTGCGTCAGCCGCACGCCCTCGTCGTTGAGGTAGGTCTCGGCGATGCGGTTGCGCACCGAGGTCGACTCGATCGCCGGCCCCATCTCGGTCTCAATGCTGCGCGCGAGGCGGATCAACAAATTATAGTCGGGCGAGCCCTTGGGCTTGCCGCCGACCGCGAGCCGCTCGTGCATCAGCGTCGTCAGCGCGACCTTCCAGCCATTGCCCTCGTCGCCGAGCCGCCATGCGTCGGGCACGCGGACATCGGTGAAGAAGACCTCGTTGAAGTCGCTGCCGCCCGACATCTGCTTCAGCGGCCGCGCCTCGACACCGGGGCTATGCATGTCGACGATGAACATCGTCAGCCCCTTGTGCTTCGGGACCGACGGATCGGTGCGGCAGACGATGATGCCATAGTCGGACAGATGCGCATTGGTCGTCCACACCTTCTGGCCGTTGATGATCCAGTCGCTGCCATCCTTCACAGCGCGCGTCCGGATACCCGCGAGGTCGGAGCCGGCCGCGGGCTCGGAGAACAGCTGGCACCAGACTTCCTCGCCTTCGAGCGATTTCGGCACGAAGCGCTGGATGACCTCGGGGGAGCCGTGCGTGAACACCGTCGGGATGCACATGCCGAGGCCGATCGAATAGAGGCCGGTCGGCGCGGCGGTCTTGCCTTCTTCCTGATTGAAGATGATCGACTGCATCGGGCCCAGGCCCTGACCGCCCATCGCCTTCGGCCAGGTCAGGCCGGTATAGCCCGCCTCATATTTGGTCTTCTGCCAGTCCCGGGCGCGCGCGACGAACTCGGCGCGGCTGTCCGGCTCTGGCAGCCCTTCATATTTCGCAGCATTGGCAGCCAGCCAGGCGCGGACGGTCGCGCGATATTCGGCTTCGGCGGGTGTGTCGTTGAAATCCATGTCAGGTCCCCTCAGGCCGCGCGCGCGTTGCGCTGTTCAAGGGCGCGGACGAGCCGGTCGGCCCACCACGCACGCGATCCCAGTGCAAAGGCCAGCTGGCGGTTGCGGCGGTAATAGAATTGGCAGTCGCTTTCCCAGGTGAAGCCGATGCCGCCGTGCAGTTGCACATTCTCCTCGGCACAGAATTTCACCGCATCGAGCGCGGACACGCGCGCGGCAGCGGCGGCCTGCGCCAGCTCGGGCGCATCGGTTGCCATTGCCCAGGCCCCGTACAGCGCATGCGCGCGTGCCAGCTCGAGCTTTACATACATGTCGGCGCATTTGTGTTTGACGCCCTGATAGCGCCCGATGCGCTGTCCGAAGGCGACGCGGTCCTTCGCATAGGCGACGGCGGTTTCCATCGCGACCGAGCCGGTGCCGATCGCTTCCCACGCCGACAGGACGGCGAGCCGGTCGAGCACGGTGTGATAGACGCTATTGTCGCCGAGCGGGTCGGCGGCTGCGCCGGAGAGCGTCAGCTTGCCATGGCGGCGGACGAGATCGAGCGTCGCTGCCGCTTCGACGGTGACGCCGGCGCCCTTGAGATCGACCACATAGAACGACGGTCCGTTGGTACCATTGGCGGTGACGATGGCAATGTCTGCCGCAAGCAGGTCGGCAACCGGGATTTTGTGCCCGATCAGCGTGCCGCCGCTTACCTTGGTGCCTGGCATCGCGCCGGGGCTGCCGGTGTCGCCTTCAGCCCAGCCAATCGTCGCGATGACCGAACCATCGGCGATGCCGGGCAGATACTTTGCCTGCTGCTCGGCGCTGCCCGCCGCGATCAGCGCTTCGGTCGCGGCGAGCGTCGACAGGAAAGGCACCGGCGCAAGGCTGCGGCCGACTTCCTCGGCGAGCACGCAGGCTTCCTCGGCGCTGAGGCCGAGACCACCATGCGCCTCGGGCACGCGCGCCGCGGTCCAGCCGAGTTCGACAATCGCCTTCCACAGCTCCGCGTCATAGGCGGCATCGCCGTTCATCGCTTTGCGCGCGACGCCCGGCCCGGCCCGCTCCTCGAGAAACCGCCGCGCCTGCTCGCGCAGCGCCTTTGCGTCGTCGGAAAAATCGAAATTCATGGTCCCTCCCAAGGACGATTGCCGCGCGACCATGCTGTGCACGCCGTCGCCAATCAAGCTGGCGATCCCTGCGGCTATCACCTCCGCTAGTGGGCTATTTCGGGCGCAGCGACAGCTTGGGGACGAGCGCCTTGATGTCGCTGCCCATCGACAGCTGTGGTTCCGAGGGCGGCGCGACGCGTTCCTTCTTCTCACGCGCCGCGACGCAACTTCGCGCGGCAGCGGCAAGCGCGGCGAAGTCAGTCGAGACGGGCAGCGACTGCAGGATACAGTCGTCAAAAAAAGGATAGCGGTTGTCGACGCCGCAGCCGAATGAGGTCCGGTCGGGCCGGGCGGCGGTCAGGATCAGCCGATTCTCCGCCTCCAGCAGCGGCACGAACGCCCCCGAGAAACATGCCGACAGCACGACCACTGTCGGCCGGAACGAGCAGGTCAGGTCGAGCAGCAGGTCGAGCGCCCCGGCGTTCAACATGTCCTTATGCCCCAGCACGATCTGCCCGCCGGGGACACCGTGCGAGCTGACATAGAAGAGGCAGCCACCCTGCGCCTTGGCGGTGAGCTTCGACCAGCTCTGGTCGAGCACCGATTCCTGCGTGAGTTCGACACCGGGCGTATAGGGATCGGGCGAGAATTGCCGGATGTTCTCCGGCGCGAACCCGGCTCGGATCAGCGCAGCAGTGACGTCCTTGCGCGTGTTCTCGAACGCATCGGTCGGCTGCCCGCCCGAGGCGCGCCAGTCGCCGGCGATGACGGCAGCGGCCCAGTTGCCGAACGACGCCGGATCGGCGCGGGCGGGGGCCAGCGCCACCAGTGTCAGGATCAGGACGATGACCCCCCGGAACATCGTCTAGCCCTTTTTGAACAGCGCGTCGGCGGCGGAGCGGAAGCTGCGCGCACCGTTCAATTTGATGCGCGTTCGCTCCGCCTCCGCCTCCAGCGTCGCGATGCGCTCCTCCAGTTCCGCGACCGACAGCGGATCGAGGTCCTGCCGCGTCAGGGCCGTCAGCGCATCGTCCTTCTTGCGCGGCGCGAGATCGTCGAGGTCCATCCGATGCCTCCTTGCGCTGCCAAACGTCCTTGTGCACGAAGCGCCTGTCAAGCGTGAGGAACAAGCATGGCCGATCTGCCCGAGACGATGACTGCGATCGACCCGGACAAGCCCGGCGGGCCGGAGGTTCTGGTTGCCGTCACGCGCCCGGTGCCGCAGCCGGGGCCGGGCGAGGTTTTGATCAAGGTAGCGGCGGCCGGCGTGAACCGGCCCGACGTGCTGCAGCGCATGGGTCTCTATCCGATGCCGCCGGGTGCGCCGACCATTCCGGGGCTGGAAGTCGCCGGCACCGTCGTTGCGACAGGGCAGGGGGCCCATCGCTGGTTCGTCGGCCAGCAGGTCTGCGCCCTCGTCGCCGGAGGCGGCTATGCCGAATATTGCACCGCGCCTGAAGGTCAATGTCTCGCGATTCCAGATGGTTGCTCGATGGTCGAGGCGGCAAGCCTTCCCGAGACCTACTTCACCGTCTGGTCCAACCTCTTCGAGCGCGCCTACGCCGCCGCCGGTGAAACCGTCCTGATCCACGGCGGCACCAGCGGGATCGGCGTCACGGCCATCCTGCTCGCAAATGCGTTCGGGATCACCTCAATTGTTACCTGTGGGTCCGACGAGAAGTGCACGGCCGCTCGCGCCATCGGCGCCGACGTCGCCATCAACTACAAAACCACCGACTTCACCGCCGAGACACTGGCCGCCACCGGCGGCAAGGGCGTCGACGTCGTGCTCGACATGGTCGGCGGCGACTATCTCGCCAAGAACGTCGCCTGCATGGCCGAGGGCGGACGCCATGTGTCGATCGCGTTTCAGCGCGGCACCAAAGGCGAGCTCGACCTCATGGCCGTCATGCGCAAGCGTCTGACGCTCAGCGGCTCGATGCTGCGCCCCCGCTCGATCGACTATAAGTCGCTGGTTGCAGATAGCCTCGCGCGCGACGTGTGGCCGCTGTTCGCGTCGGGCAAGCTGCGCGCCGTGGTCGATCGGATATTCCTGCTCGCCGAGGCGGCTGCGGCGCACCGCCACATGGAAGCAGGCGACCATGTCGGGAAGATCGTGCTCGCGGTCGGTTGATCGCGCGGCGGGGGCCGTTATTTTTGGGCACGGCACTTCGGGGGCGAAGGTCATGGACACGACAGACAAGCTCGCGCGCCTGCTCGAAATCGGCGCTGCGCTGTCCGCCGAACGCGACATCGACCGGTTGCTCGAAACCATCCTGCTCGCCGCCAAGGAACTGACCGGCGCCGACGGCGGCACGCTTTATCTGGTCAATGACCAGGGCCAGCTCGAAGCGAAGATGCTTCACACCAGCTCTCTCGGTTTCGCGATGGGTGGCACGACGGGAATTGCAGTGGCGCTGCCGCCGCTCGATCTTTCTGATCGGAAATCCGCGGCGGCGTCCTGCGCCCGCGATGGAGCCGCAATCAATCTCGCTGACGTGTATGCGCCATCAGTCTACGACTTCACCGGCTCCCGTCGCTTCGATGCGGCGAACAGCTACCGGACCCGCTCGCTGCTCTGCACTCCGTTGACCACACAGCAGGGCGAGACGATCGGCGTCGTGCAGCTCGTCAATGCACCGGATGTCTTCAGGGAGGACGCCGCGATGCTTGCGCGGTCGCTCGCCAGCCAAGCGGCTGTGGCGATCGAGAACCGGCGGCTGCTCGACCAGCTGGCCGCCTTATTCGAGGCCTTTATCGCGATGATCAACGCCGCGATCGACGAAAAGTCGCCCTACACAGGCGGCCACTGCGCACGGGTGCCCGAACTGACCCTCATGCTTGCAGATGCTGCGGCTGCTGCGATCGACGGCCCCCTTGCCGACTTCCACATGAGTGAAGCCGACCGCTACGAACTCCGCATCGCCGGCCTGTTACATGACTGCGGCAAGGTCACGACACCCGTGCATGTCGTCGATAAGGCGACCAAGCTGGAAACGATCTTCGACCGCATTGCACTGATCGACACACGATTCGAAGTGCTGCGCCGCGATGCGGAACTGGCGCAGTTGCGCGGCGAGATCAGCGAGGCCGATTGCACCGCACTGCTTGCCGAACTCCGGGACGATCAGACCTTCCTGCAGGCTGCCAACCTCGGCGGGGAACGGATGCGCGACGCCGACATCGCACGCATCCACCGAATTGCCGAACGGCGCTGGCGTCCGGCGGGCGGCGCTGAGCTGCCATTCCTCTCGCCCGAAGAAGTCGAAAATCTGACGATCGTCGCCGGAACGCTGACCGGCGCAGAGCGGCAGGCGATCAACCAGCATATCGTGACCACCATCTCGATGCTCGAAGCCCTGCCGTGGCCCAAGCATCTGAAGCGCGTCCCGGAATTTGCCGGTGGGCATCATGAGCGGATGGACGGCAAGGGCTATCCCAAGGGCCTGACCCGCGATCAAATGTCGATCCCGGCCCGCGCGATGGCGATTGCCGATATTTTCGAGGCGCTGACCGCGGCCGACCGGCCTTACAAGCCGGCCAAGCCGCTGTCGGAATCGCTGCGCATCCTCGCCGCCTTCCGCGACAATGGGCATATCGACCCTGACCTGTTCGACCTGTTCGTGCGCGAGCGCGTCTATCTACGCTACGCCGAGCGCTTCCTGCCGGAAGGGCAGGTCGATAAACAGGATTTTGACGAGCTGTTGAGCGAGGCCGTATGACCGAAGCGCTGATTCTCCACGAATATGCCCCGTCCGGGAATTGCTATAAGATCCGCCTGACCGCCGCGCACCTCGGTGTCGTGCTTGAGCGCCGCAACTATGACATCATGGCGGGCGAAACCCGGACTCCCGACTTCCTCGCCAACGTCAACGCCAACGGGCGCATTCCGGTGCTGCAGATTGGCGACCGCTTCCTGCCAGAATCGAACGCCGCGATCTGGTTTCTGGCTGACGGTTCAGCTCTGATCCCCGCCCACCCGTTTGACCGGGCCGACATGCTCCGCTGGATGTTCTGGGAACAGTATAATCATGAGCCGAATGTCGCGACGATGCGCTTCTGGAAGGCTTTTGTCGGCGAGGCGAACTGGTCGGAGACGCAGAAACTGCTTGCACCGCAGAAGCAAGCGGCCGGCGACGCGGCGCTGGCGTTGATGGACGAGCATCTGGAGGGGCGGCGCTTCTTCGTCGGGCAATACCTGAGCCTCGCCGACATCGCCCTCTATGCCTACACTCATGTTGCCGAAGAAGGCGGCTTCGACCTCACCGCCTATCCGAACGTCAAGGCGTGGTGCGAGGCCATCGCTTTGCTCCCGGGGCATATTGCGCTGGAGGATTGAAGCGCGGCTTGATCGCCACGCCGCCGCAGGTTACAGGCTGTCCACGCACCGGCCGCCCCGAAAAGGGCGGCCCTTTCTATTTCTGGAGACGATCATGGCCACTCCGCTGATGCCGCACGCGACCGCAACCTGGCTGGTCGATAACAGCACGCTGACCTTCGCGCAGATCGCCGAATTCTGCGGCCTGCACATCCTCGAGGTGCAGGCGATCGCCGACGAGAACACCCCGACCAAGCTGATCGGCCGCGACCCGATCCGCGCCGGCGAACTCAGCCAGGCCGAACTCGACAAGGCGCAGGCTGACGCCAATTACGCGATGGTCATGGAAAAGGGCCCGGAACAGCTCTACCGCACCAAGGGGCCGCGCTACACGCCGGTGTCGCGCCGTCAGGACAAGCCCGACGGCATCATGTGGATCGTCCGCAACCATCCGGAAATCACCGACAACCAGATTTCCAAACTGATCGGCGCGACGAAGCAGACGATCGCCTCGATCCGCGACAAGTCGCACTGGAACATCCAGAACATCACGCCGAAGGATCCGGTGACGCTGAGCCTGACCACGCAGCGCGAGCTCGATGCGCTGGTTGCCGCGGCTGCCAAGAAGGCCGGCATCGTGCATGTCGACACCACCTTCGGTGCCGACCGCGACGCCATGCTCGGCCAGCTGCGCGCCGAGCGCGATGCGGCGACGCTGGCCGCGCAGGAAGCCTCGGGCGAAGTCGAACGGCCGGTGGAAATCACAGCCGAGAACCTCTTCAAGCGCTAGGCGGCCCATCCGCGCGGAGCAGGTGGAGGTACGCCTTGCCATGCCCGCGCGGCGCTTCGCCGGTGAAGCCGGGCACCGCGACGATCTCGCCCTTGCCGGTCTCGACCGAGACCAGTGCATAGGGCGCAACCCAGCCTTGCGCGACGGCGCGCGTCAGGGCCGGGCCGGCCAGACCTGACCCATAGGGCGGATCGAGCAGTAGCAGGTCGCAGGCCAATGACGACTTGCCGAGCGACTCCGCGCTCTGTGTGATCACGGTGGCACGTGTGCCTGCGCCAAGCGTCGCGATGTTCGCCTTAAGCGTCGCAACTGCCGCCCGGTCGGTTTCTACGAAGGTCACATGCGCGGCGCCACGCGACAGCGCCTCAAGCCCCAGCGCGCCCGTCCCGGAAAACAGGTCGAGTACGCGCAGGCCCTCGAAGCTTCCCAGCCGGCTGGTCAGCATCGAGAACAGCGCCTCGCGCGCCCGGTCGGAGGTCGGGCGTGTCGACTCGCCCTCGGGGGCCTTCAGCGGCCGCCCGCGCCACGCACCCGCGATGATCCTCATGCGAGGTTGAGGCCCTTGCGCAGCCGCGCAATATCTGACCCATGCACTTCGGCGACCTGCCCAGGCGCAATATCGTCGAGGTCGTAGGGGCCGTAAGCGACGCGGATCAGCCGGGTGACCTGCAAGCCGATTGCCTCTAGCACGCGACGTACCTCACGGTTCTTGCCCTCGGTCAGCGTCATCGCCAGCCAGCTGTTGCGCCCGAGCTTGCGCTCGACATCGGCGATGATCGACCCGTAGCGCACGCCCTCGACCGTGATGCCCTCGGCGAGCGACTCCAGCGCGCTCTGCTGGACGGTGCCGAACACCCGCACCCGGTAGCGGCGGGTGACCTTATTCGACGGCAGTTCGAGCGCGCGTTTGAGCTCGCCGTCGGTGGTCAGCAGCAGCAGTCCCTCAGTGTTGAAATCGAGCCGCCCGACCGGTAGCAGCCGCGGCAGGCCGGGCGGCATCATGTCATAGATGGTCTTGCGGCCTTTGGGGTCGTTGGCGGCGGTCAGGCAGCCCGGCGGTTTGTGGAAACGGAACAGTCGCGCCGCGGTCGGCATCTCGACGGCCGCGCCATCGACGGTGACCCCCTTCAAAGTGGTCAGCAGCGTCGCCGGCGTCGTCAGCACATTGCCGTCGATGGCGATCCGCCCTTCGGCAATCATGCGCTCGATATCGCGCCGCGAGGCGACCCCGGCGCGCGCCAGCAGCTTGGCGATGCGCTGCGGCCCCGTTTCGGCAGGCGGCGAGGCATCGCGACGGTCGCGGACGGGGCGGGAGTTGCGGCGCATGCCGGTGTCTGTGGCGACGGCACGCCCGCTTGGCAAGCCAAGCCGTCGCAACCCGGTTGCGCGTTCGCCGCGACCCGCTATAGCTGCGCCCCGCGCGGGCGTGGTGAAACTGGTAGACGCGCTGGACTCAAAAGCGATTCAAAAACACATTCCGTGAAAAAATATCTTGCAATAGCAGATACATAATGTATGGTTTTGGTATCCCATTGCTAGCGCACAGCTAGCACAAAATGGGCTGTATGGATTTGCGTTATGGCTACCACCCGGCACTCTTTCCTTGACAACAAGGTGCAGCTCTACATGCGGCCGAATAGCCCGCATTGGCAGTGCTCCTGTTCAGTTGCTGGCAGGCAGCGACGGACCACCACAAAGGAGGAGAGCCTCTCCCGCGCGAAGGACGTCGCCCAGGATTGGTATCTCGGGTTGATGGGGAAATATCGGGCCGGCGAGTTGAAAGAAGGCGTGACGTTTCGCAAGGCCGCCGAGCACTTCGTGAACGAGTATGAGGTGATCACGCAGGGCGAGCGAAACAAGGAATATGCAGCGAGCCACGCCATGCGGCTTCGCGTGCATCTTTTGCCCTATTTCGGAGATCGCGTGGTGTCCGAGATTACGCCGGGCCTCGTTCAGGAATATCGGGTGCATCGCACCACATCACGCCTTGATCGGCACGGCGTTCCGAAACGCCCCTCCCGAACGACGATGCACCATGAGATTATCACGCTTCGGCATGTTCTGAAGACTGCGAACCGTCATGGGTGGCTGCCCTATCTTCCAGACCTGACGGCTCCCTACAAAACGTCGGGAAAGATTGCGCACCGCGCTTGGTTTTCGCCTGACGAATATAAGCAGCTCTACAAGGCGACAGCCGAACGAGCGAAGAATCCAAAAAAGGAGCGCTGGCGGTCGGCCTGCGAGGATCTCCATGACTATGTGTTGTTCATGGTCAACAGTGGCCTGCGCCCCGATGAGGCGAAGCGAATCCAGATACGCGACTTCGAAGTGGTTACCGATGGACCGAACAGCGAGCGGATCCTGCATATCGCAGTCCGGGGAAAACGCGGCGTCGGGTATTGCAAGACCATGCCCGGCGCGGTGATGCCATTTACGCGCATGAAGAAGCGGCACGACCTGGAACCGACCGGACTGCTGTTCCCAAAAATCCAGCGGGAACTGTTCAACACACTACTAGACGAGCTTGGTTTGAAGAAGGATCGCGAGGGCAATCCCCGCACGACCTACAGCCTGCGCCACACCTACATCTGCTTCCGGTTAATGGAGGGCGCGGATATCTATCAAGTGGCCAAAAATTGCCGGACTAGCGTCGAGATGATCGAGAAATACTACGCGGCGCATATCAAGAATATGCTCGACGCTTCGGCCATCAATGTTCGCCGTCCGAAGGCGAAGAAGGCAGCATAGGCCAATCACTTTGGAGCGATCGCCGCCTCAAAGCGGTTGGCGAATTGCGATCGGCACACTAAAGACGCCCCCGTGCCCCTGTGGTGAAACTGGTAGACGCGCCGCACTCAAAATGCGGTATCTTCGGATGTGTCGGTTCGAGTCCGACCGGGGGCACCATCCACTTTTGCCGAATGTGCAGGCCTGCACAGCGGCTGTGCGCGTGACCAGGAGCCAGTCCACGCGCCTTTGCGAAGGGGCGGCTGAACAGCCACCCCGTTGGCCGTCAGCGGACCGTACGGGCCGCGGCCATCGTTCTCCATCCAAATCCGCGTTCAGCGTCAATCTGCGGTGCCCAAGAAATCTAGAGTGAGAGTTTGGCTGCGAGTTTCGTGACGGGTTTGGGTCCGGCGAGAGGTCTCGCGCGGCGCCCGTCGCGGAGACTGTCATGAACGCTCTTACCTCGATCCGCCGCGCCGGTCCTGACGCGGTGTCCCCATCCTCGGTGTCAGGCGCCTATTCGGTCGATATCTCGCGCGGCACCCGCATCGGCCGGGTCTCGTCGGAGTGGTTCTCCCGCCCCGATGACGAACGCTACCTGTCCCTGGGTGAGCTGTACGCGGCCGTCCGCTCCCGCGCCGACCGCGCTACGGCGCGCACCGTCGAGACCCGTGCGCTGCGCGTCGAAGCCAGCCGCGACAGCGTCGAGCGGCTGGCACTAGTGCTGCCGGATCGCGATGAGCCTATCGCCCCGACCCACTGGTCGTTCGGCCAGCTGTGCAGCCTAGTCGGCACGCCGGCTGGTTATCTGCGCCAGCTGCCCGCCCCGCTCGCGGGTATCAACCTCCAGCACGGCCTGCTGTCGCACCGCGCCGAACTGGTGAAGACCTTGGAAGCCGACGACGGCCGTGTCGAACTGCGCGCGGTCACGGGTCCCGACTATGGCCGGATCTGGGACCATGAACTGGTCGCAGCGGTGATGCGCATTGCCGGCAACGGCACCGGCGACACCCGCTGGAAGGTGCCGGGCCTGCTCGACTGGTCAACGATGACGCACAACCCGTTCGTCGAGGTGACCAAGGATACCACGACCCTCTATGCGTCGGACCGCGACGTGTTCCTGTTCCTCGTCGACGATGCGCACCCCATCGAGGCGGGCAAGCTGCCCAACGGCGATCCCGATCTCTACTTTCGGGGCTTCTATTGCTGGAACAGCGAGGTCGGCTCGAAGACGCTCGGCATGGCCAGCTTCTATCTCCGGGCGGTCTGCATGAACCGCAACATCTGGGGCGCTGAAGGCTTCGAGGAGATCGCCATCCGGCACTCGAAGTTCGCCAGCGACCGGTTCGCGCGCGAAGCCGCCCCGGCCCTGGAACGGTTCGCGACCTCCAGCCCCGCGCCGTTCATGGCCGGTGTGAAAGCCGCGCGCGACACCATTGTCGCCCGCAGCGACGACGACCGCGAGACCTTCCTGCGCAAGCGCGGGTTCGGCAAGACCGAAGCGCAGAAGCTGATCGCCACGGTGCTGAGCGAAGAAGGCCGACCGCCGGAGTCGATCTTCGACTTCGTACAAGGCCTGACCGCGCTGGCGCGCGCCAAGCCCCAGCAGGATGCCCGGCTGGAGCTCGAGGGCAAGGCGGCCAAGCTCATGGCGATGGCGGCATGACCATGGCGGAGGGCCGGTATTCCGGCCCTCCGTTCCTCGCCTGTGAACGTACGATCCTCCCTTGAGCACCGTCCCCGCCCTGCTGTCCTTAGAGGGAAAGTGGGGCGGGAGTTTCGTGACGGGTTGAGATGTCGGGAGAGAGGCTCTCGGCTGATCCGTCATGGAGACTGACCATGGCATCGGTACAGAAGATCGTCCTCAGCGGTTCGCGGGATATTCCGTTCAACAAGCTCATCCTTTCGCAATCGAACGTCCGCCATGTGAAGGACGGCGTGTCGATCGAGGAACTCGCCGACGATATCGCACGGCGCACCCTGCTGCAGAGCGTATCGGCCCGTCCGGTGCTCGACGCCTCGGGCGCCGAGACCGGCATGTTCGAGGTGCCTGCCGGTGGTAGGCGCTACCGTGCACTGGAACTTCTGGTGAAGCGCAAAGTGCTGGCGAAGACCGCGCTGGTCCCCTGCGTGATCCGCACCTCCGGTCTCGCCGAGGAGGACAGCCTTGCTGAGAATGTCCAACGGGCGCCGCTGCATCCGCTCGACCAGTTCCGGGCGTTCCAGGCGATGCATGACAAGGGCATGGGCGAGGAAGAGATCGCCGCCGCCTTCTTCGTCTCGCCCGGCATCGTCAAGCAGCGGCTGAAGCTGGCCTCGGTGTCGCCTGCACTGCTCGACGCTTACGGCAACGACGAGATGACGCTCGACCAGTTGATGGCGTTCACGGTCAACGCCGACCATGAGCGGCAGGAACAGGTCTGGGAGGTGTTGCAGCGCTCCTATACCAAGCAACCCTATGAGGTCCGCCGCCTACTGACCGAAGGGTCGGTGCGCGCGTCCGACAAGCGCGCGCAGTTCGTCGGCATCGCTGCCTATGTCGAGGCGGGTGGCATCGTCATGCGCGACCTGTTCCAGACGGACGACGGGGGCTGGCTCAACGACGCCCGGCTGCTCGATGCACTGGCCAACGCCAAGCTCAACGACGCTGCCGAGACGATCCGGGCCGAGGGCTGGAAGTGGGTCGAAGCAGCGGTCGACTTTCCGTATGGCCACACGTTCGACCTGCGGCGGCTGCGCGGCGAACAAGCACCGCTGACCGACGAGGAGGCGGCAGCGCGCGACACGTTGCAAGCGGAGCATGACGCGCTTGAGGCCGCATGGTCCGGTGCCGACGAACTCTCGGAGGAAGCCGACCAACGCTTCTCCGAGCTGGAGACCGCCATTGCCGCGTTCGATGACCGGCCGATCCAGTTCGATCCGGCCGAGCAAGCGATTGCTGGCACGTTCGTCAGCATCGACGGGTCGGGCACGCTGCGCATCGAGCGCGGGTTCGTCCGCGCCGAGGACGAGCCGCCGGTCGAGCAGCCCGTAGTGGAACAGGTGGACAGCGGCACGGCTGGCGGTGAGGCAACCGTCCCCGTGCTGCCTACCGCGTCCGGCGAAGCCGGCGCGACCCCGGTCGAGCCCGAAGAGGAAGACGGCATCAAGCCGCTCCCCGACCGGCTGATGACCGAGCTGACCGCCTATCGCACGCTGGCACTGCGCCATGCGGTTGGTGGTGATCCCGGTGTAGCATTCCAGACCGCGCTGCATGCGCTCTGCCTGCGGCGGTTCTATGCCTATGCGCAGGATACGTGTCTCGAACTCGAGCTGAAGTCGGTGATGCTCGGCGCGCATATCGCCGGGCTGGCCGATAGCGAGCTGGCACGCGAGGTCGACACCCGGCACGCGGCCTGGAGCGCGGAACTGCCGAAGGAGTCGACCGAGCTGTGGGACTGGCTGCTGCTGCTCGACGGCACCCGCCAGCTGACCTTGTTCGCGCACTGCGTGTCGTTCGGCATCAATGCCATCTACGAGCCGTACAACCGACGACCGCGTGCACTCGCGCATGCCGACCGGGTGGCGCAGGACCTTAAGCTCGACCTCGCCGGATCCGGCTGGGTTCCGACCGCTGCCAACTATCTCGGCCGAGTGACCAAGGCGCGCATCGTGCAGGCGGTGCGCGAGGGTAAGGGCGAGCACGTCGCAGACAGCCTCGCCGGGTTGAAGAAGGGCGAGATGGCCGAACAGGCCGAGGTTCTGCTGGCCTGCACTGGCTGGCTGCCGGAACCGCTGCGGACGCCGGATTGCTACGCCGTGGGCGGACAAGCAGCCGATGACGGCGTCGCACCGTCCGATGCCGATGCTAGAGCCGGAGCCGGAGCCGGAGCGGACGGCGAGGTCGCGACTGCCGACGATGACGACGGCATGACCCCGACGGACGAAGGCACTGATGGCGAGGACGCCGAGCCGCTGCCGTTCGCGATTGCGGCCGAATAGCCAGCCACCAACCCTGGGAGTCCGGCCGTAGTGCCGGGCTCCCATTTTTCTTGGAGGATCCGATGACTAGCGTCGCCGCCGATCTGGCGCACCGGCTTGCCGGGGCGGCCGAGGCCGTCTGCCGCCACTATCTGTCGAACGGGGCGCGCGAGGGCCACTATTGGCTGGTCGGCGATGCGACCAACACGCCGGGCCGCAGCCTCTATGTCCGGCTGACCGGACCAAGCTCGGGCAAGGGCGCTGCGGGCAAGTGGACCGACGCCGCCACCGGCGAACATGGCGATCTGCTCGACCTGATCGCCGCCAGCCGGGGCCTCGCCACCCTGCGCGAGACGCTGGACGAAGCGCGCTGGTTCTTGGCGATGCCAAGGGACGAACCTGCCGCCAGACAAGCGCCACGAGGGTCGGCCGAAGCCGCGCGGCGACTGTTCGCGATGGCGAAGCCGGTGCTCGGTACGGTTGCGGACTCTTATCTGCGCCAACGGGAACTGACCGGTGCACAGCGCCATGGTGCGCTCCGCTTCCATCCCAACTGCTACTATCGGCCTGCTCGGGACGATGCCCCCGACATCTGCCGGGCATGGCCAGCGTTGGTCGCTGCGGTCACTGACAATGACGGCCGACAGACCGGCACGCACCGGACCTGGCTCGATACCCGGACCAAGGATAAGGCACCAGTCGCAACACCGCGTCGGGCAATAGGCGACCTGCTCGGTCGCGGCATCCGGTTCGGGGCGAGTGCCGAGGTGATGGCCGCCGGTGAAGGCATCGAGACCATACTGTCGCTTTGCGAAGCACTGCCGAGCTTGCCGGCCATTGCCGCAACATCGTCGGCACACCTCGCAGCGCTGGTGTTCCCGGCACAGCTACGCCGCCTGTACATTGCCAGGGATCGCGATGCGGCAGGTAACGCGGCGTTCAAGACGTTGCGCGACCGCGCCGAGGCGGCCGGAATCGAAGCGGTGTTGTTGCTGCCGGAGGCCGGAGACTTCAACGACGACCTGTGTCAGCGCGGGGTCGAGCAGTTACGGGCGGGCTTACGCGTCCAGATCTTGCCTGCCGATATAGAGCTGCACTTTCAATCACCGCATTAGGCAGAGGTCAGCACGGGGATATCTCGGCGGGGTTCGATCATCCGCCACAGCCCGCCAGACCGGAAAGGGCGGCGTCCACGGCCTTTTGAGAGGGCGATCGATCCGGCAGGCCGGGCGGCTCCGCAACGGCTTGTGTCCGGCTATTTTCCGCCGCAGGCAAAGCCTGCTTTGCAGCGCGAAGCAAAATAACCGTCCACCGCCGTCCTTCGCTGAAGCTGCGGCCGCTTTGCGGTGCGGAGCCGCCCGTCCCGCCTCCCTGTAACGCCCATGAAGGCCGCGATGGACGCGGCACCGGTCAGGAGACAGGACAGTGGCGAACGATCAACACCTCAGCGACAGCCACACCGAACAGCAGACCTCCGCAACCTCGCATCTGCTCGAAGAACTGGCACTGTTCGGCTACCGGCCCTTCCAGGACGAACCAGACCCGCGGCCACTGCCCGATGCGCGACGCGCCGCAGGGGCCATCGCCGACATGTTCGACGCCATGGTCTCGACCCTCATCGACACCCGGCTCGAGCCCGACCTCGAAGGCCTGCTGTGGTCGACGGTCAACCTGTTCCACCGCGCTGCCGAGCGCATCGAGCGCGAGCTCGACGACAATGAACAGGCGCAGCGGCAAAGTCAGCGTGAGCAGGACGGCTCCGAGGTCCGATCGGTCGCACTCGAACGGCTGCTGGCCGAAGGGCAGACGCTGATCGAGCGCCGGAACTCCATGGAGTTTTTCCGGGACGAAGCCGCCAGCCAGTATCAGGCGCACAGTCGCACCGCATGGACTCCGCGCACCGGCTCGAAGGTCAATCGCCAGACGCTGACCGCCGCGATGATCGACAGCCGCGACTTCCTCGCCGCCAAACGGCGCTCGGAGACGGAGGTCATGCTGCCGGCGGGTGCGAAGATCGCCATCACCGGCGGGGCTGACTACAGCGATCACCGCAAGGTCTGGGACGCGCTCGACAGGGTGCACTCCAAGCATCCGGGCATGGTGTTGCTGCACGGTGGATCGCCCAAGGGCGTCGAACGCATCGCCGCCTGCTGGGCCGACAATCGCAAGGTCGTGCAGATCGCGTTCAAGCCCGACTGGACCCGCCACGCCAAGGCCGCGCCATTCAAGCGCAACGATCAGCTGCTGGCCACCTTGCCTATTGGAGTGCTGGCCTTCCCGGGGACCGGGATTAGCGCCAACCTGGCCGACAAGGCGCGGGCCATGGGGGTGCCGGTGTGGAAGTTCGAGTGAACGGCATTGCGATCACCCAGCTCAAACCGCCAATGTGGGCGCAAATGCCGAATTAGGGCCGGTCCTTGGGTGGAGCTGCTTGCGACCGTCGCGATTTGGCTTCGGCTTGCCGTCTCCATTCGGCCTCCTGTTCGCTGACCACGCCTGGCGGCCTATACTGCTCCCGGATCCGCTCACGCTGCCAGTGGGCCGCACGAGCGAAACGGTCGGCGCTGCAGCCCGGCGGGGGATATTCCTCATCGACGGGGCGGGGCAGCGGGTGCGGCGCGGGCTTGCGGGTAGATACTCGCGATGCGCTCCAGCCGACGATCAGACGCTTCGAGCCACAGCGGCACCGGAATTTCCAGGGCGCGGCTTCGAGGGCACAATTCCAGCCGCGTGCTTTGAACATCGCCTCCATCTCGCACACGTCGAACGAGGCCACCCGGCCGCACGCGACGCAGCGGAGTTCGAGCCAGACACTGTGGATCGTGAGATCGCTGATTGAGCGGATAACCTTGGCACCCATAATGCCAAAGAGCGGCGGCCGGATGAGTCGGTCAAGCTAGTTTGTTCTTTTTTCGTTCTTGCGGCGACTCGGTGGCGTTGCATAGGTTCCCGGTGATGAACCTGCGTGCCGTCGACCCCGCCGCCTACGCTGTCATCGCGCACATAGCCGCGGTGGCGAAGGTCGCCGCGCTGCCTGCGCCCCCGCTGGTGATCCGGCTGCCGGAGGGTGCCGACGAGAATTTCAGAAGCGCCGCGCGCAGTCTGTGGGGCAAGCCGCGCCGGACGCTGGAGGACTCGCTTCTGTGATGGGTTGCCGGTAGTCTTTCCGACATGTGCGGGCGCTATCGCAACATGCAGAGCTGGAGCGAGCTTCACGCCGCGATGCGCAGCTTTCTGGGTGAGCCGAAGCAGCCGCCACTCAACATGCCCGCCCGTGCGCAGGTGCGCCCGACGCAGTCCGCGCCGATCGTTCGGTTGAACGAGGACGGGCCGCTGGTATCGGACGCGCGGTGGTGGCTTGTCCCGTGGTTTCACAAGGGCAAGCCGCTGAAAGCCTGGAAGGCAACGACGATCAATGCGCGCACCGAAACCGTGGCGACCGCGGCGACCTTCCGCGAACCGTTCAAGAAGCGGCGCTGCCTTGTCGTCGCCGATGGGTGGTATGAATGGACGGGGCCGAAGGGTGCAAAGCAGATGCACCTGTTTCAGGCTCGCGAGCGTGAGCCGATCATGTTCGCGGGGCTCTGGGACAGTTGCGACACGTCCGACGAGGGCCGGGTCGAAAGCTTCACCATCGTAACCCAGCCGGCGGGTTCCCCACTAAACGCGATCCATGACCGCGCGCCGGTGGTGCTCTTCGGCGAGGAATGGGCGCGCTGGCTTGATCTGACGGCGGATGTGTCCGACCTGCTGGGACCCGAGAGCCGGGACCGGTTCGATATCCGGCCCTATAATCCGGCGGAGGATGTCGCGGGATAAGCGCCTGAGAGGCGTTCGGCTGCAAACATTCGCCGAAAGCATTTACGCAGGATGGCCTTACCGTCCGATTGGCCGGGTTGTGCAAACGCACGCGCGTGACAGAAATCGCAAGCCTGTGCGCAGCGTTGCAATATGTTGATGCCAGACTGCGGGCTATCGTGGGGCAGCGCGGATTTTGATGATCGGGCAGCCTGTGTAGGGTTGGTTGTTCGGCGTGCTGGCTTTCGTGTTGCGGTTGATTTCCATCCTCCATGAGGTGCCGCAATGATCAGCTCGACCCTTTTCCGTATTTGCATGGCGGGGACTTTGGCCCTCGCGGCGCCAGCCATCGCACAGGATGCCCATATTCGCGTCGTCGATGTCGGACCGGGCCTGTGCGTGGTTGCGCAAATCCCTGGCAAGCACGCGATGGTCTACGATACGGGCCCGGGTGGCGGCGGTTGCCTAGCGGCGGTCCGGGAGCTTGTTCCGGACAAGGTGATCGATCTGATGGTGCTCAGTCATTCCGATATTGATCACATTCGGGAGACACAGCCAATTCTCGATGAGACGCGCGTGCTGACGATCATTCACCCGGGAGACCCGCGGGGCGTGGCTGTCGATGCTGTACGCGCAGCGATCAACAGCGAGGGTGCTGATGTCTGGTCGCTTGCGTCACGCCCAATCCCGCCTGGGCAACGGTTCGCGCTCGGAAATGCGACCGCGACATTTGTCGCCGGCTGGAGCGACGGGCATCAGACGGAGGGCAGCGGCGAACCTCCGTTATCTGGCGGGCCATTGAACAACGCCCTGAGCACCGTGATCCGCTTCGAATATGGTGGTCATTCCGTGCTGCTGACGGGTGATACCGTGGGCCGAGTCATCGACGGACCGAGCGGCCAGTGCATGTATGCGGAACGCAAGATGGTCGAGAACAAGGTTCGCGCCCCGATCCGCAGCGACGTGCTGATCGGACAGCACCACGGCGCCGACAATGCGACCAGCAATTGCTTTATCGCTGCGGTGCACCCGCAGTTCGTTGTGTTCTCGGCGGGGCATAAATTCGGTCACCCAACGCAGGCGGCTGCCGAGCGGCTATTCACAACGCTGGGACCGGCTGTTCAGGTGTTCCGGACCGACCGCGGCGATGACGAGCGGACCACCGACCATAAGCGGGAGTGGATATTCGGCTCGTTGAAGAATTGCACTGACGAAAAGGGCGACGACGATGTCGAGATCTTCCTGCCGAGCAGCCGCGCCGCACCGGTCAGGGTAGAATACAAAATGGCGTCGAACAGGTGCTAGCAAGGATGCCTTTGCCCGCACCTACGCACGTCCTGCCATCCAACAACTGGACCGTTTGATGCCGCTTGTATCACTCAAGGAGCTCCTTGCTGGCCTTCCTCCGC
The DNA here is from genome assembly GCA_943370355.1 of Sphingomonas paucimobilis. Lineage (GTDB taxonomy): Bacteria > Pseudomonadota > Alphaproteobacteria > Sphingomonadales > Sphingomonadaceae > JADCGM01. The sequence goes on from CALRQP020000012.1 coordinate 64,699, forward strand.
GCAGATCGCCTGGAAAGCAGATGCCCTACACGGGGCTGCTGGTCGTCGAAGGCAATGACCTGATCCTGCGATGCGACGAAGGCGGCTATTGGCGGCTGGACGCGGACAACTATCGTCATGTCGGAAAGCGTGTGAGCGTTGACGGCCAGCGGGCCGGCTTTGACCTGCTCGATGTTACCTCGATCACACCGTTGAGTGGCACGCAGGATTAATCGAGCAAGAGGTCAACCGCGAGTTTTCTCGACCGCAAACCAACGCAAGCGCCGCAAAGCTGTCGGGCGAGATCGCGCCTCAAACCGGACGTGAGGCTGTGCTGACCGCAATCCCAACATCGGACATAGACTTGAAATGGAGACTTTGGGTCCGACAGAAACCGGCCGCATGCAGTGGTACCTGGATCAGGCTGGATAGACCGTAAACGCTTCGTCTGGCCGCCAAGTCAGGTTGAGGAGCAGGCGGATGGCAACGGCGAGGATGATGACCGCCAGTAACAGCCTCAGCCGATCGGGCTCAGCTTGCTGGGCGATGGCAGCACCAATCCTGGCACCGTAGACACCGCCGCCGAGGAGCAGCAAAGCGAGCACGATATCAACCGTCTTGTTGTTGATCGCTTGAAGGAGAGTAGCGGCAGAGGCGACCCACACGATCTGAAAGGCTGATGTGCCGGCGACGACTTTCGGATTGACCCGCAGAATGTAGACCAGCGCGGGGATCATGATGAACCCGCCGCCCACGCCCATAATAGACGTCAGCGCGCCGACCCCGGCCCCGATTGCCAGAGGGCCGATTGGGGATATGTAGATGCCCGACAGTGGGAACCGCATCCTGTATGGTAGGCTCGCAACAAGACGGCTTGGCCGTTTCCGTTTGGGCACAATTTGCTGGCGACGAAATAGTGTCCGCAATGACTCTTGCAGCATCAGGCCGCCCACAGCACCCAAGAGGACGACGTAAGCGACACTGATCGTGAAGTCAGCTTGGCCGCGCGCCTGCAGAAACTTCATCAAAAGCGAGCCGAGCCAAGCTCCAACGAACCCACCTACGACCAGGATCATACCTAGGCGGATATCGACCCCGCTTCGCTTCAAGTGGGATATCATCGACGTCGTGCTCGACCCGGCGACCTGGACGGACGCGGAGGCCACGGCGACGCCTGGCGGGATGCCATAGAAGATCAGAAGCGGGGTCGTCAGAAAGCCTCCTCCAACGCCGAATAGACCCGACAAGATTCCGACGACGAATCCCATGATCACGATGATGATCGGGTTGACCGCAAGCTGAGCGACCGGAAGGTAGAGTGAGAGCACGAGTGGCTATTCTGGTATACTGGTTGTGCCCATAATGGCCATCGTGCTAACACTTTTGAGCGACATCGTTCAATACGGTATACCGAGGAGATGGTGATGATCGAGGGCGGGCGCTCGGCAGGTAGCTTCCGTGAACTGCTCGGATCGCAGTCGTTGAGCCCCCTCTGGGACGTCTTGCACGCGCTCGTGCCGGCTCAGCCTGCTTCGGTGTGTCACCCCCACATATGGCGGTATGATGAAGTCCGACCGCTCGTGTTGCTGGCGGGTGAGACCATCTCAGCGAAGGAGGCGCAGCGAAGGGTCTTGATCCTCGAGAATCCCGCACTGCCCGGCCAGTCGCGAATTACGAATACGCTCTACGCCGGACTGCAGTTGATCCTCCCAGGCGAGGTCGCGCCTGCGCATCGCCATACGCAGTCGGCCTTGCGCTTCATCCAAGAAGGCGAGCGCGCCTTCACGTCGGTTGAAGGCGAAAAGCTCGTGATGACCCCGGGGGATCTCATTCTGACGCCGCCCTGGCTTTGGCATGATCATGGCCACGAAGGCAGCGAGCCTGTCATCTGGCTCGACGGTCTCGATATCCCGACCGTCCAGTTTTACGAGGCGAGCTTTGCAGAGTCGCTGCCCTACGATGCGCAGAACGTTGCTAAACCGATCGGTGACTCGATCGCTCGCTTCGGGTCGAACATGCTGCCCGTTGATTGGGCGCCGCCGGTCACGAGCTCGCCAGTCGTCCACTATCGCTATGACGTTGCGCGAGAGGCGCTTGAACGCATGCGCCGGTCCGATGAGTGGGACGAATGTCACGGCCTGAAGATGCGATATACCAACCCGGCGACCGGCGGGCATATCATGCCTACCATCTCCGCCTTTGTTCAGCTTCTGCCGAAGGGCTTTTCGTCAGCCGGCTATCGATCGACCGACGGAACTGTCTTCGTATGCGTCGAAGGAACGGGCCGAACCCGAATTGGCGACAAGACGTTCGATTGGAACGCAAAGGACGTATTCGTTGCGCCAAGCTGGTCCGATATTCATCATCACGCTGACGCAGACGCCGTACTGTTCAGCTTCTCGGATCGATCGGCTCAGGAGAAGCTCGGGCTGTGGCGCGAGATGAGGATCGCCGATTAAACCGGCGTTCGGTATTCCTGAAAGCGGCTGCTACGGCGACTGGCTCGCAGGTTGGATCGGGTGCGCCGCCCCCTCATCTCAGGCGGCGTCTGGCTGAACCTCTGGCGCGGCATCGGCGAACGCTTTGATCTCCCGTAAGGCGGCATCAATCGAAACAAGCGTCGGGTATGGCCCGAGGTCCGTTCCAACACGTCTCGCATTGTAAACCTGCGGTACCAAGCAGATGTCGCTCAGCGTCACGGCTGACCCAAAAAGATATGGCCCTGTCGATGCGCGAGCGGTTTGCTCCAAGGCCTCGAATCCCATCCCGATCCAATGCCGCGCCCAGGCGTCGACTGCCGCAGCGTCCTGATTGAGATCACTCTTCAGGTAATTGAGGACGCGCAGGTTGTTGAGAGGATGGATGTCGCACGCAACTGTCAGCGCTGCTGCTTCGACCTTTGCGCGCTCGATAGGGTCGGCCGGCAGGAGAGGCGGTTCGGGATAGGCCCGCTCCAGATATCCGATGATGGCCAAGCTTTGGGCAAGACCAACGTCGCCATCCTCAAACCACGGGACGAGCTTCTGCGGATTGCGGCTGGCGAACGCCTCCGACTGCTGATCAGCCGCACGAAGGTTGACGGCGACATGGCGCCACTCGATCCCCTTCAGGTTTAGGGCGATGCGAACACGGTAAGAAGCGGACGACCGCCAGAAGCCGTAGAGGGTTGGGCTCGTCATTGGCCTGCGCCCGGCTTCGGCAAGCGCGCGAACACGCGGTTCAATCGCGACAGCGCTTCTTGCTGATCAGCGTCTGACATCGTCCCTGAGATATAGATCCGGCTTCCTGCGCCGATGGAGACGCCCTCTTCCATGCAGAGGATGCGGAACGCGGCGCGACGTGAGGCATCGGCTGCCTCCAGCTCACGAGGCGAGTAGGCGACATCAGCATTCAAGAAGTCGACATAGATCTGGCCGCGCGGGCCCTGCAGGAAGAGGTCGTTGTGACCATGTTCTGCCGCGCTGGCCCGCAGCCCTACTCTGAAGCGATCTTGGATTTTGTCGACGCTTTTGAAGTAGGCGCCATCGCTCTCTGCCAGCAGGTCGAACGTGGCGACCGCAGCCGCCATGCCGAGCGGGAAGCAGTTGAAGGTGCCGGCACCCACCACCCTGCGGTCGCTCAAAAGCCCGAGTATATCAGCGCGGCCCGCAACTGCGGCAAACGGCAATCCGGCCGCGATCGCCTTGCCATAGGTCGCCAGATCAGGGGTTACGCCCAGTGCTTCCTGTGCCCCACCGAGCGCTACCCGGAAGCCAGTAATCACCTCGTCGAAACAGAGCAGTACGCCATAGCGCGTGCAAAGATCGCGAGCCGCTTCGAGATACCCGGGGCGGGGAGGGCAGCCTCCGAAATTGCACATGATCGGCTCCATGTGCACGAGCGCGATCTTGTCGCCGTACGCCTTAAGGACGGCCTCCAAGGCTTCCGCATCGTTCCATTCGATCTTGTATTGATCGAGTAAGGCAACAGGCGACCGGCCTGCCGTCGACGTATTGAACCCGCCAGCGACTCCCGGGACATCAACAGGGTGCGGCGGAGCGGCCGGATCCGGGTTCATTGTTCCGCCGAGCACGCTGTCGAGCCACCCATGATAATGGCCGTCGAACCGCAGCACGTAGGGTTTGTTCGTGAATGCACGGGCCAGCCGGAAGACAAGCTGCACTGCCTCTGAGCCCGACAGGCTATATTTGATCTTCTGGGCACAAGGGATCGCCGCGACCATCCGCTCGGCCAACTCGACCTCGAGCGGTGAGTAGAACTGGCCCGGCAGTGGTGATGGCAGTCGGTCGAGCTGCCGTTGAACGGCTTCGATCCACCGAGGATACCCATGCCCGAACACTAGCGGCCCCATGGTTAGGGCTAAATCGATGTAGTCGCGACCTTCGACGTCAAAGATCCGGTGACCGGCAGCGCGGTCAGCAAAGATCGGGGCTATCGGCAGAGCAGGTGCCAAGTTGCTTTGCGGGCCGGTCAGGACACGAGCGGCTCTCGCTGCCCACTGTTCATTTGTGCCAGTCATTTCTCGGCGCCCCCTCGTGATCAGAAACTACGGCATCGGTATACATAGACCGTGAATTGGACGCCTTGCAAATGCACTGGCGGGCGCGTCTGTCATGAGTTGCAAGAGCCGATCAAGGCGTATCCATCGAGGCGCACGCAAGGAGATAGTATACCGAAGCGATGATGTAGCGCCTCCCTTCCGATCTAGCCGGAAGCGAAGCCTGCGCCCCAAGCGTCACTCACGCCTCAAGGGCCCGATCGCGCCCTTGAGGCGCTGGGAAACGCGGGCCTCATGGAAGTTCGGTCGATCGGTCCGCTTTGCGGTATACCATTTGACGTGTCGCAAAACTGTCGCAGTCCTGCCGCGATCGCCTTTCTCCTCTGTGAGAGGCTTCATGGCCCTGCGCTTGCGCTACCTCGCCCCATCTTGTAGGTATACCAGCGGGAAGGTGGCGCATATCGGATGGCGGTATGAGGTCTGCCTTAAGATTGGACCCGACAACAATGGGAGGCGAAGGGGGAGTATGGCACAGCAGTTGAAGAGACTCGCGCACGTGAGCCAGAGCTGTTTTGCGGCTACCGCAGTCTTGGCGTATGCGCTGGCGCCCGCCGTTCCCGCTATCGCCCAGCAGGCCGCAAACGCACAGGAGTCGGCAGACGCCGACAGTGGCGGTCTGGAAGAGATCGTCATCACCGCACAGAAGCGCTCCGAACGGCTTCAGGATGTGCCGGTGTCGGTCCAGGCCGTTACTGGTGCAGCACTGCAGAATATGGGTGTTCAGAACTTCGAGAATTTCGAAGTGCCCGGCGTTCGCGTTTCGCGCGGTGGTATGGCGGACACGATCACGGTTCGCGGGATTGGATCCGGGCAGAACCTTGGCTTCGAGCAGTCAGCTCCGATGTACATCGACGGCATCTACCATGGCCGCGCCCGCACGCAGCGACTTGGGTTCCTCGACGTCGAGCGCGTCGAGCTCCTCAAGGGTCCGCAACCGACATTCCTCGGTAAGAATGCGATTGCCGGCGCCATCAATATCACGACCCGCAAGCCTGGCCGCGACTTCGAGGGTGAGGCGGAGGCGAGCTACGAGCCGGTCACCGATGAGTTCAGCCTCTTCGGGGCTGTATCTGTTCCTGTGTCCGAAACGATCAGCATGCGCGGCGCTCTCAAGTATCGCAATTCTGAGGGTTACCTAACCAACACCATTACGGGTCGTCGCGAGCCGGAAATCAAGGATCTGCTCGGCCGCCTGACCTTCGTCGCCGACGTCACCGATACGGTGAAGGCCACATTGATCGGCTATTTCGGCAACAATACCGATCGTGGACGCAACAACCAGTCGACTGTTTGCGAGCCGAACTTCCGGCGCGACATCTCGGATGCCGTCCGCGAGCCCTGCCTTTTCGACGACAAGAAGGCGAGCTCTGGCGTCATCCCGGCGTCGGCCAAAGCGGCGTACCCAGGCATCTACGAGGATGACAGCGGCGGCCCGTTCCTCAACCGCTTGCGTGCGAAGGGTACCACCCTCCAGCTCGATTCTGAAATCGGCACGAGCGGCCTGACCCTAACGTCTCTGACCGGCTATTATCAGTATAAGAACTACCAGTTCATCGATACCGATCAGGGCATCGCGAATTTTGCGACCGCGACCTTCAACGAAAGGTACCGCCAGTTCAGCCAAGAAGTGCGGCTGGTCTCGCCGAACACCGGCGCGCTGAAGTGGTTTCTGGGCGCCTACCTGGACAACAACCGCAATCGCGCGTTTAGCACCAGCGACAGCGACGGGCGGAACTACTTGCCGTTCACTCCGCCTGCGGTCGCTCCGCAGACGAACCGGACCGCTGCCTTCGTCAATCAGAACATCTTCAATCAGGTCATCGATTTCCGCGAGAATGCGAAGTCCTGGGCGGTATTTGGTGAGGCGAACTATGCCTTCACCGATCAGTTTAGCGCCCGCGCCGGCCTGCGCTACGAAGAGGTGACGAAGGACTTGCCGGTGTTTGGCTTCTGCCAGGTCCAGGGCCAGCCTTATGTCCTCTGCAACCCGACGCGGCCGGCCAGCGCTATCGTCTCGAGCCGCAAGGATACGAAGCTGCAGCCCGCAGTAACATTCGAGTATCGTCCGGTTGACCGTGTGCTGTTCTACGGAAGCTATAAGCGCGGCTTCAAAGCGGGCGGCTTCTCCAACACCGAAGGTACACCGTTCGCGCCCGAGAATGTGTCTGCGTTCGAGGTGGGGTCAAAGACGCAGTTCTTCGACAACCGCGTTATCCTCAACCTCGCTGCGTTCCGCGGTAGCTACAAGGACCTGCAGGTCTCGTCCTTCGATCCGGTCACCAATCAGTTCCGGACAAACAACGCTGCGGCCGCGCGCACCCAAGGCGTAGAAACCGAGCTGCAGTGGGCCGTCACGCCAGAGCTTCGGCTCAGTGGCAACGTCGCTTATTTGGATGCCAAGTACACGCGCTTCACCAATGCCCAGTGCTGGGCAGGCCAAGCGACGCTGGGTACCGGATGCGTCACGGTCAACGGCGTGGCGAGTCAGGACCTGTCGGGCAAGGAAACGCCTTATGCTCCCAAGTGGTCCGGCACGGTGTCGGCGAACTATGAGACTGGTTTGACAGCCGGTCTCGTCGGTCGCCTCGGCACCGATGTGTTCTTTACGAGCCAGTTCAATACGCTCTCAGACATCAATCCGCGGGCTGCTCAGGACGGGTTCGCCAAGATCAACGCACGGATCGCGATCGGTGATGACGATGATCGCTGGGAAGTGGCCGTTATCGGTCGGAACCTGACCGACAAGCGGACCGCGGCTTTCAAGAACACGATCCCTGGCGGCTTCTTCTCGATCGCGTCGTTCACCGAGCCGCCCGCGACCTACTCCCTCCAGGCACGTGTGAAGTTCTAGACCCCAAGATTAGTGGCTCCTCCGCTGGCCTCCGCCCGCATCTGTGGGCGGAGGCCATTTCTTGTCGGCGAGCAATGCGAATTGCTTCTGCGGCGGCCTCCGCGCTAAGACGTTCTGGCTACGATAGGAGCGCCGAGGGCTTGCAAAGCGAGACCGTCACAAACAGCGTCGAGGATCATGAGCCGACGACGGCGACTGGGGATCTCCCTCGCGCAGTCGAGCACGCTTATTCCTCGCTCCGCCGTGCAATTCTCAGCGGAGAACTCGCTGCCGGAACGGTGCTTCAGGAAAAGGATCTCGCGGAGCAGATCGGGGTCAGCCGTACGCCCATTCGAGAAGCGCTAGGATGGCTTCGCGCCGAAGGCCTCATCGTGATGGAGCGCTACCGCAAGCACTTCGTCGCGCACTTTGATGAGAAGGATCGGGTCGAGATCTTCGAACTCAGAGCCCTTCTGGAAGGCAATCTGGCGGCGCGTGCCTGTCGCAATCTGAAGGGTTCGCAGATTGACCGCCTCCATGTCCTTTGCAGGGAGATGGAAGACGCGATCAAATCACAAGGTGATGCAGCGCGACCCGCCTTTGATGCGCTCAACCGCGAATTCCACGCGATCATCTGGGATGCAGCCGATAGTCCGCGCGCGCAGCGGCTCCTAACCTCATCCCTCAGCCTCCCATTCAACGCGCTTGGCCGATACACGGGCCATCTCACCGCGACGATGGAACGAGCGTGTTGGTATCACCGCGAGATCGTCTCGGCCTTCAAGGCCCGGGATGAGGGGCGAGCCCGAATCCAAATGTCCGCGCACGTCCTCTCGCTAATCACAACGGCATTTGAATAAGTATACCTAGCAATCCCGCGGCGCGGCACGGCTGACCCATACCATTCCCTGACATTGCGGCGGCAAATGACTCTTTTGCTAGAGGGCTGATGCCGCTTGCACCAGTCGCACAAGCGATTTAGGTATACCGAGAGACAGGCCGACGGGGAGTTGGGCATGCAAATCGCGGTCATCGGCGCGGGTATTGGTGGTCTGAGCCTTGCGCTTGCTTGCCATGCCAAAGGTATCCCTGTTCAGGTCCTCGAAGCTGCTCCCTCGATCCAGCCATTGGGGGTTGGGATCAATCTGCTTCCGCATGGGTCGCGCGTCATGCGCGAACTCGGAATGGAGGATGTGCTTCGGCAGATCTCTATCGAAACGAAGGAGGCAATCTTCTTCGACGGCTTTGGGAAGTTCATTTACCGCGAAGCGGCCGGCATCGATGGCGGTTTTGGCTACCCGCAGTTCTCGATTCATCGCGGCTATCTGCAGTTGGCGTTGCGTGATGCGGTTCGCCAGCGACTGGGCGAGAAAGCTGTCCGCACCGGAGTCAAATGCACAGGCGTTACCGAGGGCGCCGGTTCAGTCACACTTGCTCTGACAGATGCTGTCACGGGCGCAGTTCTGCCGCCCATGTCCGTGGACATGGTTGTGGCAGCCGACGGCATTCATTCGGTGGTACGAAAGCAGTTCTATCCGGAAGAAGGAGCGCCTGTTTACTCAGGTATCAACATGTGGCGCGGTGTCACCCGGATGAAGCCGTTCCTCAGCGGTGCAAGCCAGGTGCGGGCAGGATCTCTCCGCACCGGCAAAATGGTCATTTACCCAATTCAGGACAACATTGACTCACACGGGCGTCAGCTCGTCAACTGGGTCGCAGAGCTCAGCACCAGCCGGTACGAGAAGAACGATTGGAACCGCAAAGGCCAGATCGACGACTTCCTGCCGTTTTTCAAAACCTGGACGTTTGATTGGCTCGACGTGCCCGCAATGATCGAGGCAGCCGACACGATCCTCGAATATCCGATGGTTGATCGCGACCCGCTCCCGCGCTGGAGCTTCGGCCGGGTCACGCTGCTGGGCGACGCTGCACATCCCATGTACCCGCGGGGCTCAAACGGCGCTGCGCAAGCCATTCTGGATGCAGAAAAGCTGGCCGAGGTTTTAGCACGAGGCGGACCGATCGAGCAGGTGCTGGCCGATTACGACCTAGCCCGTCGCCCCCTGGCAAACGCGGTCGTCGAGCGCAATCGCACCATGCCGCCCGATTACCTCATCGAAACCGTATACGACCGGACCGGTGGTCAACCTTTCGATCATATCGATGACGTGATTAGCCAAGACGAACTGTGCCAGTTGATGCGCGACTATCAGAACGTCGCGGGCTGGGATCCAGCCAAGCTCGCGACGTCGGCAAGCGCTTCTTTCAATTAGCCCTTCGCTTCGGACATCCGCTGCCGGTTGAGCGCACCCAATACTCTGGAGAACTCTACGATGAAGCTCGCAACATTCAGCCGCAACGGAACGATCGGCTTCGGTCCGATCGAGGGAAGCTCGGTTATCGACATCTCGTCGACCGTCGATGCACCGTCGCTGAAAGAGCTTATTGCCCAAGCAAATTTCCCAGAGGTCGTCGCCGAGGCGTCGGGGAAAGGTGCGAACCCCTACAAGCTGTCGGACATCTCGCTTCTACCGCCGATCCCCGACCCGACGCGGATCATCTGCATTGGCCTCAATTATTGCACTCACATTGCCGAAATGGGGCGTGAGCCAGGCGAATATCCCGCGATCTTCTTCCGTTACCCGGACTCGATCGTCGGACACGGAGAACCGCTCTTGAGGCCGCGGGTGTCCGACCAGTTCGACTATGAGGGTGAGTTCGCGATCATCATTGGGACAGGCGGGCGCTACATCCCCCGTGACAGCGCACTGGATCACGTCGCTGGCTATACCTGCTTCAACGACGGCTCCATCCGGGACTTTCAGCGTCACACGCACCAGTTTGGTGCTGGCAAAAACTTCTATCGGAGCGGCTCATGCGGCCCATGGCTCGTCAGCCGCGACGCGTTGAGCAACGTAGGCGCCCAGACGCTGACGACCCGGCTCAACGGCACGGTCATGCAGCAGGCACAGCTTGATGATCTGCTGTTCGATACTGCCCATCTGGTCTCCTACCTCTCCCAGATCTTCCCCCTGCTCCCGGGTGACATCATCGCCACGGGCACGACCGGGGGCGTTGGGGCCGCTCGAAAGCCGCCCGTCTGGATGAAGCCGGGCGACACCGTCGAAGTCGAGATTTCGGCGATCGGCACCCTCACCAACACCATCGCCGACGAACAGGCTTGAGGGGGCGACCGTGACGAAACTCGGCGGAAAAGCGGCAATCGTCACCGGCGGCGCGATCGGTATCGGCCGTCATTATGTGAAGGCCCTCCTCGACGCTGGCGCTCGGGTCGCTGTCTTCGACGTTGTCGATGGCAGCAGCATCGCGGTCGAACTGGGTGCCGACGCGGATCGGTGCCGCTTCTTTCGCACCGATGTCTCCGACGAACAGGCAGTATCAACAAGCGTGGCGGAGGTCGCCGCCTGGGCGGGGACGGTCGATATCCTCGTGAACAACGCGGCTCTGTTCGCAAACCTGCACGATACGCCCGTCACCGAGATCTCCGTCAGCGACTGGGATCGGGTCATGGCGGTCAACCTGCGCGGGCCGTTTCTGATGGCCAAGCATGTCGTGCCGCTGATGCGTCAAGCCGGCGGCGGCAAGATTATCAACATAGGGTCGGGCTCAGCCAATAAGGGCATGCCGCTGATGTCACACTATGTGACATCAAAGGCGGGCATCTTGGGGCTTACGCGGACACTTTCTCGCGAGCTTGGGGGCGACAATATCTGCGTGAACACGCTCTCGCCCGGACTGATCCTCAGCGACAGCATCGCCAAGAACGAAGCGCACATCCAGAACAACCGTGATCGGGTGTTGCAGAGCCGTGCACTGCGGCGGGACGGTTACCCAGACGACCTCGTGGGCGCGCTTGTTTTCCTCTGTTCGAGCGACAGTGATTTTGTCTCAGGACAGACGCTGGCTGTCGACGGCGGTTCGGTCAATCTGTGACAGCTGACCGACTCTTTGATGGGAAGGTGGCCATCGTGACAGGTGGCGCCGCGGGCATCGGGCTCGCCGTCGTGAAGCAGCTCCTGTCGCATGGGGCGTCTGTTCTTTTGACTGACGTGTCGCCGCAAGGTTCTGAGGTCGCGGCTGATGTCGGCGCTCGGTTCGCCCAAGCCGACGTGTCGAAGTCAGGCGATATGAAGTCGGTGGTGGCGACCGCGATCGAGGTATTTGGCCGGCTTGATCTCGCCTTCAATAACGCCGGCCTACTTGGCCCCATGGGCGCACTCGCTGCAGACATCAGCGAGGATGAATGGGAACAAACCCTCGCCGTCAACCTGACTGGCGTCTGGCTCTCAATGAAGCACGAGATTCCGGCGATGCTGGCAACAGGCGGTGGGTCCATCGTCAACATGGCCTCGGTCGCTGGGCTGATCGCTGCGCCCCGCAACCCGGCTTATGGCGCTGCAAAACACGGCGTTGTCGGCCTGACCCGCTCGGCGGCAATGCAATATGCTTCGCAAGGGATCCGCATCAACGCAGTCTGTCCCGGGATCGTCGATACCGGCTTTTCCGACAGCAGCATCCGCCGCCCCGGGCTGCCGACCTTTCCTGCCCCCTTCATTCCGCTGGGCCGCCCGGCTCAGCCGCACGAGGTCGCAAACGTGGTTGCTTGGCTCCTCTCGGATCACGCCAGCTATCTCGTTGGCGAGGCGGTCGGCGCCGATGGCGGCTGGCGATCGATGTAGCGCAGGCTTGGAGACGTCCGATGAGCACCATGCTGAACTTCATTGATCATCGGTGGGTCGCGGGCCCAACCGGTGCGCATACGATCAATCCATCGACCGGTGATCCTGTCGGAGATTATTCCACGGCCTCGGCTGTTGAAGCAGAAGAGGCCGTCGCAGCGGCCCGCCGGGCATTTGAGACGACTGGTTGGGTCAACAATCCACGCCGCCGGGCATCAGCCATTCTCGAGATGGCCGACCACCTACAGCGCCGGCGGCAAGACATCGTCGACGCGGCGGTCGCGGAGTCAGGCAAGCGAACCGTTGAAATCGGCCATGAGTTCGACGCCGCGGTGTCGGAGCTTCGCTATTACGCTGGGCTTGCACGGACGATCTTTGGTCGCATGCAGGAAGTCGGCGAGGGCGCCTTTTCCTTGTTTGCGCGCGAGCCGATCGGCGTTGTTGCCATCATTGTCCCTTGGAACGCTCCAATTACGCTCCTCGTGCGGAGCCTCGGGCCCGTCCTCGCCGCAGGCTGCACATGTGTCATCAAGCCGGCGCCGCAGACCAGCATCACGAATGGGTTGATGATGCAGGCCTTCCGTCAGGCCGAGAGCTTGCCGCGCGGCGTCATCAACTCGGTCAATGACCATGGCTCCGAGGTCGGCAAGCTGCTCGTTGCGCACAAGGATATTGATGCAATCTCGTTCACGGGCTCGCACGCGACCGCTGTTCGCATCATGGAAGCCGCAGCAGGCTCGCTGAAGCGCCTCAATCTCGAGCTCGGCGGCAAGGCACCTGCAATAGTGTTCGCAGACGCTGAACTCGATGTGGCAGCCGCGGGCATCACCCGGGGCGCATTCGCCGCGGCCGGCCAAATGTGCACCGCCGTCACGCGTGTGATCGTGGAGGATGCAGCATACGAGGCGATGAAGTCTCGCCTGACTGAGCGCTTCTCGACTCTGCGGGTCGGTCCTGCGAACGACCCAGTATCCGAGATGGGCCCAGTCATTGACAGCAAGAGCCTTGATCGACTGCAGGGGGTCATCGACCGGTTCCGGGCTGACGCGATTGTCGCTGGGGCCGTGCCGAGCGGATTACCCTCTGGCGGCTTCTACCTGACGCCCTCGCTGATCGCGGCCGATGATCTCTCGAGCCCGCTTGTCCAGGACGAACTCTTCGGTCCGATCGTCACGATCGAGCGCTTCAGCGACGAAGCCGAAGCCGCGCACATGGCCAACGCGACCGTCTGGGGTTTGGCGGCAAGCGTTTGGACGCGAGACAATGCCCGCGCTTTCCGTCTTTCGCGCGCGCTGAAGTCCGGCACGGTCTGGATTAATGCCCACAACCGCCTGTTCGCTGAAGCCGAGACGGGCGGCTACAAGCAGAGCGGCCTCGGACGGCTTCACGGTCTTGAAGGGCTGAACGTCTTTCTCGAGACCAAGCATGTCTTCTTGGAGCCAGGTTGGGTTCCGTCTGTCGAGCTAACGGGCTTGTCCTGAGATGTCGGCTCGCAACATTCTCTTCATCATGGCTGACCAGCTCCGGGCAGACTACCTGTCGTGCTACGGGCACAAGAGCCTACATACCCCCAATCTCGACTTGCTTGCCTCCCAAGGCGTCAAGTTCACCCGCGCCTATACCCAATCGACGGTTTGCGGTCCGTCCCGCATGAGCTTCTACACGGGGCGCTATGTGTCCTCACACGGCGCCACCTGGAACGACACACCGCTGCCGATCGGTGAGATGGGCCTCGGAGACCACCTCGAGCCGCTTGGGGTTCGCACGCTGCTCGTCGGCAAGACCCATATGCGCCCGGACGCACCCGGCATGGCGCGCCTCGGGATCAGTCGCGACGGCGACATCGGGCGGCGGGTTACAGAGTGCGGGTTCGAAGCCTTTCTGCGCGAGGAAGGGATCTATCTCGCTACGGGCGATCAGACCCGGCACTTGGCCGCTCATTACAACCGGTGGCTCGCAGACCACGGCTACTCGGGCGACAACCCATGGCATAACTGGGTCAACTCAGTAGAAGTCGGCGGCGAGATCATCTCTGGCTGGTATCTCGATGCGTCGGCCCACCCGGTTCGGGCGGCGGCCGAGCACACCGAGACGCCATATCTGACCCAGCAAGGCCTACGCTGCCTGGACACAATCGGCGACCAGCCTTGGTGCATGCACCTTTCCTACATCAAGCCGCATTGGCCTTATGTCGCACCGGCCCCCTATCACGGCCTCTATCCGGCTGCCGACATCCAAGCCCCTCAGCGATCTGAAGCCGAACGTGACGCTTCGGCCCATCCAGTCATGCGCGCATTTCAGGACCTGCGCGTGTCGCGCGCCTTCGCCAGCGATGCGGTCCGCGAGGTAGTTGTCCCGGCCTATATGGGGCTGATCAAGCAGCTCGACGACGCCGTCGGCGAGATCATCGAGGGTCTCCGAGAGCGCCAGCTGCTCGATCAGACGATGATCGTATTCACGTCCGATCACGGCGACTACATGGGTGACCATTGGCTTGGTGAGAAGGACTTCCTCCACGAGCCGTCTGCACGAATACCTCTCATCATCGTTGATCCGAGCAGAGAGGCAGATGCGACGCGCGGGACTGCGTGCGACGCGCTTGTCGAGGCGATTGATCTCGCCCCGACCTTTGTTGAGTTCTCGGGAGGGGATCCTTGGCATCCGCGCTTTGATGGCCGCTCGCTCCTGCCTCTCCTTCGCGGCGGCCAGCCGGCAGATTGGCGCCAGGTGTCCTTCTGCGAATATGACTACTCTGTCCTGAGGGTTCGCCGGACGCTCAACCAGAGCATCGCCCGCGCCAACATCGTTATGGCGGCGAACCAGCGCTTCAAGCTTCTGCACTTCCCGGGCTTCCGCCCGATGCTCTTCGATTTGCTTGAAGACCCAACCGAGGTGCGAGACCTTGGACAGGACCCAGCTTTCGCGAGCGAGCGGGATCAACTGCGGGACGCGATCCTTGATTGGTCGCTGCGTCCACGGCGGGTGACCGAGTCCGAGACCCAGATCGATCGTCGAACCGACACCCAGGTGCAGCGCGGCATCTGGCTCGGGTTGCGCAACGCCGACGACCACGCGGCGGCTCTTGAGGCTGAGCGAAGAGATACGGCCGCCCGCTTCGGGAGCCACGTTGGATGACGGCCGAGATTTACAACATCATCGGCGGTAAGGCCGTTGCTGGGGCTCGCACCTTCGAGAAGACCAGCCCCGTCAGCGGTCGCGTGGTTGCGCAAGTGCATGAGGCCGATGCGGCGATCATCGACCAGGCGGTCCTTGCTGCGCGTGAAGCGTTTGACGCGTGGTCACGCCTCACACCCGTCCAGCGCGCAGTTCATCTTGAGCGCATCGCAGACGCCATTGAGGCTCACGCGGACGAGTTCGCCAGGCTTGAAGCTGAGGACATTGGCCGCCCGATCAGACAGGTGCGCGCCGGTCATGTGGCCCGGACGATCGAGACATTCAGGCTTTATGCGGAGGAGATCCGCTCAACACCCGAACGCTCGTTCCACGGGCGAGCCCTGTCCCCAAATATTGCGCCCGAGGATGCCCCGCCCGTCCTCACCTACACAGTGCGCCAGCCGAAGGGCGTCGTTGCCGTCATTGCGCCTTGGAACGTCCCGCTCCTCTTGCTCGCACTCAACGTGGCGCCCGCGCTTGCTGCCGGAAACTGTGTCGTTGCAAAGCCTTCGGAAGAGTCGCCATCGTCGGCAGCCTTGCTTGCGCGCATGATGCACGAAGCCGGGCTGCCTCCGGGCGTCTTCAACGTGGTGCAAGGATTTGGCTCCGGCTCGGCGGGAGAGGCACTCACTCACCACCCGTCCATCTCGGCATTTGGCTTTACAGGCGAAGGCCGGACGGCAACGGCCATCATGAAAGCCGCGGCCGAAGGAAACCGCGGCGTTCTGCTTGAGCTCGGTGGCAAGAATCCCGGCATCATCTTCGCCGATGCCGACCTGCCTGCGGCCATCGCCGGCGCAGCGGCTGCTGCCTTCACGAATACAGGGCAAGTTTGCCTGTCTGTCGAGCGCCTCTACGTCGAGTGCTCGGTGTTTGACCAAGTAGTTGAAGGCGTCGCGGCGGCGGCAAACAAACTTGTCTTGGGCGCTCCGGACGATCCGAACGCCGCTCTTGGTCCCCTGATCTCGCGGCGACACCGCGATCATGTTCTTGCAGCAATCGACCGTGCCAAGGCGGACGGCGCTCAGCTCGTGACCGGTGGCGACGTCCCGACCTTCGGGGATGAACGTGATGGAGGCGCATTCATCCGTCCGGCCGTCCTGACCGGCTTGGACCACAGATCTGCTTTCCTTCGCGACGAGGTCTTCGGGCCGGTCCTTCACATCGCGCCGTTCGTTGACGAGGACGAAGCGATCCGCCTTGCAAACGATACCGAGTTCGGTCTCGCCTCGATGACCTGGACGAAGGATTTGGCGCGCGCCCATCGCTGCGCCGGCGCGATCCGTGCAGGCCTGAACTGGGTAAACTGCTGGCAAGTCCGCGACCTGCGGACGCCCCTCGAAGGCCACGGCAAATCAGGTCTCGGCGCGCAGGGCGGCCGCGAAAGTCTCGATTTCTACTCATCAGTCACAACCGTGACGATGGCACTCTAAGGCAAGAGTCTTCCCATGAGCCTAGTCAACGATACCGAGCATCCTGGCAAAGAGCGTCTCCTCGAGATGTTTGGCCGCATGCTTTTGATCCGCGAAACCGAAGAGAAACTCGGCGCACTCTATCGGAGCGGCGCCTTTCCCGGCAGTGTCCACCTCTACATTGGTCAGGAAGCAACCGGCGTCGGTGTCTGCGCACATCTGAACGACAGCGACGCGATCACCAGCACACACCGAGGGCACGGCCATTATCTCGCCAAGGGCGGTGACCCCAAGGCGATGATTGCTGAGATATACGGCTGGGGCGACGGCATCTGCAAAGGCATGGGCGGATCCATGCATGTCGCCGATGTCTCGAAAGGCATCCTTGGGGCGAACGGCATTGTCGGCGGCGGCATTGGCATTGCTGCAGGTGCAGCTTGGGCCGCACGCCTCGACCGCAAGGGCGCCGTCGCTGTCTGTTTTATTGGTGATGGAGCCGCCAACCAGGGCACACTGATGGAGGCGCTGAATATCGCCTCACTGTGGACCCTGCCACTCATCATCGTCTGCGAGAACAATGGTTGGTCCGAGTTCTCGTCAACGGCTTCGGTGACAGCTGGAGAGATTTCCAACCGCGCTCGCGCCTTTGATATCCCAACCGATGTTGTCGACGGCAACGACGTTGTCGCCGTCTGGCGCGCAGCAGGAGCCGCCGTCGCCCGCGCCCGCGCGGGTCTCGGCCCAAGCTTCATTGAGACCAAAACTTACCGCCTCCGGGGGCACACGGAGGCGGAGGTGAACTTCCTGAGCGAGACATACCGGACTGAAGATGAGGTCGAGGCGTGGCGCTCGCGCGATCCGCTCGCGCGAGCTGAAGAGCTTTTGGTCGAGGCGGGCTGCGACACGAGCGAGCTGTCATCCGTCCGTGAACGCATTGTTGCAGCCGTCGAGGCCGCTGCGAGTGCGGCTGAAACCGGGCCCGAGCCACGTGTGGAGCATGTGTTCGAGCACATGTTCGCCAACCAGAATCCCTGAGGAACAAGCGACATGGCACGCCGCCGCCTGATCCCTGCGATCAACGAAGCGCTCTTCGAAGAGATGGAGCGCGACGAAAAGGTCATCCTCTTTGGAGAGGATGTCGAAATATCGATGTTCGGTGACACAAAGGGGCTTCGTGCCCGCTTTGGACCGGAGCGGGTTCGGAACACGCCGATTTCGGAGGCTCTCCTCACCGGAATGGCCGTTGGCGCCGCCTCCCGCGGATATCGGGTCATCCTCCACATGATGTTCGCCAACTTTATGTATACAGGCTTCGACGCCATCGCGAACCAGCTGGCCAAGCTTCGCTTCATGACAGCGGGGCAGATGACATTGCCGGTGACGCTGATTGCTGGATATGGCGGCGGTCGGTCGATCGCAGCCCAACACTCTGACACCCCGTACCCACTGTTCATGAACCTTGGCGGCCTCAACGTTGCCGTGCCGTCGACCCCTGCTGATGCGAAGGGTCTGATTAAGACGGCAATCCGGGGCGATAATCCCACGGTCTTTCTCGAGGCCGGTGGACGCGGCGGGGAGATGGGCGAGGTTCCCGACGGCGACCACCTCGTGCCGTTCGGGAAAGCCGCAGTCTACCGGGAAGGGGCCGATGTGACGATCGTCGCAATCGGCGCGATGGTGAAGGTCGCACTGACGGCTGCAAAGCGGCTGGCCGAGGAAGGGATAGACGCCGAGGTCATTGACCCCCGCACGCTCGTCCCATTGGACGAGGCGAGCATCCTGGCGTCTGTGGCAAAGACAGGCCGGCTCGTCGTCGTTGACGAGGCCCGAGACCGCTGCTCGGCAGCGAGCCACATCAGCGCAGTCGTAGCAGACGCCGGCTTCGCCAGCCTCAAGGCTGCGGTCAAGCGCGTCACCGTGCCGAACGTCGCTCTTCCCTATGCGCCTCTGCTCGAACGCTCAGTCTTTCCCAATCCCGACAAAGTGGCCGCCGCAGTCCGCGAGGTTCTCGGACGCCCCGCGCCCGCCACGGTTGATGCCTGAAAAGGAGCACGTCGATGAAGGTTCAGCTGAAGCTCGCCCGTACCGGTATGAACATGGAAGAGGCGACGGTCGTAAAGTGGCACCTGGCCGCCGGCGAAAGCTTCAAGGCGGGCGACCAGCTATATGACTTCGAGACTGAGAAGGTCACGCAAACGGTCGAAGCGCCGGGTGACGGGACGCTGGTCGAAATCAGGGTTCAAGAGGGAGAGGACGCGCAGGTCGGTGACGTGATCTGCGTCGTCGAAGGCTGATGGCCACCTCTCCCCCCCAGTACGGAGTCTTTGGTCATGTTGGCCTGACGGTCAGCAACCTCGACCAGATGATCGGATTCTTCACCCAGATCCTGGGCTTCGACGTAAATGCTCGACTGAAGCCGATCGACCCTGACGCCGTCGCAGGCATCACGGGGGTTGATGGGGCCGTAGCCCGCGAGATCGCTTACTTGTCCCGCGGTGACCTGACCTTCGAGCTCCTGCAATATGAAGCACCGGAGCCAGCGCGATCCACCCTGCGGCCTTGCGATCCCGGCTACATGCACTGGCTCGTGGATGTTGACGATCTGCCGAGCGCTGCCCAGGCCGCGGCAGGGTTCGGCTTCAACATTAGCCAAACGCCTCACCGGATTAGGCTAGGGCCCAACGCTGGCAAGATTGGTACCTATCTCCGTCATCCGGACGGGTTCGCGATCGAGCTGATTGGGCGGGACGGGCCCCGGCCATGACGGCTGCGCCGGCAACTGCCACCATCTCGGACATCATCGATGACGGGCCGGTTGGTCGTCTCCAAATCCGTGTCCTCGCGCTTACGATGCTAATAGCCGTCATCGACGGATTCGACGTCAACGTGATGGGCGTCGTAGCGCCTCATGTGGCGAATTACATGGGTGTCGCCGCGGGGGACTTGGGCCTCCCGCTCGCTGCCTCCCTGTTTGGACTGATGATTGGTGGTGCAGTTGGGGGCGCGCTCGGGGATCGATTCGGACGTCGTCCCGCGCTGATAGGAATGTTCCTGCTTGGGCTAGTTGCAACCGCTGCTACTGCGCTTGCCGCGTCGATTGAATCGCTCGCGTTTTGGCGGGTGATGACTGGGCTGGGTCTGGGCGGCACGATCCCGCTCGGCGCAGCGCTTACGGCTGAGTTCATGCCCCGCCGGCACAGGACCTTCTTAGTCGTGCTCATGTTCACTGGGCATCCGATCGGCGGAGCGCTCGCTGCCTTTATCGGACCCACGATCATCGAAGTCGCTGGCTGGCATGCGATGTTCCTCGTTGGCGGGTTGCTGCCATTAGCCGCCGCCGTCGTCCTGTGGATTGCCCTTCCTGAATCACCGCGCTTCATCTTTTTGGCCGGTCGGACGGACGCCCTGAAACAACTCCTGAGCACATTGCGCCCAGACGTTGACCTCTCGAACACTGTTATTGGGCTCGCACCGACGGAAACCCGCACCTTCCGTTTGACAGATATCGTCCGTGAGGGGAGGGGACCGCTGACTGCACTCCTATGGGCGGTGTTCTTCGCGACCCAGTTCAGCACCTTTCTGCTGGCGAGCTGGCTCCCAACGCTTTTGGCCGAAGCGGGACTTGCCAAGGCGACCGCGACCTACGCCGTCATGATGTTCCAAATCGGCGGCATCGTCGGGAGCGTCGCCTTTGGTGCGCTGAGCGACCGGGCGCCACCGGCGCTCGTGCTGAGCGCGATGTACGGCATCGCAGTCGGTTCAATCTTTGGACTTGCGAACAATCTCTCTCTCGGCGGCTTGCTTTTCGCGCTTGCCTTTGCAGCCGGCACTGGCGCGATCGGCGCACAGCTGTGCCTCAACGCCTTTGCGACGTCGGTCTATCCCGCTCACATCCGGGCAACAGGTCTGGGCTGGGCGCTCAGCGTTGGCCGGATTGGTGCCATCTGCGGGCCACTTATCACAGGGCAGCTGCTCCTCATCGGGTGGCAGCCGACCGAGATATTTCAAGCACTGGCGTTCGTGCCGGCCTTCTGTGCGGCCAGCGTGTTCTTTCTACGGGCGCGCACGGCTGATAGCGCCGCCGCCGGTGGGTCCTTTTCAACCCCAGCAATAGGGCAAAGCAATGATCCTCATACATAGCTTCCGGCGGACGGCTGCAATTGCATTGATTCTTGGGGCACAAGGGGCCTTGGCGGCACCAAGCTTCACCGCACTGCCGACGATCGTCCAAAACCCCAACGCGGCAGTCCCGTTAGCCGCGGTGCTCACAGTGGCGCCCGATCAAGCCGTAAGCGCGAGTGTCGACGTCGAAGAGACGCTCGCCGGGAAGCCGGCTAAGAACTGGAGGGTTGTGTTCGCCGACGTCAAAGCCGGCGAGGCCAGATTGCCCATGCTCGGATTTCGTCCGGGAGGCACTTCACGGATATCGGTCACTCTTCGCGCCAAGGATGGCAGCGAAGCAAAATCGCAGCCTCTGACGTACGCAGCACCTCCGGCTTCAGTGGTTGGCCTAGGTTGGCCGGGTATAGCTGTCGACATTCGGGACGCCGCAAAGATGGACCCGGGCGTCACCTTCATGAGCTTGCGGCGCCGGGCGCCGGGGCGCCAGGCTTGGCAGTCGACGGCACAACAGCGCTTTGCTCGCCGCTGGGGTATGATCCTTGCCCTCGACAAGGCCGGAGACCCGATCTGGTTCTATCGTTCTGATCAGCGCGTAGCCGGTGTTCAAGCGATGGCCGATGGCAATTTGCTGATGACGCTTCAGGACCAGCGAACCCGGATCATCGACATGCTCGGCAATACCCTCACCGAATATGTAGCCGAACTCCGCCCTGACCGAGACCCGATTGCGGGCGCGGTGACGATCAAGGGCGTCCAGACAGTTCACCATGAGCCGTACATGACCAGCAAGGGAACGCTGATCTCGATGTCGGCAAACGCACGCAAGATCGACGATTACTACACCAGCGTGACCGACCCCGCTGCGCCAAGAAAGGCGCAAATGGTGATGGGCGACTCACTCATTGAGTATGACCGCACCGGCAAGATCCTTTGGCGGTGGGACAGTTTCGATCATCTGGATCACAAGCGGGTCCATTATCACCTGCTCCAGCCGTATTGGGCCGTGCGGGGCTTTCCTGATCACCTCGATTGGACGCACGGGAACGGTCTCACGGTCGACGAGAAGCGCGACACGGTCATCATGTCACTCAAGCACATGGACGCCTTGGTTGGTATCAGCCGCAAAACCGGCAAGGTTAAGTGGATCTATGGCGATCCCGAAGGATGGACGGGCGAACTTGCAAGCAAGGTGCTGAAGCCTAAGGGCTCGTTCGTACGCTACCCGTTCAGC
Organism: Sphingomonas paucimobilis; assembly: GCA_943370355.1. Taxonomy (GTDB): domain Bacteria; phylum Pseudomonadota; class Alphaproteobacteria; order Sphingomonadales; family Sphingomonadaceae; genus JADCGM01. The sequence goes on from CALRQP020000012.1 coordinate 86,705, forward strand.
CCGCATCACCCGCACGTCAATCCTGACGGCACGATCGTCTACTATGACAACGGCATGTTCCAGACGCGTCCCTTCGATGGGCGCAAACCCGTCCCGCAGCACCTGAATTTTAGCCGCGGCGTAGAAATCAGGGTCGATGAGAAGGCGATGACCTTTGAGGAGCTTTGGACCTCGGAGACCACGAGGACTGTGGACTCCTGCTATCATTGGGCGATGGGTGAAGCAGAACGTCTGCCTGACACTGGAAACTACATGCTGGCCAGGGCCTTCTGTCCGCCGGCCGATCCGAGCCTCGATGAGTTCGACGAGTATGATCTGTCCAAGCGTTTCGTCGATGACGTGCCTTACTCAGGTTGGATCGATCAATATTCCGGGACGTCTCCGGCAAAACTCGTCGCTCGGTTCAAGATCACCGATCCGAACGATGTCATACAGTGGCAAATCTACGGCGGCTTCCACACGCCGGCCCTCTATTGGGGGACGCCGAAAGTCAGCTTCCAACCGATCATCAATGCCGAGATTGCGCGTTGATCGGCAATTGGTATCGAACCCAGAGGCGCCAGACGCAGATCGGATGACCGATGACGCGATCGTCGGCTGCGTCGCGCGTCTAGGTCTGCTCTCGGCACTTGGATAACTTCTCGACGACCGAGCCGCTGCGCGGCGTTGATCGGGCGCGAAATGCAGCAACCAGCGCTGCTTCTTGCGCCACCTGCGCTTGGGACGGCTTGGAGACCTTGCACCAATGATCGGCGATAGCCCACGCGGTTTCGTCGATGACGCGATCGTCCCCAAGCACCGCGCCGGCCGACAGGCGTGTGAGCAGCAGGTCCGACCGCCCTGATGCCGGCAGGACCGCATCAAGAATGCTAATCGCTGCCCGCGCTGACGTAGCGTTGGCTGCCGCGCCTGCGATCCGCCAGGCTGCCCGTAGTCGAACTGCATCTGCGTACCAGGGATCTATGGGCCGCACGGATGCCAGTTCAGCGTCCGACCGCGCAATTCCATCCCAGTCCTGTTGGCGGGCGGCCGACCACGCTGTCAGGACTGTCCTTGCCGCTCGTGGAAGAGCAACCTCGGCCTTCTTCGCTGCCTCGGTTCCTTGGCCATAGCTCAGTTCGACCAGTTCGCGCTTAACTAGCCCCCATGCAGCAACAGGGTCGTTCGGATCGCGCATGAAGGCTCGCTCAAACGCGCTGCGTGCGTCCTCGTCGGCACCGACAGTCTCAAGAACGGTGCCCGCCAGTGCATCGTTGGTGCGCGTTCCGTCCGATATCATTCGCTTGGCCCGGCTCAAAAAGCCGAGCGCAGCCAGCTGGCCCACGGCGTAGGCGCGTTCTGATGGGCTCAGGTTCAACTTTGGCGCATGCCCTGCAAAGAGAGCATCGGTCTCGTCTTTCGAGAGTCCGTCTCCGCTTGGTCGACTTTGGGAAGCTAGGCGATTCAAGCCGTCCTTGTTCAGCTTGGCCCCTCTGCCAAGTTCTTTCACCCCTTGAGAATCGAGGCGTTGCGCAATGACCGCGTCGACGTGCGTCGCAAGGCCAAAGCGTGCGAGTTCGGCGCGAGCGTCCTTTGAATGTCCCGTGAAGCCAGCCTCTACCTCAATCGGCTTTCGAGACGCCAGCATGATGAGGGTTTGGGGGGTGGGCTCGAACACGGCCACTTCAGGGAACGCGTCAAGCATTGTCGCGAGCATGACCCGCAAAAGATCTTGATCAAGGTAACTTGCATCAAGCCACTGAACGAGTACCCCATCCGGGGTCAGCCTTCGAGCAGCGGTCCTATAGAATTCAGCGGTGTAGAGGTTGGCTGATGCACCGAGCCAAGGATGGGATGGCTGCGAGACGATGATATCGTATCGTGGCCCGCTCGCTGACAACAACAAGCGGGCATCGCCCAGCAGGAGCTTGACGCGCGCATCACTCATAGGTCTGAATTGACCCGACTGGGCCATGGCATCCGCCGCACGCGCGACCGCCGGTTCGATCTCGGCGACATCAACGCGGGAGATCTGTGGACCTAGCCCAGCGATGGCGCCGCCACCGCCCAGCCCCACGACGAAGGCAGATTTGGCATTCGGACGCGCCAATGTTGGCAAAGCACCGAGCCAGAATTGGTCGAGGCGGGCAGGGGCCGCACCGAGACGCGGCACGACGGCTTCGGGGAATCCATCTGAGCGGAGCGATAGGTAGTCGCCGACCGAGCGGACGTCGACGGTCGCGATACGGCCGACCTCCTGAAAAAGGGTGGGCAAGCCGAGCTCTTCCTTAGGCAAGCGGTAGTTCAGAATGTTGGACGTCGTTGGAAGCACCGCGGCGAGCCACAAGAGAGATGCGACGCCAACCAGGCCCAGCTTGGTTCGTCCGCCGGTCGTCGGCTGCCAAGCTAGGAACGCTGCTGCAACCAGCGTTGCCCCCATAAGAGACGTTGAGACTGCGAGGCCTGTCGCCGGCAGGATCCAGTATCCAACGAGGATTGAGCCCACAGCAGCGCCGATCGAGCTTGCACCATAGACCAGTCCGAGGGCTGACGCCGTGGTCAGACCAGCTGGCAGACATGCAATTGTCAAAGGGAAGCACCGGCCGATGAATAGAACCGAGGCGAACGCGCCTGCTCCACAAACGAGCGTGCTCAAGACAGGCCTGCTCTGGTCGATCACGACCGATGCCGACATGTATGCGATCGCTGCGACGCAAGCAGCAATGAGAAGTGTCCAAGGAAGCCGCGTTTCGGCGTTGTCGACGTTGCGAGCGCCCCAAGTCGAGCCGATTGCCGATCCCGCCAAAGTCGCCGCGAGCATGACTGCAAACGCATGATCTGCGCCGCTGAGGACATGCGCCGACAAGCGTGCCCAGACGATCTCGAGCCCAAGGAACGCAGCGCCGGTCAGGAACGCGAGAAGGGGAATCCGTAGATGAAACCCACCCTGCGCTCCTGGTTGTCGCCCGCTTTGCTGGACCGCTTGGGGCCGAAACTCTGCGTGGCAACGATAGGCGATCACGGCTGCCAAGACATTGGCACAGGCAGCCACGACCGCACTTCCCATAAGACCCAAGTAAGGGATTGTGACAAAACCCGCTGCGATGGCGCCGATGACTCCTCCGGCGATGTTGATCCCGTTGAGGAGGCCGGCGTTGCCTGCTCTGGCACTCCGGTTCACGGACGTCGCCTGCGCCAAGATCGGAAGCGTAGCACCCATCGCGAATGTCGGTGGGATCAACAAAAGCAGCGTCACCACGGGTTCGAGACGCATGATCGCGTCGGGTGATACAAATGCGGTCAGGGAACGAGCAGCGAGCAGTGCCGTCGTCAGGACGATGCCGTAGGCACCGACAAAAAGTTCGAGTCCGCCGTAGAGGCGATTTGGTCGTCTAGACCCGGCCGAGAGCCGGACACTCATCAGGCCGCCCGCGGCCAAGCCGAGCATGAACACGGACAACACGATAGCGACGGCGATGTAGGTGCTGCCGAACAGGAGCGCGAGCACTCTCGTCCATGTCACTTCCATGACCAACCCGGCAAAGCCGGACAAGGCCGCGCAAGCTAGGATCGGATGGGACGCGCCCCGAAGCCGTTCCTTTTCGATCGTATTACTCTGCATGCCACCCCCGAAACGCCTCTGCGGGTATACGCTAGGATCGCGCTGCGGTCGAAACCCTTGCCTATCAAGCGATACTACCCGAGAAACTACTTGACTGGGTATACCAGATGAAGGGAACGTCCAGTCTCTGATGAACAGGTGCGCGAGACTTGGCTGGTGGCGCTGCGCGCTCGCACGTGGGTCTCGAGGCTGACATCGAGCGCAAGGGGAGAACGATGGACGCGGCTGCTGGTACCTCCTCGGGCGCCCTCGACCATTTGCTCGAGCCGACGAACGACAGGCTCCGGCCGATCCAGTGGACGGTACTTGTCATCTGCTTCCTCATCGCAATCGTCGATGGCTTTGATGTATCGGCCATGGCGGTTGCAGCGCCAGCGGTTGCTGCCAGTTTGTCGGTTCCCATTGGGCAGTTCGGTCCTGCCCTGTCAGCTTCACTCTTCGGGCTTATGGCGGGAGGAGCTATCGGCGGGCCTGCCGGCGATCGCCTAGGGCGAAAGCCATCACTCCTTGCGTTTTTTGCTGTCGGCTTGCTAGCCGCGTGCGCAACAGGATTTGCGACAAACCTTACCCAGTTGACGGCGCTGAGGTTTCTAACTGGTCTTGCACTAGGGGGCACGATTCCTCTCGCTGCGGCCCTGACAGCTGAGTTCATGCCGCCCAAGCGAAGGGCTTTCCTGCTCGTCGTAATGTTCACCGGACACCCCCTAGGCGGTGCGCTTGCGGGACTGGTTTCGCCCGATCTTATCGAGACCTTTGGTTGGCCGAGTGTATTTTTTGCCGGCGGAGTCCTGCCGGTCGTTATCCTCATCGCGGTCTTCGCCGTGCTCCCAGAGTCGCCCGTTATCCTGGCACGGCGTGGCCAAGTCTCAGCGCTGAACCGAGTGCTCAGCAAGCTTGGCGTGACCAAGGATCCAGTGATCGTACGGGCAGAGTTGGCTCCGAACACCACCAAGGCTAGCGCAGTGCCGATCCGGGAGCTTTTCGCTGCAGGAGCCGGCGGGACGACGCTTGTTTTGTGGGCCTTGTTTTTCGCCACCCAGTTTCAGCTATTCTTTCTCGCGAGCTGGTTGCCCTCGCTCCTTACCGACATGGGGCACACCCTCCGTACGGCAAGCTTTTCCGCGACAGCCTTCGAGATTGGCGGCCTTGTGGGGGCCATCGCGCTAGGTCAGATTGCAAGCATCAAGCAACCTGCGAAGGTTCTGGTCCCCGCCTATTTTGCAGGCTCGATCGCTGTCGGTCTGATCGTCGTGTTCAATGACAACCACCTCGCTTTGTTTGGCCTCGCAGCCATTGCCGGTGTGGGTGCTCTCGCAACGCAGTTGTGTCTCAATGCACTCACAACCCAACGTTATGACGCTGTCATCCGCGCGACTGGCTTGGGGTGGGCACTGAGCGTCGGCCGACTGGGTTCGGTCGCGAGTCCGTTGGTGGCAGGGACGCTGCTGTCCGCAGGCGCATCGTCAGCGAACGTCCTTCTCCTCGGGGTAGTGCCGCCGCTGTTCTGCATTATCGGTGTTATCTGCTTGGCCAAGCTTGATGCTGCACCGCGGGGCGTCGCTGGCGCGGTGAGCTAAAGTCGGCAATCGAAGAAGATGAGGTAAGGAGTGGCCTGCTGGCGGTTTCTTGGACGCGCCGTTAGTCCTCTCCGACGCTGTTAGGCGGCTATCCCACGTCCCTGAGCCGACCGCCTGCAATGCGCCTCATCTCGGTCGTTCAGCCGGCCGAGCTGCGATCCTCAAAGCGGTCGTCGGAACAACGGCGCGGGCGGACCAGCGTCTTTATGCAGTGAATTAGAATGCAACCTGATGCCTTTGCGTGAACCCAACAACCGGATCTGTACACAAGTCGAACTTGTGCTCCTCCAAAGCCAACATCGCTTCGCCGATAGCGAGCACATTGCGCATTCCTTCGGCGCAACCGGCTCGGAATCGCTACTAAATGGCGGCGAGCGCGAGAAGGCGCGCACATCATTTTTTTGATCGCGCCCCAGGGTGTGCCAAGCTACGGCTAAGGGGGAATATGAGCGACACCTGGATGTGGATTATCGGGCTAATCCGCCCGCGGCGGCAAGCGACCAACGGCGTGCTCAAGCAGGAATGGTCGCAGCAGGGTGCGCTGTCGAGTTGCGCGGTGAAGTGCGACGCCAGCAACAATCCGCCCTCGGAAACCCTGTTGGGCAAGGTCAATATCGAGGTCACAGCGGTGTCGGTGGATCCGGCAGAGTTCATCATCGTGCAGATCCAGCAGGCCAGCGGCGCTTCGACCAGCTGACCCGACACCCCAGCCAATGAGCAGGAATTGCCATGCCGACCAACACTGAATTCCCGAAGGCAACCTATCGCTACGACCCCTATCGGAACTTCAAGTTCCGCGTGAAATGGGACGGAAAATATGTCGCCGGCGTCTCCAAGGTCAGCGCGCTGACGCGCACCACCCAGGTGATCACCCACCGGTCGGGCGGCGATCCGACGACCCCGCGCCGGATGCCCGGCCAGAGCGAATATCAGTCGATCACCCTCGAACGCGGCGTCACGCATGACGTGGCGTTCGAGCAATGGGCCAACAAGGTCTGGGATTATCACAATTTCACGCTCGACGATCAGCAGGGCGGAACGGGCAATCAGGACGTCTCGCTGAAAGACTTCCGCAAGGACATCATCCTCGAAGTCTATAACGAAGCCGGCCAAAAGGTGATCGCCTATAACATCTACCGCTGCTGGCCGTCGGAGTTCACGTCGCTCCCGGAGATGGATGCCAATGGCAACGCCGTTGCGATCCAGATGCTCAAGCTCGAGAATGAGGGCTGGGAACGCG
>CALRQP020000013.1:0-88708 GCA_943370355.1 Sphingomonas paucimobilis
AGGAACCAATAGGCGTCGCCGCGCAGCATGGTCCGGTGGGCTGCGCCGTCGAATGCCAGCGCGGCGGCCTTCACGGCATCGAGCAGGCGGGTCAGCGTCGGGCGCGAGTCGAGGCTGGTCCCGAAGCGCTGCACGTCGAGCCACGCCGCGTTGATCGCCTCCCAGGCCTCGACCGTCAGCGCGGTGCGGACGGCCCGCGCGTTGTTGCGCGCCTGTTCGAGACAGGAACGCATCGAGGAGGGGTTGGATGGATCCAGCGACAGGAATTGCAGCGCCGTTGCTTCCTCGAGCTTGGGATAGCGCGCGCGATAGTCCTCCTTGACCGTCGCCGCCGCGAGCGCTCCGCCCCAAGCCGACACATCGCCGCCGTAGGAGGAGGGCAATGCCGCAAGCCGCAGCGTCGCGTCGATGAGCCGCGACAGGAAATCGGCGCGCTCGACATAGCGCCCGGTCCAATAGAGGTTTCCCGCGGTGCGTGAGAGCATTTCAATCCTCCCCCGGCAGGGGGAGGGGGACCATGCGAAGCATGGTGGAGGGGCCACTCCGGCCGCGGACGGCTGCAACAATGACGTCGAGAGCCGCATCGATATCGGTAAGTACCAAGGCGGCCCGTACTCGCAGCACGTCTAGCCCTTGCGCCACCAACCAAGCGTCGCGCCGTTGATCCCGCACGAACCGGTTCGCCGTATCATGATCCTGACCGTCGATTTCTATCACGAGGCGCGAAGCGACATGCAGGAAATCCGCGATATAGGGGCCAACAGGATGCTGCCGCCTGAACCGAAGGCCGAAAGGGCGAAGTCTCAATTTTTGCCAGATAAGGACCTCAGGAAGCGACATATTCGACCGCAGACGACGGGCAGAGCGGATGGTCCGACGTGGTGCGCCAATCGTCAGGGGCGTGGCCCCTCCACCGCTTCGCGGTCCCCCTCCCCCTGTCGGGGGAGGATTTTCGCTCTTCCTAATCATCGAGCACCCATGTGTCTTTGGTGCCGCCGCCCTGGCTCGAATTGACCACCAAGGACCCCGGCGACAGCGCGACGCGGGTCAGGCCGCCGGGGACGATCTTCACGCCGTTTGCGCCGGTCAGCACGAAGGGGCGCAGGTCGACATGGCGCGGGGCGATCCCTTCATCGACGAGCGTCGGACAAGTGGACAGCGCCAGTGTCGGCTGGGCGATGAATTTGGCGGGGTCGGCCTTGAGCTTGGCCGCGAAAGTATCGATCTGCGCGCGCGTCGCGTGCGGCCCAACCAGCATGCCGTAACCGCCCGAGCCATCGACTTCCTTGACGACCAAGTCGGCGAGATTGTCGAGAACATGCGCGAGCGCATCGGGTTCGCGGCACCGCCAAGTCGGGACATTCTTGAGAATCGCTTCCTCGCCCGAATAGAAGCGCACGATCTCGGGCATATAACTGTAGATCGCCTTGTCGTCGGCGACGCCTGTGCCCGGTGCATTGGCAATGGTCAGGTTGCCGCAGGAAAAGGCACTGAACATGCCCGGCACCCCGAGCATCGAATCAGGACGGAACATCAGCGGATCGAGGAAATCATCGTCGACGCGGCGGTAGACGATATCGACGCGGCGCGGCCCTTCGGTCGTGCGCATGAACAGCACATCGTCGCGGACGAACAGGTCCGACCCCTCGACGAGTTCGACGCCCAGCTTGTCGGCCAGAAAGCTGTGTTCGTAATAGGCGGAGTTGTGGAAACCCGGCGTCAGCACCACCACGGTCGGGTCGCCGTTACAATTGGGTGGCGCGACTGAGCGCAGCGTCCCGAGCAGGGCTTCGGGATAGTCCTCGACCGGCGCGACGCGGTGGCGGCCCGCCAGTTCGGGCAGCAGCCGCAGCATGACCTCGCGATTCTCGAGCATGTAGGACACGCCCGACGGGGTGCGCGCATTGTCCTCAAGCACGAAGAAATCGTCGGGCCCGGTGCGCACGATGTCGATACCGGCGATATGCGTGTAGACGCCGTGCGGCGGTGGCCGGTCGACCATCGCGAGGCAGAAGCCCGGATTGCGCAGCACCAGCTCCTCAGGGATCGCCCCGGCGCGCAGGATTTCGCGCTTGCCGTAGATATCGCGAAGAAAGGCATTCAGCGCCTCGACGCGCTGGACAAGCCCGCATTCAAGGCTTGTCCACTCCTTGCGGGAGAGCACCCTGGGGATGATGTCGAAGGGAATCAGCCGCTCGCCGCCGCCGACATCGCCATAGACCGCGAAGGTGATGCCGATGCGCCGGAAGAACAGTTCGGCCTGGGCGCGGCGGGTCTGGAGTTGCTCGGCGGGGGCCTGATCGAGCCAGGATTTGATGCGCGTATAGGCGTCGCGCACGTCCGCGCCGCCGAACCCGTCCATCTCGTCAAAGGCGACTGGCTTCATCCGCTCCCCACTGGCGACTCGCAGTTTGTGCGGTGCAACAGTCGCGCGCAAGTGTTGATCGCACACGACCTTCCTGCGCATTGAGGCAGGCATGTCCGACGACACCAGCTATGGCGGCTATCTCCGCCTCGATCTCCTGCTCGCCGCGCAGCAACCGGCGGGTGCCGGTCATGACGAGATGCTGTTCATCGTCATCCATCAGGCGAGCGAGCTGTGGATGAAGCTTTGCCTGCACGAGCTGAATGCCGCGCGGGACGCCATCCGCGCCGACGATCTTGGACCCGCCTTCAAGATGCTGGCCCGGGTCGCGCGAATCCAGACGCAGCTCATCCAGTCCTGGGACGTGCTCGCGACGATGACGCCTTGGGATTATTCGGCGATCCGCCCGCATCTGGGGCCATCCTCGGGGTTCCAGTCGCACCAGTACCGGCTCATCGAATTCATGCTGGGGCAGCGCGAGCAGCGGATGGCCGACATGCACAGTGGCGATCCGGCCGCGCATGCGCTGCTGACCACCGAGCTGGCGCGGCCGAGCCTGTATGACGAAGCCATCGCGCTATTGGCGCGGCGCGGCCTGCCGACGGGCGAAGTCGAGGCCGCATGGGCGGCGGTCTATGCCGATGTGCACCGCTATTGGGACCTGTACGACCTCGCCGAAAAGCTGGTCGACCTCGAATATCGCGTCCAACAGTGGCGCTTCGCGCACCTGAAGACCGTCGAGCGAATAATCGGCAACAAGCGCGGCACCGGCGGCACGGTCGGTGCGGCCTATCTTGAGGCTGTGCTCAAAAAGCGGTTTTTCCCGGAGTTGCTTTCGGTGAGGACAGTGCTGTGAGCCTTGCCGACGCACGAGCGCTCGACGCGGCCGATCCGCTGCGCGGATTTCGCGAGCGATTCAGCCTGCCGGATGGCGTCCTGTATCTCGACGGCAATTCGCTTGGCGCGTTGCCGAAGGCGACAGTTGCGCGCGTTGCCGACGCCGTCGCCCGGCAATGGGGCGAGGGGTTGATCCGGAGCTGGAACAGCGAGGATTGGATCGGCGCACCGCAGCGGGTCGGGGCGAAGATCGCGCCGCTGATCGGGGCGCGGGCGTATGAGGTGATCGTCGCCGATTCGACCTCGGTCAATCTGGCGAAGCTGCTTGCGGCGGCAATGGCGGCGCGGCCGGGACGGAAGGTCATTCTGTCGGAGCCCGGCAACTTCCCGACCGATCTTTATGTCGCGCAGGGCGTGGTCGGCGCGGAGTTGCGGACGGTTGCGCGCGAGGAGCTTGCCGGCGCCATCGACGACACTGTCGCCGTGCTGATGCTCACCCACGTCCACTACAAGACAGCCGCCGTGCACGACATGGCGGCGCTGACCGCCGCCGCACAGGCCAAGGGCGCGCTCGTGCTCTGGGACTTGAGTCATAGCGTTGGCGCAATCCCCGTCGATCTGAACGGCGCGAATGCCGACCTCGCCGTGGGTTGCGGCTATAAATATCTGAATGGCGGCCCCGGTGCTCCGGCCTTTCTGTTCGTCGCCGAGCGGCACCAATCCGCCCTGGCCAATCCGCTGCCTGGCTGGATGGGGCATGAGGCGCCGTTCGACTTCATGGACGGCTATGCGCCTGCCGCTGGCATGACGCGCTGGCTGACCGGCACGCCGCCGGTGCTCGGCCTCCTGGCGCTGGAAGCGGGCGTCGAGATCGTCGCCGAGGCCGGGATGGCCGCGATCGACAGCAAGCGCCGGGCGCTGACCCAATATCTGATCGACCGCGCCGCCGAACGCTGCCCGGCCCTGACCCTCGCGACTCCCTCAGACTCCTCACAGCGTGGCAGCCATGTCAGCTTCCGGCATCCGCAAGCCTGGCCGCTCAACGCCGCCCTCATCGCGCGCGGCGTGATCGGCGACTTCCGCGCACCGGACATCCTGCGGCTGGGCGTCACGCCGCTTTACGTCGGCTTCGAAAACGTTTGGCGCGCCGTGGAGCATATCGCAGGGCTGCTGGACACCAGAGGCTGGGATCAGCCGCAATTTCACGCCCGTACGGCCGTGACCTGATGGCTAGCAGCGCGCTAGCTCTACGCGGCTTTCGCCTTCGCATAAGCCTGCGTGCCCCGCGTGATCACTTCGTCGGTCGGCTGAATATCGGTGATCTCAAGGTCGGGTAGCTGCGACAGCTCTGAGTAGAGCGGCTCGAAATCGGTTTCGAGCGTCTGCCGCAGCAGGTCCTCGAAACTATCGATGACGAAATAAGCCTGCTGATAGTCGTCGATCCGGTATTTGGTGCGCATCACGCGCAGCAGGTTGAAGCCGAGCCGGTTCGGTGAAGGGTCTTCGAGCGCGAAGCGGCTCTCGCCATAGCTCGAGACGATTCCCGATCCGTAAAGCCGCAGGTCGCCGCGCTCTCGGATCAGCCCGAACTCGACCGTGTACCAGTAGAGCCGCGCCAGCTTGTGGATCGCGCCGAACTGCATCGAGCGCAGCCCGCCTTCGCCATAAGCCTGCATATAATCGGCGAACACCGGATGGGCGAGCAACGGGACGTGGCCGAACACGTCGTGGAAGATGTCGGGCTCCTGCAGATAGTCGAGCTGCGACGCCTCGCGGATGAACCGGCCCGCCACGAAGCGGCGATTGGCGAGATGGTCGAAGAAAATCTCTTCTGGGACGAGGCCCGGCACCGCGACAACAGTCCAGCCGGTCGCCTTGAACAGCCGCTCGCTCAATTCTTCGAAATCGGGAATGCCGGGCTTCGACAGCCGCAATATTTCGAGCCCGTCGAGAAAGGGTTGGGCGACCCGCCCAGGCAGCAGCGCCGACTGGCGCGCGAACAGCGTGTCCCAGACCGCATGTTCGGCCGGTGTATAGCGGTTCCACTCTTGCGGGATCGTCCAATCGGGCGAGGGCGGGTGCGCGGTCATGGCCCTGTTATAACGCATGGGGCGACTTCGAAGCTAGCGCGTTGCAAAGAGAGCACTATCAGCAAGGGGAGACGGACATGATCGGCGTGGTCGCGACACTGAAATGCAAGCCTGGCATGGGCGCTGAGCTCGAAGCAGCATTCGCCACGCTTGCCGCGCAGGTGCGGGCGAACGAACCCGGCAATCTGACGTACCAGCTCTGCAAGAGCCGCAGCGAGGCCGACACCTACAAGGTACTCGAACTTTACGCCTCGGAGGATGCGCTGAAGGCGCATGGCGCGAGCGATCACTTCAAGGCAGCTGGCCCGAGCCTCGGCGCGGTGCTCGCCGGCCGGCCCGATGTGGAATATCTCGACGCGGTTTGATCCATTCGCGTCCCCTCCCCTTGGGGAGGGGCAGGGGGTGGGTGACTTACGCCGCCCGCTTCGCCCGCTTTGCACCTGCCGCGAGTTCGCGCTGCACGTCGCGGACATAGACGTCGAAGTCGACCTGCATGCGGTGGCGGGGGGAGTCGTAATAATGGCCCTGATGCATCGCCTCGTCGGCGGCGATCGTGCGCGCCATTTCGGCGGCTGACGGCAGGGCATAGTCGCCGGCCAGCCAGGCGGCGAGCAGCTTCGACTGCTGTTCGGCGAAGTTGACAAGCGTCGGCAGCGCTTGTGCCAAGCCCATGAACCAGAGATTCGGGATTTCGGGCCTGACCATGCGTTTGTAGAGCGCTATGTGATTGTCCTTCACCGGCGCGAGGTCGTCCGACAAGAAGGGAAAGCGGGTGCGGTAGCCGGTCGCGTAGACGATGACGTCGACGGCTTCCTCGCTGCCGTCGTCGAAGAGCACCCGTTTACCTTTCAGTTCGCGGATATTCGGCTTCACGGTGATGTCGCCCGAGCCGCAGCGCATGAGGAATTCGCCTGACACGGTGGGATGCGCTTCCAGCGGCTGGTGGTCGGGCGTGGGAAGGCCGTAATCCTCCATCCGGCCGACGGTGCGGATCACCGCGCCGCGCGCGAGACGGCGCTTCAACCAGCCGGGCATCCAGTGCGGCAGCGGCGTCTTGTCGGACGGCTGGCCGCGAAAATATTTGGGCAGCACCCAGACGCCGCGCCGCGCTGCGACGAACAGCTTCGCGGCGATCGGCCGCTGCGCGAGTTCGGAGGCGACATCGACGGCGCTGTTGCCGAGGCCGACGACAATGATGCGCTTGCCGACCATGTCGACGGGATCGAACGGCGTGCGGTAATCGTGTGCGTGAAGCTGCACGCCTTCGAACTGGCCGGGATAGTCGGGCATGTTCGGCGACCAGTGATGGCCGTTGGCGACGACAAGCGTGTCGTAGCGCCTCGTCTCCCCGGTAGAGAGGATGACGTCCCAGGCGCCGTCCGCCCGGCGCTCGCAGCGTTCGACAGCGGTGTTGAAGCGGATGCGCTCCCGCAGCCCGAAATGATCGACATAGGCGTTAAAATATTGATCGATCAGCGAATGATGCGGGAAATCGGGCCAGCCATCGGGCACTGGACAATCCTCGAACGCGAGCCGCCATTTCGACGTATCGATGTGCAGCGACTGATAGCAGGCGCTCATGCCGTTCGGATTGCGATAGGCCCAATTGCCGCCGACGCGGTCCGACATCTCGTAAATGTCGAAGGGCAGGCCGCGATCCTGGAGGCGTTTCGCGGTGGTGAAGCCCGAGCAGCCGGCGCCGATGATACAGGTGGTCATGTGGCGACGCTGGCGCTGGCGCGGCGGCGGGTCAAGCAGGCGAAAAGGTCAGCGGTCGGGCGCGTCGTCGAGGACCAGCCGCAGTTTGCGGACGAGGGGAAAGGCAGCTTCGAGGTCTTCGGTCGGGAAGTCGGCGAACAGGCTGCTGTAGACGGGCGTGAGGTCGGCGAGCGCCGCGTCGCGCGCGGCAAGGCCCGCCGCCGTCGGCCGCACGATCTTGCCGCGCCCGTCGGCGGGGTCAGGGGTCAGCGTGATCAGTTCCATCGCTTCGAGCCGTTGCAGCGTGTTGGTCAGCGCCCCCTTTGACAGTTGGAAGGCCCTCGCGAGTTTGGTCGGCGTGGATTCGGCCAGATTCTGCCGCGCAAAATGATGCAGCACGGTGAACTGCGCTTCGTTGAGTCCGCCGGGGCGGGTCCGTTCGAAGCGCGCGCTGACCAGCTGCGACGTGATGCCGATCTCGGTCAGCAGCGCCAGCAGGACATAGTCGCGCGGCGTCATGCGACGAGCAGCGGATCGACCCCGCGACGCGGCGTGTGCGGCACCGGACCGGCATAGCCGAGGCGAACGAGCATCTGAACCCGGCCGGGCGGACGAATGCCGAGTTCCTCGTGCACGGCGCTGAACGGCGCAGCCATCGTTGGATATTCCTGCAGCACTTGGCTCCAGGGCTGCAACACGAGTCCCTCGCGCGCGGCAAGCAGCGTCATGCGCAGATAGGCGCGTCCGGCCTCGATCTGGTCGACGCGGCTGTTGGCGGGCGTGGTCAGCCAGGCGAAGGCCATCGAGCTGTCGACCCACGGCTGGCCGGAGCTGCGGAACTGGCGGAATGCAAAACTCGACCGGTCGAGGAATTTTTCGCGCGTGACGAGGCCGAGGCTGTGTCCGATCTCCATCGCCGGGCCTGAAAGCGTTAACCCGTCGCGATGCGCGGCAATCTCGGACGCGCCGATGCGAAGGTTGATGACATTTTCGCGGTGCGTTGCGGGCGTGTCGGTTTCGATCAGATAGCCCTGCCCGACCAATTCGCGGAGCCGCGCGCGCCGAGCCGGATCGGCGGTGACGCCTGCGGCAACGCCGGGCCGCTCGGCGGCAAGCAGCGCGTTCAGAGGCGCAGCATCGGGGGTGCGGTCGTCATATTCGGTCCGCGTGGTGCGCCGCTTGAGGATTTGCGCGAACAGCGGGTCGGGTTTGACCGAGACGTCGCGCACGAAGCGCAGGTGTGCGATGGGGCGTGCGTCGAGCACCGGCTGCGGCTCGCCTTCGGGCCAGACTTCGCCTTCGATCCGCCAGCCCTTGGCTGCGGTAGCCATCGCGAGAAGTTCGAGGAACGCCCCGCAGCCGATGGTGATCTGGCGGTTGAACGGATCGGTCGCGGGCAGTAGGCGGGTCAGATCGGGACGCAGGATGAGTTCGTCCGTGCCGACCAGCTGCACAAGCCATGGCTGTTTGTTGTGCGGATTGGGCGTCAGGATCGCGTGTGCCAGCGCCCAGCGGCGAATGTCGGTCTCGCCTTTGCCCGGATCACGCCACGCCTCGGCAGCGTCCGCGCTATCACCACAGCTTCCGAGCAGGGTGGCAATCGGAAGAGCGGCACCCGCTCCCAGCAGTTCACGGCGCGTTGGCATAGCTCTCTCCCGTTCAACGTCGAACTTTATAATTCAACGTTGAACTTTCGTCAAGATTGCCTCCCGCGACCCCCGTGTGCGCTCAGGCCAACTCAAAAGCCATCAGAATGAACGCATATTCTTCGGCCACCTCGCGCAGGCTTTCCCACCGGCCCGATTTGCCGCCATGGCCCGCTCCCATGTTGGTCTTCAGCAGCAGCATGTTGCTGTCGGTCTTCGTCGCGCGCAGGCGGGCCGCCCATTTGGCAGGCTCCCAATAGGTCACGCGGGGGTCGTTGAGGCCGCCGGTAATCAGCATCGCGGGATAGGCCTGCGCGCGGACATTGTCATAGGGGCTATAGCTGCGGATCAGGTCGAAGGCGGCGGCGTCTTCGCGAGGATTCCCCCATTCGGGCCATTCGATCGGAGTCAGCGGCAGGCTGTCGTCGAGCATCGTGTTGAGCACATCGACGAAGGGCACATGCGCACAGACGGCGCGCCACAGGCTCGGGTCGGTATTGGCCACGACACCCATGAGCTCGCCGCCCGCAGAACCGCCCGAGATCGCGATGTTACCAGGGCTGGCGAAGCCCTCGGCGATCAGATGCTTCGCGCAGTCGGTGAAGTCGTGGAAGGTATTCCAGCGCTTCGTCGTCTTGCCGTCGAGATACCAGCGATAGCCGAGATCGTCGCCGCCGCGGATATGCGCGATGGCGAAAGCAAAGCCACGGTCGAGCAGGCTGAGGCGCGCCGCCGAGAAGCCGGGCGGAATGGCATGGCCATAGGCCCCATAGCCGTAGAGATGCACGCGGCCCGAGCCGTCGCGCGGGAACCCCTTGCGATAGACGACCGAGACCGGAACCTGCGTACCGTCGCGTCCCGGCGCCGACAGGCGGACCGTCTCATATTGGCTGGCGTCATAGCCCGAGGGGATCGACTGGACCTTGCGGACGATGAGCGTGCGGCTTGCGAGGTCATAGTCATAGGCAGTGGCCGGCGTGACCATCGATTCATAATGGAGGCGGAGCGTTGCCGGATCATATTCGGGGTTCGCGCCGAAGCTCGCGGCATAGCTGGCTTCGGGGAAGGGAATATAGTGCTCGGCCCCGTCGTCGCTGCGCAGCCGGAGCTGGTCGAGTCCTTCGATACGCTCGGTGATCGCGAGCAGCGAGCGGAAGGCGGTCAGGCCGCGGATATAATGGCGGTCGGTCGCGGCGATCAGCTCCTGCCAGTCGCCGGGTGTTTCGACCGAGGCTGTCGCGACGCGGAAATTGGGATGAGTGTCGTTGGTGCGGATGAACAGCTCCCGCTCGCGGACATCGACCTCATATTCGCGGCCGGTCTGGCGCGGCGAGACGAGCAGCGGCGCAGCGAGCGGTTCGCTGGTCGGGACGAGGCGGACTTCGCTGGTCACATGGTCGGCGGCGTGGATGACGAGCCACTGCCGGTCCTGACTGCGCGACAGGCCGGTGAAGAAGCTTGCGTCGGCTTCCTCGTAGAGAACCGCGTCGTCGCCGGGTGGCGTGCCCAGTTTGTGCAGGCGGATCCTGTAAGGTCGCCAATTGTCGTTGACCTCGACCCACGCGAGACTCTGGCCATCCGCCGACCAGACTGCCTGACCGAGCGCATGAGCGGTGACGGTGACGATCTCGGCCCCCGTCGCGATGTCACGGATGCGCAGCTTGAACCGCTCCGACCCGTCGTCGTCGGCGGCATAAGCGAGCAATTTGCCGTCGGGGCTGACGGCGAGGCTGCCAAGGCGGAAATAACCGAGGCCCTCGGCAGCGGCGGGCTCGTCGAACAGCAGCTGGTCTGCGCCGCCGGAGACGGGCCTTCGCCACCATTTGCGATATTGCGCGCCGTCCTCGAACGCCCACCAGGTCAGCCAGTTGCCGTCCTTGACCGGCACGCTGGCATCGTCAGCCTTCATGCGGCCCTTGAGTTCCTCGAACAGGCGATCGACGAGGCCTACATGGGGTGCCATCACGCTTTCGAAATGCGCATTCTCGGCGGCGAGATGCGCAAGGATTTCTGGATCGGTGACGTTTGGATAGCCGGCATCCTTGAGCCAGGCATAGGGGTCGGTGATCGACTGGCCATGCCATGTCGTGGTGACCGTGCGGACGGGTGCGACGGGGGGCGGTACGAGGTTTGTCATGTCCGAGGCTCTAGCGGCTTTGGCGGCGGGCCAGCACCCCAAAAAAAGAACCGCCACCCCGGCCGAAGCCGGAATGGCGGGAGGTGAGGTCAAAGGGGTGACCTAAGCGGTTTGCGCGTGCTGCATTTCGGGCAGGCCGACGTGGCGGCCTTGATCGGCGATCGACATCGGGCGGCCGAGCAGGAAACCCTGTGCCTGGCCGCAGCCCTGCTCGCGCAGATAATCGAGCTGGGCCTGCGTCTCGACGCCTTCGGCGGTAACGGGCACGTTGAGGCTCTTGCCGAGGCCGACGATGGCGCGGACGATCGCGGCGGACTGATCGCGTGTAGTGATGCCATCGACAAAGCTTCGGTCGATCTTGATCTTGTCGAATGGGAAGGCCTGCAGCGTCGCCAGCGATGAGAAGCCCGTGCCGAAATCGTCCATCGCGATGCGCACGCCGAGCATCTTGAGCTGACGCAAATTGTGAAGCGCGCGATTCTGGTCGCGGAATAGCGCCGACTCGGTGACCTCGATTTCGAGGCGGCTCGGCGACAGGCCGGTCTCCAGCAGGATTTCCGCGACGCGTCGCGGCAGTTCTTCCTGGTGCACCTGCAAAGCCGAGAAGTTGACTGCGACCGTCAGCGGCATGGGCCAGAGCGCGGCTTCGGCACAGGCCTGCTTCAACACCCATTCGCCGAGCGCGCCAATCAGGCCATTTTCCTCGGCGACGAGGATGAACTCGTCGGGATTGACGACACCGCGTGTCGGGTGATTCCAACGGGCGAGCGCTTCGAAGCCGACGATGGTGCCCTTGGGAAGGTCGGCGAGCGGCTGGTAATCGATGTGAAGCTGCCGGTCGGCGATGGCGTCGCGCAGATCGTGCGCGAGTGCGCGGCGTTGCCTTACGGCATCATCCATCTCGCGCTTGAAAAAGCAGCTCGCGTTGCGGCCGCCGTTCTTGGCGCGATAAAGTGCGATGTCGGCATTGGTCAGCAGGTCGTCGGCAACTTCGGCATCTTCAGGAAACAGCGAAACACCGATGCTCGCGCCGAGCGGCAGCCAGCGTCCGTCATGTTCGACGGGCGCGCGCAGTTCGTCGAGCAAATTGTTGGCGAGGTTCGCGACATCCGCCGAGTGACTGAAGCCGGTGAACATGACGACGAATTCGTCCCCGCCAACGCGCGCGGCGAACGACGGCGCTTCGACCGAACCACGAAGCCGCGCTGCTACGATCTGCAGTACGGCGTCGCCCGCGGCATGACCGTGGACGTCATTGACCTCCTTGAAATGATCAAGGTCGATGTACAGGAGCGCGACGCCGCGATCGCTGACACTCGCATGCTCAAGCGCTGCTGCCAGCCGGGCCTGAAAGGCGGTGCGATTGGGCAGACCGGTCAGCGGATCGTGATTGGCAAGGAAGCGGATCCGGTCCTCGGCGGCGCGCTGGTCGCGGAGGTCGCGGATTGCCAGCACCGATTCGGCGCCATCGTCGGACAACGCACGCGAGCGGACTTCGACGGGGATCTGGCCCTGGCCATTGGCTGGCGTAACCGAGGCTTCGCTGCCGTCGCTACGCGAATTTAGCAAGCTGTCGTCAATCGGGCGACCGATCAACTCGTGCGTTTCAGTGCCCACCAGCCGGGCATAGGCGGTGTTTGCGTCGACGATCCGACCGTGTGCGGAAATGACAATGCCCTCGAACGCGCCGTTGGCGAGCCTGCGAAGGCGCTTCACGGCCCGTTCGCTGGCCCCAGCGTCGACGAGAGCAGCGCCAAGGCCGGTGGCGACGACGATGAGGACTGTCGAGCCGATGATGACGAAGACCGCGATGTTGGACATTAGGTCCCCGTCGACCTGCGCCGCTGGACCGGCGGTGACAGTGAGACCCGCTCCGGCAATGGCATGGAAGGCGAGTGTAGCAGCGGTCAGCATCAGTCCGCCGAGAGCCTGGCCGCCGACGGTTCGGCCATCGCCCGCCAAGGCGAAGCCTGCGGCCGCAAGCGCCGAGGAAATGCCGATCGCCGCGAACGCATAGGCGGGGTCATTTGCCACCGTGCCAGCAAGCACTACGCCCGCCATCGAGAGATAATGCATCGAGGCGACGCCAAGGCCGAACATGGCGCCACCGACAGACGAGCGAAGCTCGGGGCTGAGATTTACTGCCGACAGAAACGCCGCCGTGCTCATCGCCACGGCAACGCCGAGCGATATGAAGACGGCAGCGGGCGTAATGCCGAACCCGGGCGCAGGCTCCATGGCAAGCAACGCCAACGCATGGGTCGACCAGACACCGAAACCCGCGACGACTCCGGTCAGCACGAACCACATCGGTCGCGCTTCTCCGGTGGTCGCCTGACCGCGCGCGAACAGGCGGAAGGCCGTCATCGACGCCATCAGGCAGACCACAACTGCCATCGCCAACAGCAGTGCGTTCTGTGTCCCGCCCAGCGTGCCGATAGCATCGGTCATCGCCAACCTCACTTTCCCCGTTTCGCTGGCGAGAATGATGCCAAAGGGTTAACGAAGACCTACGGCGCTGTGCAGCGCGCAAGAGTCTGACGAAAGGATCGACATGTCGACGCATGCCCAGCGGGTCGCCGATCTCCGGGCGCAACTCGGCGAACAGCGGCTGAATGGCTTCGTGGTGCCCCTGACCGATGAGCATATGAGCGAATATGTCGGTGCCTATGCACAGCGGCTTGCTTGGCTCACCGGGTTTGAAGGCTCGGCGGGTTCGGCGGTTGTTCTCGCCGACAAGGCGGCGATCTTCGTCGACGGGCGATATACGTTGCAGGTCCGCGATCAGGTCGATGGCAAGCTGTTCGACTATCAGAGTGTACCCCAGACGCCCGTCACCGACTGGCTGCGCGTCAATGCCAAGCAAGGCGACCGCATCGGTTACGATCCATGGCTGCACACGCGAAGCTGGGTAGAGACAGCAACGAAAGCGCTCGCCGAACGCGGGGCCGAATTGGTGGCGATCCGCGACAATCCGATCGACGCCGTCTGGCGCGACCGCCCCGCGCCGTCGGGCGAGCGGCTGGTCGTGCATCCCGACGAGTTTGCCGGGCAGTCGTCGGCGGACAAGCGGGCCAATGTCGCGGCATGGCTCAAGGAGAAGCAGGCTGATGCGGCCGTGATTGCGGCGCTCGATTCGGTTGCCTGGCTGTTCAATATTCGCGGCAAGGACGTGTCGCGCACTCCGGTCGCGCTGGCGTTCGCGATCGTGCGCGCCGATGGCTCGGCGGACCTGTTTACCGATCCCGCCAAGGTCGATGCGGACACGCGCGCGCATCTTGGGCCAGACGTAACGGTAAAGCCGCGCCATGACTTCGCGACGGCGCTCGAGGCGCTTGGCGGCAAGGTCGCAGCGGATCCGGCGAGTGCTGTCGCGGCGATCTTCGAGCGGCTGACGGCGGGCGGCAGCGACATTGTCGAGGCACGTGATCCGACGGTCTTGGCGCGCGCGAAGAAGAATCCGGTCGAGATCGCCGGCACCAAAGCCGCGCATGTGCGCGACGGCGCGGCGCTGACACGCTTTCTGCACTGGTTCGATGGCGAGGCTCCCAAGGGCGGGCTCGACGAGATGGGCGCACAGGCGCGGCTCGAACAGTTCCGGCGCGACACCAACCAGCTGCAGGACCTGAGCTTCGATAGCATCTCGGGTGCCGGGCCGAACGGCGCGGTCGTGCACTACCGGGCATCGGAAGAGACCAATCGCAAGATCGAGATGGACAGCCTCTACCTGATTGATTCGGGCGGCCAGTATCTCGACGGTACGACTGATGTGACGCGCACGCTCGCAGTCGGGACACCGACGGCGGAAATGCGCGACCGGTTCACCCGCGTCTTGAAGGGCCACATTGCGGTCGCGACTGCGGTATTTCCCGCGGGCACGCGCGGCGTGCAGCTCGATACGCTGGCGCGCGCGCCGCTATGGGAGGTCGGGCTCGACTATGCGCATGGCACCGGCCACGGCGTCGGCAGCTATCTGTCGGTGCATGAGGGTCCGCAGCGCATCGCGACGCCAGGAAGCGGCCAGTCGGGCGGCGACGAGCCGCTCGTCGAGGGCATGATCCTGTCCGACGAGCCGGGCTATTATAAAACCGGCGAGTACGGCATCCGCATCGAAAATCTCGTGCTCGTCGTGAGAAAGGACGTGCCGGGGGCCGAGAAGGAGATGCTCGGCTTCGAGACGCTGACGTTGGCGCCCATCGATCTGCGGCTCGTCGATGTCGAGATGCTGAGTTCGAAGGAGCGTGACTGGCTCAACACCTATCACGCGCGGGTCAGGTCGGAGATTGGTGCGCTGGTCGGCGATGACCTGCAGGGTTGGCTCGCTGAGACGACGCGGGCCGTTTAGCTGCCGGCTTTGTCGAGCAGCTTGTCGAGCGCGCCGCGCTCCTTCTGGTCATAGGCGGGCGCTTCCGGCTTGGCGTCGGCGGGCGGGTGGCGGCGCTGGTCGATATAGTCGGCGACGCTTTTGCTCGACAGCGTCAGCAGCGGATAGGTGCGCGAGGCGCGCAGCCATTCGGGCTTGGGTTCGGTCGGCCCCCAGACGACATCGAAGAACAGGTTGATCAGCAAGAAGCCGAGGCTGGCAACGATGAGGCCCTTTGCCGCGCCGAAGCCAAGCCCGAGCGCGCGGTCGAGCGGCCCCAACACCGACTCCCGGGTGCGCTTGCCGAACTCGCGGGCGACGAGCTTGAACGCGAAAAAGGTCGCCGCGAACAGCAGCACGAAGGCGAGGATAGCGCCGCCGGTCTCGGTGCCGGTCAGCTTGCCCAAGGCCGCGCTGGCGGGCGCATGGAACAGCCGGAGCGCAAACACCGCGGCGACCCAGGCGATCAGCGAGAGGATTTCGGTCACGAAACCGCGCATCACGCCGAACAGCGCAGCGCCGCCGATCAGCAACAGCACGACGATGTCGAAGGCGGTGAATGGCATGTTGCGTCTATGCCCGACCGGTCAGGTGATCGACAAGCTGTCCGAGCGTGCGGAATGCGGCGGTTTTGACGCCCTTGGGCGCGGCGGTGCCGCCGGCCGGGACCAGTGCCTCATGGAAGCCGAGCTTCACCGCTTCCTTGAGGCGCAGCGCGGCGTGGCTGGCGGGACGGACTTCGCCGGACAGCGCGATTTCGCCCATTGCGACGCTTTCGATCGGGAAGGGCTGATCGGTGAGTGCTGAGATGAGCGCAGCGGCGACGGCGAGGTCGGCGGCAGGGTCGTTGATGCGCAGGCCGCCCGCGACGTTCAGATAGACTTCGCACGTCGAGAAGCTGCAGCCGCAGCGTGCCTCCAGCACCGCGAGGATCATCGCGAGGCGCGCCGAATCCCAGCCGACCACCGCACGGCGCGGCGTGGCACCGCTGGCGATGCGGACGACGAGTGCCTGGATTTCGACCATCACCGGCCGCGTACCTTCGAGCGCCGGGAACACAACCGAGCCGCTGACCGGCCGGTCGCGCGAGGTCAGGAACAGCGAGGATGGGTTGGTGACCTCCTCCAGCCCGTCGGCGCCCATTGCGAACACGCCGATCTCGTCGGTGCCGCCGAAGCGGTTCTTGACGGCGCGCAGGATGCGATACTGGTGGCTGCGCTCGCCTTCGAAATAGAGCACGGTGTCGACCATATGTTCGAGCACGCGGGGTCCGGCGATCTGGCCGTCCTTGGTGACATGGCCGACGAGGACGACAGCGCAGCCCGACGCCTTGGCGTAGCGGATCAGCTCCTGCGCGGCGGCGCGGACTTGGCCGACGGTGCCGGGCGCGCCTTCGAGCGTGTCGGAGTGCATCGTCTGGATGGAGTCGATGACGAGCAGTGCGGGCGGCTGCTGCTGGCCGAGCGTCGTCAGGATATCGCGCACCGAGGTGGCGCTGGCGAGCGCGACTGGCGCATTCGCAAGTCCGAGGCGGCGGGCGCGGAGGCGCACCTGATCTGTCGATTCTTCGCCCGTCACATAGGCGACCGACAGGCCAGCAGCGGCCATGCGGCCTGCGGCCTGCAACAGCAGTGTCGATTTGCCGATGCCCGGATCGCCGCCGATCAGCACCGCCGAAGCCGGGACAAGGCCGCCGCCGAGCGACCGGTCGAGTTCGGCGATGCCGGTAACGAGGCGCGGCGGCAGCGCGACCTCGGTATCGAGCCGCGACAGGTTGATCAGCCGCCCGCCGCTGGCGAGGCTGTGCTTGGCCGAGAAGGGCGTGACGACCGCCGCCGCTTCCTGCTGGATGCTGTTCCACTCCGCGCAGTCGGCGCATTGGCCGGCCCATTTGCTGTGGACCGCGCCGCACGCCTGGCAGACATATTTGAGCGCCTGCTTTGCCATGCCGCCGTCTTGACTCCGATTGAACAGAGAGAGAACATAGCGGCTAGGCCAGGGATAGGCAATCATCTGGCGGGGAGGCGCGAATGTTCAGCCATGTGACGCTCGGCACCAATGATTTCGAGCGCGCCGCGCCCTTCTGGGACGCGGTGATGGCGGCGCTTGGCCATGCCGAACTGATGCGGTCGGCGAGCGGTGTCGCCTATGGCGACTGGGCGGGGGAAAAGCTGTTCGTCGGGCCGCCGTTCGATGGGGCACCCGCGCAACCCGGCAACGGGGTGCATATCGCGTTCATCGTCAAGGACCGCGCTACGGTCGATGCCTTTCATGCGGCGGCGATGGCAAATGGCGGCTCCGATGAAGGCCCACCGGGGCCGCGCCCGCATTATCATCCCAACTATTATGGGGCCTATGTCCGCGATCCGGACGGCAACAAGATCCAGGCGGTCTGTCACCGGAAGTCGGACTGACAAAAGAAAACCCCGGAAGCCATCGGGGGTGACGAGGCTTCCGGGGTGGTGGCGGGCTGCCGTGGGTGGGGTGTGACGGCGGCCCGAAGCGAAGCAACGAACAAGGGGTACTGCCTGGCTATACGGCGGCACCGGGAGACCGGATGCCGCCAGCCGGTATTATTTTGGCAGGACCACGCCGTTGACGACGTGGATGACGCCGTTCGACTGATTGACGTCGGCGATCGTCACGGCACCCGTGCCGCCGCCGGCTCCCGACACGACGAGCTTGCTGCCCTTGGCCGTCACGGTGAGCTCGCCGCCCTGTACGGTGGTCAGCGTCGCCTTGCCGCCGCCGGCCTTGACCTTGGCCCACAGGTCCTTGCCCGACAGCTTGCCGGACACGACATGATAGGTCAGCACCTTGACGAGCTGGTCCTTGTTCTCGGGCTTCAGCAGCGTGTCGACCGTCCCGGCCGGCAGTGCTGCGAACGCCGCATTGGTCGGCGCGAACACGGTGAACGGACCCGGGCCCGACAGTGTGTCGACGAGGCCCGCGGCCTTGACGGCGGCGACCAGCGTGGTGTGGTCCTTCGAGTTGACGGCGTTCTGGATGATGTTCTTCGAGGGGAACATCGCCGCGCCGCCGACCTGGACGGTCTTCTCATGTTTCATCATGTCGGCCGAGGCGGGGGCAGCCGTAAGCGCAAGCGAAAGGAGCGCACCGCTGAGTGCGCTGATTACAGTCTTAGTCATTGAAAAGTCTCCGTAGAGTCATCGAGGGGCGATGACGGGCTCAGCTACGGGTGCGACAATCTGGCAGATGCACGGTCACGGCGAAAATTGTTGGCCCCCGATTGCACGCCGCCGTCCAACAGTCCTAGGGTCTCGCCAAAGCTGAGGGAGAAATGGGATGATCAATCGTCTTCTGCCAGTCGCGGCGATTGCCTTGATGGCCGTGGCTGCTGCCCCTGCGATCAAGAGCGCCTATGACATCAACATGCAGACGATCGACGGCAAGCCGATGCCGTTCGCGCAATATAAGGGGAAGGTGTTGCTTGTCGTGAACACCGCATCCTTCTGCGGGTTCACGCCGCAATATGAGGGGCTGCAGAAGCTCTATTCGACCTACCAAGACAAGGGCTTCGTGCTGATCGGCATCCCGTCGGGCGACTTCCTCGGCCAGGAATATAAGACCAACGGCGAGATCAAGGAATTCTGCGAGTCGAAGTTCGGCATCCGCTTCCCGCTCACTGAGAAGCAGCATGTGAAGGGCGCGGACGCGGCCCCATTCTACAAATGGGCGGCAGCGACGCTGGGACCGGACAAGACGCCCAAATGGAATTTCCACAAATATCTGGTCGGCCGCGACGGCAAGCTCATCGCCGCCTTCGGCACCAAGACGACACCGCAGGACCCGGCGGTTACGGCTGCCGTGGAGGCGGCGCTGGCGGCTCCGGCGTCGTAGGGGCGTCGCCCTCCGCCTGCGCCCGATCGCGCGCCTTGCGGCGGGCGAGGTTGGCACGCAGCGCAGCGGCGAGGCGCTCGGCCTTGTCGGGATCGGCGGCTTTGGTCACCAGAAAAGCATAGGCCAAGCCGATTGCTTGACAAGCCCGCGACCCCACGGGCATAGCGCCGCGTCCCGAGACAGTGCTGCCGTAGCTCAGTGGTAGAGCGCATCCTTGGTAAGGCTGAGGTCGTGAGTTCAATCCTCACCGGCAGCACCAGTCTCCGGGCCTTTTGATCCGGCGGTTCGCCGCCTCGTTCCGGTTGCGACGGAACTTCATCGCCTCCCATGCGTCGTTGCGCTGCGGAAAGGACAAATGTCCTTCCAAGGAGGATCAAACATGCGCAAATCTATTCTGGCTGCCGGCGTTGCCGTGGCCGTCTTCATTCCCTCGCTCGCGAATGCCCAGCAAAGCTGCGAGACCCGCAGCGCAAACAAGACCACGGGCACCGTGATCGGTGCGGTCGCGGGTGCCCTGCTTGGCCGCGCGATCGACAGCCATGGCAGCCATGCGGCCGGTACGATCGTCGGCGGCGTCGGCGGTGCCATTGCCGGCAATGCGATTGCCGGCGGCAAGGGCGATTGCTCGTCGGCTTACGGCTATTATGACAGCAACGGCCTGTGGCACGCCAACGCGGTCGCTGCGAACAATGCGACGGGCTATTATGACCGCGACAACCGCTGGGTCGCCGGTCAGCCGAACGGCTATTATGACGCGAACGGCCGCTGGGTGAGCAGCAGCTCGTCCGAGGCCGGCTATACCGACAGCGACGGCCATTGGGTCCCCGCGTCGGCGAGCGGCTATTATGATGCCGACGGCCGCTGGGTCGCTGGTGCGGCCCCGGGCTATTATGACCGCGGCCGTTGGGTCGCAGGGCCGGTGACGGGTTATTACGACCGTGACGGCCGCTGGATTCGTGGTTCGGCCCCGGGCCACCGCGATGCGAGCGGCGTGTGGATCGCCGATGCGCAGCCGGGCTATTATGACCGGAACGGACGCTGGAATGCGGGTCAGGCCTATGGCTATTATGACGCGCGCGGCAATTGGGTCGCAACCAGCGCCGGCCGCAACGACAGCGCCAGCAATGGCCGCAACGACTATGCCGAGCGCCGCAGCGTCGCCGACCGTCTCGCCCGTCTCGACGAGCGGATTCGCGACGGCAAGCGTGACGGGTCGCTGACCACCTTCGAAGCACAGCGCGCCCGCGCTGACCTGCGCTCGATCGCGTCGCGGGAGCGCAATATGCGGCATTACAACGGCCGCCTGTCGGCGCGCGACGAGGCCGACATCCAGGCGCGTCTCGACCGGCTGAGCACCAAGGTCCGCATGGACCGCCGTCAGGAAGCCCGTAACGGCTACTGAGACTAACGAAAGTCGGGTGTCGGCGGGCAAAACCCGCTGACACCGGGCTTGCGCTGCGCTAGTCATCCGCCATGCGGTGGGGGCTGGCAGCAATAATCGGAGCGGCGGCGGCGCTGGCAGCGATGCCGGCGCTTGCTGCTGGTGAGCGGCTGTCGTCTGCGCCGCTGAAAGCCACCGAGTTCCACGATGCGGGGCTGAAGGCCGATTCCGGGACCCCTCCGGTCGAGGCCGCACCCACCGACCAGCCCGATTCGGTCAGCAAATTCGGTTCGCAAGTCTATCGGGCGCTGACCGATGGTGACCCGAGCGCCTATGCCGGGTTCATTCGCGACGCGATCAACAGCCTTGGCGGCATCTGCCCGAATGTGAAGGCTTTCCAGCGCGTTGGGCCAAAAAGTAAATTGCTGACCTACAAGGTTCGCTGCGGCAAGCGGCCGCTCTATCTGCTCACGGTCGACGAAGTGGGCCGCATGCTCGTCGATGGCGGCGACGGCCGGGTGCCGGCGATGCTCGCGGGCGATGGCGAGGTTATGGACAGCACCGGCGAGTCCATCGAAGGCGACAAGGCCGTCAAGAACGGCAAGAAGGTCGACGACGAAATTCCGCTCGACGAGGTGGCGAAGGCCGGGCCGGTCGCGGCCTCCTCGGTCGGCGCAGCGGCGCATCCGCAAAAATGGCTCAAGCTCGTCGCGATCATCGTGGTGGCCGCAAGTCTGTTTGCGGCGATCGCGCTGTTCCTGCGCTTCAACGCGTCGAACGGTGCCGCACCGCGCGCCAGCAGCGCACCGCGCCGCTATCCAAGCGAGCTCAAGGACGCGATGATTGCGGAGTCGCAGGAAGTGCTGCCGGATATGTGGCTGCACGACTCCGGCGTCTACATCATCCGCGGCCGGCACGGGAAACGGCGGGTGTTCGCCTATCGCTGGAACGCGATGATCTATTACCGCTGGGGCTATAAGATCCTGCAGCTGCGCTAGCGCATCGCCCTTGCGCCGCTGCGGAGGAACAGCACGAGCGCGACGACAGTCAGCGCGGCTGCGAGCAAATAGGGCGCGCCCGGAAGTTCGGCGACCGCGCCGGGACCGCTGAAGGCCGCAAAGACCTGGGTCATCAGGATGGGGCCGATGATCGTCGCGAGGCTTGAGACGCTGGCAAGCGCACCCTGCAATTCTCCCTGCGCGTCGGCGGGGACTTGGGCCGACATCAGCGCGTTCAGCGAAGGGTAGGCAAGGCCCTGAAGCGCGCCGACCGCAATGCCGAGAAAGATCGTCCAGCCCCAGGGACCGACGCCATAGACGATATAGGAGCTGATGGCCGACGCGCAGCCGAGCAGAACCGCGTTTCGCTCTCCGACCTTCGGGACGATAATCCGGATCAGCCAACCGCCCGTGATCGCCGAGACAACACCGACCGCGGCGAGGCTCGCGCCGATCGCGCCCGGTGTCCAATGATAGCGGTAGGCGGCGTAAAAGCTCCACACCGACTGCAACGACTGGTGCGCGACCTGCCAGATGAACAGCGCGACCAGCAAGATCAGCACCGATCGGTGAACACGGCGCAGCGCCGCCACCGCGCCGAGCGGATTGGCGCGCGACAGGTCGAAGGCGCGACGATTCGCCGGCGCGAGGCTTTCCGGCAGAAAGGCGAGGCCGACGAGAGCATTGGCGAAGGCGAGTCCGGCGGCGAGGAAAAAGGGGATGCGGGTGCCGAACTCTGCGGCCAGCCCGCCCAGCGCGGGGCCGAGGATGAAACCGACGCCGAATGCGACGCTCATCAGCCCGAAATTGGCGGCGCGTTGATCAGGCGGCGAGACATCGGCGACATAGGCATAGGCGGGCGAATAGGAGGCGCCCGTGATGCCAGCGACCAGCCGCCCGGCGAATAGCAGCGCCAGCGTCGGCGCGAAACCCATGATGGCATAATCGATGCCGAACGCGGCAAGGCAGGCGATCAGGACAGGGCGGCGGCCGAACCGGTCCGACAAATTGCCGATGAGCGGGCCGCAGACGAACTGCATGACGGCATAGGCGAACGCCAGCCAGCCGCCGACGCGCGCCGCCTCGCTCATCGTCCCGCCGTTCAGTTCGACGATCAGCTTCGGCAGGACCGGGATGATGATGCCGAAGCCGATCGAATCGACGAGGACGGTGGCAACGATGAAACCGAGCGCGAGGCGGCGGGCGGCGGGCGGGGAGACAGCGTCGTTCACCGCCGCCAGACTAGACGATAGGCCTGTCGCATCAAGCGGTTCGTTGGCTCCGGTCCCTGGCGTTGGTCGACTGGATCGCGCCCTTGATCATCGCCCAGTCATCATCATCGAGCGCAGTCAGCGAGCCGAAATTGCCGGCAGTGTTGAGCCACTGGCCACCGTCGATCGGGATCACCGCGCCGGTCAGATAATCGCAGCCATCCGACATCAGGAAGGCGGCGAGATTGGCGAGTTCGATATGCTCGCCGAAGCGGCGCATCGGGACGGAGGACGCGCCTAGGCCCGCACCGGTCTTCTTGGCGAGCGGTTCGGGCATGAGGCGCTCCCAGGCGCCTTTGGTCGGGAAGGGGCCGGGTGCGATGGCGTTGGCGCGGATGCCTTTGGGCCCCCATTCGACGGCGAGGCTCTGCGTCATCGCGGCGATCCCTGCCTTGGACATGGCAGACGGG
Organism: Sphingomonas paucimobilis; assembly: GCA_943370355.1. Lineage (GTDB taxonomy): Bacteria > Pseudomonadota > Alphaproteobacteria > Sphingomonadales > Sphingomonadaceae > JADCGM01. The sequence continues at coordinate 23,058 of CALRQP020000013.1, forward strand.
ACGGTGAACGGGCCGCCCGTCCAGACCCAGGTGGTGACGATCGACAGGATCGAGCCCTTGTGGCCGCCGGCAATCCAGCGCTTTCCAGCGGCGACCGTGGTGTTGAAGGTGCCATGCGCGACGATGCTGGCAATCGCGTTGAAGGCGTTGGGGCTGAGGTCCTCGGTCCGGCTCACGAAATTGCCGGCAGCGTTGTTGACGAGCCCGGTCAGCGGGCCGGCATCGAACACCGCCTGCATCGCCTCGTCGATCGCGCCGCCCGAGCGGATGTCGACCGCCATGGGCAGGCAGCGGCCGCCGGTCGCCGCGCGCATCTCGGCGGCGGTTTCTTCGAGCACAGGGCCGCGGCGTCCCCAGATCACCACCTCAGCGCCGAGCGACATGAAATGCTGCGCCATCGACTTGCCAAGGCCCGTGCCGCCGCCGGTGACGAGGATCTTGTGGTTGGCGAGCAGGTCTGGCTTGAACATGGCTCGGTTCCTCGCTGTGGTCGCACCGTGGTAGGACAATGGCATGACGTATGAAGCTACCAAGTTTGTGGATGCGCGCGGGCTGCGCTGTCCGCTGCCAGTGCTGCGGTTGCGGCGCGCGGTGCAGGGTTTTGCGGGCGCGGTCGAACTGCTGACGGACGACCCGGCGGCCGAGCGTGACGTGCCGGCCTTTGCAGCGGAGCGCGGCTGGACGGTGGCGACGCGCAGAACGGAGGGGCGGGGGACACGATGGACGATCACGGTGGTGGCATGAGCGGGCTGGCAAGCGAATTGCAGGCGGTGCTCGACCGGCTGAGCGCAGGGTTCGCCGCCAATGACTTTCGGGCAGTGGCCGCCGAATGGGACGAGACCGATCCCGCGCCCTTCTACCTCGCCGAGGAGCGTGACGTGCTGATCGCCGACTGGCCGGCACTGCGCGACTATTGGCAGGCGACCGAGGCGATCAATCTCGGTTGCCAGGCCCGCTGGACGATCGGGCACGCCAAGCCGCTCGGCGACGGCCATGCGCTGGCGCTGTTCGGCCTCGATTGGCGCATGGCGATCGCGGGCGAGAGTGAAGCCTATGGCGGCTTCTGCCGCGGCATGGCGGTGTTCACGCGTCGCGAGTCCGGCTGGCGGCTGACGGGCTATGCGGAAGCGCCGCTGTCGCCGCTGACCTATCTCAAGAAACTCTATGTCCGCGTCGGGCGGGACCTCGCCTAGAGCTCGCGGACCAATGTCCGGACGACGGCAAGCCACGGCGCATCGGTGATGACCATCTGGCGCGCGCCCGGGGTCAGGGGCAGCAGCTGCAATTTGGCGCGCTCGTTGCCCGGCTCGGCGGCGGCGAGGCGGCCAAAGGCGAAGCGGCCGGCGGCGCGCGGCACGAGGATGTCGCGGTTGAGCGCGCGTCCGGCCTCCGCGGCGTGCAGGCGTTCAAGCCAGAGCTGGTCGCCGGCGCGGTAATCGCCCTGCGCGGATTCGACCGCGATGCCGACCATTGTCGGGGTGGGGACAGGCGGCAGCAGCGCGCGGGTGCGGGTTGGCGCGACGACACCGTCGGCGGTCAGGATCGCGGCGACTGCGACATCGACACGGTCGGGGAGCGTGACAAGCTCGGCGGCTTCGACGCCCAAGGCCTTGGCGATGCGGTTGAGCCAGCCGACCGAGACGGTGCGCATGCCGGTTTCGAGGCGGCCGATGGTTTGAGCCGTCGTCGGTGGTTCGCAGCGCGCGGCGACTTCGTGGAGAGCCAAGCCTTTGGCTTTGCGGACGTCGCGGATTCTGGTGAGCATCCGATATGTTCCTTAACCCAAGCGGTTTCACATAGTGGCGTGGACGCGGCGATTTGCCAAGGAAATCCGCTTGCCCGCCGATCGATAGACATGTGGCACCGGCCATTGCGAGGCAAACTGTCGGAATATTTTACAGTTCGAAATCCCGCCCCAATAGTTTCCCAACGATTTCAACGACTGTCGCAATTGGCGCAAAACATGCATTCCGGTATCGAAACGGAGGATCGTTGATCATGAGGTTCGGGACAATTGTTGCGGCGGGCATCGCGGCGTTGCTGCTGCCGTTATCGGCCTCGGCGAGCACGATCACCTTCGATTTCGCGGGAACGGCACGCGCCTACACCTACACCTCGCTGTGCAACGCCTCCGGTTGTACGACCTCGCAGAGTCCGTTCGTGGGCGACGGTAGCGTCGCTGGCCAGTTGACCGTCGATGCGGCCAGCATTTCACCAGGCCAGACTCCGGCACCGGGGACCAGTGACTATTTCGGCGGGTCTGCACCTTATCTGCCGTTTGTGGGCGGTGCGCCGTTCATCAGCGCATCATCGACGGTGACAGGCAACTCGTTGTTCGCGAGCTCGCCAGTCCCTGCGCTGAACGGCGATCTCGTCTCGGCCTTTTATGCCAACGCGTTTGGCACTGTCGCCATCGGCGCTGCGTCATCTCGGGTCGTGGACGGCGTGGCGACGCCCGGGATCCCGTATGTGATCACCATTGAACAGGTGGGCATCGACCTTTACCCCCTATCGCATAACGGGCTGTTCGCGGCGCTGGACGGTCTGCAATTTCCGACGGGGTTCACCTTTGCCGGTGGCGAGGTCGACATCGTCCACTTGTTCCTGACCACAAGCTACAGCGCTTCGGGAGACGTCATCGCGTCCCTCTATCAGGGGCAGGTCGTCATCGGTATGCTGACCAGCGGGACTGCTACGTTCAGCTCGGAAGGTCCGACTGATGCACCTGAACCGGCGATGGCCGGGCTGTTCGCCGTTGGGGCATTGGCGCTGGGATTGTCGCGCAAGCGGCGGCGGTCAGCGGCCGTACTTTAAAATAACCAGAACGGATAATTCTCTGTCCTACAGCTGTGCCGATATGGCATAGACCGATTCGCGAACAAAAGGTGATTCGCGGAGCGGCAGGGAGCGGTCACAATGCAAATTCTCGCAAAGGCTCGCACGGTCGTCGATGGCGAAGCGGCGGATGTGCAGATCAATGTTGCTGAGAGTCCGCTCGGCTGGCTGATGCGGCGGGGGATGATCTCGCGCCGGCAATATGATGCGGGCGAGCAGATGCGCGCCGATTTCCATATAGCGAGCCTGGGTCCCCGCGTGACGATGCGGTGGGAAGCGGCCGGGCACAACCGGGTCGCGCGCGGGCCGCATGCGGGCATCGACCCATCGACGGCGCAAATTGCGGCGAAGGCGCGGTTCGAGGCGGCGGTTAAGGCGGCGGGGCCGGGACTGTCCGACATGCTGTGGCGCGTGGTGTGCAGCGGGGACGGCCTTGCCGACGCCGAGCGGGCGATGGGCTGGCCAGTTCGGGCCGGCAAGGTGGTGCTCGGCCTGGCGCTTGACCGGGTCGCCGATCATTACGGCATGGCCTAAGCATAGAGCTGCAACCCTGACGTGCAGCAACCAATTGAGTTTACGAGAGTTATTGCTGTTGCGGCCATGTCGGGCTGCGAAGGATGGTTCGCGATGGATGTCATAGTGTTTGGAGCGACATTGATCGCGTTGCCACTTGCTGTCTTGATCTTCAGCCGCCGCACGGAGCGTAATCTGCGCCGTGACGCGCAGCGGACCAAAGGCCGAAAGCGCCGCTAAGCCCCTGTTCGTTGCGGAACAATTGATTCCTGCGACGAAACGGTTCGTCGCAAAATGAACCGATATTCATGGTGCAGTGCGGAACGAACCGGGGCGAAACCCGTTTGGATGTTGTGCCGGTGACGGTACGACCAGTTTACGACCTCACATCGCCAAAATTCCTGAACGACGGAGCCTCGATGACCACTCCGCCTCAAGCCCTTTCGGCTGACCGGCCGACGCTGCTGTGCCTGTCGCACCTGCGTTGGGATTTCGTGTTTCAGCGGCCGCAGCACCTGCTGACGCGCGCCGCGAAGGATTTCGCCGTCATTTTCTTCGAGGAACCGCTGTTCGGTGACGAGCACGAGCCGCGGCTGGACATCAGCGACCGCGCCGGCGGCGTGCGCGTCGCGCAACTGCATCTGCCGCATCACACCGCCGAAGACATGGTTATCGCGGCGCAGCGAGTCGCCGTGGACAAGCTGGCGGCCGAGGCGGTCGGCCTGCTGATCCTCTGGTATTATACGCCGATGGCGCTGGCCTTCACCGACCAGCTCGACGCCGACCTCGTGGTCTTCGACAAGATGGACGAGCTGTCGGCGTTCAAGAACGCGCCGCCGCGCCTGCTGCAGCTTGAGCAGGCGTTGCTCGACCGGGCGGATCTGGTGTTCACAGGCGGCGCGTCGATGCACCGGGCGGCGGCGCACCGCCACGGCAATATCCATTGTTTTCCGTCGAGCATCGACACCGCGCATTTCGGCAAGGCGCGGGTGACCGGTCTTACCGACCCGCAGGACCAGGCCCATGCCAAGCGGCCACGCCTGGGCTTCTTCGGCGTAATCGACGAGCGCATGGATATCGACCTGGTGCGCGAAGTCGCGGCGCTGCGTCCGGAGTGGCAGTTCATGATGATCGGGCCGGTCGTGAAAATCGATCCGGCGAGCCTGCCGCAGGCCGAGAATACCCATTGGCTGGGCGGCAAAGCCTATGACGAGCTGCCGGCTTATCTCGCGCATTGGGATATCGGCTTCATGCCGTTCGCGCTCAATGAATCGACCAAGTTCATCTCCCCGACCAAGACCCCGGAGTTTCTCGCGGCGGGCCTGCCGGTCGTGTCGACTGCTATTACCGATGTCGTGACGCCTTATGGTGACGATGGGCTCGTCGAGATCGCCGCGACTGCCGAGGAGACGGTCGCCGCGGTCGAGCGGCTGCTCGATGCGCAGCGCGCGCCCTGGCTGAACAAGGTCGATGCCAAACTGTCCGGCGGATCGTGGGACAGCACCTGGGCGGCCATGAGATCGCTCATGCTCGCGGAGCTCAAGCCGTCGCGCACCACCCTTTCCATCCGCGTTCCAGAAACGGAGACCCTCAGTGTTTGATTGGCTTATCGTTGGCGCCGGGTTTGCCGGGTCCACCCTTGCGGAACGCATCGCCACCCAGCGCGGCGAGAAGGTGCTGGTCATCGACCGGCGGCCGCATATCGGCGGCAACGCCTATGACCGCTACAATGACGATGGCGTGCTGATCCATCAGTACGGACCGCACATTTTCCATACCAATTCGGAAATGATCTTCGAGCATCTGTCGCAGTTCACCGACTGGCGGCCCTATGAGCACCGGGTGCGCGGCATCGTTGACGGCATGGAAGTGCCGATCCCCATCAACCTCGACACGGTCAATAAGCTCTACAACCTCAACCTGACCAGCGAAGAGCTGCCGGCCTGGTTCGCCGCCAAGGCCGAGAAGGTCGATGAGATTAAGACGTCCGAGGACGTCGTTGTCTCGGTCGTCGGGCGCGAGCTCTATGAGAAATTCTTCCAAGGCTATACGCGCAAGCAGTGGGGCATGGACCCGTCCGAACTCGACAAGTCGGTGACAGCGCGCGTGCCGACACGGACCAATCGCGACGACCGTTATTTCACCGATGAATATCAGGCGATGCCGCTGCACGGTTACACGCGGATGTTCGAGAAGATGCTGCGCCACCCGAACATCAAGGTGATGACCCAGACCGACTACCGCGAGATCCGCGACCAGATCCCGTTCAAGCGGCTGATCTTCACAGGGCCGATCGACGAATATTTCGACTTCAAATTCGGGCGGCTGCCCTACCGGAGCCTGCAGTTCCGGCATGAGACGCTGGATGTCGAGCAGGCACTGCCGGTCGGCACGGTCAATTACCCGCAGACCGAGGATTACACCCGGATCAGCGAGTATAAGCATATGACCGGGCAGGTGCATCCGAAGACGACGGTGACCTATGAATATCCGTCGGCGATCGGCGATCCCTATTATCCGATCCCGAAGGCCGAGAACGCCGAGCTGTTCAAGAAATATGAGCGGCTGGCGATGCAGACGGCGAACGTCTGGTTCGTCGGGCGTCTCGCGACCTACCGTTATTACAATATGGACCAGGTGGTCGGACAGGCGCTGAGCACCTTCCGGCGCATCCAGGAAGCGCTGCCTGTTGGCGGCGACAGCATCGAGCAGCCGAAGGTCCGCATCGTCGCGGCGGAGTGACGGGAGCCGGCACATGACGCGCAAGCCGCTTGAGCTATGGGGCGGTGTCGAATGCACCGTCGTCCGCATCGGCGACGAATGGCGCAACCAGATCGCCGAGACTGGGCATGATGCCCGGCTCGGCGATCTGGACGCCATCGCGACGCTAGGCGTCACGACCATGCGCTATCCGATCGTCTGGGAGACGGTCGCGCCGGAGCGGCCGGACCGGCTGGATTTCGGCTGGCATGACGAGCGGCTCGGGCGGTTGCGGGAGCTGGGTGTCGATGTGGTGGGCGGGCTCGTCCACCATGGGTCGGGGCCGCATTACACAAGCCTTGTTGACCCGGATTTTGCCGCCAAGCTTGCCGATTATGCGGCGCGGGTTGCAGAGCGCTATCCGTGGATCTCAACCTGGACGCCGGTCAACGAGCCGCTGACCACTGCGCGATTTTCCTGTCTGTATGGCCATTGGTATCCGCACAGTCGTGACGAGGCGGCGATGGCGCGGGCGCTGGTCAATCAGTGCAGCGGCACGGCGGCGGCAATGCGCGCAATCCGGAATGTGACGCCGACCGCGCGGCTGTTGCAGACTGAGGATCTCGGGAAAAGCTTCTCGACGCCGGCGCTCGCCTATCAGGCGCGGTTCGAGAATCTGCGGCGCTGGCTGAGTCTCGATCTGCTGACCGGCCGGGTGACGCCGGATCATGGCTGGCATGAACGGTTACTGCTGAACGGGATTGGCGAGGACGAGCTTGAGGCGTTTCTCGACGGGGCGGCCAAGCCGGACATCATCGGCATCAACCATTATCTGACGAGCGAACGTTTCCTCGACGACCGGCTGGACCGCTATCCGGGCGCGGATGCGCCGGGCAATGGGCGGCACGCCTATGTCGATGTCGAGGCGGTTCGCGAGCCCGAACTGGAAGCACTGGTCGGGCCGGCGGCGCGGCTGCGGGAAGCTTGGGCGCGTTACGGCATTCCTCTCGTCGTGTCTGAAGCGCATCATGGCTGCACGCGCGACGAGCAGCTGCGCTGGTTCGTCGATGTGTGGCGCGCGGCGGAAACGGTCAGGGCCGAGGGCGCGGATATTCGCGCGGTGACCTTGTGGTCGCTGCTTGGTGCGGTCGACTGGCGGTCGCTGATCACGCGGCGCGAGAATGCTTATGAGGTCGGCGCGTTCGATATTCGCGGGCCGGAAATTCGCCAGACACTGATCGCCGATGCGGCGCGTGCACTGGCCGCGACGGGCAGTTTTGAGCATCCTGTGCTTGATGTGCCCGGCTGGTGGAAGCGGCCGAGCCGCTTTGCGGGTGCCGCGCCGGCGGCTGTCGAGGGGCGACCGATCCTGATCACCGGCGCAAGCGGGACGCTCGGACAGGCGTTCGCACGCATCTGCGACCATCGCGGGCTACCGTACCGGCTGACCGCGACGCGCGAGCTCGATATCTGCGATGAGCGGTCGATTGCCGAGGCCATTGCGAGGTTCGAGCCTTGGGCGGTGGTCAACACGGCGGGGTTCGTGCGTGTGGCTGACGCCGAGACGGAGCGTGAAGCCTGTTTCCGGATCAATGCGACGGGGCCGGAGCTGTTGGCGCGGACCTGTGCGGCGAAGGGGCTGCCACTGGTCACCTATTCGTCCGACCTCGTGTTCGATGGCCAGTTGGGACGCGCCTATGTCGAGCAGGACATGGCGAGCCCCGCTTGCGTCTATGGCGAAAGCAAAGCCGAGGCCGAGGCGCGGGTCATGGCGATCTGGCCGGAGACACTGGTGGTTCGGACCAGCGCCTTTTTCGGACCGTGGGACCGCTATAATTTCGCGTATAATGCGTTGCGCACGCTCGCGAAGGGCGAACCCTTTGTTGCCAATGACGAAGCCGTGGTGTCGCCGACCTATGTCCCCGATCTCGTGCATGCGACGCTCGACCTGTTGCTCGATGGTGAGAATGGGGTCTGGCATCTGGCGAACGAGGGATCGGTCAGCTGGCGCGGCTTTGCGGAGCGCGTCGCGGATGGGGCGCGGCTCGATCTCGGGCTGATCCGTACGCCCGAGGCGCAGGCGGCGTCGAACAATGCGTTGACAAGTGCGCGCGGGCTGCTGCTGCGGCCGCTCGATCATGCGATCGGCGATTTCGTGACGCACTGCCGCAGCGATTGGCGCGACGCGGCCTAGGTTTCCGGGTTGAACAGCCAGTGTGCGAGCAGGGCTGCAAGGGTTGCTCCAGCCAATTGTGCCCCAACGAAAGCTGGTACGTCTGCGGGCGCAATGCCGGCGAAGGTGTCGCTCAGTGACCGGGCGATGGTGATCGCCGGGTTGGCAAAAGACGTCGATGAGGTGAACCAATAGGCCGCAGCGATGTAGAATGCGACGGAAGCGGGCACCCAACCCGGGCGGTGGCGGATGGTGCCAAGGATTGTCAGGACCAAGCCGAAGGTGGCGACGAACTCGCCGGTCCATTGGCCGAGGCCGGTGCGAACATGCGATGAAATCTGCAGCACCGGCAAGCCGAACATCAGGTGCGCGGTCCAGACGCCCGCAATGCCCGCTGCAAGCTGGACGAGCGCGTAAAGGGCGGCGTCGCTCCAAGCCAATTCGCCTCGGCTGGCAGCAACGAGGCTCACCGCGGGATTGAAATGCGCGCCCGAGATCGGCCCGAGCATCGCGATCAGCACGGCGAGCATGGCCGCAGTCGCCAGCGTATTGCCGAGTAGCGCCACGGCGACATTTCCGCCCGCGAGCCGCTCAGCCATGATGCCGGAGCCGATCACCGTCGCGAACAGCAGCGCCGAGCCGAGCGCTTCGGCCGCCAGTCTTCGGGCGCGGGTCACGACTTGCCGATATCGCGCAATTTGGTTTGCAGGCTCAGCTTGTCGATGCTGGCGAGCGGCAGTGCGGTGAACAGCGAGATGCGGTTGTTGAGCATGCGGTAGGCGTCGAAGAAGGCGGCGTGGACCTCGGCGTCCGACCCTTCGACCGCGGCGGGATCGGGGATTCCCCAGTGCGCCGACATCGGCTGGCCCGGCCACACCGGGCAAACCTCGTTCGCGGCATTGTCGCAGACGGTGAACACGAAATCGAGCGATGGCGCGCCGGGTGCAGCGAACTCGTCCCAATTCTTCGAGCGGGCGAAGTCGGTCTTGTAGTTGAGCGTCTTCAGCACATGCAGGCTGACCGGATGCACGGCGCCCTTGGGCTGACTGCCGGCGCTGTAGGCGACGAACCGCCCCGCACCCTCACGGTTGAGGATGGCCTCGGCGAGGATCGAGCGGGCCGAATTGCCGGTGCAGAGGAAGAGGACGTTGTACGGCCGGTCCACGTCTCTCACCCGCAGCAGGAGGCGCCGGGCGCGGCAACCGGCATCGACGGGGCGCAGCAGGCGTTCGGCGCGGCGTTGGCGGATGCGAACGTGTCGAGGGCGGGGCTGGAGCCGTAGTGCGTGGCATCGCCGTGGGTCAGGAAGGTTTCCCAAACCACGCCCTGCGGATCGGCGATCCAGCTTTTTTCCGACTTGGCATAGCAGCAAGTGGTCGCGCCTTCGTCGAGCACCGGCGCATCTGCTGCTTCGAGCCGGCCATAGACTTCCGCGAGTTCGGCGGCGTCTTCGACCTGGATGCCGAGATGTTCGATGCCGCGGCTGGCGTGCTGGCCGGTCGAGATCGCGAAATTGACGCGCGGATCGTCGAGCATCCATTTGGCGTAGTCGGGCTTGGTGACGGTCGGTTCGGCTGCGAACAGCGTCGAATAGAAGCGCGTCGACTGCGCAAGATTGTCGACGCTGACATGGACATGCAGGCGCTTCATGGAAGGTCCTTTCAGCAGGCGGGTTCGCAGGCGGGCGCGGCAAGACTGGTCCCGCACAGTTCGGGGCGGCCCTGGCAGCAATTCTCGGTCAGGAATTCGATAAGGCGGCGCGCACCGTCATAGTCGGCGGCATAGCGGATCGAGCGGCCGATGCGGGTCGAGCGGACCAGTCCGGCGCGTTCGAGGACGCTAAGGTGGTGCGACATGACGGGGGCAGCTGCGCCAGCTGCGGTTGCGATTTCCCCCGCGCTCAATCCGCTGTGGCCAGCTTTGACGAGCATGCGGAAGGTCGCGAGTCGTGTGTCCTGTGCGAGCGCGGCGAAGGCTGAGATGGCGACGTCGGGTTCCATATTTCGATGGTTATCGAATTATGGAACCCGGTCAAGTGATATTTCAATGACAGTCGAAATGTTGCCGGACGTCTATTTCTGAGCTCCGAGACGGCGGACATGATCCTTCATCGCGGTGATCTCAGCCGGTTTCAGTACGCCTTCCCACGGTGGCATCATCGGGCCGCGGCCGATGCCCGGACCACCCTTGGCGATGACCTGGACGATGGCTTCATCGCTGAAATAGCGCTGGAAGTTCGGGTCGGTGAAGTTCGGGACATAGTCGCCGAGTGCTTTGGCGTCGGGGCCGTCGCCCTTGCCGGATGCGCCATGGCAGCGAGCGCAGTTAACGGCATAGAGCGATTGCGCCTGCGCGAGGGTGACGGTTGCGGCGGGCGCGGCGGCGCTGGTTGCACGCGCGGCATCGGCGGCTTTGGCGGCATCGCTTCCCGACGGGGCGAGCTTCGCGAGCATGCCGGTCGGGTGGTCATTGTCGCCCATCACGGTGATGAGCAACTCGCCATCGGGGGCAGCTGTGAAGCCGGTCAGGCCGCGCTGTGCGACGTCGGCGGAGCGGGCGACGACGGTCCATTTGTCGGTGCGCTTGGTGTCGGCGGGGATCGTCATGATCTCCCCCGAATAATTGTCGCCGAACACATAGCGGTTCTTGAGGTCGGCGAGCTTGTCGCCGCGATAGACGAGGCCGCCGATCACCGAGCGCAGATAGGCGGTGTGGTGATAGGTCAGCACCGGCGGCGTTTCGACGCCGACAAAGTTGGCGGGCCGCGGGAAGGCGGGCTGCGCGGTGAAGCCTTCGATGAACGGAAATTGGTGGTTGGTGCCTTTGCCGATACGGTTCACCTCTTCCCATTCGGTCGAGCCGACCTCGCCGGCCCAGAGCTGGCCGCTCAAGAGGTCGAAGCTGATGCGGAAGGGATTGCGCAGGCCGTGCGCCCAATATTCGCCGAGCACGTTCGGGTTGCCGGCATAGGGGTTGTCCAGTGGGATGAAATAGTTGGCGGTCACGCCATTTTTGGGCTGACGGGCGATTGGCCGCGAGACGGTGCCGCCCTTGCGGTCGACATCGAGCCGCAGGATGCCGCCGACCAGCGAACAGTCGATGCGCTGATGGCAGTTGGGCATGCCCATCTCGCCGACCGAAAGATACAGGAAGCCGTCGGGGCCAAAATTCACAGAGCCGGCATTGTGATAGCCGTCATTGCCGCGACGCTGTTCGATGAGCGGAGTCGCGCTGGCGAGCGCTTTCGTCGGGTCGCCGGCTGACAGGTCGTAGCGGGTGAGATGGTTCACCTGCCGGTCGGCATGATATTCGGTGTAATAGACGAACGCCTGACCCGCGCCGGGGCTTCCGACCTGCGTGAAAGCAGGATGCACGTCGAAGCCGAGCGCGCCATTCTCGAATTCAACGTAGCCGACTTTTGGCGCGATATCGAGCAGCAGCGTCTTGTTGGCGCCCGACGGGTAGTCGGCACGATAGAGCTTGCCGCCGCGTGTCAGGACATAGACATGCGCCGTGTCGCCCCTCGCGAATTTGGCATCGATAGGCGTTTCGAACAGCGTCGTGCCGAGCGCATTGACGAGCGTGTAGGGATGATCACCGCCGACGTTGGCGGAAACGCGGATGTTGGTGACCCAATTGGCGAAGTCTCGGTCGACAGTGAACTGGCGCGCGACGACAAGCGGTGTCATCGCGAACAGCAGGATTGGCCAGGTCCAGGGCGATTTCAGCAGCCCGAACAGGTTCCCTAAGAAGGCGCCGGCTGTGCCGCGAAAGGCCATAAACGCGGCGAGAAAAAGGGCGAAGGCGATCAGCGAAGCGTCGAGCAGCAGTTCCGGGCTGAAGCTGATGGCGGTCAGTAGGAACAGGTAGAGCGCGGCAGCGACGATGCCGGTCAGCAGCGCGTAGATCTCCTTGGCGGCGCGGCGCGGGCTGCCGAACACGTCCCATCCATTGAGCAGGCCGTTGATGATGAACGCGGCGCCGCAGAAGCCAAGGAAGGCCTTCAAGACGACCAGCGTATCGGCCATCGAGAATGAGATTTGCGGCAGGTGCAGCAGCGCTTTGGGGATAATCCGGAAATTTTCGGCAATCGGCGCGCCGATGAACACCGCCGCGGCGACGATCACCAGTTCGAGGAGAAAGATCCAAACCCGCCGCAGAGCCACCCGCCGTCCCCTTGCAATCCGCCGCGATTGCGGCTTGTAACGCCCGCCCGTGCGTCTCGCGCGGCTATGCCCCAGTCGAGTGCGCGAATGAAGAGAGAGTTTGCAGCGGCGTTGATCCTGATCTCCGCGTCTGTCGGGGCGGAGGAGATTGTCGTGACGGCGTCGCGGACGGAGCCGTCGGTCGTGGAGTTGGGCGGGACGGTCATTTCGGCCGATGCGATCGCGGCGTTGCAGCCGGCGACAACGCTCGATCTGCTCGACCGGGTCGCGGGCGTGCGGGCGTTTCAGAAGGGCGGGGAGGGCGGCGGCAGCTATCTGTCGCTGCGTGGCGGCGAGCCGAACTTCACGCTGGTGTTGCTCGACGGGGTCAAGGTTGGCGATCCGACCAACAGCCAGGGCGGGGCCTTCGATTTCGGCCAGATCGATCCCGCAGCCCTCGAGCGGATTGAGGTGGCACGCGGCGGGCTGTCGGCGGTGCACGGCGCGGATGCGCTGGCGGGCGTAGTCAATCTGCGGCTGCGGCAGCCCGTGGCAGGCGAGGATTTCGGATCGGCGCGGCTGTTTGGCGATACGCGCGGTCGGGTCGGCGGTGACGCAACGGCTGGGCTCGGCTGGAGGGATGGCGGGCTGTTGCTCAGCGCCGGGGGCTATGACAGCGGCGACGGGACAGTTGGGTCCGATCTGCAGCGGCGACAGCTGCTGGCGAAGGTCGCGCAGGAGGTCGGCGGCTGGACGCTATCAGGGCTGGCGCTGCATGCGCGATCGGAGCGGTCGGTTTTTCCCGAGGACAGCGGCGGGCCGCGGCTGGCGGTTCTGCGCGACCGGGAAACCGGTAGCGCCCGGTTGACGATCGGGTCGGTCGATCTGGCGCGCGACGCGGCAGCGAAGCTGCGGCCGCATTTGGCGCTGAACTGGACGCGGCAGGTTTCGGCGTCGGATAGTCCCGGGATCGCGCCCGGCGTGCTGGATGGCGTGCCGCCAATCACCGCCGATACGCGGTTCGAGCGGACCGAGGCCCTTGGCGATATGCGGTGGCGCGTTGCCGACGTCCTGACGGTCGTTGCAGGCGGCGGATATCTGAACGAGCGCGGGCGTAGCAGCGGTGTGGTCGATTTCGGCTTTCCGATTCCCGCCGATTTCCGCATCCGGCGGCATGTCGCCAGTGGGTTTGCCGAGGCGACAATCGGCGCACGCGCACAGCTGACAGGTGGCGTCCGCTACGATGATCCGTCCACGGCCAAGGGCGAGTGGACCGGGCGCGTCTCGGGGCGACTTCCAGTGGGCGGCTTTACGCTGACGGGCGGATGGTCGGAGGGCTATAAGCTGCCGAGCCTGTACGCGCTTGCCTATCCGCTGATCGCCAACCCGGCGCTGAAGCCGGAGCGCAGCGAAAACTGGGAGGCGGGTGTCGAAAGGAAATGGGACGGCGGCCGCGTGCGCGCCGGTTATTTCCATACGCATTTTTCTGATCTCATCGATTTCGATCCGGCGTTGTTCACCAACGTCAACCGGGCGAGGGTCACCACGCAGGGCGTAGAGGCTCAGGGCGAGTGGACGCTCGGCAATTGGTCGGCGGACGGCTCGCTGACCTGGCTCGACGTCAGCAGCGCGACGCCGCTGCGATCACGCCCGCACTGGCAGGGCGCGGCGCGGCTGGCGTGGCGAGCGGAGCCTCGGCTGATGCTTGACGCCGCCCTGCGGTTCAATTCGAGTTTCCTCGACAGCTCGGTGCCAACGGGGCTGATCCGCGCCGATGGCCACACGGAAATCGATCTGGGCGCACGCTATGCGCTGAGTGACGTACTGTCGCTATCGCTCGTCGCACGCAATCTACTGTCCGCGAACTATGAGGATTCGGTCGGCTTCCCCGGCGAAGGCCGGACGCTGCGCGCGAGCCTGTCGGCGCGCTTCTGACCTACCAGTAGCGGACGCGGCCCGTGTCCATGTGGACGAAGTTCGAGTCCGGGTAGTAGCCGACGCCGCCACCCTGGATCGCCAGACCGGCCTTGCGCAGATTGGCAAGATCGACACCCGGCAAGCGCACATCGATCGCCTTGCCGAGCTCATGCTGGCTATGCTTGGCAACGCCCGAATGTTCGGATGCGCCGCGCAGCATTTCGTTGGTCTTCGGGCTGCGATAGCCCGAGATGATCTCGAAGCGCTTGCCCTCAGCACCGGTCAGGCGCTGCGCCTGCGCGAGGATGTCGAACAGCTTCGGGTCGATCGCATCGATGTCGCCGGTGCGGAAGTCGCGAAGCAGATGGTTGAGCTGGTTCAGACCGCCCGGCACATAGCTGCCATCAGCCCAGTAGACCGTCTTCAGCGTCTCGCCGGTGTGGGTATGATAGAAGGCGAGCGCACGTTCGCCGCCTGAGCGGAATGGTGCGGCCAAGGCCGCGCCCGGGAGCAGCGAAGCTCCGATCAAACCAGCGCCAGCCGCGAGGAATCCGCGGCGGCTCGAAACCGCAACATCAAACATGAAGAACCCCAGCTCTGCGGCTTTGAGACTTTCTCGGGGCCGCAGCGTTTCCCCTATGGGCAATATTGGGAGTACCGCATGCGTTGTCGATATTTGGTTGCTGCAGCCTGTCTTGCTTACGGCACAGCCGGTCTTGCCGCTGTCCCCGTAGCGGGCAACTGGACGGAGGCGGCGATCAACAGGGCCGAAACGACCAATGTGAAGGCCGGTAGTTCCGGACCGGCGGCACTCCGCGCGCAGGTGCTGCTTGACCGGGCCGGCTTCTCGATGGGGGTCATCGACGGAAATTTCGGCGGGATGAGTGACAAGGCCGTGCGCGCCTTCCAGAAATCACGCGAATTGCAGGTCACGGGGGCTGTCGACACGGCAACCTGGGCCGAACTGTCGAAGGATGCACGGCCGGCGGCAGTGACACTTGCGATCAGTGGCGAAGATGCGGCGGGACCGTTCGTCGCGGTGCCGCATGAAATGGCCGACAAAGCCAAGCTGCCGGCGCTCTACTACGGCACGCTCGTCGAGGCGATGGCCGAGAAATTCCACACGACGCCAGCCTTCATTGCGCGGTTGAATCCCGGTGTCACCCAGCTCGCGCCTGGCACGATGTTGCTGGTGCCGAACGTCAGGGGCGTCGCCGCATCCGCTGATCCGGCCGCACCGCCGCCGGCTTCGGCGGTTACCGCTGCGGCTCGCGGCTGGACCGAAACGCTTAATGAACTGAGCGTGGCCGCCGAACAGCCCAAGGCGGCAAAAGTGGTCGTCGACAAGTCTGACAGGACGGTCATGGCCTTTGACGCGAGCGGCAAGCTGCTCGCAGCCTTTCCAGCGACGATTGGCAGTAGGCATGATCCGCTGCCGATCGGCACCTGGAAGATCCAGGGCGTCTCGAAGACGCCGACGTTTCATTACAATCCGGCGCTATTTTGGGACGCCGATACCAAGGACGTGAAGGCGAAGATCCCGGCCGGACCGAATAACCCTGTTGGTGTTGTCTGGATCGATCTCTCCAAGCCACATTACGGAATTCACGGGACGCCGGAGCCACAGACGATTGGGCGCACGGAGAGCCATGGATGCATCCGGCTAACCAATTGGGATGCAGCGCGGCTGGCCCAGATGGTCTCGCCCGGCGTTGTGGCCGAGCTTCAGGAGTAGGTTGCAATGATCTCCAGAACGCGTGCAACGCTAGCGATTGTGCTCGCCGTCCTGGTTACGGCGGTCATTACAAGCGCGGTATGGCTGGTGATCCTCAACTTGCAGGATAACGGCACATTGCGGCCGGCAGCGCCCCCTTCGACAAGCACGACGCCTGTTGGTCGGCCAACAACGCTGCGGCCCGCTGCTGTCTCGAGCGAAGATATTGCGGCCTTGATGGCGAAGCGGCTGACCGTGCCCGTCTCCGGCATCGGCACGGCGCAGCTGGCCGACACCTTTGCCCAAGCGCGGGACGGCGGGGCGCGACCGCATGATGCGATCGACATTTTGGCGGCACGCGGCACGCCCGTTGTCGCGACAGAGGATGGACGGATCGCCAAATTGTTCGAAAGCAAGGCGGGCGGGATTACCATCTACCAATTCGATCCGACCGAACGGTTTGCCTATTACTACGCCCATCTCGACCACTACGCTGACGGGCTGGCCGAGGGGCAAATGGTTCGGCGAGGAACGGTGATCGGCTATGTCGGTTCGACCGGCAATGCTTCGCCCGAGGCACCGCATTTGCATTTCGCCATCTTCTTGCTCGGGCCGGAAAAGAAGTGGTGGGAGGGGACGGCGATAAACCCGTTCGAACCGCTGGGTGGAACAACAGCCCCGCCCGGTTCATTATCGACGCCGTAACGAACGCAGGAGTTTAGACAATGACCGATCCCAAGAAGCCGGCCGACAGCGCCACGACCGGCGCGAAAGTCCGTGCCGTCGCCAAGAAATTGCTGACCAAGCGTAATGTCGCGATCGGCGCGCAGATCGCCGGCGTTGGCCTTGCGCTGTCGTCGAAGCGCGTGCGGGGCGGAGCGGCCAACGCGATCAAGGCGGCGACCGAGGTTCTTTCAAAGGCCGGCAAGAGCGCCGGCGCGGAAGTCGGCAAGGCGTATGAGGCGGTCAGCGGAGCTGCCGCGAGCGTGACCGCCAAGGCCAAGTCGCCGAAGCCCGCGGCCACCAAGAAGCCGACGACTGCGCGCAAGGCATCGCCGAAGTCTGCTGCGAAGGCGACCGCGAAGCCCGCCGCCGCGGCGAAGGCTGCGACGGCCAAGGTGTCTGCTGCAAAACCAGCTGCGGTGAAAGCGGCTGCTCCTAAGGCAGCGAAGCCAGCCGCTACAAAGGCCAAGCCTGGCCGCAAACCCGCCGCGAAGTAGGCAATTGCTCGCGTCGCTCATCGACGCATTCGATCACGTAGAGCGGAACAATGCGCTGGACTCGCCCGTCGGGTCCGGCGCATTTTCCTTGGGCGAAACGTCAGCGGGAGACGGACATGGCCAAGGCCGCGAAGATCGATATCGGCATCCCCGACAAGCAGCGCCGCGCGATTGCGGACGGGCTGTCCCGGCTGCTCGCCGACACCTATACGCTGTACCTCAAGACCCACAATTTCCACTGGAATGTGACGGGGCCGCAATTCAACACGCTGCACCAGATGTTCGAGGTGCAGTATATGGAATTGGCTTTGGCGGTCGACACGATTGCCGAGCGCATCCGCGCACTCGGCGAGCCGGCACCGGGCAGCTATTCGGCTTATGCGAAGCTGGCGACGGTCAAGGAAGCCGATGGCGTTCCGGCGGCGGACGAAATGATCCGGCAGCTCGCGGCCGATCAGGCGACCGTCGTGCGGACAGCGCGCGGCGTGTTCCCGCTTGCGGACGACGCCCATGACGAGCCGACCGCCGACCTGCTGACCCAGCGGATGCAGATCCACGAGAAGACCGCGTGGATGCTGCGGGCGATGCTCGGCTGAGGCTTCCGGGCTGGGGCGCGCGCTGCTAGACCGCCCGAAGGTGGGGGAGCGGGCAGTGTACGCAGTCGTCGAAGCCGGAGGTACCAAATTCAATTGTGCCGTCGGGACGCATCCGGGGGATATCCGGGCGCGGACGCGGATTGCGACGCGCGGGCCAGTCGAGACGCTTGCGGAAGTCTATGACTTCTTTCAGGAATCTGTGAGAGCTCTAGGGGCGGTGCGGGGGCTTGGCGTTGGCTGCTTTGGGCCGCTCGACCTGAAGCCCGGCTCGCCGACCTGGGGCCATATCGCAGCCACTGCGAAACCGGGCTGGAACTGGGTCGACATCTGCGGACCGCTGGCAAAGCAGCTCGGCTGCCCAGCGGGGTTCGACACCGATGTAAACGGCGCGGCGATCGGTGAGCACCGCTGGGGCGCGGGGCAGGGCCTGAGCGACATCGTGTACATCACGGTGGGGACTGGCATCGGCGGCGGGGCGATCGTTCGCGGGCAGCCGGTGCACGGGCTCATGCATCCCGAGATGGGTCATGCGCCGATGCGGCGGCATGCGGACGACGACTATCCCGGCTTCTGCCCGTTTCACGGCGACTGCGCCGAGGGACTGATCAGCGGCCCGGCCATCCGCGACCGGCTCGGCGCGCCGCTCAATGAACTGCCTGACGACCATCCGTTCCGCGCGATTCTCGCGGATTATCTGGGGCAATTTTGCGCGCAGATCGTGTTCATGTTCAGCCCCGAGCGGATCATATTGGGCGGCGGGGTGATGAATGCGGGCGGGTTGCATGCGCCGGTTGAAACGGCACTGCGCCGCTGGCTGAATGGGTTCATTGCTGCGGACGCCGTGAACCGCGGCGGTTTTATTGTGCCGCCAGCGCTCGGCGATGATGCGGGGCTGGCAGGGGCGTTTGCGCTGGCAATGGACGCGCGTTGAGCAGCGACCGCACGCGCCTCGGCGAACTCGATGCGCTGCGTGGCCTCGCCGCGCTCGCGGTGGTGCTGTTCCACTTCACGACGCGCTACGACACCGTCTATGGCCATGATGGGCCGATGCTCGTTTCGGTGCCCTGGGGCCACTTCGGGGTGCAGTTTTTCTTCGGCATCTCCGGCTTCGTGATCTTCATGACGCTCGAGCGCACCAAGCGGCCGATGGACTTTGTGGTGTCGCGATTTTCGCGGCTGTTTCCAGCCTATTGGGCAGCGATCGCGCTGACGACCGCAGTAGTCTGGGCCGGGCCGCTGACCGGACTGCGGCTGCCTGCCTCGACGGTGGCGGCGAATCTGACGATGCTGCAGGGCTTGGCAGGACTGCCGAGCGTCGATGGAGCTTATTGGACCCTGCTCGTCGAGCTGTCCTTCTACGCCGTGATGTTCACGCTGTACCGGTTCAAGCTGCTTGATCGCATCGAATGGGTGCTGATCGGCTGGATCGGGCTGAAATGGTTGTGGTGGTTGGTTCCGGCGCTGCCCTTCCGGGTTGGACTGGTGCTGGTGCAGCATTTCATCCCGTTCTTCGCGCTCGGGATTTGCGCCTACCGGGTGTTCGCAGGCGAGCGGACATGGCGCGGCGTGGCAGTGCCGGGGCTGTTCGCGCTGGCGACGGTGCTGGCGCTCGACGGCTGGGCGCACTTTGCGGTGGCAGCGCTGGTCGCGCTGACATTCGCCGCATTCGCGGCGGGACAGGCGGGATTGCTCGCCTCGCCGCCGCTCGTATGGCTCGGAAGTGTGTCCTACACGCTATACCTCGTCCACGAAAATGTCGGCTGGTCAGTGATTTCCTGGCTCGAGACCCGGGGGGTCGAAGCCAATTTCGCGGCGCTGCTCGCACTGGTCGTCGTGCTTGCACTTGCGGCCGGAATTACCGTGCTGATCGAGCGCCCGGCGATGGGCGCGATCCGCCGGGCGTGGCGACGCCGCAGCGGCGTTCCAACGCCGCAATAAATTAATTCGCATTCATAACGAGTTAGCGAGTGTTTTTTCGCGGGATTCCGCACCTCCGGCCAATTGTCGCACCCCCCGGTTTCAGCTTCCTGAACCGTGTGCGTTGGTTTATCTTTTACCAAGATTTGGATGTGTATGGATCGCCGCCACTCAACCAGTTCCTTCGCCGGTCATGGTGCGCTGTCTCGCCGCAGGGTCAAGTCTCGTTGATGGCGCGTCCAAATGCGCGCCAGCGCCGTATTTTTACTGCGTTGCGTAGGGTTTTTGTGTAGATGTTTGTGGGGCGCAACAGGGCAATCATGCGCGTGATGGGTTCAACCTTGCGGGGGCGCGCTTCGGCGGCAGCACTCGCAGCGGCGCTGATCGGGCTTCCGATGAGTGTGCCGGCACTGGCGGACGGCATCGCTTTGCCGACCGGCGGGCAGGTTGTTGCCGGTTCCGCAAGCATCGGCAGCGGCCTCGGCGGCCTCACTGTCAACCAGACATCCGCGCGCGCCATCATCGACTGGAAGAGCTTCTCGATCGGTGCGGGCGGCAGCGTCGCGTTCAACAACGGGACGGGTGCCACGCTCAACCGGGTAACCGGTGGTGATCTGTCTACTATTGCGGGCCAGCTTTCGGCGACGGGTTCGGTCTATCTGATCAACCCAGCCGGCATCGTCGTGGATTCCTCCGGCAAGGTGCTGACCGGGGGGTCGTTCGTCGCTTCGACGCGCATGGTCGACATGGCTTCGTTCATGTCGGCGGGCAACCTGACCTTCTCCGGCGATTCCGCGGGCGGGGTTGAAAATTTCGGGTCGATCAGCGCCGGCGGCGATGTCGTGATGATCGGCGCCATGGCGGGCAACTCCGGCACGATTTCGGCCGGCGGGACTGTCGGTCTGGCGGCTGCCGATCGCATCGTGCTGCAGGCGTCGGGCCAGGATCAGCGCATCATGGTCGACGGCGGGGCGGGTGACGTCACCAACACCGGCACGATCACTTCGGCGGCTGCGGAACTGCGCGCGGCTGGCGGGAACGTCTATGCGCTCGCCGGCAACAATGGCGGGATCGTGTCCGCTACCGGCGGTGCCGCGCAGAATGGGCGTGTGTGGCTTGATGCGGGCGGCGATGTCACGGTGTCGGGGGCGGTTACCGCGAAAAATGCCGATGGCAGCGGTGGCACGGTGCATGTGGTCGGCACCAACATTTCGCTGAAAGACGGCGCGAACATCGACGCGAGCGGCACGAAGGGCGGCACGGTTCTCGTTGGCGGCGACTTTCAGGGCGGCAACGGTGACAAGACCTTTGCAGATGCGCCGATCCGCCATGCGACATTCGTTGGAATGGACCGTGGTGCCTCAATCAACGTCGATGGCCAAGGCGCAGGCGGTACAGCTGTCCTGTGGTCGGACGAATATACCGGGTTCGCGGGGACGATCAGCGCGAAGGGCGGCGCATCTGGCGGTGACGGGGGACTTGTCGAGACTTCGTCGCATAACATCCTCGACTTTTTGGGATCTGCTGACACGTCTGCCGTGAACGGGAGCGTCGGCACGCTGTTGCTCGACCCAACCAATATCACCATCAGTACCGGTGCGGACGCCACTACTGGCGGTACCACCGGGGGAACGTTCTCGGCTGGCACCTACACTGCCGGCGACCGGACGACCGCGACGATCAACACGACAACGCTCACCACCCAGCTGGCGACCAACAATGTTGTAATCAGCACCGCAGGCACCGGTTCAAGCGCCGGAACATTGTCTTGGTCGGCTGCGAGTGCGATCTCATGGTCAGCCAACACCAGCCTGACGCTGACTGCGACCACTTCGCTTTCGCTGGGCTCCAATATTACCACGACCGGCTCGGGCGGAATCACGTTCAACGCCGGAACCACGATCACACAGACGGCAGGTGTCGCAATCACCACGAACGGCGGTGCGGTAGCCTATAACGCCGCCACCGGCATGACGCTGAATAGCGGGACGGTAACGACCGCCGGCGGCAACATCACGCTGATCAACAGTACCTCGGGCAATATTGCGGGAACCGGCGCTCTGAATGCGGGGACGGGGGCGATCAGTGTCGCCCACAACGGTGCGACGGGCACGACGTCGATCGGCGGACTGACCAGCACGAGAACCACCGGGAACGCGATCACGCTGACCACTGCGGGGTCCGGGCTACTGACCAGCAACGCGATGACGGCCACCGGCGGCGGCGCGATCAGCGTCACGTCGGCTGCGAACTATACCTCTGCAGGTGCTGTTTCGCTCGGAGCCGGCAATTGGACTGTCAATGCAGCCACGGGAATCACCGTGAGCGGCACGGTCGTCAAGGATACGGGCGCTGCCTCGCAGATCAACCTGACGAATAGCGGCAATGCGAGCGATATCACGATCAGCAACCGCATCAGCGCGGGCAGTGTCGCAAACTCGTCCAACAATTCGCTGACTTTGACCGCGACCTCCGGGCGCGATGTACTGATTTCCACCTCCGGTGCGCTGACTGCCAGCTTTGTTTCGGGCACGAGCGCGGCGAATACGCTGACGGCAAACCTCAGCGGCCGTGACATCACGTTCAACGGTGCCACGAACACGGTCCAGATTGTTGATACCGGCGCGACCTCGACGATTACGGTCAACGCCAATGCGACGCGCAATATTTCGATGGCCAAGGGTGTCGCGAATGCGGCAGCGACGACGGGACCGTCCTCGGCTTCGCCCGGAACGGCCAGCGACCGCAGCGTCATCAACCTGAATTTCAAGGCTGACGGTAACATCACCTTCACGGCGGGCAGCATCGCCGGTGCCGGTCTCTGGAATTCGAGCGCTGCCGATCTCCGCAGCCCCGTGAACGTCGATTTCCGCGCGGGCGGCGGTACGGGCGCGGTTGGCGACGCAATTTCGGTCACGACAACCTCGGGCAACGCATTCGATACACGTGGCGGATCCATCAGCTTCCAGACGCTGACTACCGGCCCTGTCGGTTCGGGCACGACATCCGGCGGTAATATCACCACGCTGGGGACGCTGATTACCAACGGGATCATTGCGACCGGCGGCGGCGACGTCACGATGACCTCTGCGGTCGGCAGCATTAGTCTCGGCAGCCAGCTCAACACGAGCCAGGGCTCGACCGCGACGAACAATCTCGACACAGCCCAGGTCAATCTCACCAGCGCGACCTCTCTGACGACCAACAATTTCGCGGCCATCACGACGTCTGGCGGAACAAGTTCGACGCTCTCGCAGTTTGGCGCGTCCGGAAGCCTCGTGTCCTTTGCCGCGCAGAATGGTGCGCTGACGCTGGGCAATCAGACGCTGACGCTGCAGGCAGGCAGCTTCACCGGTTCGGCGACCGACACGATCACCACGAGCGGCACCTTCTCGACAGCGGGTGGCGCCGTTTCGCTGACTTCGACCCGGAACGGTGCTGCGAATGCCATCACCACCAACGCTGCGATCAATACGGCGAATGGCAATGTCACGCTGACAGCCAGCGGCACCAGCGCGGGCATGAGCATCAACGCGATCAACGCGGTGACCGGAACGATCACGCTGGATGCGCGCGGCGCTGTCTCACAGACGGGTGCCTTTGTGAGTTCGGCAGGGGCCGGTGGCGGCATCCGGTTGCTCGGCGCAGGTGCAAGCTACGATCTTACGACGCAGGCCAACGGTCTGTCGGGCTCGGCGACATTGGCTGGCAATACTGGCTCCATCGCCTATGCTCAGGCCAATGCCTTTTCGGTTGGTACGGTGTCGGGCACCGTCGGTATCACGACGACCGGTGCGACGCTTCTGAATGCCACCAGCGGCGGCACGACGATTACACAGTCGCAAGCCATCACAGCCGGCGGCCTTCTGGCGACTGCGGCCGGCGGCGTTACCCTGACCAACACGTCGAACAACATTACCGGCAATGTCGCGCTGACCAGCACGAACACGGCGATCTCGTTCGTGAATACCGGCAACTTCAATATCGGCAGCGTGACCGGTGTCGGCAACATTACGACGACGAGCGGCATCTCGAGCGGCTCCGGCGTGACGACGCTGACCAGCACAGGCACGGTCACGCAGACCAACGGGTCGAACATCACGAACACGGGCGGACTGTTGCTGCTCGGGACAGGCGGCAATTATCAGCTGACCAGCACGGGCAATGCGATCGACACGCTGGCCGCGAACACCGGCCGCGTTGCCTACACGGATACCAATAGCTTCACGATCAACACCGTCGGTGCGACCAACGGCATCACGACGTCTGCAACGAGCGCGAGCCTGACGGACTATACGGTCGCGCTGAAGACCAATACCGCTGACAGCCTGCTGACGATCACCGCAACGACCGGCAACATCACGACGGGCGGCAACGGCAACGTGCAGATCCTGTCCGACCGTCTGGCGCTATCGGGCAATATCGTCGCGACGGGGCGCGTTGTGGAAATCACAACGACCTCGACCGGTCGCGCCATCGATTTCGGGACGTCGACCGGAACACCCGCCGAAGCGGGTGGCGGCGGCAAGCTCGTGCTCGACGCGACCGAGACTGACAATGTGACCGCCGACACGCTGCGTATCGGCGATACCGGGTCGGGCAACCTGACTGTCGGCGGCACGGCGCTGTTCCCGAACATCACGACCCTCGCGCTAGCGACCGCAGGCACCGCGACCGAGGGCAACAACACCGGCGCGATCAGTGTTCAGGGCGGCGCTGGTAACCTCGTGATCCGCGGCGCCGGCAACATCAATCTCGACACCGCCAACAATCAGGTTGCGAACATCGCGATCAGTTCGTCGGGCGGCAACGTCAAGTTCCGCGACGATAACGGATTTGCGCTATCGAACCTCGACGGACTGACGACCTCGGTGGTGAGCCCCGGTGGCCTGCTGTCGCTGGTGACCGGAAGCGGAACCGTCACGCAGAACCATGCGCTCGTTGCCGACAACCTCTCGCTCAGCGGCACATCGAGTGGCACGTTCACGCTGACCAATGCGTCGAACGATTTCATCAATGTCGCTGCCAGCAACAGCGGCGGCACGATCAGCCTGCGCGACACCAGCGGCTTCGCGATCGGCACGGTCAATGGACTGACCGGTTTCAATGTCGGTAGCGGCGGCACAGCGACACTGACAGCGGGTGGAGCCGTCACACAGTCGCAGATCATCACCGCTGGCACATTGACGCTCAACGGGACGGGCGGTGCCTATACGCTGACCTCGAACAACCAGATCGGGTCGGTCGCGGGCAACACCGGATCGATCGACCTGCAGAACACGCTCGCGGCGGGCCTGACGATCAACGATGTGACTGTCGCCACGACGGCGAAGATCACGTCGAACGCGGCAGGCAATCTTGTGATCGGGTCGAACAAGACGATCACATCGAGCGCATCGAGTGGCGATTCGGTTATCCTTGGCACCAACGCCAATTTCGTGGCGAGCAGCGGCGCGTCGATCGCGCCGGGCAGCGGTACCGCGCGCTATCTGATCTTTACCAACAACACTGGCAGCAACACTGAATGGGACAATACTGTCCGTGGCTCGCTGACGGCCGGCAATTTCTACAATGCCAATTTCGACGTGGCGAGCGCCCGCTCGGCGGCGGTCGGGTCGCCCAACCTGGTTTCGACGGTTGCCGGCAATCTGTTTGTCTATGCCGACCGGCCGACGCTTACCTACACAATCACCCCATCGGCGAGCGTCGTTTACAACGGCACCGTCCAGAATTTGCCGAGCAGCTATACGAGCGGCCTCGTCAACAGCGACCTCATCGGCACAGCGGCGACAGGGGCGGCGGGCTCAACCGGCGTAACCAGCAAGAATGTCGCGACCTACACGGGTGTGACCGGCACGATCGGGTCACTCGCGTCACCGATCAACTATGCCTTTGCCTTCACCGGTACCGGTTCGCTGACCGTTACGCAGAAGGCGCTGACGCTGACCGGTGCGACGGCGCAGAACAAGATTTACGATGGCACGACGACCGCGAGCGTGACCGGCGCGTCGATTTCGGGCGGCGGCGGGGCCGGTAATGTCGAAGTTGTCGATGCCGGCAATGTCACGCTGGGCGCGCTGACCGCGACGTTCGATACCAAGAATGTCGGCACCGGCAAAACCGTGACGGTGACCGGCGCGTCGCTGTCGGGTACCGAGGCGGGCAATTACACGGTTGCCAATCCGGCCGGGCTGACCGCGAACATCACACAGCGCGACCTGACACTGAACGCCGTTGCGTCCACCAAGACCTATGACCGGACAACGGCTTCGACGGGCACGCCCACAGTCTCGGCTGCGACCGCAAATACGGGTCTCGTCTCTGGCGACACGATCACATCGACGCTGACCCAAGTGTTCGATTCACGGAATGCGAGCGCCGTCGACGGGCGTACGCTTAGTGTCGTCACTGCGGGTCTCACCATTGCCGACGCCGGCAATGCAAGCGTGCTTGGCAATTATAATATCATCACGAACACCGCGCTTGGCACGATCAACAAGCTGAACATCTCGGCAACCGGCCTGTCGGGGGTCAACCGGGTCTATGACGGGACGAATGTCGCAGGTCTGACCGGTACGCCGACGATCACCGCCAGCATCATTTCGGGGGATACCGTCTCGCTCGACGGGACGGCGAGCGGGACGTTTGCCAGCAAGAATGTCGGCAACGCCAAGGCAATCACCGTCACCGGGCTGTCCCTCTCGGGCACGGATGCGGCGAACTATAATTTCACGCAGCCGACCGGGATCACGGCGAATGTGACGCCGAAGGCGCTCACCGTCGATGCAGTGGCAGATACCAAGACCTACGACCGGACGACGAATTCGGCGCAGACGGTCACGGCGGTCGGTTTGGTCGGTGGCGACACGACCTCGACACTGAGCCAGTCGTTCGACAGCAAGAATGCGAGTGCAGCCAATGGCCGGACGCTGACGGTCAACAGTTTCACGATCAACGACGGCAACTCGGGCAACAACTACAGCGTTTCGTCTGCGACTGCGCTTGGTACGATCAACCAGCTGAACCTGACGCTGACGGGTCTTTCGGCGAACAACAAGGTTTACGACGGTAACACGTCTGCGGTGCTGACGGGCACGCCGGCCTTTTCCTCTGCGCTCGCGACCGCTGACAATCTGTCGCTCGACGGCACGGGCGTCGGTACGTTCAACACGAAGAATGTCGGCTCGGGCAAGACGGTGACCGTCAGCGGCTATTCGATCTCCGGCACCGAGGCAGCCAACTATAATTTCAGCAACCCGACGGGCATCACGGCGGACATTACCGTGAAGACGCTGACGGCGTCGCTGACGGGCACGGTGTCGAAGCAGTATGACCAGACGACCGCGGCGACACTGGTATCGGGTAATTACAGCCTTGGCGGGTTCGTCGCGGGTGAAGGCGCGACGGTCACCAAGACGAGTGGCACCTACAACACCAAGAATGTCGGCACATCAAAGCCGGTGACGGTGACGCTGGCGGGTGGCGACTTTACTGCGAACGGCGGCACGCTGCTGTCCAACTATACGTTGCCGACGATGGCGACGGGCAATGTCGGCACGATCACGGTTGCGCCCTTGACGGTGAGCGGCCTGACGGGCGTCGACAAGACCTATGACGCGACGACGACGGCGTCGGTCACCGGCACGGCTGTGCTCAGCGGCCTGTTCTCGGGCGACGACGTCACGCTTGGCGGCAGCCCGACCTTTGCATTCGCGACGGCCGGTGCAGGGACCGCGAAGACGATCACGGCGAGCGGCTATTCGGTGAGCGGCACCGACGCGACCAACTATAGCTTCACGCAGCCGGGCGGCCTGTTCGCCGACATCTTCAAGGCGATGCTGTCGGTGTCGCTGATCGGCAGCACGTCGAAACAGTATAACCAGACGACG
The DNA here is from genome assembly GCA_943370355.1 of Sphingomonas paucimobilis. Taxonomy (GTDB): domain Bacteria; phylum Pseudomonadota; class Alphaproteobacteria; order Sphingomonadales; family Sphingomonadaceae; genus JADCGM01. Next base: position 50,677 of record CALRQP020000013.1, read on the forward strand.
GCAGCGACGCTGACGACCGACAATTACAGCCTGACCGGCTTCGTCGGCGGCGAGGGCGCGGGTTCGACGGTCACCAAGACCAGCGCGACCTATGACACGAAGAATGTCGGCACCGGCAAGACGGTGACAGCGACGCTGGTGAGCGGCGATTACAGCCTGGCGGGCGGGGCGCTGGCCGCGAACTACACACTGCCCGGCATGGCGACCGGCGCGATCGGGACGATCACCAAGGCGCCGCTGACAGTCAGCGGGCTGACGGGGTCGAACAAGATCTATGATGCGACCACGGCAGCGTCGTTCACGGGCTCGGCGGCACTCAGCGGGCTGTTCTCGGGCGACGATGTGACGCTTGGCGGTACGGGATCGGCGAGTTTTGCCAACAAGAATGTCGGCAATGGCAAGACGATCACCATCACGGGCTTCACCGCGTCGACCGGTGCGGATGCCGGCAACTATAACTTCACGCAGCCGACCGGGCTGACCGGGAACATCACGGTGCGCGACGTCACGCTGAATGCGGTCGCCGACACCAAGACTTACGACCGCACAACGGCGTCGGCTGGCGTGGTCACCGATACAGCGGCTGACGCTTCGACGGGTCTCGTCGGCGGCGACACGATCACCGGGCGCGTGCAGACGTTCGATTCGAAGAACGCGAGTGCCGTCAACGGACGGACGCTGACGGTGACGAGCTATACCGTCAACGACGGCAATGGCGGTGCCAATTATAATGTGCTGACCAACACCGCGCTTGGCACGATCAACAAGCTGAACCTGACGCTGACCGGCCTGTCGGCGAACAACAAGGTTTATGACGGCAACACCTCGGCTGTGCTGACCGGCACGCCCGCCTTCTCCTCGGCGTTGGCGACCTCCGACAATCTGTCGCTCGACGGCACGGGTGTCGGCACGTTCAACAACCGCAATGTCGGCACTGGCAAGGCCGTTACAGTCACCGGCTATTCGATTTCGGGCGCCGAGGCGACCAACTATAATTTCAGCAACCCGACCGGAATCACCGCAGACATCACGGTCAAGACGCTGACGGTGAACGCGGTCAGCGACACGAAGACCTATGATCGGACGACAAATTCGGCTCAGACCATTAGTGCCGTTGGCCTGGTCGGCGGCGATACCACGACGGCCCTGAGCCAGTCATTCGACAGCAAGAACGCCAGCGCGACCAATGGACGGACGCTGACGGTCAACAGCTTCACGATCAACGACGGCAATTCGGGCAACAACTATAGCGTGTCGTCCGCCACGGCGCTGGGCACGATCAACAAGGCGTCGCTGACGGCGACAGGCCTGTCGGGCGTCAACCGGGTTTATGACGGCACCACGGTCGCTGGTCTTACTGGTACGGCATCGATCACTGCGTCGATCGGCGGCGACGATGTTTCGCTCGATGGGACCGCGACCGGTCAGTTTGCCAGCAAGAATGTCGGAACGGCAAAGGCGATAACGGTCTCTGGTCTGTCCATCTCGGGTACCGATGCGGCAAACTACAACTTCACCAACCCGACCGGACTCAGCGCCAACGTCACAGTCCGCGACCTGACGATCAACGCGGTCACCGACACCAAGACCTATGACCGCACCACGACCTCGGCGAATGCGCCGACCGTTGCAGGCGCGACGATGACAACGGGCCTGGTCGCCGGCGACAGCATCACATCGACGCTGAGCCAGGTGTTCGACTCCAAGAACGCCAGCGCCGTCAACGGGCGGACGCTGAGCGTCGTTTCGCCGGGGAGCATCACTATCGAGGATGCGGGTGCGGCGAGCGTTGTCGGCAACTATAATATCATCACCAACACTGCGCTTGGCACGATCAACGCGAAGGGTCTGACACTCACCGGCGTTTCGGCGCAGAATAAGGCCTATGACGGGACGACGACGGCGACGCTGACCGGCGGCTCGCTGAGCGGTATTGTGTCCGGCGACACCGTCACGTTCACGGCGGGTTCCGGCGTGTTCGACACCAAGAATGCCGGGACTGGCAAGACGGTCACGGCGAGCAACTACATCCTGACCGGGTTGGACAATGCCAACTATAGCCTGAGCCAGCCGACCGGGCTCAGCGCCGACATCACCAAGCTGACGCTGACCGTGTCGCTGACCGGCAATGTCGATAAGGTGTACAATGCGACGACGGCGGCGACGCTGACTTCCGCCAACTATAATTTGTCGGGCTTCATCGCCGGTGAAGGCGCGAGCGTGACGGAGACCGTCGGCAGCTACGACACGAAGAATGTCGGCACGTCGAAGCTGGTAACGTCGGCCTCGCTGGAGGCTGGCGACTTCACGGCGAACGGCGGCACATTGCTGGCGAATTATGTGCTGCCGACAGTCGCGACCGGCAATGTCGGCAAGATCACCCAAAAGGCGCTGATGATCACCGGCGCCACGGCGCAGAACAAGGTCTACGACGGGACGACGACCGCCACGGTGACCGGCGCGTCGATCGCAGCCGGTGTCGAGGCCGGCGACGATGCGCAGCTGACGGGCGGCCTGACGGCGTCGTTCGACACCAAGAATGTCGGGACGGGCAAGACCGTAACGGTGACCGGCGCGGCGCTGACTGGCACTGATGGCGGCAACTACACCGTGTCGAACCCGGCTGGGCTCACAGCCGATATCACGCAGAAGACGCTGACCGCATCGCTGATCGGCGCGACGTCCAAACAGTATAACCAGACAACGGCGGCGACGCTGACGAGCGCCAACTACAGCCTGTCGGGCTTTGTGTTGACGGAGAGCGCGACAGTTACAGAGACGGTCGGTGCGTTCGACACGAAGAATGTCGGTACTGGCAAGACCGTCACCGCGACGCTCGACAGCGGCGACTTCAGTGCGGGCGCCGGTACGTTGCTCAGCAACTACGCGCTGCCGACGATGGCGACGGGCGCGATTGGCGAGATTACCGTTGCCCCGCTAACCGTCAGCGGCGTGTCGGGCGTGAACCGTGTTTACGATGGCACGACGACAGCGGGTCTGAGCGGCACGGCGGCGCTCAGCGGGCTGTTCTCGGGCGACGACGTGACGCTTGGCGGTACTGGGTCCGGCACGTTCGCGAGCAAGAATGTCGGCAGCGCGAAGGCGATCACCGTCACCGGCTATACCGCGACGGGCACCGACGCGACTAACTACAGCTTCACGCAGCCGACCGGGCTTAGCGCCAATGTCACGGCGAAGACGCTGACCGTGAATGCGGTCGCCGACACCAAGACCTACGACCGGACCACGGCATCGACCGCGACCGTTCTGGCGGTCGGCTTGGTCGGCGGCGACACGACATCTACGCTGAGCCAGACGTTCGACACCAAGAACGCGGGCACCGGCAAGACATTGACGGTTGGGTCGTTCACGATCAGCGACGGCAACGGCGGCAACAACTATAGCGTGTCCTCGGCGACCGCGCTTGGCACGATCAACGCCAAGTCGCTGACGATCACCGGCGTGACCGCGCAGAACAAGGTCTATGACGGCAACACCAACGCGACGCTGACCGGCGGCTCGGTCGCCGGCGGCGTGATCTCGGGCGACAGCGTGACGCTGACGACGGGTGGCGCTACCGGTACTTTTTCTGACAAAAATGCCGCCAACGGCAAGTCGGTTTCGGCGAGCGGCTATGGGATCACCGGCGCGGATGCCACCAATTATGTGATCGGATCGCAGCCGACCGGCCTGACCGCGAATATCACGCCGAAGTCGCTCACCGCGTCGCTGACCGGCACAACCACGAAACAGTATAACCAGACGACGGTCGCATCGCTGATCCCTGGCAATTACAGCCTGAGCGGGTTCGTCAGTGGCGAAAGCGCGAGCGTCACCGAGACGGTCGGTGCCTATGACACGAAGAATGTCGGGACCGGCAAGACGGTCACGGCGACACTCGACAGCGGCGACTTCACTGCCGGCGGCGGAACGCTGCTGACCAATTATGCACTGCCCACGACGGCGACCGGCGCGATCGGCATAATTACCGCTGCGCCGCTGACCGTCAGCGGACTCTCGGGCGTGAACCGCACTTATGATGGAACGACGGGTGCCGCGATTTCGGGCACAGCGGCGCTGGGCGGGCTCTTCAACGGCGACGCCGTAACGCTGACCGGTACCGGGTCTGGTACTTTTGCCGACAAGAACGTCGCAAATGGCAAGGCGATCGCGGTGACCGGGTTCTCGGTTACAGGCGGCGACGCGACCAACTACATCTTTGCGCAGCCGACGGGTCTGACGGCGAACATCACGCGGGCAACGCTGTCGGTAACCGCCGCCAACAAGACGAAGGTCTATGGCGATGCCGACCCGGCGCTGACGTTCACCGCTTCGGGCGTTCAGAGCGGCGATACGCTCGGCACCGTGCTGACCGGCGCGTTGAGCCGCGCGGCGGGCGAGAACGTCGCCGGCAGCCCCTATGCGATCACGGCGGGCACGCTGACGACCAACAGCAATTATACGCTGGCCTATACGCCGGGCAGCTTCACGATCACCAAGGCGACGCTGACAGTTACCTCGGCCGATCAGACCAAGACCTTCGGCGATACCGATCCAGCGCTGACTTTCTCGGCGACCGGGTTCAAGTTTGCCGATACCGCAGGCGCCGTGCTGTCGGGTGCGTTGTCGCGCGTAGCGGGCGAGGATGCCGGGACCTACGGGATCACCCAGGGGTCGCTGGTCGCCAACGCGAATTACAACATCGCTTACTTCGGCGGCACGCTGACCATCGCGCAGGCGGGTCTCAGCGCGATCTTCTACTCGATCGGCAACACGACGAACGTGTATGGCACGCTGCCGACGATCGGCACCGTGGTGCTGACTGGCGTGCGGGGCGGCGACACGCTGACGCCGGTGGTGACGGTCAAAAACAACCAGAACCAGGCCGTCACGCTGGCGACGACGACGGGCGTCGGCACCTATACCGCTTCGGTGACCGGCATCACCGGCGCCAATGCCGCGAACTACTTCATCAACGACAGCGGCAGCACGGCTGGCCTGATCACCGTGACGCCCGCCCCGCTGGTGATCACGCTGTCGGGCGTCAACAAGGTCTATGGCGACGCCGACCCGACGCTGGCGTTCGGCGTGAGCGGGCTCGTCAACGGCGAGAGCGTCGCGACAGCTCTGACGGGCGCGCCGACGCGCGTCGCGGGCGAAAATGCCGGGACTTACGCTGTGTCTCGCGGTTCGCTGGCGGCGACGTCCAACTATAGCGTTGGCACAGTCAATGGCGGCAGCCTGACGATCACGCCGGCAGCGCTGGTCGTGACTGCCGACAACAAGTCCAAGACCTATGGCGGTACCGATCCGGCGCTGACCTTCGCAGCGAGCGGCTTCAAATTCGCGGATACGGCAGGAACGGTTCTGACCGGCGCGCTGAGCCGGGGCGTCGGCGAAAATGCCGGCACCTACGCGATCGGCCAGGGTTCACTGGTCGCGAGCGGCAACTACAGCCTGACCTATAATGCTGCGACGTTCACGATCAATCGTGCGCCGCTCGTGCTCAACATCAACAGCATGTCGAAGGTCTATGGCGATGCCGACCCGGCGCTGGGCTATGGCGTTACCGGACTCGTCAATGGTGAGACGCTCGCGACGGCCGTCACCGGCGCCCCGATCCGTGCAGCGGGCGAGAATGCGTCCGCCTATGCGATCGCGCAGGGTACGCTCGCCCCGACCTCCAACTACACCTTCGCGACGATCAACAGCGGCACGCTGACCATCACGCCGGCCCCGCTCAGTGTAACTGGCACGGGCCAGAAGACTTATGGCGACGCCGATCCGGTGCTGACGGTCAATTCGAGCGGCTATAAGTTTGCGGATACCGCAGCCTCGGTGCTCACGGGCGCGCTGACCCGCACCTCAGGCGAAAATGCCGGCACCTATAATGTGCTGCAGGGTACGCTGGTTGCGAACGCGAATTATGCGATTGTCTTCACGCCGGGCGTGTTCACGATCAACCCGGCCGGGGTCGGCTTCTCGCTGAGCTATGCGGTCGCCAATACGACGAATGTCTACGGCACGCTGCCGACGATTGGCGCGGTGACACTGACCGGCGTGCAAGGCGGTGACAATGTCAGTCTCGTGCTCGCCGTACGCGACAGCCAGAACCAGGATGTGACGCTCGCGCCGACGACCGGCGTCGGTACCTATAATGTGCTCGCGACTGGGCTGGCCGGGGCGAGCGCTGGTAATTATGTGCTGAACACTGCTGGCAGCACGCAGGGCTTGATCACCGTGACGCCAGCGCCGCTGGTCATCACGCTCGACAATGCGTCGAAGGTTTACGGCACGGCAAACGACCCAGTGTTTGGGTTCCATGTCACGGGTCTCGTGAATGGCGAGAGCGCAGCGACTGTACTCACCGGCGCGCCGGGTCGCGATCCCGGGCAGAATGCGGGCACCTATGCGATCCGCCAGGGCACAATCGCAGCGAACCCCAATTACGCCGTGAGCACGGTCAACAACGGGACGCTGACGATCAATCGCGCGCCGCTCGCCGTGACCGGCAGCGGATCGAAGACCTTCGGCCAGCCGGACCCCGTGCTGACGGTCGCCGCGACGGGCTTCAAGTTCGCCGATACGGCGGCGACCGTGCTGACGGGCGCGCTGTCGCGCGCGTCGGGTGAGAATGCCGGCAATTACACGATCACGCTCGGGTCGCTGCGTGCCAACACCAATTATAATCTGAACTTCACGCCGGGCACCTTCGTCATCAACCCAGCGCAGCTCGGCTTCTCGATCAACTATGACATCGCCAACACGACGAATGTGTACGGCACGCTGCCGACGGTCGGCGCAGTCACGCTGACCGGCGTCCAGGGCAATGACATTGTTACGCCGGTCATCACGGTGACCAACGCGCAGAACGCGCCGATCACACTGGCGCGGACGACGGGCGTCGGCACCTACACGGCTTCGGTGACCGGCCTCAGCGGCGCGAACGCGGGCAATTACACGATTGCCGGTAGCGACAACGTAAATGGCCTGATCACCGTGACTCCGGCACCGCTGACGATCACGCTTGCCAATCTGGTCAAGACCTATGGCGATGCCGATCCGACGCTGAGCTACGGCGTCGCTGGGCTAGTGAACGGCGAGACGGCAGCGGTCGCGCTCACCGGCGCGCCGACCCGCGCGGCGGGGCAGAATGCCGGCAACTATGCGGTCACGCGCGGAACGCTGGCGGCAACCTCAAACTATAGCGTTGCCAATGTCGTCACCGGCCATCTGACGATCAACAAGGCGACCCTGACGGTGAGCGCCAACGCAGCCTCGAAGACCTTCGGCGACACGGATCCCACGCTGACCACGACGGCGACGGGCTTCAAGTTCGCTGACACCGCCAGCACGGTCTTGTCGGGTGCGGTGGCGCGCGCTTCGGGCGAGAATGCCGGGACGTATGACATCCTGCAGGGCACACTGACCGCGAATTCGAACTATAATATCGCGTTCACGCCCGGCGTGTTCACGATCGTGCCGAAGGGCGTTGGCTTCTCGGTCACCTACTCCGTCGCGAATACGACGAACGTCTATGGCACGCTGCCGACCGTCGGTACGGTCACGCTGACCGGTGTGCGGAATGGCGATACGGTCGCGCCGGTGGTTGCCGTCAGCGACGCGCAGAACCATTCGGTCACGCTCGCGACGACGACCAACGTCGGCACCTATTCTGCGGCGGTTACCGGCCTCTCAGGCGCGGACGCGGGCAATTATGTGTTGACCAACACGGGCAGCACGGCCGGCCTGATCACGGTGACCCCGGCACCGCTGGTCATCACGTTGGCGGGCGCAACCAAGGTTTATGGCGACGTCGATCCGTCGCTCGCGTTCAGCGCAACGGGCCTCGTCAATGGCGAGACCATGGCGGTCGCGCTCACGGGAGCTCCGACCCGCGACGCGGGCGAGAATGCCGGCAACTATGCGGTGACACAGGGCACGCTCGCCGCGACGTCCAACTATAGCGTGGCAACGGTAAACGCTGGCACGCTGTCGATCACCCCGGCGGTGCTGTCGGTCAGCGCCAATGCCGCGAGCATCACCTACGGCCAGGCCGATCCTGCGCTGACCTTCAACGCGAGTGGCTTCAAGTTCGCCGACACAGTGACTTCAGTTCTGACCGGGTCGCTGGCGCGTGCGGCGGGCGTGAATGCAGGCACCTACGCGATCACGCAGGGCACGATCGCCTCGAACCCGAACTACACGCTGGACTTCACCGGCAATACGCTGACGATCAATCGTGCGCCGCTGAACGTCACGCTGGCAAGCCTGACCAAGGTCTATGGCGACAGCGATCCCACGATCGGCGTGTCGGCGACCGGCCTCGTCAATGGCGATACGCTCGCCACAGCGCTGACCGGCGCGCCGGCGCGTGTCGCGGGCGAGAATGCAGGCAGCTACACGATCGGTGCCGGCACGCTCGCACCCACGTCCAACTATGAACTGGCGACGGTCGGCACAGGCAGCTTGACGATCACGCCGGCGGTGCTGACCGTGACCGGGTCGGGATCGAAGAAATTCGGCGAGGCCGATCCGGTGATCGCGGTCACCTCGAGCGGTTACAAATTCGCGGACACTCAGACGTCTGTGCTGACCGGCGCGCTGTCGCGCGCGGCGGGTGAGAATGCCGGGACCTATGCGATTACGCCGGGCACCCTCGCGGCGAACCCGAATTACACAATCTCGTTCGTGCCGGGCAGCTTCGTCATCAACCCGGCGACGGTAACGCTGACCTATACGGTCGGCGACACGACGAACGTCTATGGCAATCTCCCGACGATCGGCACGACCACCTTCGCGGGCGTCGCCGAGGGCGACCAGCTAACGCCGGTCTACACGGTGACCAACAGCCAGGGCCGGGTGGTGAGCCTCGCCACGAATACCGGCGTCGGGCGCTACACCGCGTCCGTCACCGGTCTGTCGGGCGCGAGCGCGGGCAATTATGTGCTGGCCGACAGTGGCAATGTGAACGGCACGATCACAGTGACGCCGGCAACGCTCACGCTGACGCCGCTGTCGGTGCAGAAGACCTATGGCAGCAGCGACCCGACGCCGACGTTCAACGTCGCTGGCCTCGTCGGCGGCGACACCGGGACGGTGCTGTCGGGTACGCTCGGCCGTACCGCCGGAGAGAATGTCGGCAACTACGGGTTCACGCTCGGCAATGTGAGCGCGGGAGCCAATTATGTACTGGCGCTGTCGCCGGCGGCGGGCCTGTTCTCGATCACGCCGAAAGCGATCACCTACAGCATTGCCGACAGCAGCAGCACTTATGGCACGCGCGCATCGATTGGCGCGGTGACGCTGACTGGCGTGCTGCTAAACGACAGCGTGTCGGGCGTGACTGCGGTCCGCAATGCCGCCGGCCAAGCAGTGACGCTGGCCGCCAATACGCCAGCTGCGGTCTATACGACGCTGCTGACCGGGCTAACCGGCGCATCCGCGGGTAATTATGTCCTCGCCGCGACCGGCAATTCGCCAGGGCTGCTGACTGTCAACAAGGCGACGCTGAACCTGGCGGTGGCCAGTGTTGGCAAGTCGTTCGGCGCGCCGAACCCGGCGCTGACCTACACCGCCGACGGCTTCGTCGCGGGCGATACGGCCGCAGCGTTGATCAGCACGACCGCTAGCGACGCGGGCAGCAACAAGCTTGCGATCACCACGACCGCTGCAACGGATTCGCCGGCGGGCGACTATCCGATCACCGTCAGCGGCCAGCTGGCCAATTACAATGTCGTCGCGACGCCGGGAACGCTGACGATTGCGCAGCCGATCATGCCGCAGGTGCCGGTGGCACCGGGCACGAGCGGTGGAAGCATCTCGTCGACCGGTCTTAACTTCACCAACGGCAATGCCAGCCTCAGCGCGCTCGTCACAGATCCGGGCAATGCCGGTGTGAGCGGCGGCTTGGCGACCGGCACGGTCGGCAGCGGCAGCGGGACCGTAGCGCTCGCAAGCGGGACGTCGTCGTCGTCGGGAACCGAGAGCACGCCGGCGGGCGCGGCAGGTTCGAACAGCGATCCGGGCGCAACCGGGGTAATCCTCGACCATACCGACGCCAACAAGGCGTTCGCGGTTTATATCGAAGTGGCGCTGAGCAAGCCGGATCAAGCAGCCGCGCCGGCGATCAATGGCAGTGGCTCGACCGACTTGCAGATCGGCAATAATGTTGCGGCCGACCTCGTGGCTACCTCGTCGTTCGACCCGACGCCAGCCAATGACACGGGATTGGCGCGTAACGGGGCACCGTCAGGACAGGATGGCGACGAGCAAAGAAGGCGTGTAGTAGCAGGGGGGCAACCCACTAGCGGGCGGCGTTGAGTTTAGTTGGGGTGACCATGCAGCGTAGTTACTTGCTTGGGGTGGCGGTCTGCGCGTTGATGACTGCACCTGCGCTGGCGCAGGACTTCAAGCAGGGCGCTCCGCAGCAATTGCCGACCCAGACACCGACCGTCGACGCGCCACCGCCGCCGACTGCGGCGGACGATCCCACGCCGGTCAGCGAAAGCCTGCGCGGGCTGATTTTCGTGCCGGGCAGTAAGTTTCTTGCGGGTTACAAGCCCAAGCTCAGCGAAGGCGTACAGGTCGTCCGCCTCGCGCCGGGAGAAGAGGGCGTCGATCTCGACGTGATCGACAACAAGGATTTTCGCGAGCTGGCGCAGGATATCATCGGCAAGCCGGTGTCGCTCGGCGATCTCGAGCGGTTCGCGCGCGATGTCATCGACTATTATCGCGACCACGGGCATCCTCTAGTTGACGTGCGGATCCCGGCCGCGCAGCTCGATCCGCGCAAGACCGGCGTGGTCATCGTGACGGTCAGCGAGTTCCGGGTCGGCAAGGTTGATGTGCGCGGCGTCCAGCTCATCGACGGGCGGCCGACGCTCACGCCAAGCCCGCGCTATTTCAATCCCGACAATATCCGCGAAGGTCTGCGCGTCGAGAAAGGCAGCCGCATCGTCCAGGATCGGATCGTCGAGGATCTGAACTTCCTGTCGAGCAACCCCTTCCGCCGCGTCGACCTCATTTATCGCAAGGCAGACGAGGTCGGGTACACCGACCTCACGCTGCGCGTCGCCGAGCGCAAGCCGCTGCGCGTCTATGCGGGCTATGAGAATACCGGAACCCCGGCGACCCAGCGCGACCGATTCTCCGTCGGCGTAAACTGGGGCAATGTGTTCGGGCTGGACCAGCAGTTCAGCTATCAGTTCACCGCGAGCCAGAATTTCTTCGGGAACCGGGCCGGTAATCCCGATCCTTCGTTCATCTCGCACAGTTTTACCTATCTGGCACCGCTAAACACGAGCCTTGGTTATCATGATTCGCTTTTGGTGTTCGGGACCTACCAGCGCGCGGCACCGCGCGGCGTGGTGCTGGCACCGGGATTGACGCTCAACCAGGTCGGAAAGAATTACCAGCTCTCGGCGCGCTATGTCGTGCAGCTGCCGGGGAACGAGGAAAGCAAGCAGCAGATTTCGCTGGGCTACGATTATAAGGAAACCAACAATAACCTGCTGTTCGGCGGCACGACGATCTCGAGCCCGACCGATATCCACCAGGGCGTCATTGAATATAGCGGCGAGCGCAACTGGCGCGTCGGCGGGTTGGAAGGGCGCAGCGAGGCGGCGCAGAACAGCGGGACGCGCATCGCACTTCGCGTGGGCGATACGCTGGTGTTCAGCCCGGGCGGCCTCGGTTTCCGGAACACAACGACCTCGTTCAAGGCAGGATCGGGATCGACATTCGTCAAGTCGCAATATGCCTATAACCGGCTGACGGTGTCGCCGTCGGTGGTGTGGGAGAATGGCATCGAGGCGCGGGCGCGGGCGATGTGGCAGATCGCAAGCGGCAACCTGTTGCCGACCGAGCAATTGTCGGCCGCCGGCCCAAGTTTCGTGCGCGGCTACGACCCGAGCGCCATCATCGGCACCAATGGCGTGTTGCTTAGCGCGGAGATGCTGGCGCCGCCGATTACCCTGCCACCGCGCGGCAAATATGCTTCGCGGGCCCAGCTTGGTGCCTTCTTCGATTTCGGTGTGGTCAGCGATCCAGACCGGATCGTCACGGCACTCGACCATATTACGACCGAGAGCGCGGGGCTGACCGCGACCTATGGGTTTGGAAATTTTGTGTCCGCGCGTCTCGACTACGGCTGGCAACTGAAGAAGCTGCCTGGAGCAGCCAGTCGCGGCGAATTGGGATATGTGTCGATCACCGTCGGTTTTTAGCGCCGCGACACTCAACCGCGTTTCAATTGTGGTAGATGCCCGTTAATATCTTTCCAGCAATGCAACGGCTTGTGCATCTGCACGGGCTCGGGGCGCGTAATTTCGACGGGGTAGCTTCGTAGGCGGTGCGTTCAGATCGTGTTGTGGGGGCAGACGACGAATGCGTGGGGCAGTTTTGCGGGGTTGCACATCGGCTGCAGCGCTCGGTTTCGTTTTGGCCATCAGCGGCGCGGTCAACGCCCAAACGATTGAATTGCCAAGCGGTGGCCAAGTGGTCGCCGGATCGGCAACGATCGGAACCGGTCCCAGCCAGGTCACGGTTGACCAGACGTCCTCCCACGCGATCGTCGATTGGCGGAGTTTCTCGGTCGGCGCGGGTGGCACGGTCGCCTTCAACAACGGCAGCGGCGCGACGCTCAACCGGGTGACGGGCGGCGACCTGTCGACGATTGCCGGCCAGATCACCTCGACCGGCTCGGTCTATCTCATCAATCCGTCGGGCATCGTCATCGATTCGGGTGGCAAGGTGCTGACCGGCGGCTCGTTCGTGGCATCGACGCGTATGATGGACGCCGCGTCATTTCTGTCGGGTGGCGATGCCAACTTCGACGGCACATCGGCGGGCGGCATCGACAACAAGGGATCGATCACCGCCGGCGGCGATGTCGTGCTCATCGGCAAGATGGTCGTCAACAGTGGCACCATCAACGCCGATGGCACAGCTGGCCTGATTGCTGCTGACCATATCGTGCTGCATGCGCCTTCCGCCAACCAGCGCGTGACCGTCGATTACGGCGACGGCGATGTCACCAACAGCGGCACGATTTCGGCCGCCTCAGCTGAGCTCAAGGCCGCGAGCGGCAATGTGTTCGCACTCGCGGGCAACAGTGGCGGCATCATTTCGGTCGTCGGGACGGCAACGCAGCCGGGCCGGATCTGGCTCGGCGCAAGCGGCAATGTCACTCTGTCGGGTGTGCTCGCGGCGAAAAATGCGGACGGTAGCGGCGGCGCGGTTACGGTTACCGGCACAAAGGTGACTTTGGCCGATGGCGCGCTCGTTGACGTGAGCGGCAGCAGCGGCGGCACCGCGCTGCTTGGTGGCGATTATCAGGGCGGCAATGGCGACCGGCGCTTTGGTTATGAAACGGTGGCGGCGGCGACCGAACTGCTATTTGCGCGCGGCGCGACGATCCGTGCGGATGCAACGGGCGTGGGCAATGGCGGCAATGTCGTGCTCTGGTCGGAACGGAGCACCGAAGCTCTCGGTACAATCACTGCGCGCGGCGGTGCCGAAGGCGGGGACGGCGGGTTCGTCGAAACCTCGGGCCATCTTTATCTCGATTTCCAAGGCAATGTCAGCACGACGGCGGCCAAAGGCCGGACCGGCACGCTGCTGCTCGATCCGACCGATATCACGATCAGCGCCGCCGCGAGCAGCGTGACCGGCGGCACCACGGGCTCGGCGTTCACGAACGCAACGACAACCTTCAGTCCGGGTGACCGCACCAGCGCCGTCATCAACACCACGGACCTGCAGAACGCCGTCGCGGCGAACAGCGTCATCATCAACACCAGTGGCGCGGGTAGCGGGACGGGCAATATCACGCTGTCGGCGGCGCTGACCCTGACGGGCAGCAACAGCCTGACCCTGAACGCCGTGGGCGCGTTTACGAGCACCTCGGCGGGTGTGGTAACGCTGGCGGCCAACAATCTGAACATCAATGCGGCAACCGGGATCACGATCGGCGGCATCATCACCAAGGAAAGCGGCGCCGCGTCGCAGATCAACCTGACCAACAGCGGATCGACCAGCGACATCCAGATCCAGAACGTCATTGCGATCGGCCAGAATAGTGCGGCGACGGGCCTTTCGTTGACGCTAACGGCCAATTCCAGCCGCGATGTGCTGGTGAACGGCTCCGCAGGCGCATTCCGTCTCAACAACAACGCGGGCGCGAACACCAACACGCTGACCGCCAATCTCAACGGACGTGACATCACGTTCGACAACACCGGCACGACAACATTCGCGCAGATCAGCCAAGCGGCGGCAGCCTCGACGCTGTCAATCAACGCCAACGCGACCCGCGATATCACCGTCAATGATGGTGTCACTGAAGCCGCTGCCACGGCGCCCGCGAACCGCAATACCATCAACCTCACGTTCAAGGCCGACGGCAATATTTCCTTCACCGGCGGCAGTATCAGTGGCGCGGGCACGTGGAATGCCAACGCGACAGACCTGCGCAGCCGGGTGAATGTCGACTGGCGCGCTGGCGGCGGCACCGGTGCAGCCGGCAACGCGATTTCCGTCTCTTCGACGTCGGCCGCCGCCTTCGACCTGCGCGGCGGCAACCTCAATTTCCAGACGCTCACGACCGGGCCGGTCGGCGCGGGCGCGACAACGGGCGGCAATATCATGACTGCCGGGACGTTGATCACCAACGGCACTATCACGACCGGCGGCGGCGATATCACCATGACGACCGCGGGCGGCGCGATCTCGGTGAACAGCGCGCTCAATTCCTCGCAGGGGTCGGCGGGCAACAACAACCTCGATGCCGCGACGATCAACCTGACCAGTGCTTCCTCGGTCACGCTGGGCAACTTCGGACAGATCACGCAATCGGATTCGACGAGCCTCACCACGCTGACCGCGCAGAATGGCGCTGTCACGCTCGGTACTGCATCGCTGGTTCTCCAGGGCTCCAACCTGACCGTCAACGCGACCGATACGATCACGCTTGGCGGGCCGGTGAGCACGGCGGGCGGCGCGGTCAACCTTACTTCGACGCGTAACGGCGCCGGGGCTGCGATCACCACGACCGGCACGACCCTCGCGACGGGCATCGCAACGGCAAACGGCAACGTCACGATGACGGCGAACGGGACCAGTGCTGGAATCAGTGTCGGCTTCATCAACTCGGTGCTGGGCACGATCACGCTCGATGCACGGGGTTCGGTCAGCCAGACCGGCTCGCTGCTGACCTCGGCAGCGGCTGGCGGCGGTCTGCGGCTGCTCGGGGCCGGGGCCAGCTACAATCTGACGCTCGCGGGGAACGCCTTGACGGGCGGAGCGACGATCGCTGGTAATACCGGCTCGATCGCATACGCGCAGACGGCGTCGCTGTCGGTCGGAACCGTTAGCGGGACTGCAGGCATCACGACGACCGGCCAGACGCAGTTGAGCGCTTCGGGCGGCATCGTCAGCCAGTCGCAGGCGATCACGTCCGCAGGATTGCTGGCGACGGGGTCTGGCGGCGTGACGCTGACCAACGCGTCGAATGCAGTGACGGGAACGACTGCGCTCAGCACGACCAATACGGCGATCTCGTTCACGAATACCGGGAATACGACGATCGGGTCGGTGACGGGCGTCGGCAATATCGTGTCGATCGCAGGCCTCAACGCCGGCACGAACACCGTCACGTTGACGGGGACCGGAACCACGAGTCAGACCAACGGCGCAAACATCATCGCCGCGAATCTGCTGCTGCTGGGCTCGGGCGGAATCTATCAGCTGAGCAGCACCGGCAACGATGTGAACACGATCGCGGCGAACACCGGGCGGGTGCAGTTCGTCGATACCGACGATTTGGCGACGGGTGTCATTTCCGGCACCAACGGTATCACCACGACGGGGACAAGCAGCAGCCTGTCCGACTTCACCGTTGACCTGACAGCCGGTGCGGGCGGCGGCTCGCAGTTCCTGACGATCACCGGGACAACCGGGAACATCGCGACCGGCGGCAATGGCAATGTGAAGCTTGTTGCCGACAAAATCTCGCTGGTCGGCACGATCAACACGACGACAGCCGTGAGCCGCAAGGTCCAGATTACGACAGTGACCGCGGGTCGCGGCATCGACTTCGGTGCATCGACGCTCGATAATGCCGACAATACGACGCTCGATCTCGGCAATGACGAGATGGCGCGGATCACGTCGGGCATCACGCATATCGGCTCGGCGACGGCCGGCACGCTGCGCGTGCTCGGCACCTTCAATTCGCCGACCAATATCCTGAGCCTCGAAACGGGGGCGGGCGTCGACCAGACCGGCGGTGCGATCATCGTCAATTCGGGCGCGGGCGATCTGGCGATTCGCGGCGTTGGCGACATCAATGTCGCGACGCAGAACAATCAGGTGGCGAAGGTCGCGATCAATTCGGCGGGCGGCAATGTCCGGTTCCGCGACGACAACGGCTTCACACTGGACGATGTTGACGGGATCACCACCTCGGTTGTCAGTCCTGGCGGGCTGCTGCAGCTGGTGACCAATGCGACGGTTGCACAAAATCATTCGCTGACCGCCGACAATCTGCGTCTGGGTTCGGCTGCGGCCACGGCCGGCACTTATACGCTCAGCAACGCGGCGAACAATTTCACTACGGTCGCAGGACGCGCTGCTTCGCTCAATCTGACCGAGACGGGCGGATTTGCGGTGGGGACGGTGGACGCGATCGCTGGGCTGACTGCGACCACGGCTGCCACCCTCAGCAGCACGGGTGCAGTGACCCAAACGCAGATCATCACGACACCGTCGCTCACGCTCAACGGTACGGGTGGAGCATTTACGCTGACCGGCAATAACCAGGTTGGCGCGGTCGGCGGCAACACCGGGTCGATCGATTTCAACAATACGCTGGCAGCAGGTCTCACTGTCAACGCGACCACCGTCGCGACGACGGCGAAGATCACTGCGAACAATGGCAGCACTGGCAATCTCGTGCTGGGCTCGGCGATCACCTCTTCGGCGAGCAGCGGCGATTCGGTGGTGCTCGCGACCGCCGCCAATTTTGTCGGCACGGGCGGCTCGATCAATCCGGGCACCGGCACGGCGCGCTACCTGATCTTCACCAATAACAGCGCCAACACCACAGAATGGACCGGTACGGTCCGCGGCACGCTGACGTCGAACAATTTCTACAATGCACCGTTCGATTTCAGCGCACGGTCTTCGGTGGTCGGCTCGCCGAACCTGACGTCGAGCTTTGCGGGCAATGCGTTCGTCTATGCCGATCAGCCGACGTTGCTGTACACGATCATGGCGACCGACTCGAAGAGCTATAACGGCCTGATCCAGAACTTGCCGAGCAGCTACACCAGCGGTCTTGTCAACGCCGATACCATCGGCGCGTCAGCCACGGGTGCTGCAGGCTCGACCGGGCAGATGGCGGGCGTCGGCACCTATACCAATGTGACCGGTACGATCGGCACGCTGGCGTCGCCGATCAATTACGCCTTCTCGTTCACCGGCACGGGCATCCAGACGATCACGCCCGCGCTGCTGACGATCAATGTCGGCAACAAGACGAAGACATATGGTGATACCGATCCGGCGTTCACCTTCACGGTAACGGGCCTGCAGAATGGCGAAGCGGTTGGGACCGCGCTGAATGGGGCGGGGACGACCTACACCGCGAATGGCGCGGGCGGGACGAACATCACCAACGCGTTGACTCGTACAGCGGGCGAGACCGTTGCAGGCGGACCCTATGCGATCACGACGGGTGCCGGTCTGACCGCGACGGCCAATTATACCATTCAGACGGTCAACAACGGCAATCTGACCATCACCCAGCGCGTGGCGACAATCGCGGCCGTTGCAAAGACAAAGGTATATGGCGACGCCGATCCGGCGCTGACTTTCACGGTCGGCAATCTCGCTTCAGGAGATACCGCGACCAGTGTTACCACAGGCGCGCTGACGCGTGTCGCCGGTGAAACCGTCGCGGGCGGGCCGTACCAAATCAACCAAGGCACGCTGGCGCTGAACAGCAACTACAGCTTCGGCGGCTACACGCCCGCGAACCTGACGATCACCGCTGCGCCGCTGCAGGTCAGCGGCACCGGCACCAAGGTCTTCGGGCAAGCCGACCCGGTACTGACGATCACATCTTCGGGCTATAAGCTCAGCGACACCCAGGGCACGGTGCTAACCGGAGCGCTGACCCGCACGCCGGGTGAAACGGTCGCAGGCAGCCCCTATCAGGTGCTGCAGGGCACCGTCCTCGCGAACAGCAACTACAATCTGATTTACACGCCAGGTACGTTTACGATCACCCAGGCA
The DNA here is from genome assembly GCA_943370355.1 of Sphingomonas paucimobilis. Classification (GTDB taxonomy): domain Bacteria; phylum Pseudomonadota; class Alphaproteobacteria; order Sphingomonadales; family Sphingomonadaceae; genus JADCGM01. The sequence goes on from CALRQP020000013.1 coordinate 68,974, forward strand.
TCGATTTCGCTGACCTATTCGGTTGCGAATACCACCAATGTCTATGGCGCGCTGCCGACCGTTGGCACGGTGACTCTGACCGGCGTTCTGGGCATGGATGTGGTGACGCCGGTGATCACGGTCCGCAATTCGCTGAACGCGCCGGTGACCCTCGCGACGACGACGGGCGTGGGCACCTATACCGCATCGGTGACGGGGCTCGGCGGCGCGGATGCCAGCAATTACATGATCGCCGGGACTGGGAATACCAACGGCACCATTACGGTGACGCCAGCACCTTTGACGATCAACGTTGCCGACAAGACCAAGATTTATGGCGACGCCGATCCGGCGTTCACCTTCATGGTTGCTGGTCTGCAAAATGGTGAAAGCATCGGCACGGCGCTCAACACAGCGGGCGGAAGCTACACTGCGACGAGCACGACGGGTGGGACCAACATTACCAATGCGCTGACGCGCAGCGGCGACAACAATGTCGGTGGCGCCAAGGTCATCACCACAGGCGCCGGGCTGACAGCGACGTCCAACTACACCATCCAGACCGTCAACCCCGGCGCGCTGACGATCACCAAGCGCGATACCACGCTAGCGGCTGTGGCCAAAACCAAGGTGTACGGCGATTCCGATCCGGCGCTGACCTTCACGGTGGGCAATCTCGCGGCGGGCGACACGGCGACGGGCGTGACCACTGGGGCGCTGACGCGGGCGGTCGGCGAAACCGTGGCGGGTGGTCCCTATGCGATCACGCAGGGCACGCTGGCGCTCAATGGCAATTACAATCTGACGGGCTTTACGCCGTCAAACCTGACGATCACCGCAGCACCGCTAAGCGTGACCGCGAGCGCGGCGACCAAAGTCTATGGCCAGGCCGATCCGGCGCTCGGATTCACTGCGACGGGCTTCAAGCTGACTGACACTGCGGGCACCGTATTGACCGGTGCGCTGGCGCGTGCGGCGGGCGAAACGGTTGCGGGCGGTCCCTATGCGATCGGGCAGGGGACGCTGGCAGCTGGTGCCAACTATGCGGTTACCTTCACCGGCAATGCCCTGACGATCACGCCGGCACCGTTGACGATCAATGTCGCGGACAAGTCGAAGACCTATGGCGATGCCGATCCGGCGCTCACCTTTACGGTGGCCGGTCTGGTCAATGGCGATGCGGTCGGCGCGGCACTGACGGGTTTGGGCACCACCTACACGGCGAACGGCGCAGGCGGCACCAACCTGACCAATGCGCTTACGCGTGGCGGCGACAACAATGTCGGCGGCGCGAAACCGATCACCACGGGCGCTGGGCTTGCGGCAACGTCGAACTATAGCATCCAGACCGTGAACAACGGCGCGCTGACGATCGCCAAGCGGGATGTAACAATCGCCGCCGTCGCCAAGACCAAGGTTTATGGCGACGCTGATCCGGCGCTGACATTTACGGTCGGCAATCTGGCAGCCGGCGACACTGTGGCGGCTATCACGACGGGCTCGCTGGCCCGGGTCGCGGGTGAGCATGTGCAGCCCGGCCCGTACCAGATTAATCAGGGCACGGTGACCGTCAGCAGCGGCAACTACAATCTTACGGGCTATACGCCAGCCAATTTGACCATCACCCCGGCCCCGCTGGCGGTGAGCGCGGTGGCTGCGAGCGTGGTTTACGGCAGCCCCGATCCGATGTTGGGCTTCACATCGACCGGCTACAAATTCACCGATACGGCCACCGACGTGCTGTCCGGATCAGTGACGCGCACGGCAGGCCTCAACGTCGGCAATTATCCGATCCTGCAGGGAACGGTGGTCGCAAATCCCGATTATGCGATCAACTATACGCCGGCCAATCTCAGCATTACGCCCGCACCGCTGCTTGTGACCGGCACCGGCACCAAGATATTCGGCGACCCAGATCCCGTGCTGACGCCGATTGCGACGGGTCTGAAGTATGCCGACACGCAGGCGCAAGTTCTGACTGGCGCGCTGACGCGCGCCCCGGGCGAAAGTGCCGGGCTTTACAATATCCTGCAGGGCACGGTTGCGGCGAACGCCAATTACATGCTGCTCTATTCTCCGGGCACGTTCACGATCAGCCCGGCGAATATCAGCTTCAGCGTAAGCTATGCGGTGGCAAATTCGACCAGCGTTTACGGCACCCTGCCGACCCCGGGCGCAGTGACCTTCACGGGCCTTCAGGGCAATGACGTGGTGACGCCGGTCATCACCGTGACCAACGCCCAAAATGCCCCGATCGTTTTGGCGACCAACACCGGTGTCGGCACTTACACCGCGACGGTGACTGGTCTGACCGGTGCTGATGCCGCCAACTACATCCTGTCGGGTACGGGCAATACCAACGGCACGATCACCGTGACGCCTGCACCGCTGGTGCTGACGCTGCAGAACAAGACCAAGGTCTATGGCGATCTCGACCCGGCGCTGACATTCACGGTCGCCGGCCTCCAGAATGGCGAGAGCGTCGGTACGGCGCTGTCGGGTGCCGGCACGACCTACAGCGCGAACGGTGCGGGCGGGACGAACCTTACGACAGCACTAACTCGTGCAGCGGGCGAGAATGTCGCGACGAGTCCCTATGCGATCACCAAGGGCGCAGGGCTCACGGCGACTGCCAATTACACGATCCAGACGGTCAACAATGGTGCGCTGACGATCACGCCTGCGCCGCTCGCCGTGACCGGCAGTGCCACGAAGGTCTACGGCCAGCCCGATCCGGTACTGACCGTAACCTCGACAGGCTACAAGCTTTCTGACACGGCGGGCTCGGTGCTGTCCGGTGTGCTGGCACGCGCTCCGGGCGAGAATGCCGGGACCTACACGATCACGCAGGGCACACTGGTTGCGAACCCCAATTACCTGATTGCCTACACGCCGGGTACGATGACGATTTCCCCGGCGACGCTGACCTATCGCGTTGGCAATACGACGAATGTGTACGGTACGCTGCCGACGATTGGGACTACCGTCCTTACGGGCGTCGTTGCAGGCGATACGGTCAACCCTGGCTTCACTGTGACCAACAGCCTCAGCGCGCCGGTGACGTTGGCGACAAACACCGGCGTCGGCGTCTATGGGGCCGCTGTGACGTCGCTGACCGGCGCATCGGCGGGCAATTATGTTCTGGCATCGACCGGCAACACCAACGGCACCATCACCGTCACGCCCGCCACGCTGACCATTTCGCCGCTTGCCGGCACGAAGGTCTACGGCTCAACCGATCCGGCCCTGCCGTATAATTTTACCGGGCTGACTGGCGGTGACACCGCGGCGATCCTGACCGGGTTGCTGGGTCGTGCGGCTGGCGAGAATGCCGGGGCCTATGACTTCACGACCGGAACGCTGACAGCCGGTCCGAATTACGTCCTGGCGCTGACCCCACCGGGGCCGGTGTTCACGATCACACCGAAGCCGATCACCTATGCGGTCGCCAATACCACGAGTGTTTATGGGACGCTCGGCACACGCGGTGCCGCGACCTTCGCAGGCGTGCTTGCTGGCGATACGGTCACGGGCGTCTATGCGCCAGTGACCAACAGCCAAGGCCAAGCGATCACGCTGGCGACAAATACGCCGGTTGGTCCTTACGGCGTGTCGCTGTCGGGTCTCGGCGGTGCGTCGAGTGGAAATTACGTGCTTGCCGCGACAGGCAACACGCCCGGTATCCTGACGATCACCAAGGCGTCGCTCGCCATTGTCATTGACAACAAGTCCCGCCCCGTATCGACACCGAATCCGGTGTTCACCTTTACGGCGACCGGGCTGGTCGGCGGCGATACGGCGGCTGCGTTGGTCAGCCAGAATCCGGCCGATGCGGGTCCGAACCGGCTGGCGCTGTCCTCGGTCGCCAACCTGCAGTCCGACCCGGGCATGTATCCGATCGTGTCGACAGGGGCCCTCGCCAACTACAATCTGACGGTGACGCCTGGCATCCTGATGGTGATCCCGAACGTGCAGCCTGAACCGCCGGTCGCACCTGGAACCAGCGGCGGCAGCATCTCGGCGACGGGTCTGAACTTCACCGGCAGCACGGCGACGATCACCGCGCTGGTTTCCGATCCGGGCGTCCCGGCAGCGGCGGGCCCGACGGGCGACGCCGCAGCCACGGGCGAACTGGTCCGCCGCGAAGACACGAACAAGAATTTCAACATCTATATCGAGGTCGAGTCAACGGGCGGCGGCGGCACGCAGAGCAGCGTGGCGTTCAATGGCGCGGGCGCGACCGAGGTGCAGGGTGGTAATGGCGGCCGGGCGGATATCGTGTCGACTTCGTCCTTCGATCCGCCGTCGCAAACTGCCAATGACAATGGCGACGAGCTGAGACGCCGAACGCCCGCACAGCCGGGAGGCGGACGATGAGCCGGGTGGGGACGATGATGAAGCTTCGCCTCATGGCCGGTGCGGCGACGGTCGCACTGATCGCCACGCCCGCGACCGCGCAGGACTTCAAGCAGGGCGCGCCGCAGCAGTTGCCGACGGAGACGCCGGCCGTGGTCGCGCCGCCTGCGCCGCAGGCGTCGGCCGATCCGACTGTCGTGAGCAGCGGCCTCAAGGGGCTGGTGTTCGTGCCTGGCGCACGCTTCCTCGCCGGCTACAAGCCTGAAGCTACGACCGGCGTGCAGGTGGTTCGGCTGAACAAGGGCGAGGATGGGGTCGATCTCGATCTGCTCGACACGCCCGAGTTCAAGGCCAAGGCCGGGGCGCTGCTCGGCAAGCCGCTGACGGTCGGCGACCTCGAGCGCTTCTCACGCGACGTTATCGAATATTACCGTGTGCACGGCCATCCACTCGTCGATGTGCGCGTTCCGGCGACGCAGGACGACCCAGCGACGACCGGATCGCTGATCGTGACGGTGACCGAATTCCGCGTCGGCAAGGTCGATGTGAAGGGCGTCGATGTCGAAAGCGGCAGCCCGGTGCTGACGCCCGCGCCAAAATATTTCAGCAGCCGGATCATCCGGGCGGGCTTGCGGGTCGACAAGGGCAGCCGCATTCAGGAACTGCGGATCGTCGAGGATCTCGACTATCTGTCGAACAACCCCTTCCGCCGCGTCGACCTCATCTACCGCAAGTCGGCAGAGGTCGGCTACACCGACCTGACGATGCGCGTTGCCGAGCGGCGGCCGTTCCGTGCCTATGTCGGCTATGAAAATACCGGTACGGTGGCGACGCAGCGCGACCGTTATTCGGCCGGGTTTAACTGGGGCAATGTATTCGGCTGGGATCACCAGCTGAGCTATCAATTCACCGCCTCGGAGAATCTGTTTTCGAACCGGGCAGGCAACCCCGAACCGTCGTTTGTTTCGCACAGTTTCACCTATCTCGCGCCGCTCGGGACGGGCATTCCGTTGCACGATTCGCTGCTGGTGTTCGGCACCTATCAACGGGCAGCCCCGGTGCTGGCGCCTTCGCTCGGCCAGATCGGGAAAAACTACCAGCTGTCGTGGCGCTACATCCTCCAGCTGCCCGCACAGGACCACAGCAAGCAGCAGCTGCAGTTCGGCTACGACTATAAGCGGACGAACAACAATTTGCTGTTCGGTGGCACATCGATCGCGAACACTGCGACCGAGGTGCATCAGGCGATCGTCGAATATAGCGGCGAGCGCAACTGGCGGATCGGCGGCATTAAGGGCCGGTCCGAGGCCGCCGATGCGACAGGCACGCTGGTGACGCTGCGCGTCGGCGACACGCTGGTGCTGAGCCCGGGCGGCGTCACCAACCGCAACACGACGGCGATTTTCCAGGCGAGCGGCTCGCCGTTCGCTCAGGCCGATTATATCTACAACCGGCTGACCGTCGCACCGTCGGTGCGCTGGGAAAATGGCGTCGAGGCGCGCGGGCGGCTGATGTGGCAGATTTCCAACCACACGCTGTTGCCGACCGAGCAGTTGGCAGCGGCTGGCCCAAGCTATGTGCGCGCCTATGATCCGAGTTCGGTGCTCGGCAGCAATGGCGTGCTCGCGAGTGCCGACTTGCTCGCGCCTGCCTTTTCGCTGCCGACCGGCAAGGGACCGTTCGCATCTCGGGCGCAGCTTGGCACCTTCCTCGACTATGGCCGGGTCAGCGATCCCGATCGGGCGGCGACGGCGTTCGGTCATGTGACGACGGCGAGTGCCGGCTTTACCGGGTCGCTCGGCATCGGCCGCTACCTGTCGGCGCGGTTCGACTATGGCTGGCAATTGAAGCGTCTGCCGGGGGCAACCAAAAAGGGTGACCTTGGCTATGTTTCGGTAACCCTCGGCTTCTAAAAGCATATCCGGTCGAGTCACCACGTTCGTTTCGCCTCCGAAATTCCTGTTGGACAATCGGAGTGCGGGACGGCAGAGGTGCGCCCCGGGGGGTGTGCATGAAGTCCTTGTTACGGTTGCTGATTGTCGCGGGCACCGCTCTACTGGCCGGGGGCGCGCCGGCCGCCGACAGCCTTGATGGGACGCCCGTGGTCGAAAGGCTCGACGCGCAGGCGCTCAGCCCTGGCAAGCTGCACCGCTTCTGGTTTCGCGTTACCGACAATGCGGTCGCCCAGCCTTGGCTGGTGCCAGTCATCGTCGTGCGCGGCGCGCGGCCCGGGCCGCGGTTGCTGCTGACGGCGGCGATCCACGGTGATGAGCTCAACGGTGTCGATGTCATCCACCAACTGACCAATGCGCTCGATCCGCAGGCATTGTCGGGGACCGTGGTCGCGGTGCCCGGGTTGAACACGCCGGGGCTGCTGCACCACACACGCGGCTTCACGCCCAGCGACGGTAGCGACGGCGAGAATCTTAACCGGCTGATGCCCGGCATGGACGGCGATGTGGGGGTCGCCGACCGCTATGCGCGGGCGCTGTGGACCGGGCTGCTGCGGCCCAACGCCGACACCGCGATCGATCTGCACACCCAGTCGCGCGGCACCGCCTATCCGATGTACGCTTTCGCTTCGACCCCGCGCGCACGGCAGATCGCCGAGTTGATCGGACCGGATATCATCAAGCTCGATCCGGGCACCAAGGGCACGGTCGAGACCGAGATGGTCAAAGATGGGGTACCAGCAATCACGCTCGAACTCGGGCGGCCGGAGATGTTCGATCCCATCATGGTCGGACGCGCAGTCGCCGGGATCAAGCGCGTGATGGCCGATATGCAGATGCTCGTCGTTGCGCCGCCGCGTACCGTCCAGCCATTCGTCGGCAACAAGCTGGTTGTCGTGCATGGGTCGCGTGGCGGCTTTACCCATGTGCTGACGCCGATCGGGACGGATGTGCGCAAGGGCGATCCGGTCGCGACGATTTCCGATGCATTCGGGCGGGTCATCGAGACGATCGTCGCGCCCGAGAGCGGCCGGGTGAACACGATTTCGACCGACCCGCTGCACGATCCCGGCGACATGGTCGTGCGGATCCTGTTTACGTCGCCCGATCCGACCTGCGCGATGGGCTGCTAGCGCTGCTCCTGTGTTGCGAGGACGGCGACCTGATACCGATCATCGATGGCCAGTTGAACGCGACGCCTGAGTTCGCGGAACCGGCCCGATGCGCTCAGTTGGGACAGACCAACTGCCGGCGCGGGTGCCAACGGCCGATGTCGCGTGAATCGCTGGCGAGGCGCGAGTGGAAATCGCGGTCCCGCCCAGCGTCGCACTGAGGTTAGGGCGTCTTCAGCGGCTCCAGCCCGCTGTCATATTGGATCAGCACAAGCGCGCCGTGACGGACCTTGAGGGGAAGGGCGCGATCTTCACGGAGTGCTCGCGCACAGTTTTGGCTGCCGACTCGACTGTCCCTTTCGGAGCCTCGGCTCGTCGCGTTTTCATCGCTGTCGGGAACGTGCGCCGATTTCAGAACGTTAGCTGGCGCGCTTCGGCGTCAAACCAGAGACCGGAAGGGAAGATCATGAGCGACCAAAATTATCGCCCAGAGGACAATCGGGACATGAGCGGCAGGCCGCAGGAAACGCTGGGCGACAAGATTCGCGGCGCGTTCGACGGAGTCGACGATCCCAATCGTGGTCCGATCGACCGGCTGTCGAATGCCCTCGACGGCAATGACGATCCGAAGCGCGGCCCCGTCGACCGTGCGGCGAATGTGCTGAACGGCACCGACGATCCGAACCGGGGTCCGCTCGACCGCGCCGAGAATGCGATCGACCGCAGCCTGCGTTAAGGCAACTACGACAGAGAGGCGCGCCGGACCGGGTTCGGCGCGCCTTTTTATTTCGGCGATGTGCCGGCAGAGCATCGGTCAGAAAGCGAACGGTATTTTCGTTTGCGCGCCGGAACTTCGCAAGCCTGTCGCGCGTCCAGCCTGCATGGCTTCATTACCACCCCGTATTCAATCCCCCCTAGGAGCTGTCGCCGGCTGGGCAATGATCGTGCTCGCCGGCCTGGCCTTCATTCCGCTTGCATTTCTGCTGGTCATCACACCGACCGAGCCGGTGCTGTGGGCCAGTGCCGCGATCGCAGCGGGAATGATCGTCGGCGGCGGGCGCCTCGCGTTCCACGAGCCTGAGCCGGTTCGGCGCTAAGCCAGCGCAAGCCGCGTGCGCGACCTTTTCCTTGACGAACCGGCCTCGTCCGCATACCTCCCCCGCTCCGCTACGGCCCCTTCGTCTAGCGGTCTAGGACGTCGCCCTCTCACGGCGAAAACACGGGTTCGATTCCCGTAGGGGTCACCATTTTGAGCTACGCCTGTATGCGATCGCTGCTTGAGGCGGGTCACCGGGGGCGAAGCGCGAATGAGCGACTATGACGTGCTGATCGTTGGCGCGGGCCATGCTGGCGCGCAGGCTGCGGTGGCACTGCGGCAGCAGGGATTTGCGGGCTCGGTGGCGATGGCTGGCGAGGAAGCCGAACTGCCCTATGAGCGCCCGCCGCTGTCGAAGGATTATCTGGTCGGGGAGAAGCAGTTCGAGCGGATGTTGATCCGTCCGGCAGCGTTCTGGGCCGAACGGGATATCGCGATGCTGACCGGGACGCGCGTGGTCGCGGTCGATGCAGCGGCGCGGCAGGTGACGACCGAGACGGGCGAGACGATCGGCTATGGCTCGCTGATCTGGGCGACGGGCGGCGCGCCGCGGCGGCTGACCTGCAGTGGGCATGATCTGGCCGGGGTTCATGCGATCCGCACCCGCGCGGATGTCGATGCACTGATCGCGGAACTGCCGGGTGCGCAACGGGTCGTCGTGGTTGGCGGTGGTTATATCGGGCTGGAGGCGGCCGCCTCGCTGTCGAAGCTTGGCAAGCATGTCGTGGTGCTGGAAGCGCTCGACCGCGTGCTCGCGCGTGTCGCTGGCGAGCCGCTATCACGCTTCTTCGAGGCCGAGCACCGGGCGCATGGCGTCGAGATCCATCTGGGCGTCAGCGTGACGTCGATCGAGGGGGTAGGCGGCAGGGTCACCGGCGTCCGGCTTGCCGACGGATCGCAACTGGCGGCAGACATCGTCATCGTCGGGATCGGCATCGTGCCGGCGGTTGCGCCGCTGCTTGCGGCGGGTGCTGCGGGCGGCAATGGCGTCGACGTCGATGAAGAATGCCGGACCAGCCTGCCGCATGTGTTCGCGATCGGCGACTGCGCGGCGCATGCCAATCGCTATGTCGGCGGCGCGCACATCCGGCTGGAGTCGGTGCAGAATGCCAATGACCAGGCGACGACGGCGGCGCGGGCAATCTGCGGGCAGCCGCTGCCTTATGATGCGGTGCCGTGGTTCTGGTCCAACCAATATGATCTGCGGCTGCAGACGGTCGGGCTTTCGGGCGGCTACGACGCGCTCGTCACGCGCGGCGATCCGGCAACGCGCAGTTTCTCGCTCGTCTATTTGAAGGACGGGCGTGTCATCGCGTTCGACTGCGTCAATGCCACGCGCGACTATGTGCAGGGCAAGGCACTGGTGGCGACCGGGGCGATGATCGCGCCGGAGTTGCTGGCCGATACGGATGTGCCGCTAAAGGCGATGATCGGCTGACTGTGCAGCGTCGGAGCGGCGGGTGAGGTCGGGCCAGAAGGCGTCGGCTCCGGCGCTCGCGACAAGGCGGCCCAAGCTCTCGGACCAATAGCGGTCGTTGCCAGCGGTCGAGCGCCAGTCGCTGAGGCGGACGGTGAGGCGGTGGAGTGGATGGTCGCGGGTGAAACCGATCGCCCCGTGCACCTGATGCGCGATGGCCGCGCCGGTTGCCGCAGCGAGGTTGGCGCGCAGCTTGGCGGCGGCGATTTCGAAAGCGGCATCGCCTCGGTCAAGCGCCAGCGCGGCGGCCTGGCCGGCCGCATCGGCCGCAGCGGCCTCGCAGGCGAACACTGCCAGCGATTGCTGCACTGCCTGCAATTTCGCGAGCGGTTTGCCGAACTGCACGCGGGTGTTGGCATGCTCAACCGACAGCGCAAGTGCGGCGTCCAGAGCGCCGGCGATCTGTGCCGTCACGGCAAAGGCCTGGATCGCGAGGTCTGGCTCGCCGAGGATAACGCTTGCCGCTCCGTCGCTGGCATGGCGGCCGGCGAGACGCAGCACCGCATAAGCGTCGGTCCAGCGCCCGCCGAAACCGCCCTCGGCTTCCGGCGTAAGCAGCAGGTCGAGACCGGCCTCGCGCAGCGCGGCGGCGTCGGCCCCGGCGGCGAACAGCCGTTCGGCGGTGGCGAGAAGATCGCTCACCGGAGTCCCATCCCGCGCGCGATGATGCCGCGCAGCACCTCGCGCGTGCCGCCCCGCAGCGAGAAGCTGGGCGATACTAGCAACAGGTGGCGCAACACGCGCTGCAGCGGTGCGGGGTCTTCGACATTGCCGAGCAGCGCCTGCACGGCGACGGGCAGCGCCTGTTCGAAGCCGTTGCCGAGATCCTTGACGATCGCCGCTTCGGTGCCGGGATCCTCGCCGCCCGCGAGCTTCGCGGCGGTCGACATCGACATCTGCCGCAGCGTCCAGAGTTCGGCGCTGAACCGGCCGATCAGGGCCGCCAGTGCGGGTTCAGGGTCCGGCCCGGCGGCCCGCAGCAGTTCGACGAACAGCGCATGGCTCGACAGATAGCGTTCCGGCCCAGACCGTTCGAGCGCCAGCTCGGCGGTGACCTGTTTCCAGCCCTCGCCCTCGATCCCGACCAGCGCATCCAGCGGCACCAGCACGTCGTCGAAGAACACCTCGTTGAAGTCATGATTGCCGGCGAGGTCGATGATCGGGCGCACGGTGATACCCGGTGTGTCCATCGGGATCAGCAACTGACTGAGGCCCGCCTGGCGCTCCGATCGCGGCTCGGTGCGGACCAATGCGAGCATCGCATGCGCATTGTGCGCGCCGGAGGTCCAGACCTTCTGCCCGTTGATCCGCCAGCCTTCGGCGGTGTCTCGCGCCGCGGTGCGCACGCTGGCGAGGTCGGAGCCCGCGCCGGGTTCGCTGAGCCCGATGCAGGCATAGAGCTCGCCCGCCGCCATGCCGGGCAGGTAGCGCTGGCGCTGTGCTTCGCTTCCGTAGCGCAGCAGCAGCGGCCCGGTCTGCCGGTCGGCGATCCAGTGCGCCCCCACCGGTGCACCTGCCGCGAGCAGCTCCTCGAGCACCACATAGCGTTCGAGCGGATGCCGTTCATGCCCGCCGTAGCGCTTCGGCCAGATCATGCCGACATAGCCTGCTGCGCCCAATGCGCGTGAGAAGCCGGAGTCGCTGACCGACCAGCAATTGGCGCGTTTCACCGGATCGTCGGAAGGCGGATGCGCGGCGAGGAACGCGCGCACTTCGGAACGCAGCGCGGCAACGCCTGACGGAGCGACAAACGGGCGGGCGTCGAAGACGGGCACGGGCGGACGATAGGCGGGTTGGCGGCGTCTGTCCCCTCCCGGCTCGGCTAGGGTCGCGCGGCGAAGGTCGCGACGATCCAGCGGTGTACGGCGGCGACATGAGGCAGGCGGCGCACGTCGGGATGGGTGATCAGCCACGGCGAGCGGGCGGGTGCGGGCTCGCTCGTCAGGATTTGCACGAGGTTGGCATCGGGGCGAATGAACAGCGCTGCGAGCATGCCGATGCCAGCGCCCGCGACGGTGGCGGTAACCAGCGCCCGCGTGCTGCCGGTGCGCATCGCGACAGCGTGCGTGAGGCCCAGCCGGTCGAGCCAGGCGAGCTCGGGCAGGCGGCCGAAGCTGTCGTCATAGGTAAGCAGCGGGCTTGTCGCGAGGTCGATCTCGGCAGGATCGCGTCCGGCCAGCCAAGATCGGGCGGCATAGAGGCCGAGCCCGACGTCGGGAAGCCGTCGCGCCAGCAGGCTGTTGCCTTTGGGCTGGCTCATCCGGATGGCCAGATCGGCCTCGCCGCCTGCGAGGCTGACAAGGCCGGCCTCCGATTGCAGCTGCACCGACAGGCCGGGGTGCCGCGCCCAAAGCGCCGGCAGGGCAGGGGCCAGCACGTCGGCGACCACCGACTCGGTTGCCGAGATGCGCACCACCGACGGGCCGCTGCCGTCCCGCAAAGCCTCGGCGACGCGTGCGATTGCCGCGACCTGTTCGCCGAGCGGACTGGCGAGTGCTGCGAGTCGCGCGCCATCGGCGGTCAGTCGCGCGCCATTGGTGCGACGGTCGACGAGCCGCAGGCGGAGTGCCGCTTCGAGTGCGCCGAGACGACGCGCCACGGTCGACACGGCAACACCTTGCTGTTTGGCCGCCGCACTCAGCGTTCCGAAGCGCGCGACGGCCGAAAGGGTCTCAAGGTCCGCGAGGTCCAAAGGCGACTCCGTTGCGTCTACGCAAATCGGCTTTGCGTTCATGAATGTAGAGAGGGAGCGGTGACCTGGCTAGCCTCCAAACATCGAAGGAGATGAATCATGCGCTTGCCAAAGACCATTCTCGCCGCCGCAGCGATGTTCGCGATCGCCGCGCCCGTGGTTGCGGAACCGGTGGCCGTCCTCGTGGCGATCCCGATCCCGGCGCAATTGCCCGAGGCGAAACTGCGCCAGCTGTTCGAACAGTCGGAACCGCAATTCCGCGTGCTGCCAGGCCTGATCCGCAAATATTATACGATCGGCGACGACCACCGCGCGGGCGGTATCTACCTGTGGCGCAGCCGTGCTGCTGCCGAGGCCTGGTACACCGACGCTTGGAAGGCGGGTGTTCTCAAACAATGGGGCCAGCCGGCCAGCGTCACCTATTTTGCGGTCCCTGTTGTCCTCGAAGGGACCAACGTGGCAGCCGGTGCCGAATAAGTGCGCCAGCTGACCTTCCTGCGGCCGGGGGCATTCGAATGGCGTGATGTCCCCGCGCCGCGCCTGACCTGCGATACTGACGCGATCGTCCGGCCGATCGCCGTCGCGCGGTGCGATCTCGACCTGTACATCGCGACGGGCGTCGTGCGCTTTGCGGGGCCGATCGCGTTCGGCCATGAAGCTGTCGCCGAAGTTGTCGAGGCCGGCGACGCTGCGGGGGTCGCGCCCGGAACCAAGGTCGTCGTGCCATTCCAGCTTTCATGCGGGCGCTGCGACAATTGCCGGCGCGGCTTTACCGGGACCTGCGAGGCCTATCCATGGCTGACGGCCTATGGTCTGGCACGTCCCGGGGCTCTCGATCGTGGCGGCGCGCTGTCCGATCTCATGCATGTGCCATTTGCGGATCATATGCTGGTGCCGCTGCCGGCGGGCGTCGATCCGGTCGCCGCTGCAAGCGCGGCAGACAATATCCCGGACGGCTGGCGTGCCGTCGCACCGCAGCTCGCCGAGCGGCCCGGCGCAAGCGTGCTCGTGATCGGCGGCTTGGCGCAGAGCGTCGCGCTTTATGCGGCAGGCGCGGCGGTCGCGTTGGGGGCGGGTCGCGTACTCTATCTCGATGACGATGCCGGGCGGCGCGAACGGGCGCTCAGTCTCGGCGCGGCGGCACAGCCGCTGGCGCTTGCCGAGGGGCGGTCGCCGGAGGAGCAGTTTGAGATCGTCGTTGAGGGCGCTGGTACGCCGGAGGCGCTGGCGTACGCGGTGCGCTCGACGGCGCGAAACGGCCGGTTGACCAGTGTCTCCATCCACCTGTCGCAGACGACGCCGGTGCCGCTGACCGAGGCCTATTATAAGGGCCTGCGCTTTGAGACGGGCCGTGTCGACGCACGGGCGCGGCTTCCGGCCGTGCTCGACTGCATCGCCTGCGGTGGCCTGCATCCCGAGCATGTCACGCACCGCGTGCTGCCGTTCGCCAAGGCAGGCGACGCGATGGCCGATCCGGGCCCGAAGCTCGTGTTTGTCCCTTAGGCCGCTATCGGCATGAGCGCCGCGCCGACGCGTCGGCCTTCGTTCGCCAGCACGGTGTAGGTCCGAGCTGCGGCACGCGAGTCCATGAACTCGGCCGAAATGCCGCGCACCCGTAGTGCGGCCATCAGCCTGACATCGGGCCGCGGCATCGTCGCGCCGCCGCCGATCAGTAGCACTTCTACATTGTCGGACGTCAGGCTGGCGAAGTCAGCTTCGCTGATCCCAGCGAGTTCGCTGACGCCGTCCGGGGTCACCAGCACGCCACCCGGCCAATGCTGCCCCGACACACGCCAGCCTGACGGCGTATAGCCCTGGATAACCGGCACACCCGCCGGGCCGCTCTGCTGTTCGAAGCGCGGGGGCATCAGCCCTTGCGCGGTGCGATCCGCTCGCCCTTGGGTTCCGCTTCGGGAACGAAGGTCGCCGGCCCGACGCCAAGCCAGATCAGGATCGGTGCCGCGACGTAGATCGACGAATAGGTGCCGATGAAAATGCCGAGCAGCATCGCGACCGAGAAGCCGAAGATCACCTCGCCGCCGAGGAACACAAGGCTCGACAGTGCGATGATCATCGACAGCGACGTGACCATCGTCCGCGCGAGCATTTCGTTGACGGTGAGGTCGAGCAGCGGCTCGATGTCCATCTTGCGGTATTTGCGCAGATTTTCGCGCACCCGGTCGTAGACGACGATCGTGTCATTCAGCGAATAGCCGATGATTGTCAGGATCGCCGCGACGACGTTCAGATTGAACTCGATACGGGTCAGCGAGAAGAAGCCCAGCGTGATCACCACGTCGTGGAACAGCGAGAACAGCGCGCCGACGCCGAACTGCCATTCGAAGCGGAACCAGATGTAGAGCGCGACCGCCCCCATCGCGATGAGTGCCGCGAGCGCGCCGGCGGTGATCAGCTCGCCCGACACCTTGCCGCTGACCGTCTCGACGCGCCGGAATTTCGCGTCGGCGTGGTTGGCCTTGATCGTCGATTCGACCTTGGCAACGACACGCTGCACGGCGGCCTCGTCGCCATCCTTGGGCAGCGGCAGGCGGATCGACACATTGTTGGCGCTGCCGAACTGCTGCAGCGAGGATTCGCCGAGGTTCAGATTGTTGACCGATGACCGCAGCTCATCGAGCGGCGCCGGCCGTTCGAAGCCGACTTCCATCATCAGCCCGCCCGAGAAATCGACGCCATAGTTCAGGCCGCGCACGACGAGCAGCGCGATCGAGGCGATGACCAGCGCCATCGTCAGCCCGAACGCCCACCAGCGCAGCTTCAGGAACTGGATGTTGGTGCCGTCGGGGATGAGTTTCAGCAGACGCATGACAGAGTCCTACAGAACCAGCGCCGTGGGCCGCTTGCGGCGCAACCAGCTGGCCGCGAGCATGCGGGTGAAAGTGACGGCGGTGAACACCGAGGTGACGATGCCGATCGTCAGCACCACGCCAAAACCTTTGACCGGGCCCGAGCCGAACGAGATCATCACGACGGCGGCAATGACGTTACAGAAATTGGCGTCGAAAATGGTGCGGCTCGCTTCGCGGTAGCCGGTCTCGATCGAATGGACGACGTTCCGCCCCTTGCGCAATTCCTCGCGGATGCGCTCGTTGATCAGCACGTTCGCATCGACCGCCGCTCCGATGGTCAAAACGAGGCCGGCGATGCCCGGGAGCGTCAACGTCGCCCCGGTCAGCGACATGACGGCAAGGATTAGCGTGACGTTGAACAGCAGCGCGATGTTCGCATAAACGCCGAACCGGCCATAGGTCATCAGCATGAACACCGCGACCGCGAGGACCGCCACGCCTGACGCGATCGCACCCGCGCGGATCGAGTCAGCGCCAAGATCTGGCCCAACAGTCCGCTCCTCGATGACATTGAGCTTCACCGGCAGCGCACCTGAGCGCAGCTGGACTGCGAACACCGTGGCGCTCTCGACAGTGTAATTGCCGCTGATCTGACCGCTGCCACCGAGGATCGGCTCGTTGATATTCGGGGCCGAGATCACCTGATTGTCGATGATGATCGCGAACGGCTTGCCGACATTTTCCTGCGTCACGCGCGCGAAGCGCTTGGCACCGACCGAGTTGAACTTGAAGCTGACGACCGCGTCGCCATTCTGCCCGAAATCCTGACGCGCATCGGTCAGCTGGTCGCCGGTGATGATGGCGCGCCGCTTCACGACGGTGTAGCCGCCGCCGACATTGGCGAGGATCTGGCTGCCCACCGGCGCACGGCCCTTGGCGACTTCCGCCGGGTCCGCACCGAGATCGACGAGCTTGAATTCGAGCTTTGCGGTCTTGCCGATCAGTGCCTTCAGACCGCTCGGGTCCTGCAGGCCGGGCACCTGCACGACGATGCGGTTGCTGCCCTGGCGGATGATCGTCGGCTCGCGCGTCCCGACCGCGTCGACGCGGCGGCGGATGACTTCAACGGCCTGATCCATCGCGCGGGTGATACCGTCGGCGACGCCCGCGTCGGTCGGCGTCAGTACGATACGGTTGCCGTCGACGACGGACACGTCGATGTCGCGGTTGCCGGTCACGCCGATCGGCTTCGACAGGCCGCGCATGAGTTCGACCGTACGGTCGACGTCAGCGACATTGCGCACGAGGAAGCTGAGCTTGCCGCCGGCGGTCGAGAGATCGCCATATCCGATGCGCGGATCGGCATCGCGGAGTTCGGTTTTCACCGAGTCCTCAAGCGTGTCGATCTGCTGCTTGCGCACATCGACGGTTTCCGCCTCGAGCAGCAGATGGCTGCCGCCGCGAAGGTCGAGCCCGAGGTTCAGCTGGTTCTTCGGCAGGACCGAGGGCCAGCTGGCGACGGTCGTCTCTGGAAAGAAGTTCGGGACGGCGAACAGGACGGCAAATGCCAATGCGGCAAATACGCCCCAGACCTTCCAACGCGGGAAATCGAGCATTTACGCTTACTTCGCCGTGTCGTTGGCGGCGGCACCCACCGGCAGGCGCACGTCGGAAAGCGTGCCCTTGACGACCTTGATCTTCACCGTCGGCGCGATCTCGATCTCGACTTCACCGTCCATGACGCGGGTGACCTTGCCGACGATACCGCCGCCGGTGACGACGGTGTCGCCCTTTTTCACGGCATCGATCATCGCCTTGTGTGCCTTCATGCGCTGCTGCTGCGGACGAATCATCAGGAAGTAGAAAATGACGAAAATGAAGATCAGCGGGGCGAACTGGATGATCGCACTCGTCGCACCGCCGGCTGGGCCCGCCGCCGTCTGGGCATAGGCCGGGTTGATCCACATCTTGTTACGCTTTCCGCTTGATTGGCAGTCGATCTGGCGCGCTTCTATACAAATGCAAGTGAACGACGCAATGATTCCCCCCGGCAGCGGCCTTGCCGACACACTTGCGCGCATTGTCGATGCGCTGGAGCGGCTCGCGCCGGCGGGGTCCGGCGACGCCGATCCCGCGGCGGGCGACGCCTTTGTGTGGACGGGGTCGCACCTGCGCGCTGTCGCCTTCCCGCCGGTCCGTCCGTTGCCGTTGCTGCTCGGCATCGAAGCGCAGAAGGAGGCACTGCTGACCAATGCCGAGCGCCATGCGGCAGGTCTGCCCGCGCATGACGTGCTGCTCTGGGGCTCGCGCGGCATGGGCAAGAGCGCGCTGGTGAAAGCCGTCGTCGCCGACCTGCGCAGCCGCGGCATCGATCTCGCACTCATCGAGGTCGCGCGCGCTGACATTGGTACGCTTCCGGCGCTGTTCCGGCGCCTCGCCGCCGCCGACAGGCGCTTCCTGCTGTTCTGCGACGACCTGTCCTTCGAGGCCGACGAGCATGATTACAAAGCGCTGCGCTCAGTTCTCGAAGGCGGCATCGAGGAGCGCCCCGCCAATTGCCGCCTCGTTGTCACATCGAACCGCCGCCACCTGGTGCCGCGCGAACATGCCGAGGCGGAGGCGGCGAATGCGATCAATGCCCGCGATGTGCTCGACGACCGCCTCGCACTCGCCGACCGCTTCGGCCTGTCGCTCGGCTTCCACAATTGCGACCAGCCGACTTATCTGGCGATCGTCGCAGCCTATGCCGAGGCGTTCGGGCTGCCGTTCGACGAGCAGGCAGCGCTGAGCTGGGCAACGGGACGCGGCGCGCGCTCGGGCCGGGTGGCGTGGCAGTACACCCAAGAGGTTGCCGGACAATCGGGCAAGGTCCTCGGCGGGCGCTGAGCGGACTAGAAGCCGATGTCGTCGATGCTGAGCAGGCTGGCGTTGCCGCCGGCGCTGGTCGTGTCGATGCTGACGGTGCGTTCGACGGCGAAGCGGGGGAGGTAGTGCGGGCCGCCGGCCTTGGGGCCGGTGCCGCTGAGCCCTTCACCACCGAAAGGTTGCGAGCCGACCACCGCGCCGATCATCGAGCGGTTGATGTAGAGATTGCCGACATGCGCCGCATCGATGACGCGGTCGGCGGAGCCGGCGATGCGGCTGTGCAGGCCCATGGTCAGGCCGTAGCCGCTCGCGTTGATGCGCTGGACGGTCGCTTCGAGCTCGCCCGACTTGAAGGTGGTGACGTGGAGCAGCGGGCCGAACCATTCCTGGCTGAGAGCCTCGACCGTGTCCAAGCGGATGATCGTCGGGGCGACGAAATTGCCGGCGGCGGGGGCGGCGATGCTGTGGACCCAGCGGTCGCGTGACTGTTGGCGGTAGGTTTCGAGACGGTCGTGGGCGGCGGCGTCGATGACCGGGCCGACATCGGTGCGGATGTCGCCGGGTTCGCCGACGATCAGCGTGTCCATCGCGCCCTTGAGCATGTCGAGCGTGCGCTCGGCGATCTCCTCCTGCAGCAAGAGCAGACGCAGCGCCGAACAGCGCTGCCCGGCGGAGCGGAAGGCCGAGGTCACGACATCGGCGACGACCTGTTCGGGCAGCGCGGTCGAGTCGACGAGCATCGCGTTGAGACCGCCGGTTTCGGCGATGAGCGGGACAATGGGTCGGCTGTCATCCTCGAGCAGGGTGCGGGCGATGGCGCGGGCGGTCGCGGTCGAGCCGGTGAAGGCGACACCGGCGACGCGCGCGTCGGCGACGAGGGCGCGGCCGACGTCGGGGCCGCCGATGGCGAGCTGGAGGACGTCGCGCGGAATGCCCGCCTCGTGCGCGAGTTCGACGGCGCGGGCGGCGATGCGCGGGGTCTGCGGCGCAGGCTTGGCGACGACGCTGTTGCCGGCAGCGAGCGCGGCGGCGGCCTGGCCGAGGAAGATCGCGAGCGGGAAATTCCACGGGGCGATGCATGCGAAGACGCCGCGGCCGGCGAGGCGGAGCTCATTGCGCTCGCCGGTCGGGCCGGGGAGGGGGATGGGCTGGAACTTCGCGCGCGCCTCGATCGCATAATAGCGGCAGAAGTCGACGGCTTCGCGCACTTCGGCGAGCGCGTCGGGGATGGTCTTGCGCGCCTCATGGACGCAGAGCGCCATGAGCTCGGTGCGGTGGGTTTCGAGCAGGTCGGCGAGGCGGTCGAGCGCAGCGGCGCGGGTCTCGACGGGGGTGGCGGACCAGGCGGGGAAGGCGGTGTGGGCGCGATCCAATTCCTCCCCCACCGGGGGAGGTG
>CALRQP020000014.1:0-83397 GCA_943370355.1 Sphingomonas paucimobilis
CGCCGCGCCGCATCCACAGGCCGACAAGCTGCAGGTGCTGACTGTCGATGCCGGTGACGGCGTTGCGCAGCAGGTTGTCTGCGGTGCCCCCAACGCCCGCGCCGGCCTCGTCGGCGTGTTCGGCGCGCCCGGTGCCTACGTGCCCGGCAGCGATATCACGCTGAAGGTCGCAGCGATCCGCGGCGTCGAATCGAGCGGCATGATGTGCTCCGAGCGCGAGCTCGAACTGTCGGACGAGCATAATGGCATCATTGACCTGCCTGCCGATGCGCCAGTCGGGACGGCCTTCGCCTCTTACGCCGGCCTCGACGATCCGGTCATCGACGTCGCGATCACGCCGAACCGGCAGGATTGCATGGGCGTACACGGCATCGCGCGCGATTTGGCTGCTGCTGGGCTCGGCACGCTGAAGGCGGATCGCGTCGAAATCATCGACGGCACCTTCCCCTGCCCGGTCGAAATCCGCACCGACGATCCCGAGGGCTGCCCGGCCTTCTTCGGCCGCGTCGTGCGCGGCGTGTCGAACGGCCCCTCGCCAGCCTGGATGCAACGACGCCTGCGCGCCATTGGGCTGCGGCCGATCTCGGCACTGGTCGATATCACCAACTACATCAGCTTCGACCAAGGCCGGCCGCTGCACGTCTACGACATCGCCAAGCTGGAGGGCGCGCTCGTTGCCCGCCGCGCGCAGAATGGCGACAGCGTCGAGGCGCTCAACGGCAAGACCTACACGCTCGACGAGACGATGACCGTCATCGCCGACGCGCGCGCCGTGCATGACATCGGCGGCATCATGGGTGGCATGGAGTCAGGCGTCAGTGAAACGACGACCGACGTGCTCATCGAATGCGCCTATTTCACGCCCGAACGCATTGGCGCGACAGGGCGCAAGCTCGGCATCAATTCCGACGCGCGTGCCCGCTTCGAACGCGGCGTCGATCCGGCCTATCTCGGCGACGGCCTCGACCTCGCGACGCGCATGGTACTCGACCTGTGCGGCGGTGAGCCGTCCGAGGTTGTGCGCGCTGGCGAGCCTCCGCTCGAGGTTCGTACGGTCTCCTACCGTCCGGCCCAGACGCTGGCGCTCGCCGGTCTGGCAATTCCCGATGATCGGCAGGCCGACATCCTGAGCCGCCTCGGCTTCGGCGTCGTCACCGGCGACCCGTGGCAGGTCAGTGTTCCGAGCTGGCGGCGCGACATCGACGGTGCGGCCGACCTCGTCGAAGAAGTCGTCCGCATTGACGGCTTCGATGCCGTCCCCTCGACGGCGCTGCCCCGCGCCGAGGGTGTCGCGAAACCGACAGCGACGTCTGCGCAGCTCATCGAGCGCCGTGTCCGCCGCGCCATCGCCGCGCGCGGCCTCAACGAAGCCGTGACCTGGAGCTTCATCTCGCCCGACGAAGCGGCCCCGTTCGGCGGCGGCGCGTGGACGCTCGAAAACCCGATCTCGACGGACCTTGCCGTCATGCGCCCGTCACTGCTGCCCGGCCTGCTCTCAGCCGCCAAGCGCAACGCCGATCGTGGCGCGCCGAACTTGCGTCTGTTCGAGCTGGGCCGCCGCTATCACGCTCAGGCCGAACATCCGACGGCAGCGATCCTGCTGACTGGCGACCGTTCGGAGCGCGACTGGCGCACTGGCAAATCGTCGCCTGTCGATGCGTTCGACGCCAAGGCCGAAGCCCTCGCCGGTCTCGCGGCGGCCGGCGCGCCTGTGGACCGCCTGCAAGTCATGGACGGCGCCTCGCCCTGGTTCCACCCCGGCCGCTCGGGCCGCCTCTGCCTCGGCCCCAAGACCGTGCTGGCCGAGTTCGGCGAACTGCACCCGGCCGTCGCCAAGGCGTTCGACCTCCGCGGCGCCGTCGCTGTCGCCGAACTCTTCCTCGACGCCATCCCGCAGCCGCGTGGCGGCAAAGGCCGCGCGCGCACCGCCTATGCGCCGCCCGCGCTACAGCCCGTCAGCCGCGACTTCGCCTTCGTGGTGAGCGCCGACGCCCCCGCCGACGCGCTGCTCCGCGCGGTGCGCGGCGCCGACAAGGCGGCGATCCTCGACGCCAGTCTGTTCGACGTGTTCGTTTTGCCCGATGGACGGCGGTCGCTCGCGGTCGCAGTCACGCTGCAACCGGGTGAAAGGAGCTTCACCGACGCCGAGATCGAAGCCCTGTCGGCGAAGATCGTTGCTGCGGTTGGCAAGGCGGGCGGGACACTTCGCGGCTGATGGTTTCGGCCTCGCAGCGGCGGGTCACCTAATCGCTCACGCTGCGGGCGTCAGGCATCCGTCGAGCTTCTGCTCCTGCACGACCCGGATCCATTTCTCGATGTTGCGGGCGTATTTCTTGGTGTAGCCGACCGGGCGTTTGGCATCACGTTTGATCGGCGAGGGCAGGATCGCGGCGAGGCGGGCGGCTTCGCGTTTGGTGAGCGTCTGGGCGCCGTGGCGGAAATAGCGCTGGGCGCCAGCCTCGACGCCATAGGTGTTGATGCCGATCTCGACGACGTTGAGATAGACTTCCATGATGCGGCGCTTGCCCCACATCTGCTCGATCAGGAAGGTGAACCAAGCCTCCAGTCCTTTTCGGACATACGAACGATCCGGCCAGAGGAAGACATTTTTCGCGGTCTGCTGGCTGACGGTCGAGCCGCCGCGAAGCTTCTTGCCGCTCATGTTCTTTTCGAGCGCGGCGGTCATCGCGTCGATGTCAAAGCCGTTATGGCTGCAGAAATTCTTGTCCTCGGCGGTGATGATCGCCTGCGGCATGTGGGGGTCAATGCCGCTCAGTGGCACCCAGGTCTGCTGCGGCGAATGACCTGCGAGGCTGTCGCGCAGCGTCAACCAGGTCGCGGGCGGATTGACGAATTTATAAAGGAATACCCAGACCACCGAGGCTGCGACGGTCAGAAAGGCGAGCGCGACCAGCCAGCCGAAGATGCGGCCGATAATTCCCGAGGCGCGGCCGCGTTGGCGTGGCATGAACGAACGAACCCTCCGCTGATCGTACCGTCGCAGTTTAGCGCCGCGCCACGCGGCTGTCCCCTGCTCTGTGCTGTCCGCACGGTGGTTAATCGCGGGCAAGCGCGTTTCCGCCGGCGCGGCGCGCGCCGACCGTCCGCCAATCGGGAGAGGGAGTGTGGCGATGGGATCGATGCTGGTCGAGGACATGCTGGCGGGCCGGCGCTCGGCCCTGAAGGCGCTGGTCGGGGGCGGCGTTGCGGCCGTGGCAGCGCCGGCGCTTGGCAAACGAAACGGCAAGGCTGCGCCGCCGTCGCTGAACTACGCCGATCCGGCCGACAATCTCTATGCGTTCGGCAAAATCTGGTCGGGGTTCGAGACGCCCGTCATCGGGGCCTATCACGGGCTGATGTATGCGCGCATTCCCGGCAAGCGGCTGCTGCCGCTGTTCAACTATGTCGGCACGGGCGTGCTGCAATGTCGATTCGAGGCGGACGGCAAGTTGGCACTTAAGTCACGCGAGACGGGCTATTTCACCGACCTGCGTACCGGCGAGATCCTCGAATATTGGGACAATCCGCTGACCGGCAAGCGCGTCGAGGTCTATCATTTTTACAATGACGTGGTCGGGGGGCGGATCGGCAACGAGATCCCGAAATTCGCGATGAGCACCGATCCCGATGCCCATACGCTAATGAACGAGGGGACGGTGTTTCCCGGCCCGGATGGACGCACGCCGTTCCGGCTGCCTTTTGAATTCTATGGCGACGACGCGATGCTCGGCTGGGACTATGCGCATCGCTACAAGAACCCGGTCACGCCCGAGGGCTGGCCGAGCTATTCGAGCGGGCCGGTGGTCACGCCGTCCGAGCATTTCCTGTTCAAGGTCGACCGCCGCGAGCTTGAGGACCGCAGCATTCCGACCAGCCGGATGTACGCCGGTTTCACCCGGCTTTCTGAGCCGTGGCCGTGGATGAAGATGGGCGGCACCGAGTTTGCCGCGACGACGGTGTTCGGCCGCATGCACAGTCACAAGGGTTTGAAGGGCTATGGCGACGTGCCGAAGAAGGTGCTTGCCTATGTCGAAAAGCATGCCCCCGAGTATCTGACCATCACGCCCGACTGGCCGGTCGCCAACGCACGTCTCGACACCTGGAGCTGTTTCGCGACCGACGTGCCGCCTGAGACGCCCGGCTACGAATGGAAGCGCAACGCGGACGCAGCAAAGGTGAAGCCGCCGACCGGGCTTGGCGCGAGGACCGCCTAAGCCAGTTCGAGCTGCTGTTCGACGGCTTTGGCGCGGATCGCCTTTTGCAGCTTGTCGAAGGCGCGGACCTCGATCTGGCGGACGCGTTCGCGGGAGATATTATACTCCTGGCTCAGCTCTTCGAGCGTCTGCGGTTCTTCGGCGAGGCGGCGCTGGGTCAGGATGTGGCGCTCACGTTCGTTGAGCGTCGCCATCGCATCGGTCAGCAGCGCGTGGCGGACATCGCCTTCCTGCCGGTCGGCGACGATCTGATCCTGCAGCGGGCCTTCGTCGGTCAGCCAGTCCTGCCACTCGCCCTCGCCGTCCTCCGACATGCGCATGTTGAGGCTGGTGTCGCCGCCGCGCGACATGCGGCGATTCATCGAGACGACTTCGTCCTCGGTGACCTTCAGGTCGGTCGCGATCTTGGTCACCTGCTCGGGGCGCAGGTCGCCGTCCTCAAGCGCGTCGATCTTGCCCTTCATGCGGCGCAGGTTGAAGAACAGCTTCTTCTGCGCTGCGGTGGTGCCGATCTTCACGAGGCTCCAGCTGCGCAGGATGAATTCCTGGATCGAGGCGCGGATCCACCACATCGCATAGGTCGAGAGGCGGAAGCCCCGGTCGGGCTCGAACTTCTTGACGCCCTGCATGAGGCCGATGTTGCCCTCCGAGATCAGCTCGCTGACCGGCAGGCCGTAGCCGCGATAGCCCATAGCGATCTTTGCCACGAGCCGCAGGTGCGAGGTGACCAGCTTATGCGCGGCGGCCGGGTCCTGATGCTCCTCCCAGCGCTTGGCGAGCATATATTCCTCCTCGGGGGCGAGGAGCGGGAATTTGCGGATCTCGGCGAGGTAGCGGTTGAGCGAAGCTTCACCACCGAGGGCGGGGATCGTTGCGGGTAGGGCGGCCATCTTGTTCTCCCTGAACGGAGCGTTCCTGTTCAATACGTCTGAGCTGTCCAAATCTATACGGAAAGCAGACCAATCAGTTCCTGTATATCGGTTGGGACGGGGCTTTCGAAAGATAGATTTTCTTTTGAAACCGGATGCTGGAAACCGAGCGTCCGCGCGTGCAGCGCCTGACGCACGAACCCCAGCTTGGTAAGCGCGTCTTTATGAACGGGCCGTGTCCGGCCATAAGCGGGGTCGCCGAGCAGCGGATGACCGACCGAGGCCATATGCACACGCACCTGATGGGTGCGCCCGGTTTCGAGACGGCACTCGATCGCCGCGGCGTCGCGAAGCTGGTGCAGCGTCCGATAGTGCGTGACCGCATGCTTGCCGCGCCCGTCAGCGACAATCGCCATCTTCTGCCGGTTGGCTGGTGAACGGGCGAGCGCGCCTTCGATCCGGCCGGCGGGCGGGATCGGACGGCCCGCGACGATGGCCAGATAGAGCCGCTTGACGGTGTGGGCCGCGAACTGGCGCGACAGTTCGACATGGGTCGGGTCGTTCTTGGCGACGACGAGCAGGCCCGATGTGTCCTTGTCGATGCGATGGACAATTCCCGGGCGGGCGACGCCGCCAATGCCGGAGAGGCGGCCCGCGCAGTGGTGCAGCAGCGCGTTGACCAGCGTGCCGTCAAGATTGCCGGCGGCGGGATGGACGACGAGGCCAGCGGGCTTGTCGACGACAAGCAGATGCTCGTCCTCATAGACGATGGTCAGCGCGATATCCTGCGCTTCGGCGGTGGCCGGCGTCGGCGCGGGAACCGCGACCGAAACCGTCTCGTTGCCGGCAACCTTCTTCGATGGGTCGCGGAGCAGGCCGCCGGGTCCACCAACCGCGCCGCTGCTGATCAGCGCCTTGAGCCGTTCGCGCGACAGTGCGGGCAAGGCAGCGGCGAGCGCGCGGTCAAAGCGCCAGCCGGCCATCTCGGCCGTCAGCGTTACAGTTCGCGTCGACTCTGCATCCCCCGTCACGCTAGCAATGTAGGATGCGTGCGGAGATTTTCACGGGGGGCCTTGCCGAAATCCTCGCGCATGCGGCGCGGGAGCACCCGCGCGAGGCGTGCGGGTTGCTGATCGGGCGCGGCTTGCGCGTCGAACGGCTGGTTCCGGCGGCGAATGTCGCCGACGATCCGGTGACGCGTTTCGAGGTCGACCCCGCGACACTGCTCCGCGCGCATCGCGAGGCGCGAGTAGCGGGCGAAGCGGTGATCGGCTGCTATCATTCGCATCCGAATGGGCGGCGCACCCCCTCGGCGATCGACGCTCAGGGGATCGTTGCGGATGGCGAAATCTGGCTCATCGCCGCCAATGGCGAGGTCCGTGCGTTCGTCAGCGGGGCGCGGCAACTGATGCCCATCGACCTGAAGAGCGACTGACGTCAGGACGCCTCCGAAATTAAATGTCGGCAAAACCGGAACATAGCGACGGGCCGATCATTCCATTGTTACGCTTTCGAACCGAAGTATCGAGCGTGGGACCAGGTGCGGCGCAATCCCGCATGACCTGCCTTCTTTATCCCGTAACGTCGATCGCCGTTTCAGGGAAGAATCCACATGAATTACCTCCGCACACTGACTGCGCTGCCGTTTGCTGCGCTCCTCCTCGCCGGTTGCACGACGACGCGCGCCGATGGCAATTATGCGCCGCAGAGCGCGAACGGCCCGAACCGCGCCGGCGCGACTCCGGTCACAATCAACACTGTCGGCTATCAGGCGCTGAAGCGCGGCGACATGCGCGTGGCAGGCAATGAATTCCGCCAGATCACGATGGAATCGCCGAACGATGCCTTTGCCGAACTCAACCTCGGGGCCGTCTATCAGGGTGCCGGGCGCATGGACCTCGCCGAGCCGCTGTACCGCGAGGCGATCACCCATGGTCATGATCTGATGCCATCCGACGTGACCCAGCCTTGGGCACAGGGCCTGACCGTCGAGGACATCGCCTGCCGCAACCTCGTCAACGGCCTCCCCGCCGCAACCGCCGCCAAGGCGCGGACCTGCCAGTCGGTCATCGCCATTGGCATCACCCGCACCAGCGGCGAAGTGGTGACGGAAGGGTTGAACACCTATTTCGCCTTCAACAGCGATGAACTGACCCCGGCTGGCCTCGCCAACATCCAGACTGCCGCGAAACAGGTCATGGCGGATCCGACGGCGCGGGTTGCGCTGATCGGCCATGCCTCGAAGCTCGGCTCTTCGGCCAGCAACTATGAACTGTCGGAGCGTCGCGCCAAGGCGGTGGCCAATGCGATGATCGCAGCCGGCGTTCCTTCTGACCGGATCAGCACGAACTGGACGGGCGAGAATTCGCTGCCGGTCGCGCAGACCCAGACCGAGCGCATGCCGGCCAACCGGGTGGTCGAGAGCAAGGTCATCTCGGGCGCAATTGGCAAATCAGCCGAACTAATTGTCGGCAATCACGCTGCCTGATCCCCGGCTTTCAGCAGGGGGCCAGGCAGCGTTGCTGTTTTGCGGTTCGACCGTGGAACCTTTCGCACCCGGAATACATTCAGTCGTTACGTGTTCAGCAAGACGATGCGACGCAGAGGCCGGCAGACGCCTGTCCTGCGAACGTCAATTCTTGTCCGGAATGCGCGGGATTTCTGCTCAGGGAAGGGCCAATCGATGACCAAGTTTCGCAACATCCTGTTTCTGTCGGTCGGCGTGATTGCGCTGTCGGCTTGCACGACCATGCGTGACCAGCACGCCGCGAATATCGAGCATGCGCAGCAAGTGCAGACCGAAGACGCGCCGAACCCCGCCGGTTCCACGCCGGTCACCATCAACACCTACGGCTATCAGGCGCTCAAGAAGGGTGACCTCAGCACCGCCGGCGAGGAATTCCGCCGCATCGCCGCGCAGGTCCCGAACGACGCGTTCGCTGAGCTCAACCTCGCTGCCGTTTATCAGAACATCGGCCGTATGGACCTCGCCGAGCCGCTGTATCGTCAGGCGCTGACACATGGTCATGACCTGATGCCGGTGGATGTGACGATGGACTGGGCCAAGGGCCTGACCGTCGAGCAGATCGCCTGCCGCAACCTCGAGGCCGGCCTGCCGCCGGCACCCGCCGGGTCGGCGAAGCGCTGCCAGACCGTCGTGTCGATCGGCATTGCCAACAGCGGCGGCACTGTGTCGGAAGAGTTCAACACTTACTTCGACTTCGATCGTGACACGCTGACCCCGACCGGCCGCGCCAATGTCGTCGATGCCGCGCGTCGCGTCATGGCTGACCCGACTGCGCGGGTTATTCTGATCGGCCGCGCGTCGAAGATCGGCACGCCGTCGCACAATTATGCGCTGTCGGAGCGCCGCGCGAAGGCTGTTGCCGATGCGATGATCGCTGCCGGCGTCCCTGCCGACCGCATCACCACCAACTGGACCGGCGAAACATCGCTGCCTTTCCCGCAGAAGGAAACCGATCTGATGCCTGAGAACCGTGTCGTTCAGGGCAAGATGGTTTCGGGCGCGGTCGGCGCGAACCCGCAGGAGTAAGTGCCAGGCGCCGTTGGCCGGCCGTAGGCGGGAGTGGCGGCGATTGGGCTGTCCTGCATCGACATAGGGCGCAGCACGGGCAACCGCGCTGCGCCCTTCGTTTTGGCCGGGATACCGATGGTGCGGACAGCGAGCCTCTACCGTCGTCGGGAGCCAACCCGACGGTTGAATGGACAAGTCCCCTAGCGCATCAATGGATCAGGGTCGGGAACGGCAAGATCGGACCACTCTTCATCAGGGTGGGAAAGGGCAGTGACGGCCCACTCTTCGTCAGCGTCGGAAAGGGAAGCGACGGACCGCTCTTCGTCAGCGTCGGGAAGGGCAGTGACGGGCCGCTTTTCGTCAGCAGCGGCAGCCCGAACAGGCCCGACTTGGACGATTTGCTGAGCGTCGGAAGGCCGAGCAGGTCGGATAACAGCGTGCCGCTCTTGGCGAGAACCGGCAGGTTCAGCGCTGACGACAGCGGCGCGCCTTCGTCCCAGGTCAGGCCCTCATATTGCGCTTTCTCGCCGCCGGTGTCGCCGGCCCGGGCGGTATTGAGAATCTCCGTCGCAATCTGGCTGAAGCCCCACATTGTGCTGACGACGACCAGCGCCATGCCTTCTTTGAAAGCTTCGACATAGGCCTTGGCGTTGTCTCGCATCACGCCTTTTTCGCCGAGCGCCGTGACGCCGATATAGTCGCTGCCGCGGATAATGAGTCGGATTTGCTTGTCTTCCAAGCCGCTCTCTTTCAGCTCGCTGACGGCAGCGGCGGCATCTGCGGCGGTGTTGTACATGCGCGAAAGGGGCATGGGCTTTTCCTTCTCTATGGGCCGAGCCAGCCGGCCGGGTCTGGTTACGCCTGCAAATTAAACGCTCTGGTCCTTCCCGCTCGAACGAGCGGAATCATGATGAGCAACGTCGCGAATAGCAACGCCAGTTCGAGGCCATAGACGGCGTGATAGCCGGTCGGCGACGTCCTCGTGGTTGCGAGAGCGGCGGCGACGACATCCCGGATGATGCCGCCCAGCGCGATTGCGAGTCCTGCGGCCGAGGCCTGCATCGCGCCCCAGGCCCCGAGTGCCAGTCCAGCCTGATCTTCGGGCGCGAGGTTCATCGTCGCAGTGAGCGTGCCGTGGCCGAACAGCCCGGCCCCGAAACCGATCAGCAGTGTGCCAAGTGCGAATGGCCAGGCCGATCCGATCGGCGCGGCAAGGATGACGAGTGTGAAGGCGGGAATGCCGGTCAGCACGCCGGCTGCCGCCATCCGGAATGGATCGGCACCGCGACTGAGCACGCGCGAGGCAAGTCCGAAGCCTGCGAGTCCGCCGATGGCCAGCGTTGCGGTTAGCTTCGTCGTGTCGCCGACCGTCAGCCCCAGCACCTGCCCGCCATAGGGCTCGAGCAACACGTCTTCCATGCTGAAGGCCATCGTGCCGAAGCCGATGACGATGAGCCGGCGCAGCGCCTGCCCGCCCTGAATGAAGCGCGCCCAAGCCTCGCTGAATGTCGGGGGCTCGACCGGCTCCGATGCGCCCGCAGTCCCACCCCGCGCTTCCTGCTTCCAGAGCGCGATGCCGTTCAGGACCAGCGTTAGGACCGCCGATCCCTGGATGACTTGGATCAGCCGTCCAGGCGAGAAATCAGCGAGCAGCGCGCCGAAGATCAGAGCGCTGGCGATCATGCCAAACAGCAGCATCACATACATCAAGCCAACGACCTTGGGCCGCGATTCGGGGGCCGCGAGATCGGTCGCCAGCGCGAGGCCAACGGTCTGGGTGGTATGCAGGCCGGCCCCGACGAGCAGGAAGGCCAGCGCCGCGCTGGCATGGCCGATCCACAAGGGGGCCTGAGCGGAATTTCCTTGGCCCGACAATACCAACAGCGCGAACGGCATGATCGCGAGTCCGCCGAACTGCACCATCGCGCCGCGGAAAATGAAGGGGACGCGTTTCCAGCCAAGCACCGACTGGTGGTTGTCTGAGCGGAATCCGATCAGCGCCCGGAAGGGCGCAAACAGCAGCGGCAATGAGATCATGACCCCGACCAGCGAGGCCGGCACGCCGAGCTCGACGATCATCACGCGATTGAGTGTGCCGACCAGCAGCACGAGGCTCATGCCGACCGCGACCTGAAACAGTGACAGGCGGAGCAGGCGGGATAGCGGCAGTTCGGGTGTCGCGGCGTCGGCGAACGGCAGCCAGCGGGTGCCCATGCCGACCCAGGCGCGCATTGCCGCTTTGCTCAGCCGATTCATCTCCGGGCCAATTCCACCCCATCGCGGGACCGGCGCAATCGAGTCGCCTGGTCCATCGTCTCCCCAAAAATCAAACGCCGGGATCCGAAGACCCCGGCGCCGTGATCGGTCACCCTTGTGACCGCATCGTCAGTTCAGACTCGCCATTTCCACCGGGGCCGCCGCCTTTGGCGTGACGGTAACGGTGAAGGCTGCGGCTGTCTGGCCAGCGACAGGTTTTACATCGACTGTGAACGCAGCGTTGGCCTTCGCGACCGCGACCGGCTGTTCGATTTGCGCCGTCTTGGCCGCGCTTTTGCCGCCGTTAAAGAAATCCGCCATCCATGTCGTGTTCGACAGCACAGCGGTATGAACGAGCAGCGACGTGCCGGCGACGGCACCGAGGAAGAGCGGCAAACCCACGCTGGGATTGACCACAGTCCAGATACGACCTTGGTTCATGTTCCGATCCTCCTAGTGCAGCCAGGGCGAATAAATATACGCCAAGCCGTGCGCGATCAGTGCGATCAGGAAAAACACGCGCGCGCCGTCAATGACGTGCTTGTGCAGTGCTTCCGACTCCTTGATCGTAAGGCCGGTCGGCCAGACCCGGTCCGGATCGTCCAAATCTTTGCTCATTCAGGTGCCCTCCCTATGGACAGTTGAGGCTCGTCTCGTGCTGAACCCGCACGCGGGCTATGCGCCAGATGCCCGAACTCCGACCCTTAGGCTGCGCGCATGGCTCGGCCAAAAGTCGGTGCTGCGTTCCCGACGCCACGCCGCTCTACTCAAAAGAATGCCCACCCGAGCCTCGCAGCGGTCGCCGCAAAATCCGACCGCTTACTTCCGAGACCACTTCACACCCGATCAGTGTCAAAACTGAGCGACACAAAAAGGTGTAAACAGAAATGTACGACGCCTATCCGTGCTGTCAAGCCACGAGCATCATCAGCGAGCTCAGCCGGTGGCGCAGAAACGCCAAAAAACAGCGACTTTTTTAGCTTGCCCCTCACATTGGGGGGAGGTGGCGGGCATAGCAATCTATGGCCATCGAGCATCGGGTGCAGCGCGGGTAACGGCACTGCGCCGTTGTCTTGGCGGAGAAACGGTAATGGTACTCACGATCGAACGCTGCGGCGGCTATGCCGTCCTGACGCTGAACCGGCCTGAGGCGATGAACGCGCTGTCGCGCGAGTTGCGGTCGACGCTGGCGCGGACCGTTGCGGAGCTTGAGGCCGATCCGGAGATCCGGGTGCTGATCCTGACGGGCGCTGGCGAGCGGGCGTTTACGGCCGGGCTCGACCTCAAGGAACTCGGAACCGGGGGAGCAACGGTTGGCGAGGCAGTCGAGGACGAGGATCCGGTCCGCGCGCTCGGGCAATTCTCCGGGCCGATCATCGGCGCGATCAACGGCGTGGCAATCACTGGCGGATTCGAGGTCGCGTTGGCCTGCGACGTGCTGATTGCCAGCGAGACGGCGCGATTTGCGGATACGCATGCGCGGGTCGGGGTCATGCCGGGTTGGGGCCTCAGCCAGAAGCTGAGCCGGGCGATCGGCATCTCGCGCGCCAAGGAGCTATCACTGACAGGGAATTTCCTGAGCGCCGAACAGGCCGAACGCTGGGGACTCGTCAATCGCGTGGTACCGCAGGCAGAGCTGCTGCCGGCGGCGCGGAAACTCGCCGAGGACATGCTGTCGGTGATCCCCGAGATGCTTGTCGCCTATAAGCGACTCATAGACGATGGCTTCGCGAAGGCCTTTGGCGAAGGGCTGGCGATCGAGGCGGAACGGTCGCGAACGGCGAACAAGGGCGTGACGGCGGCGGGGATCGAGGAACGGCGGCTGGCGGTGCTGGCGCGCGGGCGCGATCAGCGGGGCTGAGCGGCGTCCTCGGGGCCGAACGCCGTGCCGGGATCGGACGGGCGGGCGCGGATCCAACGGCTCGCCAGATATTTGACGCCGCGGGTGACGGGCAGGCCTTCATGTTCGGTCGCGGGATCGGGGCGGCCGACTTCGGTCGCATTGGCGAACAACAGCGCGTCGCCGGGCGCGCCGCGAAAGCGCAGTCCGGACTTGCAGAAATGGGTTTCGCCGCCGTCATAGTCGGCGTTCAGGTAGACGAGCAGCGTCAGGATGCGCTGATTGGCCAGACTCGGGATCGCATCGAGGTGCGGGCGGTAGCTGTCGCCCGGCTGGTAGCGCAGGATTTGCAGCGGCTCGCCCCGTTCGACCTCCGTGCGGCTGGCGGCGGCGATACGGCGGTTGATCGCATGGACGGCAGGCCATTCGGAGATCGCTGAGAAGCCGGCATAGGCGGATTGGCGAACGGGGTCTTGGACGAAGGCCTGCCGCGCTTCGTGAAAGATTTCGGCGCGGCGGAAGCGCGATTGAGAGATGTCGATCAGGAAGTCGCATTCGGCGGCGGTCAGAAGGCCGGGGATGCAGGCTGTATAGGGCTCGGCACTAAGTGTTTCTGGCTCAATCGGATCGGCAGGATCGCCGACCGCATCGAGCTGCATGGCTGCCAGCAGACTGACCTGCCGAGCGGCGAGCGGGTCGCGGTCCGTCCACTCGCCGAGTAGCGCCAGCGCGCCCGGCCAGTCGCGTCGTCCACCGGTGCCGGTTGCGAGTAGCCCGGTTAGGACTCGGGCAGCGCCGGGGTCTCCGAGCGCCATTGCGGCGGCGAAATCGGCGCGGGCAGCGGCGAGGTCGCGAGGGAGGTGGCGGCCCTCGATCCGC
The DNA here is from genome assembly GCA_943370355.1 of Sphingomonas paucimobilis. Classification (GTDB taxonomy): domain Bacteria; phylum Pseudomonadota; class Alphaproteobacteria; order Sphingomonadales; family Sphingomonadaceae; genus JADCGM01. The sequence continues at coordinate 13,594 of CALRQP020000014.1, forward strand.
CAGAGGCCGAGCGCGATGTGGGCGGGTGCGCTGCCCGAGGCGGCGGCGGACTCGAGCATGGCGATGGCGGCCGCAGTGTCGCCCGCCTGCGCGCGGGCCAGCGCGAGCCGGACGGCCTCGGTCGTCACGCTGCCGGGAGGCCCGAGGCGAATTTGCGCAGGTCGGCGAGAAAGAGTTCGGGCTCTTCGAGGCTGGCGAAATGACCGCCGCGCGGCATGTCGGTCCAGTGGACGACATTGTAGCCGCGCTCGACGATGTGGCGGCCGGGGAAGGCGAGCAGGTCGCGCGGGAAGGCGGCGACTCCGGTCGGGACTTCGATGCGGCGGCCGGCCGGGATGCTGAAACCGCCCTCGGCAAACATGCCGGCGTAGATCCAGGTCGCGGTGTTGAAGCTGCGCGTCGTCAGATAGATCATGATGTTGGTGAGCATCTGATCCATCGTGAACGGATAGTCGGCGACGCTCGGCCCGCCACGCTCGCTCCAGCCGGCGAATTTCTCGGCGAGCCAGGCGGCAACGCCCATCGGCGAGTCCATCATCGCATAGCCGAGGCTCTGCGGCTTGGTGCCCTGCAGCTGGAGATAGGCGGTGTCGCGCTCGCGGATCGCAATGGCGCGGGCGAGCCACTCTTTGTCGGCATCTGTTTCCGGCCGCATGTCGGCGGGGCGCAGGCCGAAGCCGTTGAGATGGATCGCCGTGACGCGGGCCGAGTCGAGGCCGATCCAGCCACCAATCACACAGCCCCAGTCGCCGCCCTGAAGGACGTAATGATCGTAGCCGAGCGCGGGCATCAGCTTGTCGTAGAGCGCGGCGACACTGCGCGGGCCGAGCGGCGACTTGGGCTTGTCCGACCAAGCATAGCCGGGGAGCGACGGCGCGACGACGTGGAAGGCCGGGGCTGCCGGGTCTTCGGGTTCGGCCAAGCGCTCGATGATCGCATCGAATTCGAGGATCGAGCCGGGCCAGCCGTGCGCGATGAGCAGCGGCCGCGCGTCGGGGCGGGAGGAGCGGCGGTGGATGGTGTGCAGGTGAAAGCCGGGCTCGACCTCGACGCGGACCTGCGGGTGGCGGTTGAGATGGGCGACGGCGGCAGGCCAGTCGAAGTGGGTGAGCCAATGGTCGCGCAGTGCCTCCATGTAGGCGCGGTTCGCGCCGTAGCGCCAACCGGCGTCGGTCGGCTCCTCGAAGAAGCGGAAGTCGGCGACCCGGCGGGCGATCCAGGCGGCTTCGTCTTCGTGGGCGGGGATGGTGAACGGGGTGATGGTCATCTGCTTCTCCTCCCTCCCTGCTAGGCAGGGAGGGTCGGGGTGGGTCGGTGCGGCGAGGTCATCGTCCAGAGGGTCGGGTGCGCCGCGAGCACCCACCCCAACCCTACCTGCCGAGCAGGGAGGGAGTTAGGCCGCCCGTGCCAAGGCCTGCGCGCCGAGGATCATATCGCTGGCCTTTTCGGCGATCATCATCGTCGGGGCGTTGGTGTTGCCGCTGACCAGCGTCGGCATCACGCTCGCGTCGACGACGCGCAATCCTTCCACACCGCGCACGCGCAGCTCTGGATCGAGCACGCTCGCCGGGTCGGCGCCCATGCGGCAGGTGCCGACGGGGTGGTAGATCGTCTCCGCCCAGTCGCGGACGGCGGCGATCATCTGCTCGCGCGACTGGGTGGCGTCGCCGGGCCAATATTCCCTCCCGCGGAACGGCGCGAGGGCGGGGGAATTGCCGATCTTGCGGGTGATCTCGATCCCGGCGAGCAGCGTCTCCATATCGGCCGGGGCGGACAGATAGTCGGGGTCGATTGCGGCATGGGCCGACGGGTCGGGCGACTTGAGCATGATCGTGCCGCGGCTTTCGGGGCGGACCTGGCAGACATGCATCTGATAGCCATGTTCGGGGCTCATCTCGCCGCGGCCGTGCGGCGCGACGCGGGCGGCGACGAAATGGATCTGCACGTCGGGCGCGGCGAGGCCGGGGCGTGTCGCGAAGAAGGCCCCGGCGGGCGTCGGGATATAGCTGCCCTGGCCCTCCTTGCGGATCGCCCAGTTCAGGAAGGTCAGCACCTGCTTGTGGAATTTGGCGTTGCCGTTGAGCGTGACCGGCTGCTTGCACTGCCATTGCAGGATGACGTCGAGATGGTCCTGCAGGTTGCGGCCAACCTCGGGGCTGTCGTGGACGACAGCGATGCCATGATCGCGCAGATGCTGGGCCGGGCCGATGCCCGACAGCATGAGCAGCTGCGGCGAGTTGATTGCGCCGCCGGCGAGGATGACCTCACGCGCTGCGACATGTCCCGTGCCGGCAAGCTGCACGCCCGTGGCGCGCTTGCCGTCGAAGGTGACGCGCTCGACGAGGACGCCGGTGCGGACTTCGAGGTTCTTGCGCGCCATCGCGGGCACGAGATAGGCGCGCGCCGCCGACCAGCGGCTGCCGTTCTTGGTGGTGGAATCATACATGCCCGCGCCGTCCATCGCGGGGCCGTTGAAGTCATCGTTGCGGCCGATGCCGGCTTCGACGGCGGCTTCGACGAAGGCCTTGGTCAGCGGATGATCGGCGTGGCGCGGCGTGGTGTTCAGCGGACCATCGCCGCCGTGCAGGTCGTCGGCACCGCGTTCCGAGGACTCCGAGCGTTTGAAATAAGGGAGCACATCGCTCCAGCCCCAGCCCTGGCAGCCAAGCTGCGCCCAATGGTCATAGTCGCTCGAATGGCCGCGGATATAGACCATGCCGTTGATCGAGGAGGAGCCGCCCAGCGCCTTGCCGCGCGGCCAGAACAGCTTGCGGCCGTTCAGGTGACGCTGCGGCTCGGTCCAGTAGGACCAGTTGGCGGCGTGGTTCTTCTCGGGCGGGATGATCTGGCCGATGCCGGCGGGCATGTGGAACATGATGCCCTTGTCGGGGCCGCCCGCTTCCAGCAGCAGCACGCGTTTCGAGGGGTCGGCGGACAGGCGGTTGGCGAGCACGCAGCCTGCCGAACCGGCGCCGACGATGATGAAGTCGTAGATGTCTGCCACGCGGGTCCCCAATGCCATTTTGTGCGCGAGACTAGGGGCGGGAGGCGCGCGCGGGCAAGCTATCTAAGGGGCGGTGTCGGCGATAGGATTGCGGGATGACCGATCCCTTTTCCCGCCCGCTCGTCGCGCCGCGTGCCTTTGACGACTTCCGCCTTGGCGAGCGCTTTCCGCTGCCGGCGCGGACGCTGACCGAGGCGCATTTCTCGGCGTTCCAGGCGCTCAGCGGCGACAATCATCCGATCCATTACGACCGCGAATATTGCCGGGCGGCGGGGCATGCCGACCTGCTGGCGCATGGGCTGCAGGTGCTGGCACTGACGGCGGCGGGGGCGGGGCTACTGCCGCATCTGATGGGCGAGAAGCTGGTAGGGATGATCGAGGTCGAGGCGAAGGTGCTGAAACCCGTGCTGTGCGGCGACACGCTGTATCCGATGCTGGAGATCATCGAGCTGAAACGGCAGCGTTCGACAGGCGTACTGCGCGTGGCTGCGACCGTCGATAACCAGCGCGGTGAGCGCGTGCTCGATGGCAGTCACGCCTATCTGCTGAAGCTCTGAGGATGCGCCGCGTGCCCGGTCTGCCTCTGGCAGCCGGTTGAGACAGTGGGGACCGGCGCGTCCTTCTGCTGGACGCTCGGGCGCTCGGTGACTGACGTAGAGTGATTCAAGCCGCACCGAGGCTTTGGGTGGTCTGGCTGGCCCGGCGTCCCTTTCAGCGGAGCAGGTGGACGCTCTATCGCAGGCCAATCCAGACCGAATGTGTGACGCGAAGCTTCGGCTAACCCCGAACGATTCCGCGCCGGTCCTGCTTCTGACGCCTTGCGGCACCGGAAGCGTGTCTGCCCGGCCGTGGCCACGACCGGACGGCCTACGCACTAACCGATATGGTTCGATATGTCAAGAACAAAAGTGGATCATATTGAAGTGGACGTTTGCCCACCCCCGCTTGCGCGGTGCGCAAGTCGCCCCTCCCCGAGGGGAGGGGACGCAGGACAATGCGTAATTTAGGCGATCGTCTGACCGGTCTTCTGCCAGTCCACCAGAAACGCTGCCAAGCCCTTGTCCGTCAGCGGGTGGTTGAACAGCGCTTTGATGACGGCGGGTGGGGCGGTCATCACGTCGGCGCCGATCTTGGCGGCTTGCAGGACGTGGACGGGGTGGCGAACCGACGCCACGAGTATTTCGGTCGCGAAGGCGTAGTTGTCGTAGATGGTGCGGATGTCCTCAATCAGCAGCATGCCGTCCTGGCCATTGTCGTCGAGGCGGCCGACGAAGGGCGAGATGAAGGTCGCGCCGGCTTTAGCGGCGAGCAGCGCCTGATTCGCCGAGAAGCAGAGCGTGACGTTGGTCATCACATCCTGGTCGCTCAGGCGCTTGCAGACCTTCAGCCCGTCCATGGTCAGCGGCAGTTTCACGCAGATATTGGGGGCGATGGCGCGGACGATATCGGCTTCGCGCATCATGCCGTCGAAATCGGTCGCGACGACCTCGGCCGAGACCGGGCCTTCGACGAGGCTGCAGATTTCGGCGACGACTTCGAGGAATTTCCGGCCCGACTTGTGAATCAGGCTCGGGTTGGTGGTGACGCCGTCGAGCAGGCCGGTCGCGGCGAGTTCGGCGATGTCGGCGGTGTCGGCGGTATCGACGAAGAATTTCATGAACTGCGGCCTCTCTGGCGTCGGGTTGCACGAAGCCCTAACCTAGTGGCGATGCCTCTCGCAATGTGCGCTGGAGGTGTTATATACGGCTAACTCACTACGAAAGAGACGCGACGATGGCGAGCGAAGCCCCGACAATCACCCTGACCGCACCCGACCCTGTGAGCATCGTGCAGCCGAGCCAAGCGGCCGGCCTGGTGCCGCTGCAGGATGCGCAGCGCACCGCGCTCGAAGCGCGCGTCGACGATTTCGTCGACAAGCTCGCGGCGCTCGATGCGAACAGCCCGGAGTTCGGCAAGAAGGTCGACGAACTGTCGGCGCTCGGGCGGCGCGAGATTGCCGAGGCTGCGGGCCAGTCGAACCGCTTCCTTGACCGGCCCGTCAAGGCGATGGACAAGGAAAGCGGCGTCGGCGCAGACCTTACCGAATTGCGCCGGGTCATCGAGGACCTGGATCCGGCCAAGCGGGGCAATTTGACGGCGCCCAAGAAGCTGTTCGGGATCATTCCGTTCGGCGGTTCGATGCGCACCTATTTTGACAAGTATAAGTCCTCGCAGACGCATATCTCGAAAATCATTAGCAGCTTGGCCGGCGGCAAGGATGAGCTGCTGATGGACAATGCGGCGATCGACGTCGAGCGCGCCAATCTGTGGACGACGATGGGTAAGCTCGAGCAGATGATCCATGTGTCGAAGACGCTGGATTCGCGGCTGGAGAATAAGGCGCTCGATCTCGATACGTCGGATCCGGCGAAGGCCAAGGCGATCCGCGAGACGGCGCTGTTCTATGTCCGGCAGCGGACCACCGACCTGCTGACGCAGATGGCGGTGAGCGTGCAGGGCTATTTGGCACTCGATCTCGTCAAGAAGAACAATGTCGAGCTGGTGAAGGGTGTCGACCGCGCCTCGACGACGACGGTTGCGGCGCTGCGCACGGCGGTGACGGTCGCGCAGGCGATGACCAACCAGCGGCTGGTGCTCGACCAGATCACGGCGCTCAATACGACCACCGCGAACATGATCGAATCGACGGGCGCGCTACTCAAGGACAATACCGCGCGTATCCATGAGCAGGCGGCTGGTGCGACGATTCCGGTCGAGACGCTGAAGCGCGCGTTCCAGAATATCTATGACACGATGGACGCGATCGACCAGTTCAAGCTCAAGTCGCTCGATTCGATGAAGACGACGGTCGATGCGCTGTCGGGCGAGGTCGAGAAGTCGCGCGGCTATATCGCGCGGGCCGAAGGGGCGGCGCAGGCGAAGCTGACCGCCGAGCCCCAGTCGAGCTTCGAGGCGCTGGCCGGATAATGGCAAGGTCGGTCGAAGAGGTCACCGCGCGCTGGGACGACACCGAGCGGCGGCTGCGCAATACGCCGGAAGCGGAGGCTGCGCGACGGTTACGCCGCCAGCGGGCGGTTGGCCGGGCGGGCAAGAAACTCGGCCGCGTCGGCATGGCGGCGGCGCTCGTCACCTTCGGGCTGATGTTCTACGGCCTGTTCATCGCGCCGCTCGGCATCGACGGATTGTTCACGGGCATCGGCCTCGCGATCGTTGCGATGGTGCTGGTGCTGGTGATGTCGCGCGAACGGCCGATTGCGGCTTCGACGATTGCGGCGGCCCCACCGGCGATGTTGCCGTCGCGCACCGATGCCTGGCTCGACCGGCAGCGGAAGCGGCTGCCGCCGGCCGCGGCGCCGGTGCTCGATGCGATCTCGACGCGGCTCGCGCAGCTGGAGCCGCAACTGGCGCTGATGGACCAGCGCAATCCGGTCAGCGATGAGCTGAACCGGCTGCTCGGCCAGCATTTGCCGGGATTGGTGGACAGCTATGCCAAGCTGCCCGAGCCCGAGCGGCGGCGTGCGCCGGCGGGCGGGGGGCTGCCGATGGAGGCGCGGCTCATCGAGGGACTGAAGCTCGTCGAGGCGGAACTCGGCGACGCGACCGAGCAGCTCGCCGCCGCCGACCGCGACGCCTTCCTGACGCAGGGCCGCTTCCTCGAGACGCGCTACGGCAAGACCGACGCGGAGAACTAGCGGCCGGTGGGCTGCCGCACAGGCCTTGTCCCCTCCCCATCGGGGAGGGGTCGGGGTGGGGCCGACCGGCGCACATCGGCGCGGCGGCTGTGGTGAGAGCCCACCCCTACCCCTCCCGAATCGGGAGGGGACGCGCGGCCGCGCGCTCCGGACGCTAGGGATGGATACGTCGCAGGAGCGTCATCACGCGCTGCCCGCCGAACGCCGCCGCCATCGCGGCGACGGTGAAAATCTGCTCGCCGTGAAAAATCACATAGGCGGTCGCCAGCGCCAGCGCGGCCCCGAACAGCAGGACCTGCCAGCGCGGTTCGGCGAACTGCGCTGCGGCGCGGTCGGCGATCGTTGCGCAGGCCAGGATGTTCGCGATGAGCCAGACGTACGTCCCGAAAGCATTTAGCCCGGGAAATGGCCAGAATTTGATCGTCGCCGTCCCCATCATGCGCATGCCGTGGACGAACAGGTCGGCGGACAGGTGCGCGGCAATGCCGAGCGCCATGCCGGTCGTCGCCGCGGGACTGCGGAGCAGAAACAGCGTGAGCAGCACCGGCAGCACCGAATGCGTTGGGGCCCAGCGGTGCGCATGAATCCACTGGTCATAGTCGGGCAGGAACAGCCCGACCGCCGCCATCGCGGCGACGACAATGATCGCATCGACGGGGGCCGCACGGACGCCGGTGAAATCCAGCCTCACGCCGGCTGATAGCCCTTCGCACCGAGTTGCCAGAGCAGAAAGGCGTAGGTGTCGGCCGCTTCGCGGTCCTGCTGCGCCCGGGTCGAGCCGATGCCGTGGCCGGCGTCATAATCGACGCGCAGCAGGATCGGCTTGCCCGAGCTGGTCGCCGCCTGCAGCCGGGCGGTCATCTTGGCGACGTGGAAGGGCGCGACGCGCGGGTCGGTGACGCCGGTGGTCAGCAGCACGGCGGGATATTTGGTGCCGTCCTTCACCGCCTGATAGCTGTCGATGCTCTTCAGCGCGCGGTAGCCCGCTTCCTCGGCGATGGCACCCCATTCGGGCTCCTCGCCATAGCCATTCTGCTCGACAACATAGCGCAAGGGGTTCGACCAGCCGACACCGCTGACGACGGCGGCGAACAGGTCGGGCCGCTCGGTCATCGCGCGGCCGACCGCGATGCCGCCGGCCGAGCGGCCGCCGATCGCGAGATGCGCGGGTGAGGTGTAGTTCTTCGCGCACAGGTCTTCGCAGACGGCGATGAGGTCGCGCCAGGTGTTGGGCTTGTTGGCGAGCTGGCCGGCCTTGTGCCATTCCCGCCCATATTCGCCGCCGCCGCGCACATTGGCGTAGCCGACGATAGCGCCGGCATCGATGAGCGCCATCTGGCGGCCCTGGAATGCCGGCGTGTAGGCAGCCGCGCCATAGGAGCCATAAGCGGAGATCCAGGCCGGGGCGCTGCCGTCGAGTTTCAGGCCCTTTTTGTAGATGAGGCTGTAGGGGATTTTGGTGCCGTCCTTGGCGGTCGCGAAGAAACGCCGGGTCTCGTAGCTGCTCACGTCGATCGCCGGCTTGGGCGTCACGCCGGTGTCGGCGACACGGCCCGCCGTATCGACCGAATAGAGTCCGATCGGGGTCAGCCAGCCGGACAGGGCGATCAGCACGCCGTCTTCGGACGGCTCGGCGAACACCGCGCCGATGGTGCCGTCGAACGGCAGCGCGACCTCGGTCACGCGGCCGTCGCGGCTGAGTTTGCGCAGGCGGCTGATGCCGCCGTCCATGATCTTGAGGTAGAGGCCGTCGCGGGCGCGGTCGATCTCCTCGATGACCAGCGAACCCTGCGGGACGACCTCGGTCCCGTTCGCGATGCTTGGCGACGCGACCGAGGTTTTCAGGATACGTCCGCGCGGGGCACCCTTATTGACGAGCAAATAGAGATCGTCGCCGTCGACTTCGAAGTTGGTCAGCTCATCCTCGAACCCGGCAATCGGCTGCCATTTCGCCGTTCCGGCCACGGCATCGGACAGCGGCGCGATCAGCAGGCGCACCTCGGGCCGCACGTCGGCGAGGATCAGCAGTGCGTGGCGCGCACCAGCGAACGTCAGGATGAGCGGCGTCTGGATATTGTCGAAGGCGACCGCCGGATCGAGGCCGCGCTTCATCAGGATCGGGTCACTCGCCGGATCACTGCCAAGGCGGTGGAAGCGCGCCTGACTGTCGAGATAGCGCTCGGGCGTGTTCACCGCGCCGGTCAGTTGATTGTAGAAAAATCCGCTGCCGTCATCGAGCCATTGCGGCGTCGCGCCCTGGGTGTTCGGGATCGTCTCGGGCAGGTCGCGCGCATCGGCGACGGTCATGATGTGCAGCAGCGAATCCTCGCTGCCGTCCTTCGACAGGCCGTAGACGACATGGCTGCCCGAGGGCGAGGCGCGCCACCAGTCGAGCGAGACATGGCTCGTCGCGCTGCTGAGAAGTGTCGGGTCGATGAGCACCCGGTCGCCGCCCGCCTCGCGCACGAACAGCTTGAAATTGTCGGCACCGAGCGGGCGTTGCTGGAAGAACAGCTTGCCGCCGGCGCGCTGCACCCGGCTCGTCGCGACGATGTCGCCGGACAGCTGCTGGATGCGCTTGAGCAGGCCGGCGCGGCGCGGCAGCGTGTCGAGCACCGCGCGGGTGTGGTCGTTCTGGCCCTTCAGATAGGGGAGCCAGTCGGAGTCCTTGTCATTCTCCATCCAGCGATAGGGATCGCTGAGCGTCTCGCCGAAATAAGTGTCCTTGACGACCGCGACGCGCGCGACGGGTGCGGGCGGGATCGAGGCAGCCCAGGCCGCACGCGGCATGAGCGCGATGGCGAGCGATGCGCCGGTTCCGGCCAGCAGGCGGCGGCGGTTCAGAGACAATGACATTGGCGGTTCCCCCAAGCGACAGGAGTGCAGGTTGCACGGCTTTGGCGGTTGCGATCAAGCGGGGGAGGTGCGCGGCATAGCGAATAGGTGAGGTCAGGCGCGATTCACCTGTGCGGCGAAGCAGCCGGGCTTCGCATTGTGCAGGTGGATATAGGCGACGGCCGGGTCGGCGAACATGCGGTCGATGACCGGTTCGATGACGTGGCCGTCCGCGACATCGGCGTCGACCATCATGCCGGCGGTGTCGAACGCGCGTACCGACAGCAGGCGAAGCCGCAATACCTCGGGCACTTCGCCGGGGGCGGGGTGCGCGACCTCGACGCCCTCGCGGACATAGATTGCGTGCGTGGCGCGGTAGGGCGAGTCGACGGGCAGATGTTCGTGGTTGAGCAGGATCAGCGTCTCGCCCGGCTCGGCATCGGCGAGGCTGACGCGGCACGGGAAACCGGGCTTGCGGTCGGCGACGCGGCGCACGGCCCCGCGCTCCGCGAGCTCGGCATCTGAGAGGGCGAACAGCGGTGCGAAGGGAGCCGGGTCGAGGCCGGCGATCTGGAAGGTCATGGGGCAATCCTCAGGCGGGTGGACGGCCTGGATTTAGTAAATCGCGGCACAACATTCTCGCGGTTTTCGGACATTGATTGCGAAGGGTCACTCTCAGGCACAAGCCTTGTCCCCTCCCCATCGGGGAGGGGTCGGGGTGGGGCAGAACGGCGGACTCTGGCGGGGTGAGTGTCAGGCGGGCCCACCCCTGCCCCTCCCGATTCGGGAGGGGACGCGCAAACCCTTCCGCCGGCGTGCCGATGTTCCTATGTCGTTCGCATGGTCTCTGCCCGCCCCCGTGTTCGTGTGCTCGTGCTGCAGTTCGGGCTTGATGCGCTCGACTATGCGGTGCCGCCGGGGATGGTGCTGGCGGCCGGCGACATCGTGCGGGTGCCGCTCGGGCCGCGCGAGATTTTGGGCGTGGTGTGGGAGGCCGACAAGCTTGCGGCGAAGGATATCCCCGACGCGAAGCTGCGCGCGGTGATCGACCGGATCGACTGCGTGACGATCCCGCCGCCGCTGCGCCGGCTCGTCGAGTTCGTCGCCGACTATTATATCGCGCCGCCCTCGGCGGTGCTGCGTATGGCGCTGCCTTCGCCGGGCGCGCTTGAGGGGCCGCGCGCGGTGACCGAATACCGGCTGACCGGGCGGGTGCCGCCGAAGCTGACGGCACAGCGTGCGTCGGCGCTGGAGCGGCTTGAGGGGCGACAGGGGCTGGTGCGTGAGCTAGCACTGGCGGCGGGCGTGTCGGACGGGGTGATCCGCGGGCTGGTGAATGCCGGGGCGATCGAGCCCGTGCGCGTGGCGGCGGACCAGCCGGTCGCTTTGCCCGATCCGGATTTCGCCGTTCCGCCGCTGGAGCCGGGGCAGCAGGCCGCCGCCGATACGCTCGTCGCAGCGGTGAAGGCGCAGAGTTTCACGCCTTACCTGCTCGACGGCGTGACCGGCTCGGGCAAGACCGAAGTCTATTTCGAGGCGATTGCCGAGGCGCTGCGGCAGGGCGGGCAGACGCTGGTGCTGGTGCCCGAAATCGCGCTGACCGAACCCTGGCTCGACCGGTTCAGGGCGCGGTTCGGCGCGGCGCCGGTGTCATGGCACAGCGATCTCAAATCGACCGACCGCCGCCGCGCCTATCGCGCCGCCGCGTCGGGCGAGGCGAAGGTCATGGTCGGGGCGCGGTCGGCGCTATTCCTGCCCTATCCGAACCTGAAGCTCATCATCGTCGATGAGGCGCATGAGACGAGCTTCAAGCAGGAGGAGGGCGTCGCTTACCATGCCCGCGATGTCGCGGTGATGCGCGCCTCGCTGGAGGGCTGCCCGATCGTGCTGGCGACGGCGACGCCGGCGATTGAGACTCGCGTGCAGGCCGAGCGCGGGCGCTATGTGCATCTGACGTTGCCGGTGCGCTGGGGCGGTGCGGCGCTACCCGAGATTTCGACGATCGACCTGCGCGCCAACCCGCCGCCGCGCGGCCGCTGGCTGAGCCCGCCGCTGCTCGCGTCGCTTGAGGAGACGCTCGACAGGGGCGAACAGGGCCTGCTGTTCCTCAACCGGCGCGGCTATGCGCCGCTGACGCTGTGCCGGGCCTGCGGCGAGCGGGTCGAATGCCCGATGTGCACGGCCTGGCTCGTCGAGCACCGGCTGACCCACCGGCTGCAATGCCATCATTGCGGCTTTGTCGCGCCGCCGCCCAAGGTCTGCGCCAAATGCGGCGCGGAGGGGCAGATGGTGCCGTGCGGCCCCGGCGTCGAGCGCGTCGCCGAAGAGGTCGCGCAGCTGCTGCCGCAGGCGCGCGTCGCCATCGTGACGTCGGACACCATCTGGTCGCCGCAGCGTGCCGCCGCGCTGATCCGGGCCGTCGACAGCGGCGAGATCAACCTGCTGATCGGCACGCAACTCGTCACCAAAGGCTATCATTTCCCCAATCTCACGCTGGTCGGCGTCGTCGATGCCGATCTCGGCCTGTCGGGCGGCGACCTGCGCGCCGCCGAGCGGACCTTTCAGCAGATCGCCCAGGTCGCGGGCCGGGCCGGGCGCGCGACGAAGCCCGGCCGGGTGTTCCTGCAGACGCACCAGCCCGAGGCGCGGGTGATCCGCGCGCTCGTCGAGGGCGACGCCGAAGGCTTCTACGCCGCCGAAACCGACGAACGCCGCGAGCACGGCATGCCGCCGTTCGGCCGGCTGGCGGGAATCGTGGTGTCCGGGCCGGACGAGCGCGAGGTCATAGACGCCGCACGGGCCATTGGTCGCGCCGCGCCGCAGGTGGAGGGAATGAGCGTGCTCGGGCCGGCCCCGGCCCCGCTCGCGATGCTGCGCGGGCGGCACCGGCAGAGATTGCTCGTGCACGCGCGACGGTCGGCGGACCTGCAGGGAATGATGCGGGCGTGGCTCGGCGGCGTGGCTGTGCCGAACGCGGTGCGGGTGACGGTTGACGTCGATCCCTACAGTTTTCTGTGAATCGTCCGACGCTCATTGTCGTGCTCGGCGACCAGCTTTCGCATGGGCTTGCCTCGCTCCGCGCCGCCGACCGGGCGGCGTCCGTCGTCCTTATGGCCGAGGTTTGGGACGAAGCGACCTATGTGCGTCATCATAAGAAGAAGATCGCCCTGGTGCTCGCGGCGATGCGGCATTTTGCGGCGGAGCTCAGGGCGGATGGCTGGACCGTCGATTATGTACGGCTCGACGATCCGGACAATACGCAGAGCCTGCCCGGCGAAGTCGCAAGGGCTGTCGAGCGGCACGCGCCGTCGGCGCTCTGCGCGGTCGAGGCGGGCGAGTGGCGGGTGCAGGCGATGCTCGACGGGTGGGAGCTGCGCTCTCCCTTTCCGGTGACGATCCTGCCCGACGACCGGTACTTCGCGTCGAAGGCCGATTTCGCGCGCTGGGCGGAGGGACGCACGGCGTGGCGGATGGAGTGGTTCTACCGGACGGTCCGGCGCGGCACTGGGCTGCTCATGGACGGCGACGAGCCGGCGGGCGGACGCTGGAATTTCGATGCGGAGAATCGCAAACGGCCGCCGAAGGGGCTGGCCTATCCGGCACCGCTGCGCTTCGCGCCCGATGCGGTGACTCGCGAGGTGCTCGAGCTGGTGGCGGCGCGGTTCGCGGATCATTTCGGCGAGCTGGAGCCGTTCGGGCTGCCGGTGACACGCGCCGATGCGCGGGCCGCGCTGGACTGGTTTGTGGCGATGGCGCTGCCGCGCTTCGGCGATTTCCAGGATGCGATGGTCGATGGCGAGGATCTGCTGTTTCACGCCCTGCTGTCGCCCGCGATCAATCTCGGCCTGCTGACCCCGCGCGAGGTCTGTGAGGCCGCCGAGGCGGCGTACCGGCGGGGCGATGCGCCGCTCAACGCCGTCGAGGGGTTTATCCGGCAAATCCTCGGTTGGCGCGAATATGTGCGCGGCGTCTATTGGCAGTCCGGGCCGGGCTATATGCGCGAGAATGCGCTTGGTCACACGCGATCGCTGCCCGACTTTTACTGGACCGGCGAGACCGACATGCGCTGCCTCGCCGAGGCGGTGTCGAACACCCGGCGCAACGCCTATGCGCATCATATCCAGCGGCTGATGCTGCTCGGCAATTTCGCGCTGCTCGCCGGGGTTGATCCGGCCGCTGTCAGCGACTGGTTCCTCGTGGTCTATGCCGATGCCTATGAATGGGTGGAGGCGCCGAACGTCATCGGCATGTCGCAGTTCGCCGATGGCGGGCGGCTAGGCTCGAAACCCTATGTGAGCAGCGGTGCCTATATCGACCGGATGTCGGACCATTGCGGCAAATGTCGGCATGACGTGAAGCAGCGCACGGGACCCGATGCCTGCCCGTTCAACGCGCTCTACTGGGATTTCCTCGACCGCCACCGCGACCGGTTCGAGTCGAATCCGCGCATGTCAGCGATGTACCGGAACTGGGACCGGTTCGGTGAGGCGGAGCAGGCGTCGGTGCGGGAGAGCGCAGCGGCGTTTCTGGAGAGCTTGAAGCCAGCGGAGCCGGGATGGGCACGCGTCTCTGCCCCCCACACTCGTTCCGTTCACGGAACCTCCCGCACCCTCCCGGCATTGAGGATTTGCCCCTCCCGCGCTGTGCGGTCCGGGCCAAATCGGGAGATCGAGCATGAACAAGCTTCTGACCGTGATCGCGGCAGCTGCCATCGGCATCGGCACCGCCGGCGCTGCGCAGGCGCAGATGGAGACGCATCGCACGACGGTGGTGCAGACGCATTCCGAGCGGCACCATTATGACAATGGCCGCCACATGAAGCGCCGCGTCTGCACGGTGAGCTATCGCCACCATCAGCGCGTGCGTCATTGCCGGACTGTCTGGCGCTAGGCTGACTGATCCGCCAGCGCGGCTTTGCGCTGCGCTGGCGGGTCGCGCATAAGCGGCGGCTCCAATTGAGCGGAGTCGCCCGATGACCACACACCGCGTTGCCGTCGTCCAGGCCGGCACTGTGCTGTTCGACACGCCCGCGACGCTTGCCAAGCTGCGGCGGCTTGCGGGGGAGGCGGCTGCGCAGGGTGCGACGCTGGCCGTGTTCCCGGAGGCCTTTGTCGGCGGCTACCCGAAAGGCGTCGATTTCGGCGCGCGGGTCGGATCGCGGACGCCGGAGGGCCGCGACTGGTTCCGGCGCTATTTCGATAGCGCGATCGCCGTGCCGGGGCAGGAGTGCGACGAGATTTCGGCCATTGCCGCCGACCATGCGATGACGCTCGTCGTCGGGATCATCGAGCGCAGCGGCGGCACGCTTTATTGCACCGCGCTGATTGTCGGGCCGGACGGGGCGCTGCTCGGCGCGCATCGCAAGCTGATGCCGACCGCGATGGAGCGGCTGATCTGGGGGCAGGGCGATGGGTCGACGATCCCCGTCGTGCAAACGCCGGCCGGCAAGGTTGGCGCGGTGATCTGCTGGGAGAATTACATGCCGCTGTTGCGCACCGCGATGTATGCGCAGGGCGTGGAGCTATATTGCGCGCCGACCGTGGATGACCGCGACACCTGGCCGCTCAGCATGCGGCACATCGCGTTCGAGGGGCGCTGTTTTGTGCTGTCGGCGGTGCAGTGGCTGACGCGCGGCGACTGTCCCGACGATTTCCATCCCGTGCAGGGGGAGGCCCCTGAAACTGTGCTGATCCGCGGCGGCAGCTGCATCGTCGGGCCGCTCGGCGAGCTGCTGGCGGGGCCGGTCTATGGCGGCGAGGCGGTGCTGGTCGCCGACGTGGACCTCGCCGATCTGCCGCGCGCCAAATATGATCTCGATGTGGTCGGCCATTATGCGCGGCCGGACGTATTCCGGCTGGAGGTCGATACGCGCGCCAAGCCGGGAACGGTGTTCGGCGTAACCGATCCGCCGTTCCGTTCGTAACTACCGGCGACACCCAAGGAGTTTCACCATGTCCCGTATGTTTCGCGCCCTGATCCTCGCCGCCTCGGCCGCTGTGACCGTCGCCGCTGCCCCGCCGACTGCCACTGCGATTTTCGCGGGTGGCTGCTTCTGGTCGATGGAGCATGACATGGAGAAGGTCGCGGGCGTTCTCGACGTGGTGTCGGGCTATACCGGCGGGCGGCTCGCCAATCCGACCTATAATGACGTGGTGACCGAGACGACCGGGCATTATGAGTCGGTCAAGGTGACCTACAATCCGGCGAAAATCAGCTACGCGAAGCTCGCCGATGCCTATTTCCGCACGACCGATCCGACCGATGCCGGCGGGGCGTTCTGCGACCGGGGCCCGAGCTATACGCCGGCGATTTTCGCGACTCCGGCACAGAAGGCGGATGCCGAGGCGGCCAAGGCGCGGGCCGGGAAGGCGCTGGGCAAGCCGATCGCGACGAAGATCCTGCCCGCGACGACCTTCTATCCGGCGGAAGGCTATCACCAAAATTATGCGGCGCTGAACAAGCTCAACTACGGCGCCTACCGCATCGGCTGCGGCAAGGACCGGCGGCTGGCGCAGCTGTGGGGCAAGGCGGGCGGCTGACGCGCGCAAGGGGGATGCGATGCAGATCGGCCTCATCGGCGGGATCGGCCCGGCGGCGACCAACCATTATCACCGGCTGCTGATCGACCTATTCAAGGCGGCGGATGCGCCGCTCGAGCTGACCATCGTGCACGGCGATACGGCGACGCTGCTCGCCAACCTCGGCGCGGACCGGCGGGCCGAACAGGCCGAAATTTTCCGGCGGCTGACCGAGCGGCTGGTGCTGGCGGGGGCGGACTTCGTCGCGGTGACGTCGATCGCCGGGCATTTCTGCCGCCGTGAATTCGCCGCCGCCTCGCCGCTGCCTGTGCTCGACATGATCGGCACGGTCGCGGCTGAGATTGGCGCGCGCGGCTTTGGCCGGGTCGGTATCCTAGGGACGCGCACGGTCATGGCGTCGCGTTTCTATGGCGGCATCGACACCGCAGAGGTGCTCGCGCCGCGCGAGCCGCAGCTTGGCGCGGTCCACGACGCCTATGCGGCAATGGCCACGGCGGGCGCGGTGACGGAGGCACAGCGTGCAGTCTTTGACCGCGCGGTGTATCATCTGATCGACGATCAGGGTGCCGAGGCAATCCTGCTCGGCGGCACCGATCTGGCGCTGGCCTTCGATGCCGCGACCAGCCCGTTCCCGATCATCGATGCCGCGGCGATCCACGCCGGGGCGATTGCCGCGCGGGCGCTGACGGCGGCCGGCTGACAAACGCCATTGCCGCAGCTAGGCTGCCGGGCCTGGCCAAATATTTCCTCCTCACGCTCCTCCTTGCCACTGCCGCGCCGGCAGCCGAGCCGCCCGTCACCGTCATCCATGCCGGGACCTTGATCGACCGGCCCGGCGAAACGCCGCGCCGCGGCGCGACCATTGTCATTCGCGGCGAGCGGATCGAGAGCGTCAGCAACGGCTACGCCGCGCCGCCGCCGGGGGCGGTGCTGATCGATCTGAAGGACCGGACGGTGCTGCCCGGACTGATCGACAGCCATGTCCATCTGGAAAGCGACACCGGCGGCGAGGCGGGGCTCATCGAAGGCATACGGAGCTCGCCCGCGGACAATGCCTTCCGAGCCGCCGCCAACGGTCGCAAGACGCTGATGGCGGGCTTCACGACCGTCCGGAACCTTGGCGATGGCGATGGAGCGACGCTGGCCCTGCGCGAGGCGGTTCGCCGCGGCGATCAGCTAGGGCCGCGCATCGTCGATGCCGGGCGCTCGATCTCGACGACGGCGGGGCACATGGACGGGCGCAGCGGGCTCAACGACGACTTCGCGCAAGCAGTTAATGACGACAATGTCTGCGACGGGGTCGAAAGCTGCCGCCACGCCGTCCGGCTTCAGATTCGCCGGCAGGTCGATGTCATCAAGATTGCGACCACCGGCGGGGTAAATTCGGGGACCGGCCGCGCCAAAATGGTGTTCGACGACGAGGTCGCCGCGCTGGTGGACACGGCGCACATGTACGGGCGGAAGGTCGCGGTTCATGCCCATGGCGTCGCCGGGGTCAACGCCGCGCTCGCCGCGGGCGCGGATTCGATCGAGCATGGCACCGAGATGGATGACGACTCGATCCGGCTGTTCAAGAAGTCAGGCGCCTATTACGTTCCGACGCTGTCGACGGTGAACGGTTATATCGAGCGGCTTGCCGCCAACCCGAATGCCTATGACCCGAAGGTGCTCGCGCAGATCAAATGGCGGATCGGGATTACCGGCCAGTCGCTCAGGAAGGCCTATCCCGCCGGGGTCAAGATCGCGTTCGGGACCGACGCGGGGGTTTCGAAGCACGGCAAGAACGCCGATGAGTTCGAGGCAATGGTCAAATACGGCATGCCGCCGGCCGCTGCTATCGCCGCCGCGACGGTCAATGCTGCGGAGTTGCTTGGGCTGAGCAATGACGTCGGCAGCCTTGAGGCAGGCAAATATGCCGACCTCATCGCCGTGTCGGGCGATCCGCTGACCGATGTGACGGTGCTGAAGCGCGTCGGCTTCGTCATGAAGGGCGGCGCGGTGGTGAAGGACGCGCGGTAGCGGCGTCCTCCATCCGTCACGCGCCGCTACTTCGGCCGGCCCGAGAAGCCTGCTGCCGTGCGGAGTGCGTCGGCGTCCATGACTTTGCCGTCCATGAGGACGAGGCGGGTCTGGCGCAGGTCGCCTATGCGCTTGGAGGGATCGCCTTCGACGAGGACGAGGTCGGCGGCCTTGCCGACGGCGATGGAGCCGGTGGTTTTGTCCGCGCCGACCAGCCGTGCCGGGGCGATGGTCGCGGCCTGCAGCGCCTCGGCTGGTGTCATCCCGGCGTCGACATAGATTTCCAGCTCGTGGATCAGTTCGATGCCCGAGCCGTCGGTTCCGGAGACGATCGGCACGCCGGCCTTGTGCATCTTGCCGACGAGGCTGACCATCTTCGCCCAGCTCTTGCGATAGTCGGCGCGGGTCAGGTCCTTGGGCACCGCGAAGCCGCCCTGGCGGAAGCCGCGCTCGGTGGTCGGCGGCAGCGTGCCGACGAAGGGTGCGTAGGACGGCGAGAGATCGCCATTTTCGGGATAGTAGAGCGATTCGAAGGCAACCATCGTCGGGTCGCTGGCGATCTTCTTCGCGCCCATCGTCGCGACGAGCGTCGCGACGGGGCCATTTTCGAGGTCCATGTCCTTGGCGTAGCGGCCAGGCCCTTCGAAGCGCGCGATGCCGTTCGACACCTTGATCACACTGTCAGGCACGCCCTGCATGGCGATCCAGTTGATATGCGTGATCTCGTCATAGCCCGCGTCGATGGCGTCCATCGGGCGGATGCCGGCCGGGATGTGGCCGTGGACATGCAGGCCCTGCTTGTGCGCCTCGGCGATCGAACCCTTGAGCCAGGCCGGGTTGAAGGTGCCATAGAATTTGATGCCGACGAAGCCCGTTGCCTTGGCCTCATCGATGAGTTTGACCGCTTCGGCTTCCGAATGTGCGACATTGGCGACCTGCGCGGTGTACGGCCCCTCGCCATCGATGAGCGACGACGCATAGACGTGCGGGAACAGCAGGGTACCGGCGGCGCGGCGCGCGGCGCGGTCCATCGTCGCGGTGTTGCTGTTGCCGGGGTCGCGCACCGAGGTCACGCCGAGCGACAGCTCCTGCAGGCCGGTATAATCGTCGCCGACATGCATGTGGCAGTCCCACAGGCCGGGAACGAGCGTCTTGCCCGCGCCGTCGATGCGCTGGGCGTTGGCGGGCACCGCCACGCTGGCTGCCGGACCTGCCGCGACGATCTTGCCCTTGTCGACAACGACGGTCTGCCCGTCGAGGAATCGGCCGCCGTCAGCATCGAAGGTGCGGATGTTGACGAAGGCGATGGGCGAGGTCGCTTGCTTGCCGATTTCGGCACCGACGGCTGCGACCTTGACTGAGTTGGCGTCGCCCTGCGCCTTTTCGGTCGGCTTCAGGATGTCCTCATAGCCCTCCGGCAGCCAGGCGAGGCCGAAATTGGCGGCGAAATATTTGTCCTTGGCATCGGCCCAGAGCGTGATCGGCGAGTTGCTGACGCCGGTGATCGACCAGGCGGTGATCGTCTGCCTCTTCGCGCCGGTGCCGACGTCGAGCGTCGTGAGCTTCTCGGCATGGGCGCGGCCGCCGGGCAGCAGGTCGAGCGTCCGGTTCGGCGCGGCGAGCAGGCGCTCGAGGAACAGCGCATTGGTGTCCGAGGTGCCGCCGAACGAGGCATATAATCTGGGCGCAGCATAGGGCGCTTCGCCCTTGTCGATCGGGCTCGTCCAGACGGCCTTGCCGTCGGTGATCGCGAATGTCTCCGCCGCATCGCCGTTCGGCGTGACGCCGCGGATGGTCATTTTGACGGGCAGGCCGTCCTTGCCCATCACGATGGCGGTGTCGGTTTCCCAGACCTGACCGCGCAGGTTCAGGCTCTCGCGGCTCATCCGCGTGCCGTCGGGCAGCGTCCACGCCCAAGCGTCGCCATGCTTCCCGCCTGTCGACATGATCACGAAGTGACGCGCATTGGCCGGCGGCTTGGCGAGTTCGCTTGCGGGGACCTGGGCGAGCGCCGAAGCAGCGGACGAAAGCAGGGCGGCAGTCAGCATGGCATAAGCGGTGCGGGTCATGGCGGGTCTCCGGATCTGATGCGGTGAGCCTGTCAGATCGTTTCACCCCCGGCAAGGACGGGCCATGCTGCCTTGCAACATGGCTAGGTGCATGTTAGGGGCCGCTCGCCCGCGGGGCAGGCCGGTTCTCGTGCCAATTCCGGGCAGATCCGACACTGTTTTTGATTGGGCGTGTCCTTGAATAATACGGGCGGCATCGTGACTGGACTGAGCGGGCGCTACGCGACCGCGCTGTTCGAACTCGCGCGCGATGCAAACAGCATCGATTCGGTGAGCGCGAGCCTTGCCACGCTGCGCGGCGCGCTGGACGGCAGCGCCGACTTTTCCACGCTGACGACGAGCCCGCTCGTCGGTCGCGACGCCGCCGGCAAGGCGATCCTCGCCACCGCCGATGCAATGAAGCTCGATGCGACGACGCGCAATTTCCTCGGGGTGCTGGCGAAGAATCGCCGCCTCGGTGCGCTGCGCAACATCATCCGCGATTTCAATAAGCTCGCTGCCGATCATCGCGGCGAGACCAGTGCCGAGGTGACCTCGGCGCATCCGCTGTCGGACGATCAGGTCGCAAACCTGAAGTCCACATTGAAGACCAAGCTCGGCAGCGACGTTGCTGTCGATCTCCGGGTCGATCCCGCCATCCTCGGCGGCCTCGTCGTGCGCATCGGTTCGCGCATGATCGACGGCAGCCTCAAAACGAAAATCGATTCGCTCGCGCTGGCGATGAAAGGTTGAACATGGACATCCGCGCCGCTGAAATCTCGCAGGTCATCAAGGACCAGATCGCCAACTTCGGCACCGAGGCCCAGGTCTCGGAAGTCGGACAGGTGCTGTCGGTCGGCGACGGCATCGCCCGCGTCTACGGGCTCGACAACGTCCAGGCGGGCGAGATGGTCGAGTTCCCCGGCGGCATCAAGGGCATGGCGCTCAACCTCGAGGCCGACAATGTCGGCATCGTGATCTTCGGGTCGGACTCGGCGATCAAGGAAGGCGACACCGTCCGGCGCACCGGCACGATCGTCGACGTTCCCGTCGGCAAGGGCCTGCTCGGTCGCGTCGTCGACGCACTCGGCAACCCGATCGACGGCAAGGGCCCGATCGAATCGTCGGAGCGCCGCCGCGTCGAAACCAAGGCGCCCGGCATCATCCCGCGCAAGTCGGTGCATGAGCCGATGCAGACCGGCCTCAAGGCGCTCGACGCACTGGTGCCCGTCGGCCGCGGCCAGCGCGAGCTCATCATCGGCGACCGTCAGACCGGCAAGACCGCCGTCGCGCTCGACACCTTCATCAACCAGAAGGGCGTCAACGCCGGCACCGACGAGTCGAAGAAGCTTTACTGCATCTATGTCGCCGTCGGTCAGAAGCGGTCGACGGTCGCGCAGATCGTCCGCGCGCTCGAAGAGAATGGCGCGATGGAATATTCGATCGTCGTCGCCGCGACCGCGTCGGAGCCTGCGCCGCTGCAGTATCTCGCGCCCTACACCGGCGTGACGATGGGCGAATTCTTCCGCGACAACGGCATGCACGCCGTCATTGTCTATGACGATCTGTCGAAGCAGGCGGTTGCCTACCGCCAGATGTCGCTGCTGCTGCGCCGCCCGCCGGGCCGCGAAGCCTATCCGGGCGACGTCTTCTATCTGCACTCGCGCCTGCTCGAGCGCGCCGCCAAGATGAACGATGCGGAAGGGGCGGGGTCGCTGACCGCGCTGCCGATCATCGAGACACAGGCGGGCGACGTGTCGGCCTATATTCCGACCAACGTCATCTCGATCACCGACGGCCAGATCTTCCTCGAGACCGAGCTTTTCTATCAGGGCGTCCGTCCGGCCATCAACGTCGGCCTGTCGGTCAGCCGCGTCGGCTCGGCCGCGCAGACCAAGGCGATGAAGAAGGTCGCCGGGTCGATCAAGCTCGAGCTCGCGCAGTACCGCGAAATGGCGGCGTTCGCGCAGTTCGGCTCGGACCTCGATGCCTCGACCCAGCGCCTGCTCAACCGCGGCGCGCGGCTGACCGAGCTGCTGAAGCAGGCCCAGTTCAAGCCGATGCCGTTCGAAGACCAGGTCGTGTCGATCTTCGCGGGCGTCAACGGCTTCCTCGACGGCATCCCCGTCAAGGACGTGACGCGCTTCGAGCAGGCGCTGCTCAGCAACATGAAGGCGAACAACGCCGAGGTGCTGACCGCGATCCGCGACTCGAAGGACATTTCGGACGACACCAAGGGCAAGCTGACGGCTGCAATTGGCGCATTCGCAAAGGCGTTCGCATAAGGCGCGAGCGGCGCTCGCGAGTTGTTTGTTAGCTACTAGGCCCCGGCGTCCGCCGGGGTGACGATGTAGGAAATGCTGAAGCAAAGATGGCCAGCCTGAAAGCCCTCAAGGTCCGCATCACCTCGGTGAAGTCGACCCAGAAGATCACCAAGGCGATGAAGATGGTCGCCGCCGCGAAGCTGCGCCGTGCGCAGGAGGCGGCGGAGGCCGCGCGTCCCTATGCGACGCGCATGGCGGCGGTCATGGCCAATCTGGGGTCGCGCATCGTTGTCGGACCGCAGTCGCCGAAGCTGCTGACCGGCACCGGCAGCGATCAGGTCCACCTGCTCGTCGTCGCGACGTCGGAGCGCGGCCTTGCCGGTGCGTTCAACACCAATATCGTCCGCGCCGCGCGCCGCGCTGCCGAGCGGCTGCTCGCCGAGGGCAAGACCGTCAAATTCTACCTGATCGGCAAGAAGGGCCGCGCCCAGCTGGCGCGCACCTATCGCGACAGCTTCGTCGAATATGCCGACCTCAGCCACGTCAAGCGGCTGGCCTTCTCGGACGCCGGCCCGATCGCCGAGGATCTGGTGCGCCGCTATGAGGCGGGCGAATTCGACGTCGCGCATCTGTTCTTCGCGCGCTTCCAGTCGGCACTCGTGCAGGAGCCGACCGAGATGCAGATCATCCCGGTCAAGCTGCCTGAAGCCACGGCCGCGACCGGCACCGACGCCGCCGTCGAATATGAGCCCGACGAGGAAGCGATCCTCGCCGAGCTGCTGCCGCGCAACATCGCCATCCAGATTTTCCGCGCGCTGCTCGAAAACGCCGCGTCGGAGCAGGGCTCGCGCATGACCGCGATGGACAATGCGACGCGCAACGCCGGCGACATGATCAACCGCCTGACCATCACCTACAACCGGACCCGTCAGGCCGCGATCACCAAGGAACTCATCGAAATCATCTCCGGAGCGGAGGCGTTGTAATTTTTGACGAAAGCATTGCTCCTAGCCGCTGCAATTGTGCTCGTGCTCGTAGCGATCACTTTCGCGACTGGTTTCATCAAGATTACGTCGGTCGAATACGTTGTTACAGTTGATAAAAGCGGCAAGCAGCATCTGACGCCGCGTCATTAGAGGACTGAAGAATGGCTCGTAAGCCCACCACCGCCGTCACCGGCACCCCCAACAGCGCCGGGCGCGTCACGCAGGTGATCGGCGCCGTCGTCGACGTGTCGTTCGACGGACAGCTGCCGGAGATTCTCTCGGCGCTCGAGACGCGCATCGAAGACCGCCGCCTCGTGCTCGAAGTCGCCCAGCATCTCGGCGAATCGACGGTCCGCACCATCGCGATGGACTCGACCGACGGCCTCGTCCGCGGTCAGGAAGTCATCGACACCGGCGCGCAGATCCGCGTGCCGGTCGGCCCGGCGACGCTTGGTCGCATCCTGAACGTCATCGGCGAGCCGATCGACGAGCGCGGCCCGATCGGCTCCGACCTGACCGCCCCGATCCACGCCGAGGCACCGCTGTTCGTCGACCAGTCGACCGAGACCAGCATTCTCGTCACCGGCATCAAGGTCATCGACCTGCTCGCGCCTTATGCGAAGGGCGGCAAGATCGGCCTGTTCGGCGGCGCCGGCGTCGGCAAGACCGTGCTCATCCAGGAGCTCATCAACAATATCGCCAAGGGCCATGGCGGCACCTCGGTGTTCGCCGGCGTCGGCGAGCGCACGCGTGAGGGCAACGACCTTTATCACGAGTTCCTCGAAGCCGGCGTCATCGCCAAGGATGCCGATGGCAATGCCATCTCGGAAGGCTCCAAGGTCGCGCTGGTGTTCGGCCAGATGAACGAGCCGCCGGGTGCGCGCGCCCGCGTCGCGCTGTCGGGCCTCGCCAATGCGGAATATTTCCGCGACGTCGAAGGCCAGGACGTGCTTTTCTTCATCGACAACATCTTCCGCTTCACCCAGGCGGGTTCGGAAGTGTCGGCGCTGCTCGGCCGCATCCCGTCGGCGGTGGGCTATCAGCCGACGCTCGCGACCGACATGGGCCAGTTGCAGGAGCGCATCACCTCGACCAACAAGGGCTCGATCACCTCGGTGCAGGCCATCTACGTGCCCGCCGACGACTTGACCGACCCAGCGCCTGCCACGTCGTTCGCTCACTTGGACGCGACGACCGTGCTGAGCCGCGCGATTTCGGAACTCGGCATCTATCCGGCGGTCGATCCGCTCGATTCGACGAGCCGCGTCCTCGAGCCGCGCGCCGTTGGCCAGGAACATTATGACGTCGCGCGGTCGGTGCAGGAAGTGCTGCAGCGCTACAAGTCGCTGCAGGACATTATCGCCATCCTTGGCATGGACGAGCTGTCGGAAGAGGATAAGCTGACCGTCAGCCGCGCCCGCAAGGTGCAGCGTTTCCTCAGCCAGCCGTTCCACGTCGCCGAAATCTTCACCGGCTCGCCGGGCGTGTTCGTCGCCGTCGAAGACACGATCAAGGGCTTCAAGGCTCTCGTCGCCGGCGAATATGACCATCTGCCCGAGGCGGCCTTTTACATGGTCGGCACCATCGAGCAGGCCGTCGAAAAGGCGCAGCGCATGGCGGCGGAAGCGGCGTAATGGCCGACAAGCTGCACTTCGACCTCGTCAGCCCCGAGCGCAGCCTGCGCTCGGGTGAGGTGGCGATGGTCGTCGTCCCGGGCACCGAGGGCGACTTCGGCGTGCTCGCGGGCCACGCGCCCTTCATGTCGACGATCCGCCCCGGCGCGATCCATGTCTATCCGGACAGCATGGACGGCAGCTTCGAGCGTATCTTCATCGACGGCGGCTTTGCCGAGGTGAATGAGGCGGGGCTGACGATCCTCGCGGAAAGCGCGACGCCGGTTGCGGAGATCGATCCGGAAGCGGTGGCAAAGGACCTCGCCGCAGCACGAGATGATGCGCGGGACGCCAAGTCTGATGTGGACCGCGCGATCGCCGAACGGCGCGTCGCGAAGTTCGAGGCGATGCAGGCGGCCGCCACGCACTAAAGCCCGTCGCGGGCTTGAACCGCGCCGGTTGTCGCGACACTGTGCGGGGATGAAACACGCCCCCATCCTGCTCGCGAGCCTGCTGCTCGTATCTGCCGCGCCGGCACCCCGCACCGACCCCGCGGCGCTCCGCGCCACCATCCAGACGCTCGTCGGCTTCGGCACGCGGCACACGCTGTCCGACACCGCCGATCCCAAGCGCGGTATCGGCGCAGCGCGGCGCTGGGCGGCAGCGCGGTTCGGCGAGATCGGCGCGGCCTGCGGAGGGTGTCTCGCCGTCGAGACAGTCGGCGACCGATTCTCCGGCCCGCGGGCGCCCGACGGCGTGCGCGTCGAGGATGTCATCGCCATCCAGCGCGGCACGGGCGACCCCAATCATGCCATCATCATCCAGGGCCATATCGACAGCCGCGCCAGCGACAGCATGGACGCGACGAGCGATGCGCCGGGCGCCAATGACGATGCCTCGGGCGTCGCCGTGGTCATGGAGGCGGCGCGCCTGCTCAGCCGCGAGCGCTTCCCCGCGACGATCGTCTATGCGGCTCTCTCGGGCGAGGAGCAGGGCCTGTGGGGCGGCAAGCTGCTCGCCGCGACCGCCAAGGCACGCGGCTGGAAGGTCGCGGCCGTGTTCAACAACGACATCGTCGGCAACACCCATGGCATCGGCGGCGAGCATAATGACCGGCAGGTGCGCGTGTTCAGCGAAGGCATCGGTGCGGCGGCCGACCTTGCCGCGCTCCGCCAGCAGCGTGCGCTCGGCGGCGAGGACGATTCGCCGTCCCGTGCGCTCGCCAAGGCCGTCGCTGCACTCGCGGCGCGCGACAAATCGATCGGCCTCGACGTGCTGGCAATCCGCCGCCCCGACCGCTTCCAGCGTGGCGGCGATCACACCGCCTTCCTCGAAGCAGGCATTCCGGCCGCAGTGCGCTTCACCGAGGCGACCGAACATTATGACCGGCAGCACCAGAATGTCCGCAGCGAAGCCGGCCGCCACTATGGCGACACGCTCGAATTCGTCGACTTCCCCTATCTCGCCAAGGTCGCCGCACTGAACGTCGCGATGCTGCGGCAGCTGGCGAGCGCGCCCGCCGCGCCCGAAGGCGTCATCATCAGCGGCGCACTCAGCGACGACACGCGGGTCGTCTGGCAGCCCTCAGCCGGCGCGACGGGCTACCGCATTTATTGGCGGCGCGCCGACGGCCCCAACTGGACCGACCACCGCGACGTGCCCGCCTCCGCGACCGTGCTCGACCTGGCGCAAGTCAATATCGACGACCATTTTTTCGGCGTGGCAGCACTTGGCGAAAAGGGCGGCGAAAGCCTCGTCAGCTTCGCGGGCGCTGCGCCCCGCCCGGCACCCGGCGCGACGCGATAGGAGGACGGCAGCCATGATCGAAAAAATCATCGAAGCCCGGCGGCGCGATCTCGGCGGCGGGTTCGTCGTCGGCCGCGTGCTGCCTGCGCCGTTCCGCCGGACCGTGGGACCCTTCATCTTTTTCGATCATATGGGTCCGGCCACCTATGCGCCGGGTGCGGGCTTCGACGTGCGCCCGCACCCCCACATCAACCTCGCGACGGTCACCTATCTGTTCGAGGGCGAGATCCTGCACCATGACTCGCTGGGATTTCGCCAGCCGATCCAGCCCGGCGCGGTCAACTGGATGACCGCCGGGCGCGGCATCGTCCATTCCGAACGCTCGTCGGAAGCGATGCGCGCCTCGGGGCAGACGCTGCACGGCATCCAGGCGTGGATCGCGCTGCCGTCCGCGCATGAGGAGGTCGAGCCGAGCTTCGTCCACCACCCGGCCGACACGCTGCCGTCGATCAGCTTCGGCGGCGCGAAGCGGACGCTGATCGCTGGCTCGGCCTTCCACGCGACCTCGCCCGTCAAGACGCTGTCGCCGCTGTTCTACATCGATGTCGAGGCCGAAGCGGGTGCCGATGTCGCACTGCCCGACGACCATGAAGAGCGCGCCATCTATGTCGCCGACGGCGAGATCGATTTCGACGGCCAGCGATTCGGCACCGGCCAGATGATCATCGTTGCACCTGGCGGCGGGGTCTCCTTCAACACCCCCGGCAACGCCCGCGTCATGCTGCTCGGCGGCGCCCCGCTCGATGGCGAACGGCATCTATGGTGGAATTTCGTCTCCTCCCGTCCCGACCGCATCGAGCAGGCCAAGCGCGACTGGGCGGAAGGACGTTTCGCCACGGTGCCGGGCGAGACCGACTTCATCCCGCTCCCCCAAGAGCCGAAGCCGCCCGAGCCGATGTCCTGAACCAATTCGAACAAGTGGTGGCGGAGAGGGTGGGATTCGAACCCACGGTACCCGTGAGGGCACAACGGTTTTCGAGACCGTCCCAATCGACCACTCTGGCACCTCTCCGCGAGGGCAACGCCGCTGGGGCGCAGTCGAGCGGCGGCATATAGGCGATAGGGGCAGGCTTTGCCAAGCCCGCCGCCCCCTTCCGCCCCGCGAAACCGTTCCTATATCGGTTGCACTGCACAACAGGCCGATTAGGATGCGAAACGACGCCATGCCGATGACCCCGCCCGAGACCTTCCTCCCGCTGTCGGAGGCCCCGACCGCCGCCTTCGGGCTGGGCGATGTCGTGCGGCACCGGCATTTCCCGTTCCGCGGCATCATCTTCGATGTCGATCCGCAGTTCGCGAACAGCGAGGAATGGTGGGAGGCGATCCCCGAGGAGGTGCGGCCGCGCAAGGACCAGCCCTTCTACCACCTGCTCGCCGAGAATGAGGACTCGGCCTATGTCGCCTATGTCAGCCAGCAGAATCTGCTGCCCGACGACAGCGGGGAGCCGGTGAAGCATCCCGCTGTCGCGCAGCTGTTCGAAGAGGGCGGTGACGGGCGCTACATATTGAAGCGCCAGCACGCGAACTAAGGCTCGAACGATCGGATCGACAACGCGGCCCCACCGCAAGCTGAGCGGAGGTGATCCGGTCCCGCACCATAGCCGTCCCGTCACTGAAACAAGGTGACGCCGCCCGGTTCCTGTGCCAGCTTCTACAGGGGAATTCGTATGTTGGCCGCCAGCGGGGGATGACGGCATGACGGACGCGCTTGTGCGCTACCGGGCGTTCATCAGTTACAGCCACCGCGACGCCGGCACTGCCGCATGGCTGCACCGGCGACTGGAAACCTATCGCATTCCGAAGCATCTCACGGGCAGCATCACCGCGCTTGGAACCGTGCCGGCCCGCCTTACCCCGATTTTCCGCGACCGGGAGGATTTGCCCGCCGCGACCGACCTGTCAGCGGCGGTCCAAGCGGCGCTTGCGGTCTCTGACAGCCTGATCGTGATCTGCTCGCCGCACGCTGCCGCCTCGAAATGGGTGGCGAAGGAAATTGAGACCTTTCACGCGCTCCACCCGGACAGGCCAGTGCTGCTCGCGGTTGCCGAAGGCGATCCTCCCGACTGTTTCCCGCAGCCGATCCGGGCGCTTGCCGCAGAGCCGCTCGCCGCCGATCTTCGAAAGTCCGGAGACGGACGGCGGCTCGGCGTTCTGAAGCTGATTGCCGGCATGACCGGCCTGCCATTGGATCGCCTTGCTCAACGCGACGAGCAAAGACGCCTGCGCCGCGTGATGGCCGTCACGCTTGCTGCGATCGCTGGCACCGTAACAATGGCGGTGCTGCTGGCGCTCGCTGTCCTTGCGCGATCCGAGTCCGAGCGCCAGCGGCACCAAGCGGAGGGGCTTGTCGAATTCATGCTGACCGACCTGCGCGATCGGCTGAAAGGCGTCGGACGGCTCGACGTCATGACTGCCGTCAACGAGCGCGCGATGGCCTATTATGGCAGTCAGGGCGACCTTGAAAAGCTGCCGCCCGACAGCCTCGAACGTCGCGCCCGCATCCTGCACGCGATGGGCGAGGACGACGAGAAGCGCGGTCATCTCGATCTGGCGCTCGCGAAGTGGATGGAGGCACAGCGGGCGACCGCAGCGCTGTTGGCGAAACGACCCAACGATCCGCAGCGGATCTTCGATCATGCCCAGAGCGAATATTGGGTCGGCTATGCCGCCTATATGCGCCATGACCGCGCCCGGGCGCTCGCCAAATTCACGGCCTATCGCGCGCTCGCCGGGCAGCTGGTTGCGGCCGACCCGGCCAAACCGGAATGGCAGCGCGAGGTCGGCTATGCTGAGGGAAATCTCTGCTCGCTCGCGCTCAAGCGGCCGCCCGACGCCACCGCCGCGCTCAAGCATTGCGAGGCGGCTTTGACGATCATGGTACGGCTGGCGCGAACGCCGGACGATATGATCGACCTGAGCAATCGGCACGCGTGGCTGGCAGAGGCGTTCGATCTCGCGGGTCGTCCGACCGATGCGCTGGAACATTGGCGGCAGCATCATGCAATCGCCAGCAAACTCCACGCCGCCGAACCCGCGAATGCCGATCGCACCGAGCTGCTCGCCCGGGCCGAACTCAGCCTTGCTGAAGCCTATACCCGATCTTCGGACCCCCGGCTTCGCCGCGCCGCGGCGCGATTTGCGGAGGAGAGCACTCTGCTGCTGCGCACGTTGCTTGGGCGCGACCCCAGTAACGCCGAACAGCAGCGATTGCTGGCCCGGGCCGAGCGCGCGCACCGAAAAGCAGGAGGCAATCCATGACTGCAGTAGCATCCCAAGTTTCAACGGCAGCAGCCGCGAAATCGGCTGCCAAGAATGCGCCGAAACAGATCGGAATTTTCCAGATCGACATCGACGTGAGCGGTGGTGCCCCTCGCTTCAAGATTACTGACAAAGGGAAGGCGAAGCCTGCCCAGCTGACCGAGGTGCTCATCGATGTTGCGACGGGCGGCACCCGGTTTCTGAAGCCGTTGAAGAATCCGACCTTTGGCGATCTGAGCCTGTCAGTACGGAACGGAGAAGCCGGCAACAAGGGCGAAGCGACGATCGTCGTGATCAAGCTGTCGCGCGAAGGCGGATGGGTTTTCCGGGAACTCGGTGATCCCTTCGATTTCAAAGGTGCCGCGACGCCGGGAGCATTTGGTCGGATGTTCCGGGTCATGGACGACGGAACGCCGATCAACGGGGGCACGAGCTGCAAGAACACCACCGTCGCCTATTTCGAGTGCGACGGGGCCGTACTCGCGAAGCAGTCCGACTATAATGAATATTTTTCTATCTTCGTGCACCCCATGACGGCACCGACCAACGAGCCGCTCGATCCCGATATCCGTCACCCGGGCGGAGAGGAGCCGTAAACGACTTGGCCGCCGCCTCGCTGACGCACATCATTGCGCAAGCCCGCGCCGGCGCGCTGACGCAGGCTTGGGTCCTGTTCCGCGCGGGCGGATATGAGTCCGCAACCGGCGATCCCGCCGTGCTCGCCGTCAAGGGTCGCTTGCTCAAGGACGAAGCGTTGCTCGCGTCCGGGGCCGCCCGGCAGCGGCTGTTCGCCGACGCGGCGGCTGCCTATGCCGCAGCCGATACGCTGGGACCGCAGCCCTATCTGCTGATCAATGTCGCGACGCTTACCTTCCTCGCCGGTGATCGCAAGCGCGCGGTGGCGGTGGCGGATGAGGTGCTCGATCGGCTCGCGTCGGGGAAGACGATCGCCGAGACGCCCTATTGGCTTGCGGCGACGCGCGCCGAGGCGCTGCTGCTAAAGTCCGATGTACTCGGAGCCGATGCGGCGCTGGCCGAGGCCATTGCCCATGATCCCGACGGCTGGAGTGACCATGCGTCGACGCTGCGCCAGTTCCGGCTGATTTTTGCGGCGTCGGGACTGGACTCGTCCTGGCTCGATCCACATCGCCCGCCGCGGTCGCTGCACTTCGCCGGCCATCTCGGCGTTGCCGACTATGGCGCGGACGCGCTGCGCGCCAAGATCAGCACGTTGCTCGCCGAGGAGCGCATCGGCTTCGGCTATGGCGCGCTTGCCGCAGGCGCTGATCTTGTCATCGCCGAGGCGCTGCTCGCCGCAGGTGCGGAGCTGCATGTTGTCCTGCCCGCACCCTGCGACGTGTTCGTCGCCCAGTCGGTCCGCCCCTATGGAGAGGGGTGGGTCGGCAGGTTCGACGCCTGTTTGGCCGCCGCGACGAGCATTGCCATCGCGACTGATGTCGCGGGCGACTATGAGCCGCTCGCGACCGCCCTCGCTGCCGACCTCGCGATGGGAGCGGCGGTGCTGAATGCGCGCCGGCTTGAGAGCGAGGCGGTGCAGCTGCTCGTCGTCGACGGCACTCCCGGCCCTTATGGCGGCGGAGTCAGCACTGCACGCGACGGTGCGATCTGGGAGGCGAGCGGTCGCCCGCAGCACATTATTCGCTGGCCACGGACCGGGACGGTGCCCGCGTCGTCGGCACGCGGGGTTCGCGAAGGCCGGCCCGACCGCCGCCTCGCCGCGCTGCTGCACGTCAGCTTTGCCGGACTCGACGAACTGGACGACGCGGCGTTTGCCAAGGCACTCGACGACGTGGTCACGCCGGTCCGGCTGCGGGCGCACAAGATTGGCATTGAGCCGGAGCGCACGCTGCCGCTCGGCAATGCGCGCATCATGGCGTTTTCCAATGTCGAGTCGGCCTGGCGCTATGGCTCGGCACTGCTCACGCCGCCCTCGCCGGCGCTGCCGCTCCGCATCGCCGGCCATTATGCGATCGGCCACTGGCTCGACGACCCGCCGTCGATCGCTGGACCTGCCATCGTTCAGCTGAACCGACTGGCGGGCGTCGCGCTCTCTGGTAGCCTGACCGTAAGCGAACAATTTGCCGCCGCGCTTTTCATTGCAGCCGACGGCGATGCCCATGCCGAACTCGTCGGCGAACTCGACGACCGCCGCCTGTTTACGCTGTCGCCCCGGCACCTGCGTCAGTAGACCAATTCTTCCACCCGGTGCGGCGCGACGATCGTGAGCGCATGGGCGTCACGTTTGATCAAACCCCGCTTCTCCAGCGCATTGATCGTCCGCGACACTGTTTCCCGCGTCGACTGGATACGTGTTGCCAGTTCGGCGAACACCGGCGGGGGCGCGATCGTCCGCCCGTCCCCGGTCCGCGCCAGCCGCAGCAGTTCGGCATGAACCCGACCCGCCGCCGACAGCGTCGAACGCTCCATGAGCTTTTCGGTCATCCAACCGAGCCGCTTCACCAACGACCGCGACAGCAGCAACCCAACACAGGCCTGCTGCTCGACCAGCGCGATGAAGTCTGTGACGGCAAAGCGGGCAGTGTCGGCAGCACCTAGGGCGACAACATCGGCGGGTTGCTCAGCCGCCGCATCGATGGCCCCGAACAGATCGCCTGGGGTCAGATCCTGCAGCCGCAACATCCGCCCGTCGGGTGTGACTAGCGACACCCGCGCCGTGCCGACGATCAACAGCCAAGTTTCATTGCTCGTCGTGCCCTGCCGCACAATGGCGGCGCGCGGCGGCCATGACCTGAGGCTGGCGCGCGCAGCGATGCTCTCCGCCGTCGCCGGGCTGCAGCCGAACATCTCTTCCAGCAAAGGTGCCAGCGCGATGTCCCGCACGCGCTGTGCTTCAGCGGGGCGCGAAGGGTGTCAATGTGGAGCTGCCGAAATAGGGTAGCAGCTTCTTCGACAGGATGACTTCCTTGTAGCTGATCCCCATCGGGTGCGGCGCGTGGATGCCCGTGCCGCCCTCATAGGTGTCGAGCCAGATTTCCGACGGCAGCGTGTCCGCATTCGTCGAGGTGCGGAAGATGATGCCTGTCATGACCGACACGCACTTGCCATTGACCCACACCGCGACCTGGCCGTCGGCGTTCGGTGTTCCGTTCGCGGCAATCGTGTTGAGCTGCACCATCTCGTCGATCGTCACGGGGACATTCTTCTGAAAAATCCCGGCCGAATTGGCGCCGTCGCCGTTCACCGACACCTTGTTGACGCGGTACACATAGGGCTGAATGTTGAGCCACCCGGCCGCGAACGGGTCGGCGCCGTGCACCTGCCGCTGGAGGCGGGCAGACCAACCGGTGCCGTCGGCGAGAATCCCGCCCCAGCCCGCCTGAACCGCGCGATTTTCCGCCTGACCGGTATTGGCGAGCCCCGGCCATTTTCCGCCGGTATCCGTCCACCAGTCGGCGGCGACGGTCATCGTGAACCGCAGGAACATTTTTTCGGCCCGCAGCGCCTTGGGGATCAGGTAGATCGCGCCGGTCGCGGTATCGCCACCAGTCGGCACGAACGCCCACAGCGACTTGTCCGCCATGATGACGTTGCGATCGTCCATCCAGAACAGCGCCGCCTTGTTCTTCCAGTCCGCACCGGAGATTTTCATCAGCATGTCGGAGAGAGAGGCGCTCGCGACGCTTGGTGCCGCTGGATAGACCGGCGCCGGCTTCGGCGCATATGCGGTCAGCGTCTGGGTTCCGAACTGCGTCGCGGTCGTGGTCAGTTCCAGCGTCAAGACGTCGGACGGCGTCACGACACAGTCGTCGAACGCGATGAGGATCGGTCCCGTCGTCTGAAGCGTCGTCTGCGCGCCAAGTGGCTGGGCGGTGGTCGCGTTCAATGCGGTATCGCGCGTCGCCTGGCACCGGCGCGTCCCGTTGACGATCAGCGCCGGCCGGACCGCCGCATTCGCCGCCTCGCGGCTATTGAAGATCACATTGGTGCCGCCGGTGCGGACCAGCGCAAGGTCGGTGCCCGTCACCCGGAAGCGGATGACCTGGACCTTGTCGAGGTCGGTCACGATGACCGAGCCGAGCGGCGTCGTGCCGAAATCGCCGAGCAGCTTCGACCATTTCAGGCCGAGCGCGCCATTGTAGGAATCGCGGGTCGCGCTTTCGGTCCAGGTGGTCAGCGGATCCTGGGCGGCCTGAACCGGCCCGGCCATCGCGGACAGAAGAAATGCGGCAAACGCCATTGCGCGCAGGGACATGGCAACCCTTCAGGCCGGGATTGGCAACCGACGCACGCAACAACAGAGGCGCATTATAGCCCGAAAGATTAATGAATCCTAGCAAGGCGGTCCGGTCGCCTTGTTGCGCCGGACCGCCCGTAAGTCGCGCCCTAGAACTTCACCGAAGCGCGCGCGTAGAGGAAGCGCCCGTTGAAGCCGAACGGCGAGAAGCCCGAATAGGGGAGGTAGTACTGGTTGACCGGATATTGGCCGCCGATCGCAGTC
Source organism: Sphingomonas paucimobilis (assembly GCA_943370355.1). GTDB lineage: Bacteria > Pseudomonadota > Alphaproteobacteria > Sphingomonadales > Sphingomonadaceae > JADCGM01. Next base: position 48,138 of record CALRQP020000014.1, read on the forward strand.
GGACGGTTCCCGAACGGCGAGCGGTCCGGATAGACGTCGAACAGGTTGTTCGCGCCGATCGCCAGGCCGAGCCGCTTGTCGAACAGGTCGTAGCGCAGCTCGAGATCGGTGATCCACTTCGCGCCGAGCTGGATGTCGTCCGGCCCGAGCAGCGTCAGGCTGGTCGGATCGGCGATCGGCGAGGCAGCACCCGGCGAGACGACTTTACCGTAGCGCGTGGAGCGTGCGGTCAGGCCGAAGTCGCCGACCTTGCCATCGGCTGACAGCACCACCTTCGATGACGGCTGGCCGTCTGTGAAGCGAATGCCCTCGACGCGGCCGAACAGCACGAGGCCAGGGATCGTCGCGAGCGGGCCAAGTGCATTCAGCCGCTTGTCGATCTTCTGGTTGTTGTGGTTGTAGGCGGCGGTCAGCGTCCAGGTGCCCAGATTGTCGAGCGGCAGGCGGTAGCTCGCCACGGCGTCGACGCCCTCGGTCGTCGTGTCGAGACCGTTGATGAAGAATCGTGCTGCGCCGACCGACTGGAAGCCGTTTGCATCGAGCAGTGCCTTCACCGCCGTGTTCTGCGCGGACGTACCCGCACCGGCCGCGCCGAGATTCTCGGTCAGCACGACGCGGTTCTTGATCTTGATATGGTAGTAATCCACCGTGAAGGTCAGGCCCGAAATCGGATTGGCCGTGCCGCCGATCGAATAGTTGGTCGACTTCTCAGGCTTCAGATCCTTCGACCCCAGCGCCCTCGCCACCGGTGAGTTCACCGCCAGCGTCGAGATGTCGACAGGCAGGCCGTTGATGAAGTTGGTCGAGGTCGTCGTGAAATATTGCTGGTGCAGCGACGGGGCGCGGAAGCCGTTCGACACCGAGCCGCGTAGCGCATAGCCCTCGACGGGTTCGTAGCGCAGCGCCAGCTTGCCGTTGAACGTGTCACCGAAGTCAGAGAAATGCTCGTAGCGGGCGGCGACCGTCGCGGTGAAGCCCTGAACCGGATCGGCGTCGAGTTCGACATAGCCGGCATAGCTGTGCCGGTTGACGTCGGTCGCGCTGTTGGCCGGGATGCCCGGGAAGCCCTGTGCGCCGGCTGCGGCAGCGCGGCCGGGGAAGGAGCAGACGCTGGTGCCGGCATTGAACACGCCGCCCTGCGCTGTGCAATTCACAGCGGTCGTGTTTGTGATAGCAGCCCGGAACAGCGGGCCGGTCGTATAGGATTGCAGGTCGCCCGGGACGATCTTGAAATCCTCGGAGCGGAACTCGCCGCCGATCGCGACCGACAGCGGCTTGGCGAAACCGACATCATATTCGTGCGTCAAATCGACATTCTCGACGATCTGGCCGAAGCGCAGGCCGCCGGCGTCGAAAGTCCGCTGGCTCGCCGTGCCGTAAGAGGTGTTGAGACTGTTGCGGACGGTATAGTCGAAGCTGTTGTGGCCATAGCCGACCGAGAAATCGAGATCCCATCCGGCGATGACCGTCTTCATGCCGCCGGTGATCGAATAGTCCTTCAGATCGGTATCGATGAACGGCAGGAAGCCATCCGGCGTCAGCGGCGTGAAGTTCGCGGCATTCGGGGTCGTCGCCGGCGTGATCGTCGAAAAATCGCGGTTCGCAGCAGCGCTCTGCTGGCGGTAGTTCGCCGCGCTCAAGCCGTTGCGCTTGCCGTAGGATGCAAAGGCATAAAAATCGATCGTGTCGGTGATCGGCGCGCCGGTGTTGACGAAGAAATTATAGTCTTCGGTCTTCGCGTCGCCGAATTTGAACTCGAGCCGGTTGAAGGTGAGTTCGCGCGTGTCGAACAGCGGCGGCGCGGGCCGGTTATAGTTCGGCCGCAGGTCGTAGCCGGCGCGGTTGGTCGCGTTGCGGTCGCGATATTCGGCGGTGACGTTGAAATAGCCATCCTTGCCGAGCGGCAGGCCGATGTTGGTCGCAAGCGTGTAGGTCGCACCGTCATGCGCCTTGCGCTCGCCGCTGGTGTTCGCAGCCAGAACGCGGCTGTCGGTTGGGTCGGCAACGGGTTGGCCGGCTGACGACTGCAGGCCGGTGACGTTGGCGACGCCGTCGAGCGTCGTTTCATATTTGCCATAGGTCGCGGTCGCGGTGCCGCCGCTGCTGGCCTTCTTGAGCTGGATATTGATGACACCGGCGATGGCGTCCGATCCATATTGCGACGAAGCGCCGTCGCGCAGCACTTCGATACGCTCGATCGCGAGGCCTGGGATCAGGTTGAGATCGACGGCTGCCGAGCCACGGCCGACGGTGCCGTTGATGTTGAGCAGCGCCGACACATGCCGCCGCTTGCCGTTCACGAGCACCAGCGTCTGGTCCGGTGCAAGGCCGCGCAGCGACGCCGGGCGCAGCACGTCGGTGCCGTCGGCGATCGAGGGCTGCGGGAAGTTGAAGCTCGGCACCAGCGAGTTCAGGATCTTGTTGGTCTCGGTGAGGCCTGTGTTGGTCAGCGCCTCCGACGAGATGACGTCGACCGGGACCGGGCTGTCGGCAACGGTGCGGTCGGTGCGGCGCGTGCCGGTGACGATGATCGTCTCGCTCGAATCGGCTTCTTCCGCTGCTGCGGTCTGCGTTGGCGGAGTTTGCGCATGGACTGGCGTCATGACGCCGGCCGCAATCGAGGCAAGCAGAATGGATTTGCTGATTCGAGTCATGGAACGATCCCCCCAAGGACGGCGCAACTTGCTATGCGCTCGCGTTGTAGGCCGCACTAAGGAGCGAAAATCGTTCCGGAATCAATCGATCACACCACGGTTCGATGTAAGTTTGCCGCAACTGTTGCATCGGTGTGACAGCACTCCGGCAAGCGTTGACAAGGCGGGGGGCATCTTCTAGGCACCCCGTTCCCGCACGATCGGCGCAGGTTAGCGCCTGTCCGGACGTGCCCGTTGGTATTCAGAATTAAGGTTCAAACGGCCATGTTCGCGATCGTGCGCACGGGCGGCAAGCAATATCGCGTCGCCGCAGACCAGAAGATTATCGTCGACCGGATGCCCGGTGAGGCGGGCGACAGCGTTTCGCTGAGCGATGTGCTGCTGCTGAGCGATGGCTCCGCCGTCGCCGGCCAGAGCGTCGCGGCCGAGATCGTTGCCCAGATCAAGGGCGACAAGATCATCGTCTTCAAGAAGAAGCGCCGGCACAATTATCGCCGCAAGAACGGCCATCGCCAGCTGCTCACGCTGCTGAAGATCACGGCTGTTGGCGGCGAAGCGCCGAAGGCGAAGAAGGCTGCGGCTCCCAAGGAAGAGGCGGCTCCTGCCGTCGAAGCTGCGCCGGCTGCAAAGCCCGCCAAGAAAGCTGCTGCGCCGAAGGCTGAAGCCGTTGCCGAGGCAGCCCCCAAGAAGACCGCCAAGCCGAAGGCCGCGAAAGCGGCTCCGGCTGCAGAGTAAGGAGTAGCCAGCCATGGCACATAAGAAGGCAGGCGGCTCGTCCCGCAACGGTCGCGACTCGGCAGGCCGTCGTCTCGGCGTCAAGAAGTCGGGCGGCCAGGAAGTCGTTGGCGGCAACATCATCATCCGTCAGCGCGGCACCCGCGTCTATCCGGGCCGCAATGTCGGCCTCGGCAAGGACCACACCCTGTTCGCGACCGCGGCTGGCCGCGTCGTATTCCACGACGGCAAGCTCGGCCGCAAATATGTCAGCGTCGACGCGATTGCGATGGCAGCCGAATAAGGTCAGGCGACGCCTCAGAAGGTCGCCGGAGACGGCGACCCCCGATGAAGTGTCCAGGTACACGGAGAGGGAGATGGGTCGCCATCTCCCTCTTTTCGTTTCTCCCCTCCGACGTTGCGTGTGCAGGTCATCAAAGCGCAACGCCCTGCGGCCATAGGCCGTGCGGGGCAGCGTAAGGGAGAGCGAAGATGTTCATTCGCACGAGCCGTCTGTTCCTGCGCCCGGCCTGGTCCGAGGACGCTCCCGCCGTGCATGCGGCGCTGAGCGATTGGGACATCGTGCGCAATCTCGCACGAGTGCCCTGGCCCTATACTATGGCTGATGCCGAACAGTTCTGCGCCGGCCGCCCGCTGTCGCGTGGCGAAGCCGCGCTGCTGATCTGGAAGCGCACCGACGGCGTGCCCTCGCTCGTCGGCGGCATTGGCATCCACGACACGCCACTCGGTCCCGACCTCGGCTACTGGATCGCTAGGCCGCACTGGCGGCGCGGCTATGCGCTGGAGGCCGCGCAAGCGGTGCTCGGTCTCGCCTTCGACGGTTTTCGACTTCCGGCGCTCAATGCCGGTCACTTCACCGACAATCCGGTCTCGGGCAAGCTGCTTGAGCGATTGGGCTTCGTGCCCACGGGCGACGTGATTCCTTATGCCTGCGCCGCCAGGGGATGCGACCTGCCCTCCGTGGAATATCTGCTGACACGCGATGCGTGGCTGCGCGGCTCGGGGTTTGCGCTCGCGGCCTGAGCCTTAGACGATCCCGGGAATCAGCCGCCAGCGTGTGCGCTGCCGGTACGCTGCATAGACGGGGTCGTCGGTCAGCAACCGTTCCTCCGCCGCAATGCGCCCCCCAAGTGCGGTCCAGACGACCGCATAGAGAAGTGCATTCCACCAGTTCGGCAGGAGGAGCAGCGTGCCGACATGCGTCACGAGATAGCCGGCATAGATGGGATGCCTGACAAGGCGGTATAGCCCGCCCGTCTGGACCCCCCGATTCGCCGCAACGAGCCCGAAACTGCGGCCCAAACTGAATTTCGCGGCAACCGCAACCGCTGTCCCGGCCAACACAAGTGCAAGCCCGGTGTTGGGGGCGAGCGCCACGGCCTCGGGCGACAGCAGTAACCCCGCAAGCGTCCCAACCAATGCCCAAATCCAGTCGCCGACACGCAGGCTGATATCGCCCGTCGAGCGACGCACCAGCAGCAGCACCAGAATCGTACCGTCCGCAATGAGCACGGCGAAAACGCGGGGGTCGGTGGTGCCGGCCAGGATCGCCAAAACGAAGCGCTGGCAGAAAAAGCCGTAGAAAATGATCGCGAGCAGCTGCTCGATCTCGTCCGCAAGCTTGGCACTTATTCGCATTCTGCCCCCTTGAGCAGATTGCATAAGCCGGGGGAAGGCCGGTGCGGTCAAGTCCGGCAGGATCGCGTCCATAGGGCGCGATCCTGCCTGCGAACTCAGCCGGCCGCATTAGGCCGTGCGGCCGCAACTTCCTTCATGAACTGCCAGACCTTCATCGAGAAGGGCGGCTTCATTTCGGTCTGCCACTCGCCCATATTGTCATACAGCTTGGACGCGCCGGACATCATCTCGGACGTGGCGACCTTGGTGAACGGCTCGAGCAGCTTGTTCCATTCGTCCGCGAAGGCGCGGGCCTGCTCCGAGGCCGGGTCCATCGGCATCGCCGCCTCGATACGCTCGCCGAGCGCGACCCAGCTCGCCATATAGGCCTGCTGGTCGAAGTCGCCCGGGGGCGGCATCTTGCTCGCCCACCGGGCCTGTTCTTCGGGCGTGTAGTAGCGATTGGCGACTTTGGTCCAGGCTTCGGTATCGGCCATGACTTGTTCTCCTTGTTTGATGAGGGTGCAAAATGTGTCGATGTCGATCGCCCGGCCGGCATCGAGGCGGGCCCGTGCGGATTTGAGACTGGCGACCGCCTCGTCGACGCGGTCGCGTTCGACCTCCAGCGCCTCCAGCTGCGCGTCGATGAGTCGCCCGAGATCGAGCGGGTGATCGCCGAGCATCGTGCCGATCTGCGCGAGGCTGAACCCGGCGCGTTTGAGTGCGGAGACCTGGTGCAACCGCGCGACTTCGGACGGGCCGTAGCAGCGCAGGCCAGATGCCGTCCGTTGGGCAACGACGAGCCCGCGCGCGTCATAGAAACGCAGCGTGCGGCTGCTGAGCCCGGTCCGGCGGCAGAGCTCGGTGATGGAAAGTGTCTTCGTCATGCCCGAGTCGTAGCGCTTGACGTTAGGTCAACTGCAAGCCGGAAAATCATCGGCGGCGGGCTGCGGTCATTTCTTGTCGCCGCAATCCGCCGCCGCTATGGCGACGGCCATGGATCACGCCCCCGCCCCTGAGATGCTCGCCAAGGTCGAAACGCTCGTCGAGGCACTGCCTTACCTGCAGCAATATGCCGGCAAGACCTTCGTCGTGAAATATGGCGGGCACGCGATGGGCGATCCGGCGCTCGCCCAGGATTTTGCCGAGGATATCGTGCTGCTGAAGGCGGTCGGTATCAATCCGGTCGTCGTGCACGGTGGCGGGCCGCAGATCGGCTCGATGCTCAGCCGGCTTGGTATCAAGTCGGAATTCGTCGACGGGCTGCGGGTCACCGATGCCGCAACTGCCGAGGTTGCCGAGATGGTGCTGGGTGCGATCAACAAGGAGCTGGTCGGCTGGATCAACCGTGCCGGCGGCACGGCGGTCGGCCTCAGCGGCAAGGACGCGCATCTGGTTACGGCCCGCAAGGTCGAGCGCACGGTGCGCGATCCGGGCAGCATGATCGAACAGGCGATCGACCTTGGTTTTGTCGGGGAACCGCAGGCGATCGACCGGCGCATCCTCGACGTCCTGACCGCGCAGAATGTGATCCCCGTCATCGCCCCGGTCGCCACGGACGGGGAGGGGCATACCTACAATGTCAACGCCGACACGATGGCAGGCGCGATTGCCGCTGCTGTCGGCGCCGCGCGGCTGTTCCTGCTGACCGACGTTGCGGGTGTGCTCGACAAAGAGGGTGGACTGCTGACGGATCTCAAAGCGCCACGGATTCGCGAACTGATCGCCGACGGTACGATCAGTGGCGGCATGATCCCGAAAATCGAAACCTGCATGAGCGCAGTCGGAGCGGGTGTGGACGCCGCTGTCATTCTCGACGGGCGTATCGGCCATTCGATGCTGCTGGAAATCTTCACTCGGCGCGGTGCGGGCACGCTGGTGCGCCGCTAAGGCGGCGGTCCGCTACCGCGCGTCGTTAGCTCAAACGAAAAAAGGGTCCGCACGTTGGCGGACCCTTTCCTCCCCCTGACTCTGCGGTCAGAACCGTGTGCGGACGGTCACGCCAAAGGTGCGTGGCTCGGCCGGGAATGTGATGAACAGCTGGTTGACGCTGCCCGCCAACCCGGAGGCGGCTGGAGCCGCTGCGGTGTTGAACGTGCCGCCGCCCTGTAGCGGACCGTCGGCTGCAACCTGCTGGTATTTGGTGTTGCCGAGGTTCTGCGACCAGAGCTCGATGCCCCACCGCTTGCCCTTGCCGTAGAGGCCGAGGCGCGCGTTGATCACGGTGAAGCCCGGCTGGATCTTCTCGATGTCGAGATCCGAACCCGTGTTGATCGACGACTGATAGCGCATGTCGACATAGAGCAGCGCCGACATGTCGTTGCCGACCGGCGGCTCATAGGCGCCAGCTGCCGTCATCGTGTACTTGGACGCGTTTGACAGCTGGCTGCCCGGGAGCTGGAACAGCGTCGGCGCGAGCGAACGGCCGTTGGTGCCGGTCAGGTTGTTGGCATAGCCGGTGTCGGTGTAGGTCCCGCCCAGCGTGAAGCTCAGGAACGGTGCCGGGAACAGCGAGGCTTCCAGCTCGACGCCCTTGGAGATCACGCCGGGCTTGAGCCGGTTGGTTGCGCAGGCGCTATTGCCGGCGATGCCGTCGCGGTCGGTGCCGTTCAGGCTGTCCTGGCAAGCCTGGACGTTGGTGACTTCGAAGTTGACGCCGTTGAAGGTGTTCAGCTGGAAGTTCTTGAACTTCTGATAGAACAGTGCGGCGTTCAGCTTGAAGTCGCGCAGGTTGAGCTTGGCACCGATTTCAAAGGCGTCGACCTTCTCCGGCTCGAACACCAGATCGGCGGCTTCGGCGCGGCCGTTGCCCGGCGTGTTGGCCGGCAAGGCGAGGCGGGCCGCACAGGTCGCATCGAAGGTCGTCGAGCAGGGCGCGTCAAGCGCCGAGGTGTCGAGGTTGAAGCCGCCTGCCTTATAGCCCTTCGAATAGGACACATAGGTCAGCAAATGGTCGATCGGCTTCACCGACAGCACGGCGGTGCCCGTCCACTGGCTTTCCTTCTTGATGCGGCTCGGGTCGGCGGCCGCGATACCCGTTCCGGCGGTGCCGTTGATCACGCAGGGCAGGCTGGCCAGACCCTGCAGTGAGGAGTTGCGGACGGCCGCGCAGAAGGTGTTGTTGTTGCTGAACACGCCATCGAGCGTCTTCCGCTCATTGGTGTAGCGCCCGCCGAGGGTCAGCGAGACCTTGTCTGGGAAGATCTGGATCACGTTGTGCGTGAACAGCGCATAGTTGCGACTGACCTGGGTGAAGTTGGTCGCGACGACGCCCTGACCGTTCAGCAGGTTGGTGCCGGCCGGCGGCACGAAACCGATGCCTGCCGCGATGTTGTAAACGCCGCCGCGTGCATCCAGACCGCCCGCACCAAGCGGCGCGAGGCCGGCGAGGCCGCGGATCTGAGCGCCCGTGGCACCGCCGACGGCCGTCGCCACCGCCCCTGCGGTCGCGCGGTTGAAGCAGCTGCTGTCCGCCGTGCTGACAAGCGGCTGGCCGGTCGCACGGGCGAACGTGTCGGCGAGCACGCAGTTGGCGTAGCGCTCATAGTCCGCGCCATATTTGATGTCGTCGTCAACAAACAGCCGCTCGTGCGCGTAATAGCCGCCGACGAGATAGTCGAGCCGGTCGGCCAGTGTCGTACCCTGGAAGCGCACTTCCTGCGTGAAGGTCTTGAAGCTGCGATCCTGATCGGTACGGCGCAGGATGTCGGCAGCGTTGAAGTCCGAGTCCTGCCCGTTCTCGCTGCGATATTCGCGATAGGCGGTGATCGAGGTCAGTGTCGCGTCGCCAAGCTTGTAGTTGGCTTCAGCGGAGAGGCCACGGTCCGAACTGTCCTGATGATAGTCGAAGCCCGGCGTGATCGACGTCGTGCGCGTATAGGCCTCGCCGGCGGCCGGAAGCTGCAGATTGCCGCCGAACGCATTGAGGATCGACACCAGCGAGTTGGTGCTCGCAACGGGGCCGTTCGCGCTGCGCGTCAGGTTCCGGATCGGGTTCAGATAGACGGCGCCGCAGCACTCTTCATTCTTCTGCGAATAGTCGCCGACGATGCGGAAGGTCAGGTCATCGGTCGGCTCGGCAAGGATCTGTGCGCGGATCAGGTAGCGGTCGCGGTTGTTCAGCGAGCGGCCTGACGTGGCGTCCTTCAGGAAACCGTCACGCTTCACATACACACCGTCGAGGCGCGCCGCGACCTTGTCGCCGACAATCGGGCCGGTCACGCCGCCGCCGAGGCGGTAATAGTTGTAATTGCCGTAGGACGCCTCAGCGTCGCCGCCGAGATCGAAGGACGGCTTCTTGGTCACGATGTTGATGAGACCTGCCGACGCGTTGCGGCCGAACAGCGTACCCTGCGGGCCGCGCAGCACTTCGATGCGCTCGACGGCACCGAGCTCGCCGAGGCCAACACCGGTGCGGCTGCGATAGACGCCATCGATGAACACCGCGACCGAGGATTCGAGGCCGGGGTTCTCACCGACCGTGCCGATGCCGCGGATACGCGCGGCACCGTTCGATTCGTTGGTGGCCGAAGACACGAGCAGCGACGGCGTCAGCTGTGCGAGCTGGCGGATGTCCGCCGCGCCGCTGTTCTGAAGCTGGTCGGCGGTGACGGCCGACACAGCGATCGGCACGTTCGACAGCGCGGTGGCGCGGCGCGTCGCGGTGACGATGATCTCGCCCTGTTCATTGTCGTCCGCAGCTGCAGCGGTCTGCGTTGCCGGTGCTGCCTGGGCGAATGCCGCTGCCGGCATGACGATGACTGAAAGCCCGACCGATGCGAGCAGGATGGTTTTCCGCATGATGACGTCCCCCGAATTCGAACTGTTGCCGGGATCGTTACGCCCCGGTTGACCGGGCACGTGTGGGGACGTTGGAGGATATCGTCAAGCGACGCGCCGTCGACAGAAGAGGCGAGCGGCGCATGTGTGGCGCGGATGTTACAGTTCCGCAGTCGCAACTATATCGAAAGGCAGGGGCTGCGCGAGACGCAGCCCCTGTATTCGTCAGAATTTGGTTCGGATCGTCACACCATAAGTCCGCGGTTCGGCAAGGTAGGAGCCGAACAGCTGGTTGGCCGTCGATCCGAACGCCTGTGTCTGCGCCACGCTGTTGCTGCCCTGATAAGGGGCGTTGAACGCGACCTGCTGATAGTCCTGGTTGAACAGGTTCTGCGCCCATAGCTCGACCGACCAGCGCTGTGCGGGTCCGCGCACGCCGATGCGGGCGTTGACGATCGCATAGCCGTCCTGCCGCTTCTCCGGGAACAGGTCAGACCCCGTGTTGTAATCGGAGGTCAGCCGGTAATCGACGTAGAACAGCGCCGAAAGGTCGGAGTTGGGAATGTCCGGCGTGTAGCCGAGCGATCCCGTCACGACATATTTCGGTGCGTTCGACAGCGCGCTGCCCGGCAGCAGGAACAGGGCCGGATCGAGCGCGACGCCATTGGCACCGCCGACGAGGTTCGACTTGTAGTGCGTGTCGGCATAGGTGAAGCCCGTGGTGATCGCGAGATCGTGCATCGGGTACATTGCCGCCTCGATCTCGACGCCCTGCGAGATCACGCCAGCCTTGACGTTGCCCGTACCCAGGCAAGCGCCAGTCGCGGCCGAATTGTCGCGATCCGCCCCGCCCAGCGCGGTGCCGCAGGCGTTGATGTTCTGCACGAGGAAGACCGAGCCGTTGAAGGTGTTCAGCTGGAAGTTGCGGAATTCCTGGCGGAACGCCGCGACATTCAGGTCGAACTGGCGGCCGTTGAACTTGAAGCCTGCCTCATAGGCGTTGACCTTCTCGGGGTCGAACTGGAGGTTGGAGACATTGGCGCTTGAGCGCGGCGACAGCGGCGAGCCGAGCGCCGACCGGTCGAGGTTGAAGCCGCCGGCCTTATAGCCCCGCGAATAGGAGGCATAGCCGAGCAGCCGGTCGCTGAACTTGTTCGACAGCACGGCGGTGCCCGTCCACTCGCTCTCGCGGCGCTTGTCGGCAAGCGGCACGCCAGTCAGCGACGAGCTCGAATTGCCCTGGCAGGTGAGGTTGATCAGCGCGCCGAGCAGCGCCTGCGCCGTTCCCGCGGGAAGACCCGCCAGCGTCGGCCCGAGGGCAGTCTGCTGCGCCGGGCAGACCGTGTTGTTGTTGACGATCGTCGCGCGGAAGTCCTTTGCCTCATGCGTATAGCGCGCACCGAGCGTCAGGCTCAGCGTGTCGGTGACCTTGACGATATTGTGCATGAACAGCGCGTAATTCTCGCTCTTCTGGCTGTAGAGCGAATTGGTGTCGCCGACGTTGACGACCGTCGACAGCCGGTTGAGGCCGCTGATGAACGCCGGGGCCAGCGGCCCGAACGCGCCCGTCAGCGTCGCCGTGCCGGTCGCCGACAGGCAGCCGGCGGCGGCCGGATTCTGCAAGGCCGAGGATGGGCTGATCAGCGTCAGAAATCGGCAGGCCGCGAAGGGGCCGTATTGCGCACCGAACGTCGTGTCGTCGCCGACCTTCAGATGCTCATTGGCGTAATAGCCGCCGACCAGCCAGTCGAGCCGGTCGTCGAACAGCGAGCCCTGCAGGCGCAGTTCCTGGCTGAAAGTGTTGAACTGGCGATAGGACTTGCCGGTCCGGTACAGCAGGTCGACATTGTTATAGTCGAGGTCGGCAGCGCCGCCCGCCCGGTAGTGGCGGTAAGCGGTGATCGAGGTCAGCGTCGCGGCGTCGCCCAGCTTCCAGTCGGCCTGGCCGGAAATGCCATAGTCGGTCGTCTTGTTGCCATAGCTGCGGCCCGGGGTGACCGAGATGTCGCGGCTGAAGGTGTTCTGGTTGATGATGCCGCCGAAGCTCTGCAGCACCGGCAGGATGCTGTTCGGCCGCGTCGAGACCGCGCCATCGGTGTTGAAGCCCGGTGTCGTCGGGTTGGCGGTCGGGTCGAAGGTTTCGGTGGCGGGCAGGTAGGTCGCGCCGCAGCAATCCTCGTTCCGGTGCGTATAGTCGCCGATGATGCGGATCTCGAGATCGTCGTTCGGCGTCGCGAGCAGCTGGCCGCGCACGAAATAGCGGTCTCGGTTGTTAACGTCCTTGCCGGAGACGACATCGTTCAGGAAGCCGTCGCGCTTGGCATAGACGCCGTCGATCCGGGCCGCGAGCTTGTCGGCGATGACCGGGCCGGTCACGGAGCCTTCGGCGCGCCAATAGTCATAATTGCCATAGGTCAGCGCCGCGCCGCCGCCGACTTCGAAGCTCGGCTTCTTGGAAATGATGTTGATGAGACCGGCCGAGGCGTTGCGACCGAACAGCGTGCCCTGCGGCCCGCGGAGCACTTCGACGCGCTCAATCTCGCCGAGTTCGTTGAGACCCGCGCCGGTGCGGCTGCGGTAGACGCCGTCGATGAACACCGCGACCGAGGATTCGAGGCCGGGATTGTCGCCGACGGTGCCGATGCCGCGGATGCGCGCGCTGCCATTGGCTTCATTGCCCGTCGAGGAGACGAGCAGCGACGGCGCGAGCTGGTTCAGCTGGCGGATGTCCGATGCGCCCGAATTCTGCAGCGACTGCGCCGTGACCGCCGAAACGGCGATCGGCACGTTCGACAGGCTTTCCGAACGGCGCGTCGCGGTGATGACGATCTCACCCTCGCTCTCGTCGACAGCGGCTTCGACAGCGGCCTGTGTGGCGCTGGACGGTGCGGCGGTCGAGGCAGCGGGGGCGGGGGTGTTGTCCTGCGCGAAGGCGGGCACAGCGACAGCAAACAGGACGCACGACGACGACGCGAGCAACAGGCTCTTACGCATGAATAATTCTCCCCAACGCCACTAAGGCAACTCGTTAACGGCCTGCCCCTTCGCCGAACCGCTCCGCGCGCGCAACCTCACATTGTTGTGACATGACGGTGGCCTGCCCGTGTGGCACCGACGACACAGTTTCGAGGGAGATAGGGCATGGCGCATCCGGAGCGGCTGGCGGGCAAGATCGCGTTGGTGACCGGCGCTGCGCAGGGCCTGGGCGCGGCGATGGCGCGGATGTTCGCGCGGCACGGCGCACGCGTCCTGCTCACCGATATCAACGGATCCGGCGCGGCCGCTGTCGCCGCTGAAATCGGCGCGGCGGCTTCGTCATGCCAGCATGATGTCACCAGCGAAGCAGCGTGGCAGGCGGCCGTCGAGGCAGCGCGCGCGGCCTTCGGCGGACTGCATATCCTCGTCAACAATGCCGGGATCGGCATCCGGGGGTCGGTCGAAGACACCAGTCTCGACGATTGGCGGCGGGTCCATGCCATCGATCTCGACGGCGTGTTCCTCGGCTGCAAATATGCGCTGCCGCTGATCGCCGAGACGACGGCCCGCGAAGGCTCGCGCGGCTCGATCGTCAACATATCCTCGATCGCCGGCGTGATCGCGGGTGCGAATATGGCGGCCTACAATTCCGCCAAGGCGGGCGTCCGCCACCTGTCCAAGTCCGCAGCGCTGCACTGCGCACAGCGCGGCTATCCCGTCACCTGCAATTCGATCCACCCGGTATTCATCGACACGCCGATCCTCGACGGCATGTTCGCAGGCAGCAACAACCGCGATGAATCACTCGCCAAGCTCGGCCGGCAGATCCCGCTCGGCAAGGTCGGCGAGCCCGACGATGTCGCCTATGCAGCGCTGTATCTCGCGTCCGACGAAGCCAAGTTCGTAACCGGCAGCGAACTCTATGTGGACGGCGGCATCTCGGCGATGTGACGCGCGCTGCGCAGCACCAGCCATCCCGCCAGCGCCGACAATAACGATCCTGCAAACACGCCGATCTTCACAGCCTCCTCAAGGGCTGATCCTTCGCCGAACGCGAGGCCGCCGATGAACAGGCTCATCGTGAAGCCGATGCCGCACAGCAGCGCGACACCGTAGAGCTGCCGCCAGCTTGCGCCGGCCGGCAGCCGCGCCGCGCCGCTTTTGACCATGATCCAGCAGGCGCCGAAAATGCCGGCCTGTTTGCCAAGGAACAGGCCAAGCCCGATGCCGAGCGGTACGCCAGCAAGCGCCATGGCGGGAGACAGTCCCGTCAGGCTGACTCCCGCATTCAGGAAGCCAAACATTGGCACGACGGCGAAGGCGGCCCAGGGCTGGAGTGCGTGCTCCAGCCGTTCGAGCGGCTTTCCCGATGGAACCGTCATCGCGACCGCAACCCCGGCGAGCGTTGCATGAATGCCGGACTGCAGCACCGCAGCCCAGATGCCCACGCCCAGCAGCAGGTAGGGCCACAGTGCGGTGACCCGGAACCGGTTGCACAGCGCCAATATGGCAAGGCCCGCCGCCGCAGCGCCCAGCGCGGTCAGATTGAGCTGGGTGGTATAGAAAAGCGCGATGATGACGATCGCGCCGAGATCGTCGAGCACGGCCACCGCCGTGAGGAACAACTTCAGCGACGCGGGCACGCGCTTGCCGAGCAGCGACAACACCCCAAGCGCGAAGGCGATGTCGGTCGCCGCAGGCACCGCCCATCCGCGCAGCGCGTCCGGATCGCCCCGATTGATCGCGAGATAGATCAGCGCCGGAACCGCCATGCCCGCCAGCGCCGCTCCACCCGGCAACCGCCGCCGCTGCGGCGTCGACAACTGCCCGTCGAGCAGCTCGCGCTTGATCTCAAGGCCGACGAGCAGGAAGAACAGCGCCATCGCGCCATCATTGACCCAGTGCAGCACCGACAGCGGCCCGAGCGGTGTTACTTTCAGTTCACCATAAATGGCTGCCAGCGGTGAATTGGCCGCCGCGAGCGCCAGCGCGGCTGCCCCGATCAGCACGAACCCGCCCGCCGCTTCGCTGGCGAGCAGGCCCCGCAGCGGTGACTGTGCGCGGGTCAGAAGAACACGTCGTCGGGGTTGTAGACGAAATAGGCGACGACGGTCTTGGTCCGCCGGATGCCCTCGATCGCTGCGAGCTTGTCGTTGATCAGCTCGCCGACATCCTCACGGCTGTCCACGACGATCTTGATCAGCAGGTCCCATTTGCCGCTGATCGAGGACACTTCCTTGACGTGCGGGACGTCAGCGATGACGGCCCGGCCGACCTTGTAGGTCATGCCGCGCTCGCACTGGGCGAAGACGAAAAATTGCTGGTTCGACATGGGCGGACCTTAGCATGTAGCGATGCTGGTGAAAGCCAGCATCGACGCGGCAAGACTGAGCCGCTCAAGGGAGTGCTGACGTCTGTGTCGCGTTGATGATCAAAGGCGAGCGGTCACGCCTGGCGTGAAGGCGTTCCGCCGCGCCGAGGTGAAAAAGTTGGGCCCGCGAGCCCTCGCGCCAGTGACCGCCCGAGGCCCCATTGCACGGCCGCGCCATTTACACTAGCGAGCCTGCTCCGCCATCAAGTGGGGCTGGGACCAGCGCGTGCATCAGGTTTTACAAAGCCTCAAAACTGGAGCGATTGAAGTTGCCGAGGTCCCCGCGCCGGGTGTGCGGCCGGGCCACTTGCAAATCCGCACTCGCTATTCACTTATTTCCGCCGGTACCGAGCGAATGCTCGTAAACTTCGGCAAGGCGAGCTTGCTTAACAAGGTTCGTCAGCAGCCTGACAAAGTTCGACAGGTCCTTGAAAAAGCCCGAACAGACGGCATCGGCCCGACGATCGAATCGGTGCGTGCCAAGCTCGATCAGCCGATTCCGTCCGGCTACTGCAATGTCGGCGAGATCATTGCGGTCGGGGACGGCGTGACGGGCTTCGCGATCGGTGACCGAGTTCTGTCGAACGGCGCGCACGCCGAGATCGTAACTGTGCCCCACACGCTATGTGCCCTCATTCCAGAGCGCGTTTCCGATGAGGCCGCAGCGTTTGGGGTTTTGGGGGCAATCGGCCTCCAAGGCATTAGGCTGGCGGCACCAACCCTCGGCGAAAATTTCGTCGTCATTGGCCTTGGCCTGATCGGCCTGCTGACCGTCCAACTTTTGCGGGCAAACGGCTGCCGTGTGCTTGGCATCGACATGAATGCAGACAGATTGGCGCTCGCGCGGCGCTGGGGGGCAGAAACCCTCGACGCCAAGGCGACGCCAGATGTCGTGGCGGCAGCTACGGCGTTCGCACGCGGACGGGGTGTCGACGGCGTTCTCATTGCGGCGAGCACGACATCTAACGACCCGATGCGCGATGCTGCCCGCATGTGCCGCAAGCGTGGGCGTATCGTGTTGGTGGGCGTCACCGGGCTTGAGCTGTCGCGCGCGGATTTTTACGAAAAGGAACTGAGCTTTCAGGTTTCGTGCTCTTACGGCCCTGGGCGGTATGATCCCGAATATGAGGCCAAGGGTAGAGATTACCCGGTTGGCTTCGTGCGCTGGACCGAGCAGCGGAATTTTGAAGCCGTGCTCGATATGATGACGGCCGGCAATCTCGACACCGAGCCGCTGATTTCCGAAACCTTCGATATCGAGCAGGCATCGCGCGCTTACGATAGGCTCGACGATCCGTCTGTCTTGGGCTTGTTGCTTCGTTACCCGGCCGTGCCGGCCCGCTCCGCCGGCCTCCCCTCGCGTACGATTGCGTTACGGCCAGTCAGGGACGGGGCACCTGTCCGCATCGCGATGTTCGGAGCCGGAAATTATGCATCCCGTGTCCTCGCTCCGGCATTTCGCGCCGCCGGAGCCGAACTCGTAACGGTCGTCGCCAATACGGGATCGACAGCCGGCCTTCTCTCTCGCGCCCTTGACGCAGCAGCGGCGACGACGGACTCGGCTGCTGCGCTCAGCGACCCTGCGGTCAATACGGTGGTGGTGGCCACGCGTCATGACAGCCACGCTCGGTTTGTGCTCGAGGCCTTGGCCGGTGGCCGCAATGTGTTCGTTGAAAAGCCCTTGGCATTAACGGCTGCCGATGTTGATGCCATTGAGGAAGCGATGGCAGCGGGCGCGACGCAGCCGTTGCTAACAGTGGGCTACAACCGCCGATTCTCGCCACTGGTCGAAGCAATGATGCCGCAATTGTCCGCCGGTCCCAAGGTCATCGCGATCATGGTGAACGCGGGGGCAATTCCGGGCGATCATTGGACGCAGGATGCATCTACGGGCGGCGGAAGGATCGCCGGAGAGGCTTGCCATTTCATTGATTTGGCCCGCTATATCGCCAGGTCGCCCATTGTCGATGTGCATTCCGACATCATGGGCGTTCCCGATGGCCGTCAGAACTTTGGCGATACCGCAACCATCGTCCTTCGATTTGCAGATGGTTCGATCGCGACGATTGCCTACCTGGCCAACGGTACGAAAAGCTTTCCCAAGGAACGGGTCGAGGTATTCGATGGCGGTCGCATATTTGCGATCGATAATTTCCGGCGGCTGGTCGTGCATGGCGATGGCACCGGACGGCGGCTTATGCAGCAGGACAAGGGGCAAAAGGGCCTTGTTGCGCGGTTCGTGAAAGCGATCACGGAAGGCGGAGAGCCGCCGATCCCGCTGGACGAAATCTTCGAGGTCGCCCGAGCAACCCTGGCCGCCGCCGGGATCGACGCCCGGCGTTAGCCAGATGACCGTGGGCCGATTGTTTCGCACCGTCGTTCACCTGCGACCGCGGCAGGTCACTTCGCGGTTGTTGCGGCGGTTGCCGCGCACTGCGGCTCGTATCGGCGGGACACCCTCTGTCCGCCGGCCGGTGCGTGACGCGGCCCCATTTGTGGCGCGCGAGGGGGGGTGGGACGGCAAGGCCGCATTTTCATTGCTGAATCTGACAGCGTCCATCGATGGTCCGGGCGGATGGCATCCGCCAATGCCCCGGCTCTGGACCTACCATCTTCACTATATGGAAGACCTGGTGCGCGGGGATGCTGCAGATTGGCGCGACAGGCATGGGCGGCTTATCGATCGATGGATCGAGGGCAATCCGCCGTTTGGTGGCGACGGTTGGGACCCCTATCCGATTTCGCTTCGCGTCGTGTTCTGGATCAAATGGGCGCTCGCGGGAGGAAGTCTCACCGCGGTGATGCGTGACAGCCTTGCGACCCAGGTAATACACCTGGAAGCCACGCTCGAACATCATCTGGCCGGGAACCATCTTTGGGCTAACGCGAAGGCGCTTGCGCTGGCCGGTCTGTTTTTCGAAGGGGCCGAGCCGGATCGCTGGTACCGACACGGCCGGGAACTGCTTGAGCGTGAGCGACCGGAGCAAATCCTCGCGGACGGCGGGCATTTTGAGAGAAGCACTTCATATCACGCCCTGATTACCGAAGATGTTCTCGACCTTATTAACATCCATCGATGTTTTGGACGGCCACTGGATCGAACATGGGAGCAAACGGCCCATTCGATGTCGCGATGGCTATCGGTAATGACGCGAACCGATGGGTTGCTGGTTGCCTGGAACGACGGCGCGGCCAGTTCCTTGCCGACGGCAACTCAGATCCATGACTATAGTCTGCGGTTGGGGCTAGATGCCCCGGTGCATTCCGGGGACGCTTGGCTGAGCGATACGGGCTACGCGCGACTTGCCCGTGCCGAAACGACCGTCTGGTTCGATATGGCTCCCATTGGGCCCGACTATCTGCCCGGGCATGCGCACGCCGATACATTGAATGTGGAAATCGAGGTGAAGGGGCAGGCCTTCATTGTCGATACCGGCGCATCGACCTATGAGGTCAGCCGTCGACGGGAAATCGAGCGTGGCACCGAAAGCCACAATTGCGTCATGATCGACGATCTCGATTCGTCAGAAATGTGGGCGAGCTTCAGGGTCGGTCGCCGTGCCCGCCCGGTTGGCGTTGAAGTCCGGCAAGGGCATCTTGCTGCCGGACATACGGGTTACCGGCATAAGGGGGTTGCACTCAACCGCACCCTCGACATGAGTGGAGACGCTCCTCTGGTGATATGCGACTCAGTCCGTCGCCGTACGGACAGCGGTCCGGCCGCCGCGCGTTTTCACTTTGCACCGGGACTAACCCCCAGCGTTGAAGGTGACCGGATTTCCACCTCCCTGGCGTCGCTGGCTTTCCATGGCCACAATTCCGTTCGCATCGAACCCTGCGAAATCGCCATGGGCTTCAACAAGCTCGTGCCGTCATTCAAGGCTGTCGTGGAATTTGATAGCCTATTGGAAACCACGCTAATCTTATGAAGATCCTCTTTCTCTGCGACTTTTTCCCGCCCGAGGTCAACGCACCTGCGTCACGCGCGATCGAGCATTTGCGCCGTTGGGTGAAGAATGGTGCGGACGTCACGGTCGTCACCTGCTTCCCAAACTTTCCGCAGGGGCGCATTTACCCCGGCTATAAGAACGGCCTTCGCAAGGTTGAAATGATCGAAGGGATCAGAGTTGTTCGGGTCTGGTCATACATCGCGCCAAACGAAGGCTTCGTAAAGCGTACTTTGGATCAACTAAGCGCCGCCGTCACGATATTTACTGCCGCACTTTTTGAACGCGCGGATGTTATATTCGCGACAAGTCCGAATTTCTTTACGACCGCGGGCGGCGGCGTCTTATCCGTGCTCAAGCGGAAGCCGTGGATTTTTGAACTGCGCGATATTTGGCCGGAATCGTTGGTTGCCGTCGGCGTCGCCCGAAAATCCCGGATGATCGCTTTTCTCGAGAAAATCGAGATGGCCATGTATCGGAGCGCAACTAGGGTTGTGGCCCTCACGCCCGCATTCAAAACCCAGTTGATCCGGCGCGGGATTTCCGCTGGTAAAATCGATGTGATCACCAACGGTGCAGATCTGACGCTTTGGAAACCCCGGCCGAAAGATCATGACTGGCTCGAGCGCCACAATCTTCAAGGTAAGTTTATTCTCGCCTATGTGGGCACGCATGGTCTGGCCCATGGTCTCGACTTTATCGTCCAGACAGCAGCGCTGGTGCCAGACCCTCGCATCCATTTCTTGTTTGTGGGTGATGGAGGGGCCAAAAGTGAAGCGGTCAGTTTGGCGCGCGAACTTAACCTAAAGAACGTCACCTTCCTGGATTCAGTACCGAAAGCGCAGGTACCGGCGATCATTGCATCATCTGACGTGGCACTGGTGCCGCTTCGGCGGTCAGACACGTTCAAGACGGTTATTCCGTCCAAGATATTTGAGTCAGCCGCTATGCGCCGCCCGATCTTGTTGGGTGTCGAAGGGCAGGCTGCCGAAATCGTGGAAAGCCATAGAGCAGGAATATGCTTCGAACCGGAATCCACCGCGTCACTGCTCGACGCGATCAAACGCATAAGCGGTAGCAATGAAGACTATGCACAATACCAGCACGGCTGCGAGCGCCTCGCGGACAGCTTCGACCGAGATCGTCTGGCTTCGGACCTGCTTGGCATAATCGAGCAGGTCCATTCCGATGCAAAGAAGGGCGATTCATGAACCCGCTTAACCTCATTGGGCGAACGCAACGATTGTTCGACGCAGACATACAGACCCAAAATGCGCAGTTAAGCGAGATTATCCGGGATTCGCGGTTCCTTGTAATCGGAGGTGCCGGGTCGATCGGGCAGGCGGTCGCTCGCGAAATCTTCAGACGGCAGCCGAAGGCGCTGCACATCGTCGACATCAGCGAAAACAATATGGTGGAGCTGGTCCGTGAGCTCCGTAGCACAATCGGATATATTGATGGCGATTTCCAAACCTTTGCAATCGATTGTGGAGGTGCAGAATTTGCTGCCTTGGTTGCCGCTGAGGGGCCGTATGATTACGTCCTAAATCTTTCCGCGCTCAAGCATGTTCGGAGCGAGAAAGACCCGTACACCTTGATGCGGATGATCGAGGTGAACATTTTCAACACGATCTCGACTGTTCGGATGGCGCGCGACATGGGCGCGGAAAAGTATTTTTGCGTCTCGACGGACAAGGCCGCTAACCCTGTGAATATGATGGGTGCGAGCAAACGCATTATGGAAATGTTCCTGATGCGGGAAAGCGAAAGTCAGCTGCTATCAACAGCGCGGTTCGCAAATGTTGCCTTTTCTGACGGTTCTCTTTTGCACGGGTTCAATCAGAGATTTGCGAAACGGCAGCCCATATCGGCTCCTTCAGATGTGAGACGATATTTTGTTACGCCTGAAGAGTCTGGCGAACTTTGCCTCATGTCGACGCTGCTGGGAGGAAATCGCGAGACATTCTTCCCCAAGCTAAGTGAACAACTTCACCTGATCACATTTTCGGATATCGCCATCCGGTTTCTTGACAGCCTTGGTTATGAGGCCGTCGTGTGTCAGTCGGAGGAGGAGGCAAGGGCGAGATGCCAAGAATTAATCCCCTTGCGCAGATGGCCATGCTATTTCTTCGAAAGCAATACAACAGGTGAAAAGGATTTTGAGGAATTCTACACTGAATCGGAGACGCTGGACTTAGACCGCTTTGCTGGCATCGGGGTCATCGTTAATGACTTAAATTATGATAGCAAAACGCTGACCTATTTTGAGGACAGTCTAAAGGCTATGAAAAAGGCGGGAAGCTGGACAAAGGCGGAGATCGTGGCGCTCTTTAACAAAACCATTCCCGAGTTCAAGCATTTGGAAACCGGAAAATATCTGGACGGAAAAATGTGATGACGCGTTTTCTGGACATATTTCTAAGTCTATTCGCCTTGTTCGTTCTCTCGCCTATTTTGCTGCCCCTGATGCTATTTCTGCGCCTGACGGGCGAGGGAGAAATATTCTATAAGCAACAGCGAATTGGCGTAGGCGGAGGCCAATTTGGTGTATTCAAGTTCGCCACAATGCTTAAGAATAGCCCGTCCATCGGAACTGGGACTATTACCATAAAGGGAGATCCGCGGATTTTGCCGGCGGGCCAATTCCTTCGCAAGACGAAATTAAACGAGCTGCCTCAGCTCCTTAACATCCTTTTGGGCGATATGAGTCTCATTGGGCCCCGCCCGATGACGCCAGAAAATTTCGATGCCTATCCTGAGCGCGTCCGATCCAGCTTGATCCGGGTTCGTCCGGGGCTATCTGGGATCGGATCGATCGTTTTTCGCGATGAGGAGTCCATGCTCGGCGAAGGCCCTGACGCGCGCCGCGTCCATTCCTTGGTTATTGCGCCGTACAAGGCAGAACTTGAGGCATGGTATGTCGATCATCGGAGTGTCTTCACGTATATATCGTTGATATGTCTGACGATATGGGTGGTCTTGTCGCCACGGTCGAAAGTTGTATGGGCGTTTTTCCCGTCGCTACCGCGCCCAACAGGGGAGATGCTGGACCTGCTCACGGCAGGTGGCGCGGCCCCTTAGGATTTGGTGCGGGCCGTAGCCTATTGGCAGTCGGGATTCGACGTGAACGTGACGCGGCGGATTTTTACAATCCCGTCGCTTTTGAATAGGCGATGAATCGGGGGATGTTCGTCCGAGGTTGAGCCACGGACCATTTTGAGTTAGCCAGCCCTCAATTTGTACAAAATCGGAATTCCCGTGTATCCGACGCTTATCGCCGCAATGGTCGGTTCTCTGATCGGCAGTGCCATTATCGGTGCATATGCCGAAACGGTGGCGCACCGTCTGGGACTGGTCGATTGGCCTGATGTCCTCGGAGGACGCAAGCAGCACCAGCGGCCAACGCCGTTGGTCGGTGGGCTGGCGACCTGTCTTGCGACGATTGTCGCTGCGTTGCTGACTGCGGTCGTAAACTTTTCCTTCCGGCCGTTCGTGGGAGCGGCATCGGACTTTCTCTGGTTTGCATTCGCCGTCGGGTCGATGTTTCTGATCGGCGTCGCCGATGATCGGCATACGCTGTCTCCGCGGACCCGGCTTGCGGCCTCGATAATGATCCTGCTCGTCGTACTGTCCGGTTCACCCGCCTTTTCGCTGACCTATCTCCACTTTGGATCTGCCTTGTCGATCTCGCTCGGCTCGATGGGCGTGCTGTTTACGCTCATTTGCCTCGTGGGACTTCTTAATGCGGTCAATATGGCCGATGGCAAGAATGGTCTGGTGATCAGCCTGTGTCTGATCTGGTGCGCCGTGCTCGCGGCAAGCGCGTCGAGTCTATGGTGGCCCGTTCTTGGCGCGACTGCTGTATCCCTGTCCGTCATGTTGTGGTTCAATATGAAGGGGAAGCTGTTTCTCGGCGACGGAGGCAGTTACGGCCTTTCGGCGGTATTCGGCCTCCTGGCGATCCACACGCATGCAGCGGATCCGGCCGGGCTCAGCGCGGACCGGGTCGCACTGATGTTCATCGTTCCCGTGATGGATACGATCCGGCTGGTATCGATCCGCGTATTTAAAGGGGCGTCACCTTTTTCCGGAGACCGTGATCATTTGCACCACCACCTTGCCCGTCGTTGGGGCTGGCCGAACGGCTTGATGGTTTATTGTGCGCTTGTCGGTATTCCGAACTTGACGGCGGCATTGCTCCCATCGACCTCATTGCCGACGCTGCTAATGTCGGTCCTGGCCTATATCCTCGTCATGTCGACGTCCCATGTGCCCGAGGATGAGGTCGTAGTGCCGAGTGGCAGCAACGTGGCGCCATTCCCCAAGGCACCGCTCAAGAAGAGAGTCGCGCAACCCGAGCTCCCTTCGGATGAGGATGCGGCCTGACCCCTTCCCTCGAAGCGAATTCAGCCGGTCGCATCGCCGCAGCGGTGGCTGCTTGGGATTGCGCGGTAAAGTGGCAACGAACCCATTGAATGCGCTGTGCGTTGTTCGCAGAGAGTTGCTATTTGGTTGGTATATGGTAGACGGCAACTGAAGAATCATTTTGCCTTTAATTTAAAGGGGACGACATGCGCGCCTTGACCAAAACAATCGTTTGCCTGGCTCTGGCAGCCCAAATTGTGCCGGCCGTCGCTCAGGACGCCCCTCCTCCTGCCGGCGGCGGTGTCGCTGGGGGTGCGGGAGGCGGTGCGGGAGGCGGCGCTACTGCAGG
This sequence comes from Sphingomonas paucimobilis, assembly GCA_943370355.1. GTDB lineage: Bacteria > Pseudomonadota > Alphaproteobacteria > Sphingomonadales > Sphingomonadaceae > JADCGM01. The sequence goes on from CALRQP020000014.1 coordinate 71,931, forward strand.
CGGCGCTGGTGCAGGCGGTGCTGCTGCAGGTGGTGCTGCAGGTGGTGCTGCAGCGGGTGCGGCTGGCGCAGGCATTGCTGGCGGACTTGGAATTGGTGGGCTTACGACGCTCGCGGCCGTCGGGGCCGTCGCTGCGGTTGGCGGCATTGTGGCGGTTGCCGCAACGGGCGGTAATGGCGCTGACACGCCGGTGGTGACGCCACCTGCGACCACCCCGACTGCAACCACGACGACGACCAGCACGACGACGGCTACGGCGACCGCTACCTCGACATCGGGTTGATACCTTTACGCTGGAATGGCGTGATGCCAGGTACCCGATTGCTTTGGGCTGCCGGGTATCACGTCAATTTGGCGGGTTTCAATATTCCGATGTTGAGCGAAGGTTCGGTCGGGATGATCTTCTGTTGCGACTGCCAGCAGAATCCGGTGCCCGGGTCGATCCAATAATGGTTGGAAAAGCGATGCTGGCCGCCTGACGAAACGCGCTCCTCGAATTTTTCCAGCTCGTAAGACTTACCGAGAATGGTGATCTGTTTCATCCCGCGGCGATGAAAGGTTGATTCGAACAGGATTTCCACCCTGGTTCCGGGCTGGTAAATCGCCGTTCGGCTCGGCCTGCCTCCGACCATGGCGGTCAGATTGTCGTTCCACCCTCGCCCAAAGCGCATGTCGCGCAAATCTACATCGAACCCAATGGCTCGGACGACGAACGGCCCTTTGGTCGAGATCATCTTCCCATCGCGCGTGTACCAGTCCAGAATGTTCCCTGGATTAATTGTACCCAGAACGAGTATCGCAGACGGTGTGCCTTCAAACCATGCAACTATGTTCGCGTACGGCAGGCTGTCAGAGGCGCTCCTCGAAATCGCAGGGTCTTTCGGCGTGCCAATGATGCCGGACTTTATCGTGGCCCAAAACGGTGACGAACGAACTGTCGTCGTACAACCGGCGAGTCCCAGTAACGGTAAAAGCAAGCTTTCCCGGCGGCTTATCGGCATAAAACATCTCCTCGGCCTGTACACGCCGACCATATCCAGTTTGATGCCCCTAATCCCACGTGGCGCGGCATGACGCAAATGCGCTTGTCGCCGTCGCGGGGACCGCGCTTGCGCATCGGCGGCCTTTGGGCATCGTCATTGCTGGCCCTGTCGACCATCTGGGCCGGCACAGCCAATGCGGAGACGTGGGATCCATTCCCGGTTTCTCCGTTGATTAACGATTTTGGTGGAGTCGGCTTGCTGCAGACCCCAACGGCCCGGATGGCCCCGGACGGGGCTATATCTTTCAGTGCCAATCATGTGGCACCCTACGAACGATACGCCATCACGTTTCAGGCTCTGCCGTGGCTCGAAGCAACACTTCGCTACAGCTCGATCGGCAACCGCCTCTATTCCGACAACCCAGCATTCAGTGGAAGTCAGACCTACAAGGATCGAGGATTCGATCTGAAGGCAACCCTTGTGACTGAAGGGTCCATCCGCCCGTCGGTTGCCGTCGGTCTGCGAGACTTTCTTGGGACCGGTATTTTTCAGTCGGAGTATATCGTTGGCAATAAGCGATTCGGGGCGTTCGACGTGTCGCTCGGCCTTGGCTGGGGCCAGCTGGGAACACGCGCACATTTCGGCAACCCGCTACTCTTGATCTCTGATAGGTTTCGATTTCGCTCGGGATTCACAGCCAGGGGCGGCTCGATCGGCAAGAGCTACTTTAAAGGCGCCGATGTCGCCCTCTTTGGCGGTGTTCGCTACGATACTCCCATACCCGGGCTGTCGACCGTTATCGAGTACGACTCCAACAACTATCAGTCCGAGGCTCTCGACAATCGCTTCCGCGTCTCTTCACCGATCAACGTCGGCGTCGATTATCGGCTGAAGCCCTGGCTGCACCTCGGGGCAAGCTGGGAGCGGGGAAATCGTCTCGGCCTCCATCTTGTCCTGTCCGGTAACCTGCACGACCGGTCGCGCGTCCTGAAGCAAGATCCGCCAGCCCCGCAGTTCACTGCGAGCGAGCCAGCCCCGAGCCAAACGCCTGGCGGGACGATCACAGGCGTTTCGCAGCCAATCGCCCCAAGCACGAAGGATCCGGCTGCAAATACTGCCGAAGTTGGCTTGGCAACGACCGAAACGCTCGGCGCAAAGGTGGAGGCCGCCCTCGCAACGCAAGGGGCGACCCTCATTTCAGCCAAGCTGGAGGGGAACGAAGCCGTCCTCTATGTTGCCCAGGGTCGATACCGTGAAGTCGCAACTGGCCTGGGCCGCGTTGCGCGCGCTGCCTTTTCGGTTCTGCCGGCGAACGTCGAAGCCGTCAGAGTCATATTCGTGGAAAATGGCGTAACCACGATGTCGGTGCGGCTGTACCGGCATTTGCTGGCTGGTGCTCTGCAACGACGCGAAGGCTCCCTCGACGAATTGCTTCTCCGGAGCGACTTTTCTCAAGCTGGGGGCATTCCGGCAGATATCAACTACCGCGCATCTGCCTTCGAACATGGTCCACGTCTATTCTATGGTATACGACCAGCGCTGCGCACCACATTGGGTCGGCCCGAGCAGTTTATTCTATATCAAGCTTGGGTAAAGCTTAATGTTCTGGCTGAGTTTGCCCCGGGACTTACTGCATCAGGCAGTTTTGGATATAATCTGTCAAACAACTTTTCTAAGATTAGAAATAGCTCCGATAGCACTCTTCCGCATGTCCGCTCAGACATTGACAAATATTTAAAGAATACGACGACATCCTTTACGCACCTTCAGGCAGACTATAATTTTGGGATTGCGCCAGGCCTGTACGGCCATGTGTATGGCGGCCTCCTTGAAGAGATGTATGCTGGCGTCGGAGGCGAGGTTCTCTACAGGCCTTATGACAGAAACTGGGCGCTGGGCGCTGACCTTACATTTGTCAGGCAACGCGACTTTAATGGATATTTCGGACTCCAGAAATACAAAGTGTGGACTGGATTTGTCACCGCTTCTTATCGTTTGCCGAAGTCAAACATAACTACGACCGTGCGTGCAGGCCGCTATCTTGCAAAAGACATTGGGGCGACCTTTGACATTTCGCGAACGTTCCCCTCGGGCGCGCGAGTGGGAGCATTTGCGACATTTACCAATGTCAGCGCCGCGTCATTCGGGGAAGGAAGTTTCGACAAGGGGATCTATTTTTCAATCCCGCTGGATTTCATATTTTCCAAGCATTCACGCAGCAGCATAGGGGTCTTATATCGTCCTTTGATCCGCGATGGCGGCCAGCAGCTATTTTACCGGCAGCCGCTATTGGAAACGACAACGGACATGACCTTGGAGAATTTTCGTCAATCCTGGCCCTATCTGGACGAATGACCGTTCATTCGAACGGGGAAGTGTGCTCGTAGATAGCTTCTCACGACGCAACGTGACCGCTGCCCCATCCTATCGTCAGGATGACGGGACGAGCGGAACGGCCGACAACCGCGCGGCATGCTGACCCTCTACCATTGTGCCGATGCGCGCTCCTTCCGCTGCCTGTGGGCGCTTGAAGAGCTTGGGCTGCCCTATGAGCTGAAGCTGCTGCCCTTCCCGCCGCGCTGGCGGCAGCCCGACTATCTGGCGGAAAATCCGCTGGGGACGATTCCGCTGCTCGTCGATGGTGCAACGCGCATGACCGAGTCGGCGGCGATCGTGCAATATCTGGCGACGCGGGGCGGGCCGACGGCGCTGTCAGTCGAGCCAGCAGATCCGGCCTATGGCGCGTGGCTCAACTGGCTGCACCACGGCGAGGCGACGCTGACCTTTCCGCAGACGCTGGTGCTGCACTATTCGCGGCTGGAGCCGGAGGAGCGGCGGTTGCCGCAGGCGGCGGCCGACTATGCGCGCTGGTTCGAGGTGCGGCTGGCCGAGGGGCTTGGCCGGGCGCTTGCCGACGGACGCGAATGGCTCGTCGCCGGGCGCTTCACGGCTGCCGACATCTCGGTCGGCTATGCGCTGCAATTGGCGAGCGTGCTGAAGCTCGACGGCAATTTCCCTGAAGAAGTGGCGACTTATTGGGCGCGTTGCAAAGCGCGTCCGGCCTTCGCGCGCGCCAAGGCAGCGCAGAAAACGGAGTTGCAGATATGAGGTTTTACACCGCAGCCGAACGCGGCGCCCCCAACCCGCGCCGGGTCGAAATCTTCCTCAAGGAGAAGGGCATCGACCTGCCCACAACCTCCTTCGCCTTGTTCAAGCGCGAGCATAAGGGCGAGGACTTCGTCGCCAAATATCCGCTCGGGAAAATCCCGGTGCTCGAACTCGATGACGGCACAGTCCTCAGCGAGAGCGTTGCGATCTGCCGCTATCTCGATGCACTCTATCCCGAGCCGCCACTGTTCGGCACGACGCCGCTGGAAACCGCGACCATCGAAATGTGGACTCGCCGGGTCGAACTGATGCTGGTGACGCCGCTCGGCATGTTCTGGCTGCACGCGCATCCGATCACCGCGCCGCTCAACAAGCAATATACCGACTTCGGCGAGTCCAACCGCGAGCGGGCGAGCGACGTCATGCGCTGGTTCGACAAACATATGGGCGACGGCTGGCTCGCCGGCGGCAGCTACAGCATCGCCGACATCGTGCTGCTGACCAGCCTCGACTTCGCCGGCTTCATCGGCATTCCCGTGCCCGCGGACTGCCCAACGCTTCAGGGCTGGTACGAGCGCGCCAAGGCCAGGCCGAGCGCGAGTTAGTCGGCTCGGATCAGGCAGCGCGCTTGGCTGCGTTGCCGATCCACGGTTTCTCGGCCGACAGCGTGGCCTCATATCGCGCGATCTCGCCGCCCATCGCCTGGGTCAGCGCGATTTCGTCGGCGCCGTTCATCAGGCAGGATTTGCGGAACGGGTCGATCTCGAAGGCGAAGCGGTCCTGGAACGGCGTCGTCACCACCTGATTTTCGAGGTCGATGGTGATGTCATGCTCAGGCGCGATCTCGAGTAGCCGGTCGATCTGCGCCTGCGGCAGTGCGATAAGCAGCATACCATTCTTGAACGCGTTGCCCGCGAAAATATCGGCAAAGCTCGGCGCGATGACAACCTTGAAACCCATGTCAGACAAGGCCCAGGGCGCATGCTCACGCGACGAGCCGCATCCGAAGTTATCGCCCGCGATCAAGATCGGCGCCCCCGCGTTTCGGGGTGTGTCGAAGACATTGCCGGGGTTTTCGCGGATCGTCGAAAAGGCGCCCTTGCCGAGCCCCGACCGCGTGACGGTCTTCAAGAAGCGCGCGGCAATGATCACGTCGGTATCGACATTGGCGGCCCCGAAGGGCACGGCAATGCCGGTCAGGTCGGCGAAGGGCTGCATCAGCGGGACCCGTCCTTCATATCCTCGATCTGCTGTTTCATCTGCTTCTTGAGCTTGAAGACGCTGTCCATCGCGGCGTTGGTGATGTCGCGGCGCTTGCCATCGGCTTCAGCGATGACCTCCCCGGCCGTCTTGCCGTTCAAGTCGGCGCGCATTTGCGCCTGCATCTCCGCGCGCGAATCCGCCTTGGTGAAAGCCGAGGTGCCAATCACCGCCAGCGACGCATCGAAACGAGCCCGCTCGGCAACGGGCAGGCCGTCGCGGATCGTCTTCAGGCTCGCCTCATAGGCTTCGGGCGACGAGCCATCGATGCGGTCGGCCCCCATCGCGCCGCAAGCGGCGGTTGCAAGGCAGGCGGCGATCAGGAGCGTTCGGGTCATCATGCGCGCATCAACGCCCGAACATCGGTCAGGTGCCCGGTCACCGCTGCGGCTGCGGCCATTGCGGGCGAGAGCAGGTGCGTGCGCGCCCCGGGGCCCTGCCGGCCGACGAAATTGCGGTTGCTGGTCGAGGCGCAGCGCTCGCCCGCGGGCACCTTGTCGGGGTTCATGCCGAGGCACATGGAGCAACCGGGCTCGCGCCAGTCGAACCCTGCCTCGATGAAGATGCGGTCGAGCCCCTCCGCCTCCGCCTGACGCTTGACGAGGCCGGAGCCGGGCACGACGAGCGCCTGCCGTACATTGGGCGCGACCTTACGGCCCTTGGCGACAGCGGCAGCGGCGCGCAGATCCTCGATGCGGCTGTTGGTGCAGCTGCCGATGAAGATATTCTCGACCGGCACGCCATCGAGTGCAGTGCCGGGGGGGAGGCCCATATAATCCAAAGACTTCGCCGCGGCCGCCTGTTTCGATGGCTCGGCGAAACTGCCGGGTTCGGGGATGACACCGGTGATCGCGACGACATCCTCAGGGCTGGTGCCCCAGGTCACGAGCGGTGCAATGGCCGACCCTTCGATCTCGACGACACGGTCATAAGAAGCGCCCGCATCGGTCGGCAGCGAGCGCCACCATGCCAGCGCGGCATCCCAGTCCGCGCCCTTCGGCGCGCGCGGCCGGCCTTCGACATAGGCGAAGGTCTTGTCGTCGGGCGCGATGAGCCCCGCGCGGGCACCCGCTTCGATCGCCATATTGCAGAGCGTCATCCGCCCTTCCATCGACAGGTCGCGCACAACCTCGCCGGTGAATTCGATGACATGGCCGGTGCCGCCCGCCGTGCCAATCTGGCCGATCACCGCAAGCGCGACATCCTTCGCGGTTACCGAAAAGCCGAGCTGACCGGTGACGCGCACCTCCATCGTCTTCGACTTGCGCAGCAGCAGCGTCTGCGTCGCGAAGACATGCTCGATTTCGGACGTGCCGATGCCGAAGGCGAGCGCGCCGAACGCGCCATGCGTCGCCGTATGGCTGTCACCGCACACCATCGTCACGCCGGGCAGCGTGAAGCCCTGCTCCGGCCCGATGACATGGACGATGCCCTGTTCCGGCGCGTTGATATCGAACATCTCGATGCCGAATTCGGCGCAATTGGCGGTCAGCGTCGCCAGCTGCAGCGCGCTCTCCGGGTCTGCGATCGGCTCGAACCGGTGGTTGGTCGGGACATTGTGGTCTGGCACCGCGAGCGTCAGGTCTGGCCGGTGCACGCGCCGCCCAGCCAACCGCAGCCCCTCGAACGCTTGTGGCGTCGTCACCTCATGAATCAGGTGCCGGTCGATCCAGATCAGCGCGGTGCCGTCGTCGCGCGTCGCGATAACATGGTCGTGCCAGATTTTTTCGTAGAGCGTGCGCGGAGCCATGAACGGCGATGTGCGTCGAGGGTGGGGGCAGGGTCAAGTGCGCTGTGATGGACAGTAAGGCGATTTTGCCTTACATTTCGCGCATGACCCCGCCTCTATCTGCCAGTGTGACCGTGACGTCGAAAGGACAGGTGACGTTTCGGCGCGATCTGCTCGCCTATCTTGGCGCGGGTCCCGGTGACCGTCTGGACATCAGCCCACTCCCCGATGGCGGCCTCGAAATTCGCTCCAGGAAGCGCGCGGGACGGTTGGCTGACCTGTACGGGTCCCTTTACGATCCCGACGGCCCAAGGTTGTCGCTTGAGGAGATTGATGCGGCAATCGCCAAGGGCTGGGCGGGCGAGCTTTGAGGATCACGCCGGACACCAACATCCTCGTTCGGTTGCTGGTCAAGGATCACCCGGAACAGTCGCCGGCCGCGCGCGATGCCATTCTCGCGGCCGAGGCCATCGCGCTGCCGCTGCCGACGCTTTGCGAACTGGCCTGGGTGCTGCGCCATTCCTATCGGCACACCCCTGCGAAGGTGGCGTCGATGCTCCGCGTATTGACGGATAGCGAGGACGCCATTTGCGACCGGCCTGCCGTTGCGGTCGGGCTTTCTTTCCTCGAACGAGGCGGAGATTTCGCGGACGGCGTCATCGCATTTGATGGCGCGCGGCTCGGAGCACCGACCTTTGTGTCGTTCGATCGGCAAGCCGTCGCATTGGTCCGCGGTGATGGCGGAACAGCGCGCTTGCCCTAGGCATCGCTTAGTTTGAAGCGCCGAACACGCGCTCGAACACCGTATCGACATGCTTGAAATGATAGTCGAGGTCGAACAGTGCCTCGAGGTCGGCGTCGGGGAGTGTGACCTCCGGGTCGGCCTTCAGCAGGTCGAGAAGCGACAGCTGGCCGTCCGACTCCCACACCTTCATCGCACTCCGCTGCACGAGGCGGTAGCTGTCCTCGCGGCTGATGCCGGCCTGCGTCAGCGCAAGCAGCACGCGCTGCGAATGGACGAGGCCGCCCATGCGGTCGAGATTCTTCTGCATCCGCTCCGGGTAGATGACGAGCTTGTCCATGACGTTCGTCAGCCGCGCGAGCGCGAAGTCGAGCGTCACCGTTGCATCGGGGCCGATCATCCGCTCGACCGAGGAATGGCTGATGTCGCGCTCGTGCCAGAGCGCGACATTTTCCAGCGCGGGGGTCACATAGCCGCGCACGAGACGGGCGAGGCCGGTCAGATTCTCGGTCAGCACCGGGTTGCGCTTGTGCGGCATCGCCGACGAGCCCTTCTGGCCTGGCGAGAAATATTCCTCCGCCTCGAGCACTTCGGTGCGTTGCAAATGGCGGATCTCAGTCGCCAAGCGCTCGACCGACGAGGCGACGACGCCGAGCGTCGCGAAATACATCGCATGCCGGTCGCGCGGGATCACCTGTGTCGACACCGGCTCGATGCTGAGCCCCATCGCCTTGGCGACATGCGCTTCGACACGCGGGTCGATGTTCGCGAAAGTGCCGACCGCGCCCGAGATCGCGCACGTCGCGACCTCTTCTCGCGCCGCGACGAGCCGCGCCCGGTTCCGCTCAAACTCCACATAGGCCTGCGCAAGCTTCAGCCCGAAGGTGGTCGGCTCGGCATGGATGCCGTGGCTTCGGCCGATCGTCGGCGTGAACTTATGCTCGACCGCGCGGCGTTTGAGCACCACGAGCAGCGCATCGACATCGGCGATCATGATGTCGGCAGCCCGCACGAGTTGCACGTTGAGGCAGGTGTCGAGCACGTCCGACGAGGTCATGCCCTGATGCACGAAGCGCGCTTCCGGCCCGACATGTTCGGCCAGGCTGGTCAGGAAGGCGATCACATCATGCTTCACCTCGCGCTCGACCTCGTCGATGCGTGCGATGTCGAAGCCGCCCTTCTCCCAAACCGCCTTGGCGGCGTCCTTCGGCACGACGCCGAGCTCTGCGAGCGCGTCCATCGCGTGCGCCTCGATCTCGAACCAGATGCGGAAGCGCGTTTCGGGCTCCCAGATCGCAACCATGTCGGAGCGCGAATAGCGCGGGATCATGCGGGTCTCCTTGTGATGCGCGCCGGGTAGCAGACGGCAGGGCGAGCGGCAAATGCGGCAGTCGGGTTGCTTAAGGCTTTGCAGCCGATGTTCGGCAAGGCCGATGCCAACCACGATATGCGCGTGATCGGCGACGAACTCGCGCAATGGCAGGCGGCGGGGATGCCCGCATCCTGATCGTTAAGCCATTGAAAATGCAGCGGGGTCAGAAGAAATTCTGACCCCGTTTCGTTTCCGAGATCAAATAAAGATCATATGTCAAGAGTCATCCGGAACTTTTTTTGACGGCCATTGGTTCTTGTCGTGCTTCGGGGGTCCCGAACGATGACGACCACGATCAACAGAGGAGGGTATCATGAACAAGTTTTTCCTTTTGACTGCCGCTACGCTGCTCGGTTCGACGACGGCCGCTTTTGCCCAGGACGCAGCGCCTGCGCCGGTGAGCGCCACGACAGTCACGAGCTTCGATATCAACGCTGACGGCACGCTGAGCCCGCTGGAATTCGCCCAGTCGGTCGCCGCGTCAACCCCGCCGGCTGCTGGCGGCGTGACGACGACCGCTGCGATGCGTGACCGTTCGAGCCGCGCGCCGGGCAACGCGACGACGGAGCTGCTGAACCAGACCGCGCCGCTGTTCGCCAAGATCGATACCGATGGTGACATGCACCTGTCGGCTTCGGAAATCGCTGCCTATCAGGGCACGCCGTCGAACTAAGGTTCGGGCGAGCCAAGGAAAGGGCCGGACGCAAGTCCGGCCCTTTTTCGTTGCGTCAAATCCGCTTCGATGCGCCGATCGCCACCCGGCACGCGGCCCGGATCGCGGCGCTCAGCAGCGGATAGGCTGGCGTATCTTCCGCGCCATGCGCGAGCGCCGTCGCTTTATGCTCGAGCTCGTCGGCGCGGAAGTCGGCGATATGCGCCGACAGTTCGGGATCCTGCTCCGCCAACGCATCGAGCTGTTCGCCATAATGTTTGTCGATCTCGGTCTCGACCGCGACGGTGCAGGCCATTGCCGCCTTCGGCCCGATCAGCGCCGTCGCTGCGCCGAGCGCAAAGCCTGCGATATGCCAAAAGGGCTGCAGCGCGGTCGGCCGCACGCCGCGCGCCGCCACGAGCTTGTCGAACGCAGCGAGATGCCGCGCCTCGCCGTCGCGCATTCGCGCAATCTCGCGTGCCGCCGGATGGCGATTGCCCAGCACGGCGAGTTGCCCCGAATAGATGCGCATCGCGCCATATTCGCCAGCCTGATCGACGCGCAGCATCGACGCGGCATCGAGCGCCCGGTCGCCGGGCAGGACCTTCACTTGCGCGCCGTCAGCCACAACACCAGCCCTCCGCTCAAAGCCGAAAAAATCGCATTCCACGCCGCGAGCGACACGCCGTACAGCGCCCAGGGAATCGAATCGCACCGCACCAGTGGCTGCAACATGACACTTTTCAGGAAATCGCCGGGTGCCGAGCCGAAGCTACCCGTCGTCGAGCAGCGCGTTAGCCCCGGCCACCAATGCTGCTCGACCCCGGCGTGAAACAGCCCGATCCCGGCCGTCGTCAGCAACGCGAGCCCTGCCAGAGCCAGCAACGGCATCCGCGCCGGCGAGCGGCGCAACATCAGCGCGATCAGCCCGAAAGCAATCGCCGCCAGATGCGGCCAGCGCTGCCACAGGCACATTTCGCAGGGCGCAAGGCCACGCACATATTGGAACCAGAGTGCGCCTCCGAGCAGCGCGGTCGGGGCCAACAATGCGAGGCTGTTGGCATAGGCGAGGGTGCGCGCGCGGTTCATCGCTCAGGCTCTAACATGCGCGAGTTGGCGCGCAAACCGCGTGCGGTCAGTTGATGGATTCGGTCGGATAGACGCCCCAGAGCTGGTTGCGCAGGATATAGCCGCTGCGCCCGTCGATGCGCAGCTGGCACCAGGCCTTCTCGCACAGCACCACCTTCGCGACGACGCCCGGCTCGGCGCGCCAGACCGGCTTGGCGGCGATGTCTGGCCGCGCATAGAGCGTGCGAACACTGCGCGTCACATAGGCGGTCCGCTCGCCGGTCAGCAGGTTCTTGTTCATCCAGCCGATCTCGCCGTCGGGATCGCGCACCAGCCGCCAGATGCCGAACTCCTTCACGACCTCCACCGGCAGCCCGGCGCGCTGATAGAGCCATTTAATCGGATATTGGTCGCCCGGCCCGGTCCGCATGTTCGCCTCCTTCGCGGCGAGCGACACGAAGCGCGGCACCGCCAGTCCCGAGACGCCGTTGAGCGCATCGGGCATCGCTGCACCGGCGGGGACCGAGAGAAAGATAAGCAAGGCGATAAGACG